>NZ_JAUQWJ010000003.1:0-681766 GCF_036857595.1 Streptomyces sp. AHA2
CCGACTCTATCAGATCCTTTCGGGCCTGATTCCCAGTCAGAGTGGGCTGTCGTCACGGCTGTTGGGCCGTTCCGACGTCTCCAACCTTAGCGCGGTCCCTCGGCGATCCCAAAATCGAAGCCGCTGTGGATTCGATCAAGGCGTCGAGTCCCATTCGAATTGAATTCGGGCACACCGAATACAACCCGGCTGGGATCGATCTTGCTGGTGGTTGGTTGCCGCTGCTGCGGCGGAAGCGCTGCCGAAGAACCGTTACGGCTCCGTGGCAACCCGAAGAACCTTACGGACCCGACCAGGGGCTGTCAAGCACCCTCTGTCAAGATCTTTTCTGCGGCCCGTCAGTCCAGGTCAGTGAGGCGTCCGCCGGCGTCTGGCTGGGCGTGCTCGACCCGGCGCAGCAGGCGGGTGAGCACCTCGCCCAGTGCCGTCCGCTCCTGCGGGGACAGGTCCTGGAGCAGGTCCTCCTCGAAGACCGACGCCAGGCGCATCGCCTCCAGCCACTTCTCTCGCCCCTCCGGTGTCAGCTCCACGATGACGCGGACGCGGTTGGTCTCGTCCCGTTCCCGGGTCACCAATGCTTCGGCGACCATGCGGTCGATCCGGTGGGTCATCGCGGCCGGCGTGAGACCGAGGCGCTTGGCGAGGTCGCTGGGGCCCAGGCGGTAGGGGGCGCCGGACAGGACGAGGGCCTTGAGTACCTCCCACTCGGCGTTGCTGATGCCGAGGGCCGCGGTCTGGCGGCCGTAGGCGACGTTCATGCGGCGGTTCAGGCGGGACAGGGCGGAGACGATCTGCTCCACCTGGGGGTCGAGGTCCTGGAACTCGCGCTGGTACGCGGCGATCTGCTCTTCGAGGGTCGGCTCGCTGGGGCCGGGGGTGTCGCCCATGGGCCGCAGTATGGCACGCCCCTCCTTTGCCTTGAAGTCCTTGAGTATGTACTCTTTAGCCTCGAACTTTAGCTTCGAAGTCTTCACTCCTAACTTGTGAGAGAGGTGAACGTGACCAGGGCGATGGGCGCTGCGATGCGCCGGATCCACGTGGGCAACGCACTCAGCGCTTTCGGGCTCGGCTTCACGGTCCCGTACCTGTACGTCTATGTGGCGCAGGTGCGGGGGCTGGGGGCCATGACGGCGGGTCTGGTACTCGCCGTCTTCGCCGTGGCCGCGCTGATCGTGCTGCCGTTCGCCGGGCGGGCCATCGTCCGGCGTGGTCCCCTGCCGGTGCTGCTCACCGCCCTCGTCACCGCCGCTCTGGGGGCGCTGAGCCTGGGGATCTCGAGCAGCGCGGTGGCCGTGCTGGTCTCGGCGTCCCTGCTGGGCGCGGGCCAGGCCGTGATGCAGCCGGCGCTGGCGACCATGATCGTGGACTGTTCCAGCGCCGACACGCGCTCCCGGGCGTTCGCCATGCAGTTCTTCCTGCAGAACCTCGGGCTCGGCGTCGGCGGGCTCATCGGCGGTCATCTGGTCGACACCACCAGCGCCGCGTCCTTCACGCTGCTCTTCGCGATCGAGGCGGCCATGTTCCTGCTGCTGGTCGTGGTGATGGCGACCGTGCGGATGCCGCACGCGCCGCGGATGGACGCGCCCGTGCACTCGGGCCGGGGCAGCTGGCGGCAGCTGCTGGGCAACCGCGCCATGGTGCAGCTGTGCGTGCTGGGCTTCGTGCTGTTCTTCGCCTGCTACGGGCAGTTCGAGTCGGGGCTGAGCGCGTACGGGGTCGAGGCCGCCGGTATCTCGACGTCGGCCCTGGGAACCGCCCTGGCGGCCAACACGCTGGTGATCGTCGTGGCGCAGTTCGCCGTGCTGCGGTTCGTGGAGCGGCGCCGGCGGTCGCGGGTGATCGCCGCCGTGGGGCTGATCTGGGCCGTGGCCTGGGCCGTCGCGGGGTACGCGGGGCTCGGGAACGGGAGCCAGGAGATGGCGACGGCCGCGTTCGTGTCGACGTACGCGCTCTTCGGGCTGGGGGAGGCGATGCTCTCGCCGACCGTGGCGCCGCTGGTGGCCGACCTCGCGCCGGAGGGCATGGCCGGTCAGTACAACTCGGCGTTCGCCCTGGTCAAGCAGCTGGCGCTGGCCGTCGGGCCGGCCGTGGGCGGGCCGCTCGGGGCGTCGCTGCACGCGCCCTACATCGTGGCGTTCCTGGTGTTCTCGCTCGGGATCACCTTCCTCGCCGTGCGATTGGGGCGGCAGCTGACGGACGCGCAGGACCAGCCGTGGCGCGCGAAGAGCCGGGTCGTGGCACGGGGCGGGGCGCCCGTTTCGGCGGACGTCTGATCCGTCCCGTCCTTCTGGATCCGCCTTCCGGACCGTCAGCGTCAGGGGAGCGCGGCGCGGGGCAGGACGAACTCGCACCACACCGCCTTGCCGCCGCCCGGGGTGCGGCGGCAGCCCCAGTTCGAGGCGATCGTGGCGACGATGGCGATGCCGCGGCCCGACTCGTCGCCCGGTTCCGCGCGGCGGCGTCTGGGGAGGTGGTCGTCGCCGTCGGTGACCTCGATGATCAGGCGGCGGTCGGTGCGGCGCAGCCGCAGCCGCATCGGCGGGGTGCCGTGCTGCAGGGAGTTGGCGACCAGTTCGCTGGCCGCCAGCACGCCCAGGTCGTGCAGGTCCACGGGGAAGCGCCAGCTGGTCAGGACGCCGGAGGCGAAGGCACGTGCGCGGGGGGCCGCTTCGACACCACCCAGCAGTTCCAGGGCGGCGTTGCGGAACAGCTCGCCGTCCGGGCCCGTGCGGGCGGGGTGCTGCAGGACCAGGACGGCCACGTCGTCGTCGTGGTCGGGGGTGACGCCGGCCGAGCGGATCAGGCGGTCGCAGACCACCTGGGGCGTGCCGGTCGCGCCGGACAGGGCGCGTTCCAGGGCGGCGATGCCCTCGTCGAGGTCGGCGTCGCGGCGCTCCACCAGGCCGTCCGTGTAGAGGACGGCCGTGGAGCCGGGGCCGAGCGGGATCGAGCCCGAGGTGTGCATCCAGCCGCCGGTGCCGAGCGGCGGGCCGGTGGGTTCGTCGGCGCGCAGGACCGTGCCGTTCTCGTCGCGGACGAGGATCGGGAGGTGCCCCGCCGAGGAGTAGACGAGCTTGCCCTCGTTCGGGTCGTGGATGGCGTACGCGCACGTGGCGATCTGGTGGGCGTCGATCTCCGCCGCGAGGCCGTCCAGGAGCTGGAGGATTTCGTGCGGGGGCAGGTCGAGGCGGGCGTAGGCGCGCACGGCCGTGCGGAGCTGGCCCATGACCGCCGCCGCTCGGACGCCGCGCCCCATGACGTCGCCGATGACCAGGGCCGTGCGGCCGCCGCCGAGGGTGATCACGTCGTACCAGTCGCCGCCGACCGCCGCCTCGGTGCCGCCGGGGTGGTAGGTGGCGGCGATGCGCAGGTCGTCGGGCTGTTCCAGCTCCTGGGGGAGCAGGGAGCGCTGGAGGGTGACGGCCGTCTCGCGCTGGCGGCGCTCGCTGGCGCGCAGGCGTTCGGCCGCTTCGGCGTGGTCGGTGACGTCCGTGGCGAAGACGAGGACCCCGCGGCCGTCGCCGCCTTTGCCGTCGCCCCGGGCGACGGGGGTGCAGGTGAAGGTGTAGCAGCGGCCGTCGGGAGCCTTGCGGGACTTGACGGTGCGGGACTTGCCGCTGCGCTGGACCTGGTCCAGCAGGGGGAAGAGGCCGAGCCCGTCCAGCTCCGGGAGGGCCTCGCGGGCGCGTTCACCCAGGGGGCGCACGCCGAAGGCGGTCGTGTAGGCGTCGTTGACGTAGGCGATGCGGTGGTCGGGGCCGTGGACCAGGGCGACGAGGGAGGGGACGCGGTCGAGGACCTCGCGCACGCGCAGTTCGTCCACGGCGGGGACGGGCGGTGCCTCGTCGGTCAGTTGTTCGGCGCGGGCGGCGGGGACGGAGCCGTCCCCCCGCCGGTCCGGGGAGGCCGTCTGCTCGGTCCGCGCTGCGGCGCGGCGCTGCGTTCCGGGGAGCCGGGCGCTCCAGCGCGTGAAGTTCACGAATCCTTGCCTCGTGTAGTGGTCGGCGGCCGGCACCGGAACCGGCCGGGGCCCGGGGGCCCGCACCGGGACGTGGGGTGGCACGCCCGCGGTGGTGGACCAGTCTGGCAGGGCGCGGACCGGACCGACATCCGTCAGACGCCGGGCCGGCCGCTGGAGTTCCTGGGTCCGGTCAGGACGACCCCTTCGGGTTGTGCGGGGGGTCGTGGGAAGGCTTTCCACCGGCCGCGAGTTCGAACTCGGCCCTCGGGTGTTCGAGGGAACCCAGGGAGACGATCTCCCGTTTGAACAGCCCGGCGAGGGTCCATTCGGCGAGCACGCGCGCCTTGCGGTTGAAGGTGGGCACCCGGCTGAGGTGGTAGGCGCGGTGCATGAACCACGCCGGGTAGCCCTTGACCTTGCGCCCGTAGACGTGCGCGACGCCCTTGTGCAGACCGAGGGAGGCGACGGATCCGGCGTAGGTGTGCTCGTAGGTCGTCAGGGGTTCGCCGCGCAGGGTGTGCACGATGTTGTCGGCGAGGACGGCGGCCTGGCGGACGGCGTGCTGCGCGTTGGGCGCGCACTCGCGGCCGGGCTCCTTCGCGGTGACGTCGGGGACGGCGGCGGCGTCTCCCGCGGCCCACGCGTGCGTGGTGCCCTCGACCGACAGGTGCGGGGTGCACCTGAGGCGGCCGCGCTCGTTGCGGGGCAGGTCGGTGGCGGCGAGCACCGGGTGCGGTTTCACGCCGGCCGTCCAGACGACCGTACGGGTGGGGAAGCGGGCGCCGTCGCTGAGGACGGCGACCCGGTCGGCGCACGACTCCAGCCGGGTCTCCAGGCGCACGTCGATGTTGCGCCGGCGCAGCTCGGTGACGGTGTAGCGGCCCATCTCCTCGCCGACCTCGGGCAGGATGCGGTCCGAGGCCTCGACGAGGATCCACTTCATGTCCTCGGGCCGGACGTTGTGGTAGTGGCGTGCGGCGTAGCGCGCCATGTCCTCCAGTTCCCCCAGCGCCTCCACACCGGCGTAGCCGCCGCCGACGAAGACGAACGTGAGGGCCGCGTCGCGGATCGCGGGGTCGCGGGTGGAGGAGGCGATGTCCATCTGCTCGACGACGTGGTTGCGCAGCCCGATGGCTTCCTCGACGGTCTTGAAGCCGATGCCGTGGTCGGCGAGGCCGGGGATTGGCAGGGTGCGCGAGACGGACCCCGGGGCGAGGACGAGGTGGTCGTAGGGGAGGTGCCGCCCGCCCGTGCCCTCCTCCTCGGTGGCGAGGGTGGTGATGGTGGCGGTGCGCTTGCCGTGGTCGACGGCGGTGGCCTCGCCGATGATGACGCGGCACCGGCCGAGGACCCGGCGCAGCGGTACGACGACGTGCCGGGGGGAGATGGCCCCGGCGGCGGCCTCGGGGAGGAACGGCTGATAGGTCATGTACGGGTCGGGGGTGACGACGGTGATCTCCACCTCGCCGCGGTCCAGCTCCCGGCCGAGTCTGCGTTGCAGGCGCAGGGCCGTGTACATCCCGACGTAGCCGCCACCGACAACGAGAATGCGCGCACGTTCCTTCACCATCCCATGACGCACCCGCCGCTTGCGTTTGTCCACAGCCTCGACGAATTGTGTGACCGGGGCGGGAGCCGGCGCGGAGTTGGCCGAAAGGGCGGGATGCCGGAGGTCGTCGCAGGTCAGGACGGGTGGTGCGGGGGGCGCGCGGGGGCACATTCCGGACGTATGCGGCCCGTACTCCGATCGGTGGGCGCTCCGTGCGGAACCTGCCCCTTCTGAATTGACTCCCTCTCAACTATGTTCGTGTCGACGGGGTGTAGGGGGATGTGCTCACCGGGTCCGCGACGGGCGGACCCGTGGACCCGGGCTTGTTCCCCCGTCCCGCGACTGTATGGCGGGGAGTGTCTCCGGGGGGAGACGTCATTACCGGGGGAATGCATATGCATGTTCAGGATTCTCGATGGTCGTCCGTGTCCGCTCTCGCGGGCGGCGCGACGATGAGCCCGGCGCCGGGCGGCGCCCGCGCGGACGGGGCGCGGACCACACCGCTGCGGGTGGACGCGCAGCGCAATCTGGAGCACGTGCTGCGTGCGGCGCGCGAGGTCTTCGGCGAGCTGGGTTACGGCGCGCCCATGGAGGACGTGGCGCGGCGCGCGCGGGTCGGCGTGGGCACGGTCTACCGGCGGTTCCCGAGCAAGGACGTCCTGGTGCGCCGGATAGCCGAGGAGGAGATCTCCCGGCTGACCGACCAGGCGCGTGCGGCGCTCGGGCAGGAGGACGAGCCGTGGTCGGCGCTGTCGCGCTTCCTGCGGACGTCGGTGGCCTCCGGCGCCGGGCGGCTGCTGCCGCCGCAGGTGCTGCGGGTCTCCGTGGAGGACGGCGCCACAGGGGCCCGTGTGCCGCATCAGCGCACGCAGCCGGGTCCTGCGGAGCTGCGGCTGGTTCCCGACGAGCCGGCGGCCGTGGCCGCGGTGCCGGCGGCCGGGGCGGAGGACGACGCCGGGGCGGCGGCGCTGCTCGAGGTCGTGGGCCGGCTCGTGGAGCGGGCCCGTGCGGCGGGTGAGCTGCGGGCGGACGTGTCCGTGTCGGACGTCCTGCTGGTGATCGCCACGGCCGCGCCCTCGCTGCCGGACGCGGCCCAGCAGGCGGCGGCCTCGGGCCGGCTGCTCGACATCCTGCTGGAGGGCCTGCGCTCGCGACCGGCGTGAGCCGGGCTCTTCGCGGGGGCCTCGGGACGCATCGAGGCCCTTGAGGTCCATGACGTGAGGGGGCCCGGGGCTGGTGCTCCGGGCCCCTGCGCGTGGTGGGGATGCTGGCGGGGCGGTCATCCTTTCGCCGCCGGGGACAGCGACCGGCCCTCCGGCGCGACGCCGCGGCCGGCGTGTGCGTCGTCGGTCCGCGGTCCGCGGCCCGAGGCAGTCCAGTACCGGCCCGAAGTCGGCCCGAAGTGTTCCGGTGGCGGCTCGACGGCAGTGCGGTGGCGGCCCGAAAGCGCGATCCTTCCCCCGGCGGGCGCCGTTCAGTACTGGCGTGCGGCCGATTCCCACGGACGGGTGATGGCCCTGACACTGGGGTTCACGCGGGAGACCGCTGTGGCACTCTGACCCGGTGGTCTGGACGGGTTCGGCGGCGGGCGGGGGCGTTCCGCGATGAGCGGTGACGGGCGGGACGAGTCGAGCGGGAGCGGCGGCGACGTCACGGCCGGCGGCGACGTACCGCCTCAGGTGCCGAGCCAGGGCGGACGCGCGGGTGTGCCGCCCCGCGCTCCCTCCGACGGCGCGGTCCCGGCCCAGCGCGAAGGACGTGAGGACGGTGTGCCGCCGCCCCCGCGTGAACTGCCCCCGTCCGACGCCGATCTGATCGACCGGATGCGCGCGGGCGACGACACGGCGTACGAGGAGCTGTACCGGCGCCATGCGCAGGCCGTGCGCCGGTACGCGCGCACCTGCTGCCGCGACGCCCACACCGCCGACGACCTGACCGCCGAGGTCTTCGCCCGGATGCTCCAGGCGGTGCGCGGCGGGGCGGGACCGGCCCACGCCGTCCGGGCCTATCTGCTCACCTCCGTCCGGCGCGTCGCCGCCTCCTGGACGCGGTCCGCCCGCCGGGAGCAACTCGTGGACGACTTCGCGGTGTTCGCCGCCCAGTCGGCCCGCGGCTCCGACGTCTCCGACGACGACACACTCGAACTCGGCGCGGATGTACGGGCGATGCACGAGGCCGAGCAGTCGATGGCGATGCGGGCCTTCAAGTCGCTGCCGGAGCGGTGGCAGGCCGTGCTGTGGCACACCGAGGTGGAGGACGAGTCCCCGAGCGAGGTCGCCACGCTCTTCGGACTGGACGCCAACGGCACCCGCGTGCTCGCCAGCCGGGCCCGGGAGGGACTGAAGCAGGCCTACCTCCAGGCCCACGTCAGTGCCACGCTCACCGCCGACGAGGAGTGCGCCCGCTGGGCCGACCAGCTCGGCACCTACGCCCGCGGCAGGCTGCGCACCCGGGCCGAGCGGGGACTGCGCAAGCACCTGGGCGAGTGCGCGAAGTGCCGGCTGGCCGCGAGCCAGATCGCCGAGGTGGCCGGGGGCATCCCGGCCGTCGTGCCGGTCGCCGTCATCGGCTGGTTCGGTGCCGCCGGGTACGCGAAGGCGGCCGGACTCATCGCCGGGGGCACGGGAGCGGCCGGTGCGGCGGGGGCCGCCGCGGCGGCGGGCGGCTCGCCGGGCGGGGCCTCCGGAGGCGCCGGTGGTGCGGCGTCCGAGGGGCTCGGCGCACCGCTGAAGGCCGGTGTCGCGGCCGGAGTGGTGGCCGTGGGCGTCGCCGTCGCCGTGGTGCTCGCGCTGGCCGGCAGCGAGAAGCCGACGGAGGAGGCCCGGTCGGCGCCGTCGGCCGCTCCGCCCTCGTCGGTCGTCCGCCCCGGCGAGCCCACGCCGCCGCCCCGGAAGCCGGGCCCCGGACCCAAGCCGCCCGCGCTGCTGCCCGTCGGTGCCGGTACGCCCGCGCCCGCCCCGGCCCCACGGACCGGTCCGAGCCCGTCCCCCTCGGCCTCCCGCACCCCGGCGCCCACCCCTCCCCCCGAGGCCCCGAAGCCCGCACCGCCCGGCACCCCGGCCCCCGAACCCACTCCGCCACCACCCACTTCGGCACCCCCCTCGCCGACACCGCCCCCGCCGCTCCCGGCCCCGACCGTCTACCGGTGGAGCGACCTGTCGTACGACGTCGCCGGTGACGGCACCGGGCCCGAGATGCGGACCGGCGCGAGCAGCTGGGTCTGGAAGCGGTCCGGGCTGTCCGTCGACGGCCGGCGGTACGCCCACGGCGTCACCGTGCACGGCCGGTCCTCCGTCACCGTCGACCTCAACCGGTCCTGCACCTCCTACGACGCGAAGGCGGGGGTCGACGACCTGGCGCTGAAGCTCGGCCGGGTGTACTTCTCCGTCTACGCCGACGGGGTCAGGCTGTGGCGGTCCGGCCTGGTCGAGGGCGGCGACCCGGCCGTGCCGGTCCACGTGGACCTCACCGGCCGGAGCACGGTGCGCCTCGTGGTGGAGCCGCGCGGCGTGCTCGACGACGTGACGCTCGCGGACTGGGCGGAGTCGGCGTTCACCTGCCGCTAGCGGCGCGTAGCGGCAGGTGCGCCGCGCGCCTCGTCCAGCTCGCGCAGGACGTCCTCCGGGGTGAGGGCGGCGCCCGAGGCGTGCTCCGCGGCGTACCGGCCGGGACCGAGAGCGGCGGTGGCGACCGCCGCCGCGCGCACCGACCGGGCCCGTTCGGGCACGGGGCGGGCGCGGCAGGCCCGCCACCGGTCACCGGCGCCGAGCAGCCGGGCGGCCCGGTGGCAGTCGCCGAGGTCGGCCAGCACGGCCGCCGCGGCGTCCGTCACCGCGGCCCGGACCGTGCCGGAGCACCGCTTCTCCACGGCCTCGCGCAGCACCCCCGCCAGTTTCGCCAGAGCGGAGGCCGGGCCGGTCTCGGCCGCCGTGACGACGGCGTCGATCAGGTGCAGCGTCACCGCGAACTGGGGCGGTGGCGTGCCCCGCGCGGCGTCGGCCCGGGCCGTCTCGCACAGGGTGCGTGCCAGCCGCACGTCTCCCTCGTCGGCGGCGATCTGGGCGCGCAGGAGAGACACGAACGCCCGGGAGTCCGTCACCGCGTACCGGTCGGCGGCGGCGCTCGCCTCGTCCAGTGCCGCCAGCGCGCCGACACGGTCGCCCGCGCGGTAGGCGATCTCGGCGAGCCGGGCGATGAGGAGCGGCGACTCCGCGTACGCGCCGACCTCGTAGGCCAGCCGCAGGGCCTCCTCGTACTCCCCCCGGGCCTCCTCGTAGGCACCGCGGGCCAGGGCGGCCTCGCCCGCCGCGCCGCACGCCTGGGCGCGCAGCCAGCGGTCGCCGCAGCGGCGGCTGAGGGCGCGCAGTTCGGTGAGGTCGTCGTCGACGCACAGCAGATCGCCGGCGGCGTCGACGACCGTGTGCGTGCGGAACAGCAGGGCCACGGCCGTCTCCCAGTCACCGCCGTACGCGCGGCAGTTGGCGACGGCCGCGTTCATGACGGACCGGACGTCGTCGTGGTCGTCCGAGAAGGCGACGATGATCGGCCAGACCAGACCCGGGATGCGGGCCGCGCGCGGGCCGCCGGACTCGTAGTGGGCACGCATGCGTGCCATGTGGCGGCGCCAGCCGTCCGAGGAGGCGTCCATGGGCGCCGCGTCGCTCAGGAAGAACAGGTGGAGCATCCGCAGGTCCATCCGCAGTTCGTGCAGCGGATGACCCGCCGGCTCGTCGTCCGGTACGGCGAGGAGACCGTGCGGGGCGTCCTCGGACGGCCGGGGGGCGTCGGCGGCGCCGGGTTTCTGCGCGAGTCGGAGAGTTCGTTCCAGCCACTCCATGGCCTCGTGCCGGTAGTTGCGCAGCCACCAGAACCAGCCCATGGTCAGCGCGAGGGTCCCGGCCTCCTCCTCGGCGCCGGCCGTCAGGGCCCGCT
Source organism: Streptomyces sp. AHA2 (assembly GCF_036857595.1). Classification (NCBI taxonomy): domain Bacteria; kingdom Bacillati; phylum Actinomycetota; class Actinomycetes; order Kitasatosporales; family Streptomycetaceae; genus Streptomyces; species Streptomyces sp. AHA2. Next base: position 10,443 of record NZ_JAUQWJ010000003.1, read on the forward strand.
CCAGCGCCGCGCGGATGTTGTCCAGCTCGGTCTCCAGGCGGGCGATCCACGGCAGTTGGTCACCGGAGCGCAGCAGCGGAGCGGCCCGCCCGGTCAGTGCGCCCACCCACGCCCGGTGCCGCGTCTCGGCGGCGGCGGCGCGCAGGCCCGGGCTCCCGGCCGCGCGCTCGGCGGCGTACTCGTGGATGGTCTCCAGCAGCCGGTAGCGCATCCCGCCGGGGCCGTCCTGCGGGCCCGGGGCGGCCACCACCAGGGACTTGTCGACCAGGGCCCCGAGAAGTTCGGCGGCGGGCCCGGTGCACACCGCCTCCGCCGCTTCCAGGTCCCAGCCGCCGGCGAACACCGACACCTCGCACAGCACGGTCCGCTCGGCCTCGTCCAGCAGGTCCCACGACCAGTCGACGACGGCCCGCAGGGTCTGCTGGCGGGGCAGTGCCGTGCGGCTGCCCGAGGTGAGGAGGCGGAAGCGGTCGTCGAGGCGGTCGGCGATCTGCCGGGGGGTGAGCAACCGCAGGCGTGCGGCGGCCAGTTCGATGGCGAGCGGCAGTCCGTCCAGCCGCCGGCAGATCTCCGCCACCGCCTGCTCGTCGCGGAGCACGGCACCCGCGTCGGGCCGCACGGCCGCGGCGCGCTCCGCGAACAGCCGCCGCGCGTGGTCCTGCCGCAAGGGCTCGACCGGTCGTACCGACTCGCCGGGCACGCACAGGGGTTCCCGGCTGGTGGCCAGGATCGTCAGCCGCGGGCAGCGGGTGAGCAGGGTCTCGGCGAGGTGGGCGGCGGCCCCGACGACGTGCTCGCAGTTGTCCAGGATCAGCAGCAGGTCGCGCGGGGCGCAGTACTCCACGAGCAGGGCGACGGGGTCGTCCTGCACGGCCGTCGCGCGTTCGCCGGCCATCAGGACGGTCTCACGCAGGCCGAGCGCGCTGACCACCGCGTCCGGCACCGCCTCGGGCCGGTCGAGCCGGGCCAGCTCGGCCAGCCAGGCCTGGGGGAGCCCGGCGGCGGCCTGTTCGGCGAGGCGGGTCTTGCCGGAGCCGCCCGGTCCGGTGAGGGTGACGAGCCGGAACCGTCGCAGCTCGGAACGGATCGCGTCGATCTCGGGCTCCCGGCCGACGAAGGAGGTCAGCCGGGGGCGGAGGTTGCCGGTGCGGGCGCGTGCCGGGCCCTGGCCGGGCCGGGAGGCCCCGGGGTGTTCGTTCCTCGCGCCGGTGCCGAGCAGCTCGGCGTGCAGGGCGCGCAGTTCGGGTCCGGGGTCGGTGCCGAGCCCCTCGGCGAGCGTCAGGCGGACGGACTCGTACGCCTCCAGCGCGTCGGCGTCCCGGCCGGTGTCCCGCAGGGCGCGGACGAGGAGGGCGTGCAGCGGTTCGTCGTAGGGGTGTACGACGGTCAGCTCACGCAGTTCCGGTACGACGTCGCGGGCGCGGCCGAGCCGCAGGCGGGCCTCGGCGCGGGCGCGGATCGCCTCCAGCCTGGTCGCCTCCGCCCGGGTGGCGGCGGAGCGGTCGGGCAGATCGGCCAGGGCCGGGCCGTGCCACAGGGCCAGGGCCTCGCCGAGAAGCCGCTCGGCCCGGCCGGGGTCACCGCCGGTCAGGGCGCCGGTGCCGTGGCGGACCAGCCGCTCGAAGACGAACAGGTCGATGTCGTCCGGGCGCGCCGCGAGCCGGTAGCCGCCGGTCCCGGAGACGACGGCGTCCTTGCCGAGCGCCCTGCGCAGACGGCCGACCAGGGCCTGGAGGGCGGCGAGGGCGTCCCGGGGCGGGTCGTCGGCCCAGATCTCGTCGATCAGCGTGTCCGGGGTGACGACGCGGGAGGGGCGCAGGGCGAGGGCGGTCAGCAGCGCGCGCAGCCGGGGCCCGCCGACGGGCACGACGGCACCGCGCTCGTCCTCCACCGTGGTGACACCCAGGATTCCGTACCGCACCGGGCCATTGTCGCCGGGGCGACGGAACGGGCCGAAGCTTTCACGGCACGGCGAGGTGCCGGGCGGCGCGAAGGGCGACGGAGGGCGGTGCCGCCCGGCGTGGAGCGGTCCCGCACCAGCGTGGAGGGCGGCGCCGGGCAGCGCCGCGGCCGTCGAAGGGCGGCGCCGGGCGGCGTGGCGATGAAGGGACGGGCGAGCGGCGCCGGGCGGCGTGGCGATGAAGGGACGGGCGAGCGGTGCCGGGCAGCGCGGCGGTCGGTGGAGAGGCCGGGGCTCGGGGGTTCGCCGGCTGCCCGTCGGCCCGTCACCCGCGCCGCCCGCCGGCCCCCGCTCCCAGCGCTCCCCGCTGCGGGGCGATTCCCGCCGGTACGGCCCGGGCCCTGGCCGGGGTGCCGGTCCAGCACGTCCCGCGGCGGGACAGCAGGCGGCGGAGCCACAGTTCCAGGGAGACGAGGTCGGCGAGGCCGTCGAGGGGGAGGGGTTCACCGGCTGCCGCTCCGCGCAGCGCCTTGCGGACCACCCGGGCCTCCACCAGTCCCGCCTCCGCCAGCAGCGGCGTCTCGAACAGGGAGATCAGGGAGTCCGCCGCCACCCGCAGCCCCGTGCGCGCGGCGGCCGCCGCCGTCGCCTGGGTCGGGACGCCCCAGCCGGGCGGCAGCTCCCGTACGCCGGCCCCCTCCAGCACCGTGCGCAGGATCGCCGCCCGCGCCCCGGGCCGTACCCGCAGCGCCTCGGGCAGTGCGCGGGCCGCGCGGACGACCTGGTTGTCGAGGAAGGGCGCGTGCAGCCGCTGGAAGCGGATCTCCGCGGCCTGCTCCAGGACCCGCAGGTCCGCGGCGTAACGGGCCAGGGCCGCCCGCGCGCGGAAGTCGCCCGGCCGCTGCCCCGGCCCCACCGGCTCCGACCGGTGCGTGGCCGCCTGGAGACGAACCGATACTTCGGCGAGCGCCTCACCGGTCAGCCAGCGCGCCGCCGGCCCGGGTCCGCCCCAGGTCAGCGCGGCGAGGGACGCCTCCACCGCGCCGCCGGGCGCGTCGGATCCGTCGTCCTGCCGCGGGTCGAGGAGCCGCTCGGCGAGGGACTCCAGGCCCGTGCGGTACGGCGTACGGGACAGCCGGCGTGCCGCCGCGTACACGCGCGCGGGGACGAACACCGACCCGTCCGCCTTGGTCAGGGCCGCGACCGGGCGCACCAGGTGGCGCCGCTTGCGGTCCATCAGCAGGTCGGCCAGGCGCGCGGGGTGCGCGTCCAGCACCTGCCGCGCCCCGTAGCCGGTGAAGTGGTCCGCGCTGCCGGCCGCGAGCCGGGCGCGGTGCCGCGCCGCCGTCACCAGACACGGCCCGGGCTCGTCGGTCAGCGGGCCGTCCAGGTCGGCGTAGGGGAGGGTCTCCTCGCCGCCCGCGACGACCACGTGGTGCAGCCGGGGGTTCGCCGCCAGCGCCCCGGCCCGCTCCAGCTCGGCCTCGGGCGCCTTGACGGCCAGGTCGTTGAAGGTCACGGCGAGCAGCCGCTCCCCCGCGCCCGTACCGTGCCCGAGGACGGTGCCGGGCATCCCGGGCAGGCCTGCGGCGAGCAGGGCCAGCGCGCCCGAGGCCGGGCCGCCGGAGAGGTCCGCGCCGATACCCGGCACGGGCATCCCGCGGGCGGCGCGCCGCTCGGCCGGGCCCATGCCGGGCACGGGCCCGGGGTCGATGTCCGCGCCCGGGACGTGCCGGGGTGCGGACAGGCGCGTGCGGACGGCCTCCACGAGCGCGTCGCGCACGGCGTCGACGGCGCTGTCGGGGTCGGCCGGAGGGGCGGCCACCGCCAGCGAGGCCCGCGGCTCGTACCCGGCGATCTCCCGGGCCCCGGCGCGCAGGATCAGGGCGTGCCCCGGCGGAATGCGCTTCACGCCGTCGTACGGCGTCGAGTCGTGCAGCGCGGCGGGCACGTCTGGGGCGGCCAGCAGTGCCGCGAGATGCCCGAAGTCGAGGTTGGCCTCGATGAGGTCGGCCAGCGGCAGGGCGGCGGTCGCGTACGCGGTGCCGCCGGCCCAGGGCGTGTAGAACACCGGCCGCGCGCCCGCGAGATCACCGCAGACGGTGACCCTCCTGCCGACCTGGACGATCGCGGTGTAGCTGCCCGGCCACGCGGTCAGGTGGCGCAGGGCCCCGCCGCGCGCGGCGAACAGGGCGACGCGCAGCTGCTCGTCGGTGGCTCCGCAGATGCCGAGCACGGCGATCCGGGTCTGTTCGTCGGCCTTCAAGACGCGGACCTCGTCGGGACGCCAGTCGCCTACCGCCCACAGCGGATCGGGGTCGCCCCACAGGAGTTGGGACCCCACCGGGTGCAGGGTCTCGCCGTCGTTCCCGGTCGCCCCCGCCGTGCCGGCAGCGACGGCTGCCGCGGCGGTGCTGCTCCATCCCACCAACCACCGCATCGCCGCCTCCACAGGCTGTGGACAACCAGTGCACCGTACGAACCGGTTCACCATGCTGCCATGAAGGAAGCGCTCCGGAGGGTGCCCGCGCCGCGCGCGCTCCGCCGAATGCGCCCCGGCGGAGCCGACCCACGACGGGGGACGACTCCGAACTCCCGCCCACGGTAACGGGATACGGCGGCGGTGGCGGTCCGCGCGGAAGCGACGGCGGCGCGAGGAGGATGCGAAGAGACGAGCGGAGGACGAGAGGAGGACGAGAGGAGGACGCGCAGGGATCGCGAAACGGGCGAGGCGGCGGAAGAGGCGAGGGGAGGAGCCGGAAGAGAAGTCCGGCCACCGCGCAAGGCGGCACGGGGACATGTCTCCGGTACGGCCGCGACCTGAATGCGCCCCCAGAATGCGCCCCAATCACGCCCGAAGCGCCCTCAAGTGCCATGGTCGGAGCCCCGGCACAGCCCGGAAGCCGGGGTCGACTTTCGGCCAAATAGCCACCACGCGCCCGGAGTCGAACACGCTCCGTACAGAGCCCGGACACCGTCGCACGGTCGCGCAGTCCGGGAGACGGAACGCGCCTCCCGGACCGTTCCGCCGCCCGCGGGGATGAAGGCGGCGGTGTCCCCCAGCCCACTGGATCCAGTACAGCGGGCCGACCCACGCGACAACCATGGAATCGGTCCCGGGATGGCCGGAGAAGAGCGCACGGGCGGGCGCACGGCCACACAATGGGAGCACGGTGCAACTGGCTGTATCTGAACCGCACTTCAGTACGGACCACAATCCCGCCAACCGGAACAATGCCCCTTAACGCTTGGGATGCGGCGAACTACGCTGGGTTTACGAATGCCGCACGGTTATGCCAGCGCGGCAGCCGTCTGTGTCGAGGGGTGGCGCATGTCCAGGGAGCAACGCGGGCCGAACGAAAAGCTCGGCGCCGTTCTCGCCCTCGCGGGAATCTCCAACGCCGGCCTCGCGCGGCGCGTCAACGACCTTGGCGCCCAGCGGGGACTGACGCTTCGCTACGACAAGACCTCGGTGGCGCGCTGGGTGTCGAAGGGCATGGTGCCGCAGGGTGCGGCGCCGCACCTCATCGCCGCCGCCATCGGCCAGAAGCTCGGCCGCCCCGTGCCGCTGCACGAGATCGGCCTGGCGGACGCCGACCCCGCACCCGAGGTCGGGCTCGCCTTTCCCCGGGACGTCGGCCAGGCCGTGCGGTCCGCGACCGAGCTCTACCGCCTCGACCTCGCCGGCCGCCGCGCGGGCTCGGGCGGCATCTGGCAGTCATTGGCCGGATCCTTCGCAGTAAGCGCGTACGCCACGCCCGCCTCGCGCTGGCTGATAACCCCGGCCGACAGTTCGGTGGCGCGTGACGTGGGTTCCGGCGAGGACTCCGGCGCACCGCTGAAAGTCGGCCACAGCGACGTGCAGAAGCTGCGGGAGGCCGCCGAGGACGCGCGGCGCTGGGACTCCAAGTACGGCGGCGGCGACTGGCGTTCGTCGATGGTCCCGGAGTGCTTACGGGTCGAGGCCGCTCCCCTGCTGCTCGGCTCCTACTCCGACGAGGTCGGCCGGGCCCTGTTCGGCGCCTCCGCGGAACTCACCCGCCTCGCCGGCTGGATGGCCTTCGACACCGGCCAGCAGGAAGCCGCCCAGCGCTACTACATCCAGGCCCTGCGCCTGGCCCGGGCGGCCGCGGACGTCCCCCTCGGGGGATACGTCCTGGCCTCGATGTCCCTCCAGGCCACCTACCGCGGCTTCGGTGACGAGGGCGTGGACCTCGCCCAGGCAGCACTGGAGCGCAACCGCGGCCTCGCCACGGCCCGCACCATGAGCTTCTTCCGCCTGGTCGAGGCCCGCGCGCACGCGCGCGCCAACGACGCCCACGCGGCCGGCGGCGCCCTGAAGGCGGCCGAGAGCTGGCTGGAGCGCGCCCGCCCCGGCGACAACGACCCGAGCTGGCTCGGCTTCTACTCCTACGACCGCTTCTGTGCCGACGCCGCCGAGTGCTACCGCGACCTCAAGGCGCCCCGCCAGGTCCGCCGTTTCACCGAGCAGGCGCTGTCCCGGCCGACGGAGGAGTTCGTCCGCTCGCACGGTCTGCGCCTGGTCGTCTCCGCCGTCGCCGAACTGGAGTCGGGGAACCTGGACGCCGCGTGCGAGCAGGGCGTACGGGCGGTCGAGGTGGCCGGCCGCATCTCGTCCGCGCGCACCACGGAGTACGTCAAGGACCTCCTGCACCGGCTGGAGCCCTACGGCGACGAGCCGCGGGTGGTCGAGCTGCGCGAGCGGGCCCGGCCCCTGCTGGTGACTCCCGCGTGACCGCGCGCCGTCCCCGCGTTTGAAGCCGCTGTCAGTGGCGCAGTGCACTATCGAGGCGGGAGGTGGTGCTCGTGGGGGCCGCATACGACGGTGACGTGCTGGTGATCGGCGGGGGGATCGTCGGCCTGTCCACGGCGTACGCGATCACGCGTGCCGCGCCGGGCACACGGGTCACCGTCCTGGAGAAGGAGCCGGGCCCGGCCCGTCACCAGACGGGCCGCAACAGCGGCGTGATCCACAGCGGCATCTACTACCGCCCCGGCTCGCTCAAGGCGCGCTACGCGGTGCGCGGAGCGGCCGAGATGGTCAAGTTCTGCGCCGAGTACGGCATCCCGCACGCGGTCACCGGAAAACTGATCGTCGCGACGGAGCGCGCCGAGCTGCCGCGCCTGCACGCACTGGTGCAGCGCGGCCGGGAGAACGGCATCCCGGTCCGCGAACTGGGCGCGTCCCAGATCGCCGAGTACGAGCCGGAGGTCCGGGGCCTGGCCGCGATACACGTCGGCACGACCGGCGTCTGCGACTACGTCGAGGTCGCCCGCCGGCTGGCCCGCGCCTCGGGCGCGGAGATCCGCTACGGCACCCGGGTCGTCCGCGTCGACCGGCGCCCCGAGCGGGGGGTCGCCGTGCTCACCGCGGCGGGGGAGATCGTCCGCGGCCGCGTCCTGGTGAACTGCGCGGGACTGCACTGCGACGAGATCGCTCGCCTGACCGGGGACGACCCCGAGGTGCGGATCGTGCCGTTCCGGGGCGAGTACTACGAGCTGGCGCGGCCGGAGCTGGTGCGCGGCCTGGTCTACCCCGTCCCCGACCCGGCGTTCCCCTTCCTCGGCGTGCACCTCACGCGCGGCATCGACGGAGAGGTCCACGTCGGCCCCAACGCCGTCCCGGCCCTGGCCCGCGAGGGGTACGGCTGGACCACCCTCCGCCCGCGCGAGCTGGCCTCGACCCTGGCCTGGCCCGGCTCCTGGCACATCGCCCGCAGGCACTGGCGGTACGGGGCGGGGGAGCTGCGGCGTTCCCTGTCCAAGGGCGCGTTCACCCAGGCGGTGCGCAGGATGCTGCCCGCCGTGTCCGAGGACGACCTGGTCCCGGCGGCGGCGGGCGTGCGCGCACAGGCGGTCCTGCGCGACGGCACCCTCGTCGACGACTTCCTGATCCGCCAGGGCCCACGCACGGTCCACGTACTGAACGCCCCCTCCCCGGCGGCGACGGCGTCCCTGCCGATCGGCAGAGAAGTGGCCCGCCGCGCCCTGCAGGCACTCTGACCGGGCCGGGAACCCGGCACCCACGCGGGGCCGGTGCCCCCCCCCACCGGAGGCGGCGCGGGCCGCCACCGCCTCCCACCCCGTAAAATCGGCCCCACTGTGTCTGACTCCGTGAACACCCCCGAAAGCCCGCGGCCCGGCCCGTCCGGTGCCGCCGAGACGCCCGGTGGCTCCGCCCGGCACACCCGGGCCAAGGGCGAGCCGCGTTTCCCCGACGGGCCGAAGCCGGACCCGGCCGGGTCGCACTTCGAGCGGCGGATCCGGAGTTTCCAGCCCCGGCGCAGCCGGGTGACGGCCGGCCAGGCCGACGCCCTGCAGCGGCTGTGGCCCATGTGGGGCCTCGACATCGACGGCCGCCCCCTCGACCTGCGCGACCTCTTCGGCGACGACCACCCCGTCGTCCTGGAGATCGGCTTCGGCATGGGCGAGGCCACCGCCCAGATGGCCGCCGCGGACCCGGGGACCAACGTCCTCGCCGTCGACGTCCACACCCCCGGCCAGGGCAACCTGCTCAACCTCGCCGACCGGCACGGCCTGTCCAACGTGCGCGTCGGCAACGGCGACGCGATCATCCTGCTGCGCGAGATGCTCGCCCCGGACTCCCTCGACGGCCTGCGCGTCTACTTCCCCGACCCGTGGCCCAAGAAGCGGCACCACAAGCGCCGCCTCATCCAGCCCGACTTCCTGACCCTGGCCGCCACCCGGCTGCGGCCCGGCGCGCTGCTGCACTGCGCCACCGACTGGGAGCCGTACGCCGAACAGATGCTCGAAGTCCTGACGGCCCACCCCGACTTCGAGAACACGCAGGCGGACGGCGGTTTCGCCCCGCGCCCCGACTTCCGGCCGCTGACCCGTTTCGAGGGCCAGGGACTGGACAAGGGACATGTCGTGAACGACCTGTTGTTCCGGCGCGTACCACACGCGGACCAGCCCCAGCCCCCCGCCGGCGCCTGACCGCACCCGTACGTTCCCGCCTGCGGACAGCGCCCCTCCGTCGTTAGGGTCAAAGCCGTGGCCACCAGTCCCCCGCATCCCTGTCCCGGCGGTCCCGCCGACGGCGCCCCCGTCGGCGGTTCCCTGCGGCACGCGCACTGGTGGCAGCACCCCTGGGTGCGTTACGGCGCACCCGGCACGCTGCTCGCGATATCCGGCCTGGTCATCCTCGCCCTGGTGCGCGAGGAGACCGGCACGGAGGGCTTCCTGGTCGGGCTGGGCCTGGCCGTCCTCCCGGTGCCCCTGCTGCTCGCGTCGTTCCGCTGGCTGGACCGGGTCGAGCCGGGCCCCTGGCGGAACCTGCTGTTCTGCTTCGCCTGGGGCGCCTGCGCGGCCGCGCTGATAGCGATCGTCGCCAACAGCTTCGCGACGAGATGGATAGCGACGGCGACCGCGGACCCCTCCGGCGCGGACACGCTCGGCGCGACGGTGATAGCGCCGGTGGTCGAGGAGTCCGCCAAGGCGGCGGCCGTCCTGCTGGTCTTCCTGTTCCGGCGGCGCGAGTTCACCGGGATCATCGACGGTGTCGTCATCGCCGGCGTGACGGCGACCGGCTTCGCCTTCACCGAGAACATCCTCTATCTGGGCACCGCCTTCGGCACGGACCAGATGACCGGCGGCACGGGCATCGCGTCCGTCACGGCGGCCACGTTCTTCGTCCGCATCGTCATGTCGCCGTTCGCCCACCCGCTGTTCACCGTCCTCACGGGCATCGGCTTCGGCCTCGCCGCGCTCCGCGGGGACCGCGGCCGGGTCCGCCGGGTGGCGTTCCCGCTCGCCGGGCTGCTGCTGGCGATGGGCATGCACGCGATGTGGAACGGCTCCTCGTCGTTCGGCGAGTACGGCTTCTTCGCCGTGTACGCGGCGTTCATGGTGCCGAGCTTCGGTCTGCTGACGTGGCTGGTGATATGGACCCGGCAGCGGGAGCTGCGGACCGTGCGGGAGGAGCTGCCCGCGTACGCGGTGGCCGGCTGGCTCGACCCGGCGGAGCCGTACGCGCTGGGTTCGATGCGGGCCCGGCGCATCGCCCGCGCCCGCGCCCGGCGCCACGCGGGCGGGGGCGCGGCCCGGGAGGTGGCCCGGTACGAGGCGTACGCGACGTCCCTCGCGTTCCTCAGGCACCGGGCCCGCCGCGGCAGGGCCGGCGCCGGCTTCACGGTGCGCGAGCGGGAGCTGCTCGGCGAGCTGTGGCGGCGCCGGGAGGTGGCCCGCCCGGCCCTGGTCCACGCGGCCCGGGTCACGTCCCCGCCGCCCCCGGTGATGGTCCCGCCGTGGCCGGTGCACGGGGTGCACGGCGCGTACGGCCAGGTCCACCAGCCGGCTCCGTACCCGGCGTACAACCCCTACCGCTCCTGAACCGCCGCTCCGGCTGCTCCGGTCAGGCCGATGCCTCGTCGAGCCGGGCGGTCTCCGCCTCCGTCAGGGTCAGTTCCCCCACCGCCACCAGCGCCGGCAGCTGCTCCACCGTCCGTGCGGAGGCGATCGGCGCGACCACGGTCGGGCGGGAGGCGAGCCAGGCCAGGGCCACCGTCGCCACCGGCACCCCGCGCGCCGCGGCGATCTCGTCCAGCGCGCCGAGCACCCGGCGTCCGCGCCCGGTCTCCAGGTGCCTGGCCGCGCCCTGGGCCCGCGCGCTCTCGACGGTCGTGCCGGGCCGGTACTTGCCCGTGAGGAAGCCGGCCGCGAGCGCGTAGTACGGCACGGCCGCCAGGCCGCTGCGCTCGGCGAGGTCCTGCAGCTCGCCCTCGTAGGTGTCGCGGGAGACCAGGTTGTAGTGGGGCTGGAGGGCCACGTACCGGGCCAGTCCCTCGCGGTCGGAGAAGTCCAGGGACTCCCGCAGCCGCTCGGCGGAGATGTTGGAGGCGGCGATGTGCCGCACCTTGCCGGCCCTCACGAGCTCGTCGAGGGCGCCGATGATCTCCTCGACGGGCACCTCGGGCCGGTCGTAGTGGGTGTAGTACAGGTCGATGTGGTCGGTGCGCAGCCGCCGCAGGGACGCGTCGGCGGCGGCCTTGATGTTGGCGGCGGACAGCCCCCGGAAGTCGGGGTGCTGGCTCACCTTGGTGGCGACGACGACCTCGGAGCGGTTGCCGCGTGCCTGGAGCCACTTGCCGAGGATGGTCTCGGACTCGCCGCCCCGGTTGCCCTCCGCCCACGCCGAGTAGACGTCGGCGGTGTCGACGAAGTTGCCGCCGGCCGCGGTGTAGGCGTCGAGGACGGCGAAGGACCGGTCCTCGTCGGCGGTCCAGCCGAAGACGTTGCCGCCGAGGGCGAGCGGGAAGACCTCGAGGTCGGACGAGCCGAGCTTGCGCGAAGACGTCGTAGCAGTCATGCCCTGCGTCAACGACCGTGCGGAACAGCCCATTCCGGCGTAGGCGCAAAGTCCGGGCAAACCGGCGCCGGACGTACCGGCAGCCCTGACGTCGGGGGGTCGTCGTCAGGGCTGCCGGTGCTTCGCGGGCTCGGTGGGCCTACGGGTTCAGTCCCTTGCCCCGCAGCCACGCCATGGGGTCGATGCCGCCGGCGGAACCGGCGGAGTGGACCTCGAGGTGGAGGTGGGCGCCGGTGACGTTGCCGGTGGCGCCGACGCGGCCGATGACGTCGCCGGTGCTGACCTTCTGGCCGACGCTGACGCCGATGGACGACTGGTGCGCGTACCAGATCTCGGTGCCGTCATCGAGGGTGAGGACGGTCTTGTAGCCGTAGGAGCCGTTCCAGCCCGCCTCGGTGATGGTGCCGCTGTGGACCGCCTTGATCGGCGTACCGGTGGGAGCGGCGAAGTCGAGGCCGGTGTGGTAACCGGAGGACCAGTAGGCGCCGGCCTGGCCGAAGGAGGAGGTGATGGTGTACGAGGAGGTCGGCAGCGTGTACTGCTTGGCGAGGGCGGCGAGGCGCTCGGCCTCGGCCTTCTTCTCGGCCGCCTCCTCCGCCTTCCTCTTCTCCTCGGCGGCCTTGGCCTTGGCTTCCTTCTCGGCCTGGGCGACGGCCTCCTGGGCCGCCTTCTGGGCGGCGGCCGCGGCGTCCTCGGCGGCCTTGGTCTCGATCTGGTCCTGCTGGTGCTCGACCTGGGCCATGATCCGGGCGCGCAGGGCCTCACCGGCGCCGTCGGCGCCCTGCTCGGCCTCGGCGGTCGTGGCGCCCAGGCTGCTGAGCGGGGTGGCGGAACCTTCGGGGGTGTCGTCGTCCGAGAGGAGGGAACCCACCGAGGGAAGGTCCGGGACGGAGATCGACACCGGCGGCTTGCCGGTCTGGGCACTGGCCATGCCGCCCGCGCCGACGGCGGCTATGACACCGACGCCGAGGACGGTGGAACTGCGGGCGAGCCCTCCGCCGCGCTGCTTGGAGACGCGGTGCCGGCCACGGACGGGGCGGATGGTCTCCGCGGTGGGGTTCCACTCCTGGAACGGGCCCTCGTCGGTGCGCTGAGGGCCGAAGCCGAAGGTCTCGGGGTCGCGCTGGTCCGCCGCGAACGGGGCCGTGGGGGCAGGCCGGTTGGACGCCACGTGGGCGTGCTCCTTTCCTTCCTTCTCGCCTACCGGGTTAGCTGACGGGTTCGGAGCAGGAAGGTCTCCTACGCGCGTATACCTGCCGTGCTGCCACGGCGGCATCCGCCCGATTCACCCCAAGTGGTGGTTCCCCGGTTCCCTTTCGGGATTCGGCGCGTGCGCACGGAGCCGCCTTCTGTGACGGCTGGGACGACCGCGCTGCGTTATCGAACGTTAATGGATGGCGCGGTGCGTATTCCAGCGCTTCCGCTTGATCATTAACCTTTTTCGCGCGGACCAACCTGCCACGACCGGGGTGAATCGGGCGAGTTGACCGTCTCCTCGGCGGCGCAGGAGACTTGACGGTGTGTCAGTTGTTATGCACAGCGGGGCGGTTCAATCACCGTGCGTGACGGCCGGTCGGGGATCGTGGGGGGAATGCACCGAGGGCCGGAACCCTTGTCGGATTCCGGCCCTCGGCCTTCAGTAGCGGGGACAGGATTTGAACCTGCGACCTCTGGGTTATGAGCCCAGCGAGCTACCGAGCTGCTCCACCCCGCGTCGTTGTGTTCACCAGTGTACGCCATCCGCGGGACCCCCCGCGCACACCCCGGCCCGCGCCGCCGGAACCGCGCCCGGGCACCGCCCCGGGCGCGGGCACCGCGGTCAGCGCAGCAGGTGCCGGTTCGGGGCCTTGGCCCGCTCCTCGTACTCGGGCAGGACGACGACCTGTGCTCCCCCGGCGGCCAGGACACCGCCCCCGTCCGCCCCGGCCACGAAGGTGTCCGGCTCGCGCCAGGCCGTGACGACCCGCCGCACGCCCGCGTCCAGGATCAGCCGGGCACAGGGCGCCGGACGGGAGGCGCGGCGGGCGCAGGGTTCGAGGCTGCTGTAGACGGTCGCTCCGGCCAGCCTCGGGTCGGCCGGGTCGAGCTTGGCCAGGGCCGCCTCCTCGGCGTGCACGACCGGGTCGCCGCCCTCGCGGGAGTGGCCGCGGGCCAGTTCGGCGCCGTCGGCCGCGACCACGACCGCCCCGACGCTGAACGCCGTGTCCGCGGGTGGGCACCGCTGCGCCAGTTCGCAGGCGACGGCCAGCCAGTGGCGGTCGGCGGCGACCGGGAGCGGTCCGGTTCCGGGGGCGGTCGGTTCGTAGCGCATGAGGACGACGTCCTCGATCCGGCGGGTCTCCAGCAGCCGCAGGCGGCCGGACGGGTAACCGCCGGGCCCGAAGAGGCGGGGTGCGGCGGGGTCGCCCACGAAGAGCGGGGCGAGGACCAGCTGGATCTCGTCGGCGAGCCCCTGGGTGAGCAGCTGGGTGTGGATCAGGCCGCCGCCCTCGACCATCAGCCGCCGCACACCCCGTACGTCGTGCAGGTGGGTGAGGAGCCGGCGCCAGTCGAGCTCGGCGCCCAGCGGGACGACGTCGGCGGCCAGGCCGAGGGCCCGGGCCCGCTCGGCGCCCTCGCCGGTGGTGTACAGGATCTTCTCGCCGCCGGTGTGCCAGAAGGCGGCGTCCGGGTCCAGGTCACCGGTGCCGCTGACGGTGACCTTGAGGGGGTACGCCGGCCGGCCGGCGGCGGTGCGGGCGGCACGGCGCTCCGGGGAGTTCACCAGCAGGCGCGGGTTGTCGGCCCGGATCGTGCCCGCGCCGACCAGGATCGCGTCGGCCGACGCACGCACCTCGTCGACCCGGTCGAAGTCGGCCGGGCTCGACAGGAGCAGGCGTTCGGGTCCGGTGTCGTCCAGGTAGCCGTCGAGGGAGACGGCGGCGGACAGCAGGACGTACGGGTGAGGCATCGACGCTCCGCGACTGGTCGGGGGGGTGGGGAGGGGGACGGGACGTGCGGACGGTGGGCGGGGCGGACCCGGCGGACCCGCCGGGCGGGATCCGGCGGGCGGGATCCGGCGGGCGGGATCCGACGGGCCGGCGGCGAGTTCGGCGGGCTTGGTTCAAGTTTGAAACAAACCTACACTGGCGGCATGACGACCCGCTGGCTCACCCCCGAGGAGCAGCGCGCCTGGCGCGCCTACATCGCCGCCTCGCTGCTCCTGGAGGACGCGATCGACCGGCAGCTCCAGCAGGACGCCGGCATGCCGCACCTGTACTACTCCATCCTCTCGGTGCTGTCCGAGTCCGCGGAACGCCGGCTGCGCATGACCGATCTCGCCGAACGGCTGAAGATCACCCGCAGCCGGCTCACGTACGCGGTCGCGCGCCTGGAGAAGGACGGCATGCTGCGGCGCGAGGCCTGCGCGGACGACAAGCGGGGCAGCATCGCGGCGCTGACCGACGAGGGCCACGCCGTGCTGGAGCGGTCGGCGCCCGGACACGTCGAGACGGTGCGCAGCCTCTTGTTCGACCGGCTGAGCGAGGAGCAGGTCGGGCAGCTGGAGGAGATCTCGACAGCGATCGCCCGCGGCCTGCAGGAGGACGGCGCGCGGCCGGCGTCGGACGACGTGCCGTGGCGGCGGAGGTCGTCGTCGGCCTGCTCGTGAGGCACGTCACACACGCTCGGGGCCCGATTGCTTCAAATTTCAAGTACGAGTAGGGTTCCGTTCGCGCGATCTGCTTCAAATCTGAAGCAACACGGCTGTGCAGCCGAACAGGAACCGAACCGGAGGCCCCGCATGCCCGACACCGCCGCAGTCCTCGCCGCCCCGCGCTCGCGCGTCCGGGTCCCGCTGCGCTTCCACGACGGCTACGAGGCCGACGCGGAGGTCGTCACCTTCCACGGCCTGGCCGACGGACGGGAGCACGTGGCGCTCGTCCTCGGCGAGCCGGGCGCCGTCCCGCTGGTGCGGCTGCACTCCGAGTGCCTGACCGGGGACGTGTTCGGTTCGGCCCGCTGCGACTGCGGTCCGCAGTTGCGCGAGGCCGTCGAGCGCATCGCCGGGCGCGGCGGCGTGCTCCTCTACCTCCGCCAGGAGGGCCGCGGCATCGGCCTGTACAACAAGCTGGACGCCTACGCCCTGCAGGACGAGGGCCTGGACACCTACGAGGCGAACGCGGCCCTGGGCCTGCCGGAGGACGCCCGCGACTACACGGCGGCGGCCCAGATGCTCCGGGCGCTGGGCATCGGCGAACTCGACCTGCTCTCCAACAACCCCGACAAGGCCGAGCAGTTGCGGGCCCTGGGCGTCGGCGTCCGCGAGCGCGTCCCCACGGGCGTGTTCACCACCGCGCACAACGTCCGTTACCTTCGCGCCAAGGTGCTCCGGACCCGGCACACCCTGCCGCTGGCGGCGCCGGCGGAACTCAGCGCCGGCTGAGGCGCCTCACCGGTCGGGACGGCCGTGGAACGGGCTGCTTGCCGTTCGGGTCTTCGGGTACAGCCTTTGCAAGGAGGCGACCTCCGCAGCACCCGGAGCTTATGGGAAGTGACCGTTTTGTGAACGGATTCGGCGGCCCCGGTGACCACCGGGCGAGGGGACCGGGCGACGGCCCGGAGGCCGTCGCATCGCAGATCGCCGATGCGGTGGACAGCCTGGCGGCCCTGTGGACGGTCGCGGCCCAGGAGGCGTCCCTTCGTCTGTCCCCGCACCAGCTGCGGGCGTTGCGCGCGGTGCAGACGGCGCCCGGCCTCAACCTCACGAGCCTGGCGGACCGGCTGGACATCGGCCTGCCCACCGCCAGCCGCCTCTGCGACCGGCTCGCGGCGGCCGGCCTGCTGGAACGGGCCCCCCACCCGGACACCCGCCGCGAGGTCCAGCTCCGGCTCACCCCGCACGGCCGCAACGTCCTGACCGATGTCGCCGGCCGCCGCACCCACGCCCTCTCCGTCGCCCTGGCCGCGATGCGACCGGCCGAACGGGAGGCGCTGAGGGAGGGGTTGCGCGGCTTCCTGGCGGCCCAGGACCTCGCCCCGCCCCGCGCCGACGAGCCACCCGGCTTCCGGAAGAACGGCAGGGAACGGCCCGGCTCCCTGCCCTGACCCGCCCCTCAAACCCGCGACGAACCGCCGCCGTTCAGCACGGCCACGCACGTGTCGTCGCGCACCGGACGGGCCGCGCTGCCGGAGTCACGCAGCACCACCGCGGCCACCACCGCCGGGTCGCAGCTCAGGAGCACGTCCTCGGGCGGACTCCAGCGGCCGGGCAGGCCGTCGCTGTGCAGCACCAGCAGACTGTCCTCGTACCACGGCCCGCTCTGCACGGGGACGTCGGCGGGGGCCTGGGCACCCACGATGCCGGGACGGGACAGCAGCGGTTTCCACGCGCCGCCGGTGCGCAGCCGGGCGCCGATGTTGCCGATCCCGGCGAAGTCCAGCCGCCCCGCCGACAGGTCGGCCCGGGCCACGGCGACGGCCGCTCCCCGGGTGGGGCGCAGGGCCGGGCCCAGCCGCCGCAGGATCTCGGGCGGCGGCAGCTCGGCCAGGTCGCGCAGTGCGGTCACCGCCGCGGTGGAGGCTTCGGCGGCCTTCTCCCCGTGCCCGAGCCCGTCGGCGAGCAGCAGGGTCAGCCGGTCCCCGGACCGGACCCGGGTCCAGGCGTCACCGGAGTGGGCCGCCCGGCCCAGGGGGACGTTGACGCCTCCGGCGAGCGGGGGCGGCGAGGGTGTCTCCGGGTGCCGGACGGCGGCCTCGTGGTCGATGCGCGCCAGCACGACCGTGCCCCGGCCGACGGCGCTGTGCAGGTCGAAGTCGTTGGCTATGCGGCGGCACGTGCCCAGCCCGGCGCCCAGGGAGGCCGCGACGGTCGTGGAGTAGCCGTCGCGCATCGCCGCGGCCACGTCCGGGATGCCGGGCCCGTGGTCCAGCGAGAGGAGCTGCACGCAGGTGCGCGGACCGCCGTCGTCCGTCCGTTCCACGAGGCCGATGAGCACATGCCCGCCCTCGGCGTGCCGCAGCAGGTTGGTCGCCAGCTCCGTCGCCACCAGCGCGGCGGACGCCGTGCGGTGCGCGGGCAGCCCCGCGCACGCGCTGGCCTCCTCGGCGGCGACCCGGACGTCGCGCACCCGGGTCGAGTCGTCCACGGGCACGTCCCAGACCCTGCTCATCAGGGCTCCGGCCGGGACGGCGGCACGGCGGTGGCCCAGGCCGTGACGGTGACGGTGGTCCCCTCGCCCGGCCGGCTGTCCACCCGGAACTCGTGCACGAGCCGCTTGGCCCCGCTCATGCCGAGGCCCAGGCCGCCGCCGCTGGTGTAGCCGTCGGTCATCGCCTGGTCCAGGTCGCGGATGCCGGGCCCGGTGTCCACGAAGGCCAGTCGCAGCCCCTGCGCCGGACCGGTGACCAACGGGGTGATCTCCACGTGGCCGCCACCGCCGTGGACGAGCGTGTTGCGGGCCAGTTCACTGGCCGCGGTGACGAGTTTGGTCTGCTGCACCAGACCGAAGCCCAGCTCGGCGGCCACCTGCCGGACCTGCTGCCGCACCCACGCCAGATCGGCGTCCGAGCCGATCGGCAGGGTGGCCGGGGCGGTGTGGCGGGAAGCCTGCATCAAGGGCTCCCCCCTCCGTCGCGCGGATCGGCGGCGAGCAGCTCCATGGCGCGCTCGACGTCCAGGGCGGTCCTCAACCCCGGCAGGGTGAGGCCGAGTTCGACGAGGGTGATCGCCACGGCCGGACGCATCCCCGCCAGCACCGTACGGGCCGCGAGCAGTTTCGCCCCGGCGGCGATCTCGGCGAGCACCCGGCCCAGGAAGGAGTCGACGATCTCCACACCGGAGATGTCGATGACGACCCCGGTCACCCGGGACTGCGCGATCCGGGTCGCGACGTCGTGCTGCAACTGCTCGGCCATGGCGTCGTGCAACTCGCCCTGGAGCGTGACCAGCAGGACATCGCCCAGCCGGAGCACCGGCACGGTGAAGGCGTGTCCGTTCACCGGTGCGGACAGCGGGGACCCCTCCCCCGCGGGCAGCGTCACCGCGCGCCCGCGTCCGCCGGGTCGGCCGCCCGCAGGGGCGCGATCTCCACACCCTGCCGGCTGAGCGCGTAGGCCAGCGCGTCCGCCAGGCTCGCTCGGGTGATCACCGTGCCGAGATCGATGCCCAGGTGGACGATCGTCTGCGCGATCGCGGGCCGGATGCCCGAGACGATGCACTCGGCGCCCATCAACCGGGCCGCCGCGACCGTCTTCATCAGGTGCTGGGCGACCAGCGAGTCGACGGTGGGCACACCGGTGATGTCGAGGATCGCGTACCGGGCGCGCTCGGCGACGATGGCGTTCAGCAGGCTCTCCATCACCACCTGGCTGCGCGCGCTGTCGAGCGTGCCGATCAGCGGAACGGCGACCGTGCTGTCCCACAGTTTGATCACCGGCGTGGCCACCTCGTGGAGCTGCTCGCGCTGCCGGGCGATCAGCGCCTCGCCCGCGCTGAGCGTGGTCTCCATCACGACCAGGCGCAGGGTGCCCATGAGGACCGTGAGCGCCACCAGGCACTCGTGCGCCTCCGGGGAGTCCGGGTCCTCGAACTCGGCGCGCAGCAGCTCGACCGCCGGGGTACGCAGGGCGGCCACCTCACCCGCGACGCCCTCCGGGTCGATGCCCGTCCGGGCGCGGGAGGCGGCCATGCGGCCCAACTGGTCGCGCACGGCCTCGAATCCGGGAGCCCGGATGTCGTCCAGCCGCTCGGAGGCCGCGACGGCCGCGAGGGCGGCGAGCACGGCCCGGCCCGCCTCCACCGCCTCGTCGCGGGAGACCGTGAAGACGGTGCGGAACAGCGCGGCGTCCGCCCACCGTTGGGCGATCTGCTCCCGGCGCCGCTCGAGGAAGGCGCTCACCTGGTGCGCGGCCGGCCCCTGTCCGGCGTTTGCTTCCGACACCGACACTTGCATCGCTCCCTTGCACGGACTGGACCGGGGTCCATCACGGCGCCCTCAGCCGTTACTTGCCGTATGACAAACATTAGTGCCGACGGTCGGCACCACCAAACAGTCGTACACCGACGCCTCTGACCGGCGCCTTCCCCCATCCTTTACCGGCCACGCCAGTCCAGACACACCACGAGGGCGTCGTCGTCCGGGACGGGCCGGCCGCGGTGGCCGGTCAGCTCGCGCAGGATGGCCCGGGGCACGTCGGCGGCCGGCAGCAGCCGGGTCGACTGGATCGCCCGGGCCAGGGCGGCGTCGCCGTAGGCCTCGCCACCGGGTGATGCGACGTCGTAGACGCCGTCGCTGACGAAGACCAGCCGGTCGCCGGGTTCGACGCCGAACTCCTGCACGACGTAGTCCGTCTCCTCGAACATGCCGAGCGGCAGCTGGGCGTCGAAGGCGACCCGTTCCACCGTGCCCCGGCGCAGCCGCAGCAACTGCGGGGACCCCGCGTCCACCGCCCGGGCCCGCCCGGTGTCCAGCTCGATGTCGAGCATCAGCACCGACAGGTAGCAGCGGCCCCGGTAGTGCGCGTACACCGCCTGGTCCGCGAGCGCCGCCTGGTCGTCGATGGACAGCCCGGCCCGGCGCGCGTTGCGCAGGGCGCTGATCGCCAGGTTGGTCAGCAGGGAGGCCTCGATGCCCTCGCCCATGCCGTTGGTCACGTACAGGCTCAGCCGGTCGGCCGAGGCGGACCAGTCGAAGTTGTCGCCGAAGATGGCGTACGCCGGTTCCAGCTGTGCGCCCAGTTCGTACTCGGGGCGGGCGCAGGAGCGGGCGGGCAGCAGCTGCCACTGCATCTCGGCGGCCAGCGTGAGCCGGTCCCGGCGGCGGGCCTGGAGGTAGAGGTCGGTGTCCCGCTCGGCCACGACCACCTCGTGCGCCAGCACCTCGGCGATCTCGGCCAGTTCGTCCACGCAGTCCTCGGCGTGCTCACCGTCCGGCAGGGTCACCGTCAGCACCCCGAGCCGGTCACCGCGCACACTGACCGGCAGGTGCGCCCGGACGGGCCCGCCTGCGAGGTTCTCCAGGTACGGCTCCTGCGCGCCGAAGGCACGGCCCGCCGGGCTGTTGTGCGCGGAGACCGGCTCCAGGGTGTGCGGCAGCACGGACACGGGCTGGAGCACCGACATGCCGTAGTCGGCGAGGAACAGCTCGACGGAGTCCGCCGCGTACTGATCGGTCAGTACACGACGGACCGCGTCCAGCAGCCGATGGGGCGCCGCCGTGCGCAGGGCGCGCTCGGCGGCGACGAATCTGTTGTCGATCGCAGTCACGATGTCGGAACACCTGTCTCTGTTCGAAAGTCGACGATGAACGGGGGCACAGCGGCCGGACCCGCATCCCGGGTGCGCTCCGGGCCGCGGATGCGGACCGCTCGGGCGGGGCGGCGCGACCCGGCCGGAAAGCCGCTGGAGGGAAGGGCGCGGCCGCGGCGATCACGTGGGGCGGGCCGGGGACCCCGCCCGCCGGGCCCCCGGCCGGACGGGCGGTGGCACACGCGGCGGGCCGGGGGGCCGCTGCGCCGCCGTCGCCCCCGCCTCCCGGCGCGCCTAGTACGCTGACGGCCATCCCGGTGCCTGCGAGAGTGTGACTGTGACTTCCCTCCGACCCCGCCCTGAGCCAGCCGAGGTCGCCCGTGTGACCTCGACGGCCGCGGAGTTGCTGGAGGTCCTGTGGGGCCGGGCCTCGACCGCGCCGGCCTCGGCCTCCCAGCTGCGCGTGCTGCTCATCCTCGAACACCACGACGGCATCAACCTGCGCACCCTCGCCGACTCCCTCGCCTCCACACCGCCCTCGACCAGCCGGCTCTGCGACCGGCTGCAGGCGGCCGGCTTCGTCGAACGCGAGGTCAGCGCACCGGACCGCCGCGAGGTGCGGCTGCACCTCAGCGGGCGCGGCCGGGCGTTCCTGGCCGATCTCCGCGTGCGCAGGGAGCAGGCGCTGCGCACGGTGCTGGACCAGATGCCCGCCGCCGAGCGGATCGCGCTGCTGCAGGGGCTGGAGGCGTTCTGCGAAGCGGCCGCGGCCCAGATACACGACGACTCCGACGATTCCCGCTCGTCCGGAACCCGGACTGCCTGACCTGCCCGCCGCGGCCCGGGATCGAATCTTCCGGTTCCCTCCCCCGGCACGTTCGGCACGGCTAGGTTGTTGCCTGCGAACTATAGTTGTCAAACGACAACTGTCCGCTCCACGAGTCCCTCGGTCCTCTTCCGCGCCCCACACCGTCCCACCTTCCTGCCCGTCCGGTCGGCCCGTCCGGTCGCAGCACGTGTCCGGGTACCCCGGCACCGCCGCGGCCTGCGTCGGCTGTGGTCAACGTCTCGACGTGGCGGTCGGGGAGCATGGGAGGGGAGACTGTGGGTAGCGGCGCTGAAGGTGGCCTGTCGGGGGACGGGAGCGGGCCGGACTACGAGGGAGGGCCCGTGACGGCGACCATGCGCATCGGCACGACGACGGATTCCGCCACCGAGACCGGTGAGGAGCTGCCCCGGATCGCCGAGCCGCAGAAGCTCGCCCCGCAGGACGCGCGCGAACTGACGGGCCAGTTCCTCGACCGCCTCGCGGTACTGGAGGAGGGCACGCCGGAGTACCAGTACGCGCGCAACACGCTCATCGAGATGAACATGTCGCTGGTGCGGTTCGCGGCCCGCCGCTTCCGCGCGAACGGCCAGGCGATGGAGGACGTCGTCCAGGTCGGCGTCATCGGGCTGATCAAGGCCATCGACCGCTTCGAGGTCTCCCGCGAGGTGCAGTTCACCAGCTTCGCGGTGCCGTACATCATCGGTGAGATCAAGCGGTTCTTCCGCGACACGTCCTGGGCCGTGCACGTGCCGCGCCGGCTGCAGGAGGCCCGTACCGAACTCGCCAAGGCCACCGAGGAGCTGGCCTCGCGCCTCGGCCGCGCCCCGAAGGTGTCCGAGCTGGCCGTGCTGATGAACCTGTCGGAGGAAGAGGTCGTCGAGGCACAGATCGCGGCCAACGGCTACGCGTCCTCCTCCCTCGACGCGGCGATCACCGGCGACTCCGACGAGGGCGACGCGACGCTGGCGGCGTTCATCGGCGGGGACGACCCGGCTCTCGAACTCGTCGAGGACTTCCACACGCTGGCCCCGCTCGTGGCCGAACTGGACGAACGCCAGCGGCTGATCCTGCACCTGCGCTTCGTGGAGGAGCTGACCCAGGCCGAGATCGGCGACCGCCTCGGCATCTCCCAGATGCACGTCTCGCGGCTGATCTCCCGCACGGTGGCCCGGCTCCGCTCGGGCATGCTCGCCACGGGCTGACCCGGCCACGCCGCCCGACGAGAAAAGCGCCCCGACCGGTTCCGCCCGGTCGGGGCGCTTCTTCGAGCGGCCGGGGCCGACTGCTCCGGCTGCCTGCGGTAGGCCCTGTGGGACTCGAACCCACAAGTACGGGTGTGAACGTGCCGCCCGGTGACGCCGGATGACGACACAGACCATCTGCACAGGTCAGCGGGCTAGAGGGGTACCGGGGGCCGTTCCTTGTGCTGCACCCGTCCTGCGGGACCTACTGCTGGTCGGGCGTCGGCGGGACGATGAACCCCCGCACGGGCCTGGGCTGCGGGTCACGGGATTCCGGCTGCTGCGCGCGCTTCCACGCTGCGACCATCTCCGAGTACCGCGGGTCGATCCATTCGGACACGATGCCTCCCTTCACGGGCAGGCTATGACACGGTGGGCTTCGGCTCGGGCGTGACGACGATGGTGCACTCGGGCACGTGCTGGCACTTCGCCGCCACCGACGCCAGGGTCTCGTCAGACGGCGGCCCCCATAGCTCCGCGTCCGCCTCCCAACCGAGTTCCGCGATCCTCTCGCGGGTCCGGTTCAGGATCGACGGGTCGTAATGGGTGGGGTCGTAGCCCGGGAAGTGGTGCACGAAGCCGCCGAGGGCCTGGCACAGCTCGGCGTACATCGCCGTGTGCAGGATGAGCGCGTGCCACCCCTCGTCCACGACGCGTGACGGGGCGAGCCCGGTGTCCGGGTTCTTCGCGCAGGCCGTGACGAACTTGAGGGCCTCGTCGACGATGCGGCCGGCCATCTTCTCGGACATGTCCGGGTTGGTGTCCATGACCGCGCTGCGGACGCTGGTGAACCGCTCGTCGGTGATGAGCATGCGGGCCAGCTCCGGTAACGCGTCGGGGGGCGTCGGGCCGGGGCCGGGGTTCGGGGGTACGGTCACAGTGATCTCCTTCGCTCGTGCGGATGGGGATGGCCCCGCCCGGGCCGGTGTTCTTCGCGGACTGGCCGGCCGGGCGGGGAGCTTGAGGGTTACGGGTGGCGGCCCTGGCGGATCAGCCGGTACAGGATCAGCCCGACTTCGCAGCGGCTCGCGTCGTCCGTGCACTGCTCGCACATGGGAGCGTGCTCGAAGAGGCCGCGGTGTGCCCATGCGGCTGCGCAGCGCTGGCAGGCGCGAGGGAACCAGCTGCCTGCCGGCGACTTCTGCTCGCCGAGGTCGACGGCCGTCTCGGCGCCCAGGGGCCCGTCCTCGCACCAGAGGCAGCGGGCGCCGCGCAGTTGGTCCTCGGTCGCGTCCGCGGCGGCCGGCAGCAGCAGTGCGTCTACCACGCTGGCGGGCACTTCGAGGGAAGCTCTGGGCGATCCTGACGGCTGGGGCGCGGCGGCTGTACGGTGCGTCACGTCGACTCCTCGCAGTCGGCCAGCCCCGGGCCCGTTCGCGCGGTCGCCGGGGCGCTGTGTCATGGATCACGTTCGCGTGGTTACTCAGAGCGCGCGACGACGCAGGGGGCGTCATACCGGCGACATGCGGGGCGTCATTTCGGTGTCCCCCCGAGCGTGATCGGGCTACCGTCGAGTCATGGCCACTCCGAACGGAACCCTCCGAGCGGTCCGAATGGGCCTGCTCATGTCCCAAGACGAATTCGCCCGCGCGATCCGGCAGGCCGGCGACCGAGCGGGCGCCCCCAACGACGCCTCCAAGCGGCTCGTGCAGCGCTGGGAGTCCGGCACCACCACCGCGCCACGCCCCGTGTACGCGCGAGCCCTGGAAGCGGTCACGGGCCTGCCCATTGAGGCCCTCGGCTTCCCCCCGGTCACCCTCGCCCGCATCGCCGATGACGGGCACGGCGGCCACGACCTCCAGGGCTCGCCCCTGGGCGTGCCCGTCGCCAACGGCTCACCGGCTCCGCAGACGGCGCCCAGGGGGAACTACTCGGGCATCTGGCTCAGCACCTACGAGTACGTCTCCAGTGGACGCGGGAACCAGGTTTTCACCGGCAAGCACCATGTCGTGCTGCTCCAGCACGGCAACCGGCTCACCGGGCGCAGTCTGCCCGGCGCCTCCCTGAACCCGGACAGTCCGCTGACGCTTGACCTCCAGGTCGACGGGGGCACAGTCACGGGCACGTGGACGGAGCAGACGGCCGGCGAGGGGTACTACCGGGGCGCTCGGTACTTCGGCGCGCTCCAGATGCTCGCCGAGCCGACCGGCCGGCGCATGGCCGGCAAGTGGGTCGGCTTCGGTAAGGAGTTCGACGTGAACACCGGGCCGTGGGAACTGCGGCTACTGGACCCGTCCACGGACAAGGGCACGCTCGCCTCGTACAACCGGCCGCCCGAGTAGGCCTGCACACTCGACGACGCAGCAGCGCCCGGCCCTCGAAGGTGAGGAGCCGGGCGGGGGTGCGTCGGGGCAGGGTCAGAAGGTGTCGCCGTCCGGGCCGAGGATCGGACCCCGGGACATCTGCGCCTCCTGCCGTGCCATCTGCGCGGCGACTGCGACACTGAGGCCGGGGAGAGGGCGAGGCCGGCCACGGCCGCGCGTTCCTCGTACTTGGCCGTCGAACCGTGCTTCGGCTCTCGTCCCTCGTGCCAGGAAGACGGCGCCGGTCGGGCCAGCAGCGGGCCAGCGTGACCACTTGGTGACCACTTCGCCTACGGATTCCAGCGGCGAGCGAACCCCGGAAACGACGGAACCCCCGTCTGACCAGGTCAGCGGGGGTCCTGACCCCGAGGAGTCTGGTAGGCCCTGTGGGACTCGAACCCACAACCAATGGATTAAAAGTCCACTGCTCTGCCAATTGAGCTAAGGGCCCAGGCGATGTCGCCCCCACGAGCATAGCCGGACGACGCCGGGTCTCCGATCGGGTATCCGGCTCGCGGCCCTGCCGGAGGGACGAACAGGGCCGATGAGGGCCACGATTCGCCCGGCCCGGGCGTGTTGGGCCACCGGACGGCGAAGCGCCGCGGCCCGCCCTTTGAGGGCGGAACCACGGCGCTCGTCACGCGTGCGCGTCAGCCGTCGGGCCGGAGGCCGGCCGTCGGAACGCTGTGTCAGCCGTTGCGCTTCCAGCGCGGCTTGTCCTCACGGCGGCCGAAGGAACCACCGCCGCGGTGGTCGTCACGCCGGCCGTACGGACGGTCGTGGCCGGGACGGTCGTGGCCGCCGGGGCGGAAGCCGGGACGGTCGTCGCGGCGGTCGCGGTTGAAGGGACGGTCGCTGCCCCGGTGTCCACCACGCTCGTCACGGCGGAAGCCGCCGCGCTCGCCACGGTCACGGTCGCGGTTGAAGCCGCCGCGGTCGTCGCGACGCTCGAAGGAGCGGCCGCCACGGTCGTCACGGCGCTCGAACGGACGGCCACCGCGGTCGTCACGGCGGAAGCCGCCGCGCTCGCCCCGGTCACCGCCGCGGTCGTCACGGCGCTCGAAGGAGCGGCCGCCGCGGTCGTCGCGACGGTCGAAGGAACGGCCACCGCGGTCACGGTCGAAGGGCCGGTCCCGGTCGCGGTCCCGGTTGAAGCCGCCGCGGTCGTCACGGCGCTCGAACGAACGGCCACCGCGGTCGTCACGACGGTCGAAGGAACGGCCACCGCGGTCACGGTCGAAGGACCGGTCCCGGTCTGCGTACCGGTCGCGTCCTGCCCCGCCGCGCTCCTCGCGCCGCTCCCGGCGCTCGTAGGGCGCGGAGGTCTCGGCGCGGTCCTCGCGCTCGACGTCCTTGGCGGTGGGCTGCTCGGGCACGGACACCTCGACGGCGACGGGGGCGTCCCCGGCCTCGGCGTCCGCGGTCACGGGCTCCTCGCCACGCTCACGGCCGACCCGCGCGAGCAGCCGGTCGGCCTCCTCGCGCAGCTCGTTCGCGCGCCGCTGGGCCCGCTCCAGCTCCTTGGTGAGCTGGGCGACCTCACGCTCGGCCTGCTGCGCCGCGTTGCCCACGGACTCGGCCTGGACCTCGGTCATCGACCGGGCCCCGGTGATCTCGGCGACCTCCGGGTCGAAGGCGCCGGCGCTCTGGATGATGTGGCGCGAGGCGTCGACGCCCGCGTCCTCCATCAGCCGGAAGATCTGGCGCCGCTGGTGCGGCAGCGAGAGGGAGACGACGGTGCCGGTCCGGCCGGCACGCGCGGTACGGCCCGCCCGGTGCAGGTAGTCCTTGTGGTCGCCGGCCGGGTCGACGTTCAGCACCAGGTCGATGCCGTCGACGTGGATGCCGCGGGCGGCGACGTCGGTCGCGACGAGGACGTGGACGTACCCGTCCTTGAAGTCGGCGAGGGTACGGGTCCGCGCGCCCTGGGTCATGCCGCCGTGCAGCGCGTCGGCCTTCACGCCGGCGTCGCGCAGCTGCTCGGCCACGCGGTCCGCGCCGAGCTGGGTGCGGACGAAGATGATCGTGCGGCCCTTGCGGGAGGCGATCGCGGCGGTGACCGGCGCCTTGTCCTTGGGCTTCACGATGAGGATGTGGTGCGACATGGTCGTCACGGCGCCCTGGGCGGCGTCGACCTCGTGGCTGACCGGGTTGTTCAGGTACCGGTCGACGAGGGTCTTGATCTCGTTCTCCATGGTGGCGGAGAAGAGCATCCGCTGACCGCCCGCGGGGATCTGGTCGAGCAGTTCCGTCACCTCGGGCATGAAGCCCAGGTCGGACATCTGGTCGGCCTCGTCGAGGACGGCGATCTGCACGTTCTCCAGAGAGCAGGCGCCGCGGTTGATGATGTCGCGCAGCCGGCCCGGGGTGGCGACCAGGATGTCGACGCCCTTCTCCAGGGCGTAGATCTGGTTGCCCATGGACGTACCGCCGCAGACGACCTTCATCTTCAGGCCGAGGACGTCGCCGTAGGGCTGCAGCGCGTCGGCGACCTGCATGGCGAGCTCACGCGTGGGGGTCAGGATGACGGCGCGCGGCTTGTGCTTCTCGGTCCGGCCGCCGGCCAGCGTGGCCAGGGTGGGCAGACCGAACGACAGGGTCTTGCCGGAGCCGGTGCGGCCGCGGCCCAGGATGTCCTTGCCGGCCAGGGCGTCCGGGATGGTCGCGGCCTGGATCGGGAAGGGGGTGGTCACGCCGTTCTGCGCGAGCTTGCGCACGACGCCCTCGGGCAGACCGAGGTCGGCGAAGGTGGTCTCGGGGGTGGCGTCGGCTGCCTCGTTCTCGGGCACGACGACGTGATCAGTACTGGCGATGGACATGCGAATGCGAAACCTTCCGGAGTCTCAAGTCGGCACGCGCCCGTCAACTCCGTGATTCGCGATTCGCAATACGACCGCCTCAATGCGGTCCACCACGGCAAGGGAGAGTACGCGCCACACGGCGCGCTCTGCGGTGGCGCCGGGCAAGATGGGATCAAACGATCTGCCACCATACGCAGTCCGGGGCCCCTGACGCAAACCGGACCGAGCGGGAGACAGCGGGAACGCACCCTCGTCCGCAGACCGCCGGACGCGCTACCGAACACCCTCAACCAGCGGCCCCCGTGGTTTGTTCCCCGCGGCGGCCCGGCATCCGCTTCCCCGTCGCCCCGCTCCCCGGGAGGCGTCCCGCACCACGCACGGATTTCCGGTGAGCGGCATCCGCCCCCGCGCTCGGAGCCGCCCGTGAGACCGTCTCCCCTGCCCGGGCACGGCCCCGCCCTCAAGCCGGTACGCCCGCCTGAGGGGCCGGTTCCCGCTGGGCCAGCTGCGGTCCGGGCGGTTCGTGCGCCGAGGACGAGGGCTCGGGCGTCGGCTCCGGGCTCGTCGTCGGCTCGGGCGGCGTGGGCGTGGGCTCCGGCTCGGCGGTGCGCGTGGGCTCGGGCGGGGCCGGCGGCTGCGCGGTGGGCCGGGACGGCTTGCCCGGCTCGGCGCGCCCAGGGGCGGACGCGCTCGCCCGGGAGGACGGGGAGACGGCGGGCGTCGCCGACTCCTCCGGCTCGCCGCCCTTGCCCTTGCCCTTGCCCTTGCCGCCCTTCTTGCCCTTGCCGTGCCCCCGCTCGCCGTCGGCCGACACCGCCCCGTGCCCGGAGCCCGAGAGTCCCGAGCCGCCGCCGGGCCCCTCACCGGCCCGGCGCCCGGCGGAGTGCGACGGCTTGACGCTCCCGCCCGCGCCGTCGTCGCCGACGCTCATGCAGCCCGCGGCGGCGGCGACGGCCACGACCGTGGCGGCCAGGCGGACGGGTACGTACAAGGGGCGCACGGGGCCACCTCCGGGAAGGGTGAGGGAGTCAACACCTCCAACTCCCGCCGCCCACAAGAGGACACGCGCCCCGTATTCACAACCCGCTCAGCCGTAGCCCAGGGCGTGAAGGCGCTCGTCGTCGATGCCGAAGTGGTGCGCGATCTCGTGCACCACGGTGATCTCCGTCTCGGCGACCACGTCCTCGCGCGACTCGCACATCCGCAGGGTGGGGTTGCGGTAGATCGTGATCCGGTCGGGCAGCACACCGGCGTACCACTCACCGCGGTCGGTCAGCGGAGTCCCCTCGTACAGCCCGAGCAGCTCCGGATCGTCCGCCGGCGGTTCGTCCTCCACGAACACCGCGACGTTGTCCATCAGTCGGGTCAGCTCCGGCGGGATCCGGTCGAGCGCCTCGGCGACCAGCTCCTCGAACTCCTCGCGCGTCATCTCCAGCACAGGCACATTGTCGGCCACGACCCCGGTCCGCGAGAGCCTCCCGGCGCCGCATATCCGGCTGCGGGCTTGGGCATACGGGATCAATGGCCCGCGTCCCCGCCGCAGTCCTGCGTGTCCTCGAGCCCGTCCGCGGCGCCCCGCGCGCCCTGGCCCGCCGCTACCGCTCCCGCCAGGCACCCGCCACGGTCGCCCTCGTACCGCAACCTCACCCCTGGACCCGGGCGCTGGGGCTGGTGACCGTGGTGCTCGTCGGCGCCTGGCTCGGCCTGCTGGTCGTGGGCAATGTCCGGGTCCCGGTCGGCCCCATGGACACGACCATGACCCTGCGGCCCTCCCTCACGGGCGGCACGAAGATCAACATCTCACCGCTGGGCGCCCTGCAGCTGGACAGCCACCTCGCCCCGTTCCGCCTGGACGTGAACGTCGACCAGCTGGACCCGGACCGCTCCCGGGCCCTGGTCGACCATCCCGAGCGGCTTTCCGGCCTGCAGGACGAGGTCACCGAGGACGTCGGCCGCGGCACCCTCGACCTGGCCGCGCGCTCCGGTGTCGCCGTCGTCACCGGCGCCACCGCGCTCGGGCTCGCCGTCTACCGGCGACCGCGCCGCGCCCTGGCGGCCGGTGGTCTCGCCCTCGCCCTGCTCGCCGCCTCGGGCGGCACGGCGTACGCCACCTGGCGCCCCGACTCCGTCCTGGAGCCCAGGTTCTCCGGGCTGCTCACCTCGGCCCCGTCCCTGGTCGGCAACGCGCGCAGCATCGTCACGGAGTTCGACGTCTACCAGAAGGAGCTGGCCCGCCTGGTCACCAACGTCACCCGGCTCTACGACGCCACCTCCACCCTCCCCGCCTACGCGCCCGACCCCTCCACGATCCGGGTCCTGCACGTCTCCGACATCCATCTGAACCCGGCCAGCTGGAAGATCATCGCCTCGCTGGTGGAGCAGTACAAGGTGGACGTGATCGTCGACTCGGGCGACACCATGGACCACGGCACGGCCGCCGAGAACGGCTTCCTGGACCCGGTCGAGGACCTCGGAGCGCCCTACGTCTGGGTGCGCGGCAACCACGACTCGATGATCACCCAGGACTACCTGGAGGGCCTGAAGAACGTGCACGTCCTGGACGGGGGCCGGGCGAAGACCGTCAAGGGCCTGCGCTTCGCCGGCATGGGCGACCCGCAGTTCACCCCGGACCGCTCGCGCCGGGCCGGCGCCGAGCAGTCCCAGGAACTGGCCGGCGCCCGCCTGGCCACGGCCCTGCGCGACCAGCGCGCGGCGGGCACCCCGGTCGACGTCGCCGTCGCCCACGAGCCCTCCGCCGCCCGCGAGGTCGACGGCGAGGTCCCCCTGGTGCTGGCCGGGCATCTGCACCACGACGAGATGGAGGTCCTGAAGTACGGCACGCGGCTGCGCATCGAGGGCTCCACGGGCGGCAGCGGCCTGCGCGCCATCGAGGGCAGGCACCCCGACCCGATCGAGGCGTCGATCCTCTACTTCGACCGGGACACCCGCCGCCTCCAGGCCTGGGACGAGATCGAACTGGGCGGTCTGGGCCTCACCACGGCGGAGGTCAGCCGCCACCTGGCGGAGGAGAACCAGCCGGGCGCGAGCCCGTCCCCGAGCCCTTCCTCGTCCGAGGGAACGGCCACGGGGACGGGCAGGGGAACCGGCACCCCTTCCCCGTCCGCCACCCCACGCCCGTAAACCGTTTTGGCGATAGCTCCCGCCATCCCATATGCTTCTCACGTCCCCGACGCGCTGAGAAGCGCCCAGGCGGGCCGATAGCCCTCATCGTCTAGCGGCCTAGGACGCCGCCCTTTCAAGGCGGTAGCACGGGTTCGAATCCCGTTGGGGGCACGCACCACCCTGTGCGACACTGTCGTACGAAAGCTTGGTCCTGTGGAGCAGTTTGGAGTGCTCGCCACCCTGTCAAGGTGGAGGCCGCGGGTTCAAATCCCGTCAGGACCGCTGAGGTTTCACGTGAAACCTCGTGGCTGGGTAGCTCAGTTGGTACGAGCGTCCGCCTGAAAAGCGGAAGGTCGCCGGTTCGACCCCGGCCCCAGCCACAACCGCCCTATCAGGGCATGAGCCCCTCTCCGGGATTCCGGAGAGGGGCTCTTTCGTATGTCCTGGGGGGGCGGGGTGACGGGTGGGACGCTCGACTCTAGAATCGAACACGTGAACGAGGAACCGCCGTCCCGGCTCGAGCTGCTGCGCTTCGCGCGTCGTGTGGTGGTCCGGCAGGCCAAGGCGGCCCTGGCCCAGATCGACCGGTGGATCGCGGTGGAGCAGACCCGCGAGGCCGAGCGGCGCCAGGGACTCGCAGCCCGCCCACCCGCCCCGCAGTGGCTGCTCGAACGGGGACTGTCCGGCCACGACCCGGTGTACGTGCACGTCGGCGGCTGCTGGAACGCCGGGAAGCGGTCCAAGGGGCTGGAACGGGACGAGGCACGCCGGGCCCTGGCCGACGGCGTCAAGCCCTGCCCCCAGTGCCGCCCGGACAGCGCGCTCGGAATCCTGGACTAGCCGCCCCCGCGGGACCCGGGGCAAAAGCGTTCGCCACGAATTTCCCGGGGATGAGATCCTGGATCGCGTATGTCTACGCACCCCGCCCCCGCCCTCGGCGCCCTCGCCCCCCGTCTGACCGAGCTGTCCCTGCGCGACGCGCATCGGCTCGGGCGGCGGCTCGAAGGCGCGCGCAAGATCCGTAAGCCGGAGGCACGGGCCGCCGTGCTCGCCGAGATCGAGGCGGAGATCGCCAGGGGCGAGGAGCGGATGGCGCGCCGCCGGGCCCGCGTGCCCGAGGTCACCTACCCCGAGCAGCTGCCCGTCAGCCAGAAGAAGGACGACATCGCGGCCGCGATCCGCGACCACCAGGTCGTGATCGTCGCCGGCGAGACCGGTTCCGGCAAGACCACGCAGATCCCCAAGATCTGCATGGAGCTCGGCCGGGGCGTGCGCGGCATGATCGGCCACACCCAGCCGCGCCGGATCGCCGCCCGGACCGTCGCCGAGCGCGTCGCCGAAGAGCTGAACACCCCCCTCGGCGAGACCGTCGGCTGGAAAGTCCGCTTCACCGACCAGGTCGACCCGGACGCCACCTTCGTCAAGCTCATGACGGACGGCATCCTGCTCGCCGAGATCCAGACCGACCGCGAGCTGCGCGCCTACGACACGATCATCATCGACGAGGCCCACGAGCGGTCCCTCAACATCGACTTCCTGCTCGGCTACCTCGCCCAGCTGCTGCCCAAGCGCCCCGACCTCAAGGTCGTCATCACCTCGGCGACGATCGACCCGGAGCGCTTCTCCCGGCATTTCGGCGACGCCCCGATCATCGAGGTGAGCGGCCGTACGTACCCGGTGGAGGTGCGCTACCGGCCGCTCCTCGAAGAGGACGGCGACGACGCCGACCGCGACCAGATCACCGCGATCATCGACGCCGTCGAGGAACTCCAGAAGGAGGGCCAGGGCGACATCCTGGTCTTCCTCTCCGGCGAGCGGGAGATCCGCGACACCGCCGACGCCCTGACCAAGAAGAACTACCGCTCCACGGAGATCCTGCCGCTCTACGCCCGGCTCTCCCACGCGGAGCAGCACCGGGTCTTCCAGCCGCACACCGGCCGCAGGATCGTTCTGGCGACGAACGTCGCCGAGACGTCCCTGACCGTCCCGGGCATCAAGTACGTCATCGACCCCGGCTTCGCCCGCATCTCGCGCTACAGCCACCGCACCAAGGTGCAGCGCCTGCCGATCGAGCCGGTCTCGCAGGCCAGCGCCAACCAGCGCAAGGGCCGCTGCGGCCGTACCTCCGACGGCATCTGCATCCGCCTGTACAGCGAGGACGACTTCGACGCCCGCCCGGAGTTCACGGACGCGGAGATCCTCCGGACGAACCTGGCCTCCGTCATCCTGCAGATGACCGCGGCCGGCCTCGGCGACATCGAGAAGTTCCCCTTCATCGACCCGCCGGACCACCGCAACATCCGCGACGGCGTGCAGCTCCTGCAGGAGCTGGGCGCCCTCGATCCGGCGCAGAAGGACCCCCGCAAGCGGCTCACCGACACCGGCCGCAAGCTCGCCCAGCTGCCCGTCGACCCGCGCCTGGCCCGCATGGTCCTGGAGGCCGACAAGAACGGCTGTGCCCGCGAGGTCATGGTCATAGCCGCCGCGCTGTCCATCCAGGACCCGCGCGAACGTCCCGCCGACAAGCAGACCCAGGCCGACCAGCAGCACGCCCGCTTCAAGGACGAGACCAGCGACTTCCTGGCCTACCTCAACCTCTGGCGCTACCTGCGCGAGCAGCAGAAGGAACGCGGCTCGTCCTCCTTCCGCCGGATGTGCAAGCAGGAGTACCTCAACTTCCTTCGCATCCGTGAATGGCAGGACATCTACACGCAGTTGCGCACGGTCGCCAAGCAGATGGGCATCCACCTCGACGAGGCCGACGCCCCGGCCGACCGCATCCACCTCTCCCTCCTCGCCGGCCTGCTGTCCCACATCGGCATGAAGGACGTGAAGGAGGGCGCGAAGAACGAGTACCTGGGCGCCCGCAACGCCAAGTTCGCGATCTTCCCCGGCTCGGCCCTGTTCAAGAAGCCCCCGCGCTTCGTGATGTCGGCCGAACTCGTGGAGACCTCCCGCCTGTGGGCCCGGGTCAACGCCAAGATCGAGCCGGAGTGGGTCGAGCCCCTCGCCCAGCACCTGATCAAGCGCACCTACAGCGAGCCGCACTGGGAGAAGGACCAGGCGGCCGTGATGGCGTACGAGAAGGTCACGCTGTACGGCGTGCCGATCGTGGCGCAGCGGAAGGTCAACTACGGCCGGATCGACCCGGAGACCAGCCGCGAGCTGTTCATCCGCAACGCGCTCGTCGAGGGCGACTGGCGCACGCACCACAAGTTCTTCTCGGACAACCGCCGTCTGCTCACCGAGGTCGAGGAGCTGGAGCACCGCGCGCGGCGCCGGGACATCCTGGTCGACGACGAGACGCTGTTCGACTTCTACGACCGGCGCATCCCCGAACACGTCGTCTCCGGCGCGCACTTCGACTCCTGGTGGAAGCGCAAGCGGCACGAGCAGCCCGACTTCCTCGACTTCGAGCGCGAGATGCTCATCAACGAGAAGGCGGGTGAGGTCACCAAGGCCGACTACCCCGACTCGTGGCGCCAGGGGAACCTCAAGTTCCGGGTGACGTACCAGTTCGAGCCGGGTGCGGACGCGGACGGCGTGACCGTCCACATCCCGCTCCAGGTCCTCAACCAGGTCACGGACGAGGGCTTCGACTGGCAGATCCCGGGTCTGCGCGAGGAACTGGTCACGGAGCTGATCCGCTCCCTGCCCAAGCCCATCCGCCGCAACTACGTGCCCGCGCCGAACTACGCCAAGGCGTTCCTGGACAAGGCGGTGCCCCTCCAGGAGCCGCTGACGGCGACCATGGCGCGCGAGCTGCGGCTCATGGTGGGCGTCCCCTTCGAACCGGCCGACTTCGACTGGTCCAAGGTCCCCGACCACCTCAAGATCACGTTCCGGATCGTCGACGAACGGCGCCGGAAGCTGGCCGAGGACAAGGACCTGGAGGCGCTGAAGCTCCGGCTGAAGCCCAGGGCCCGCAAGGCCCTCTCGCAGGCCGCGGCGGCCACGGCCGAGCGGCAGGGCGGCGAGTCCCTGGAACGCAAGGGCCTCACCGACTGGACGATCGGCGCGCTCACCCGCGTCTTCGAGACGCGCCGGGCCGGTCAGCCGGTGAAGGCCTACCCGGCACTGGTCGACGACGGCGACACGGTCTCCGTACGCCTCTTCGACACGGAGGCCGAGCAGGCCGAGGCCATGTGGAAGGGCACGCGACGGCTGATCCTGCGCAACATCCCGGTCAACCCGGCGAAGTTCGCCTCCGAGAAGCTGACGAACGCGCAGAAGCTCGCCCTGTCCGCCAACCCGCACGGCTCGATCCAGGCCCTGTTCGACGACTGCGCCACGGCGGCCGCCGACAAGCTGATCGGGGACTTCGGCGGACCGGCGTGGGACGAGGAGTCCTACCGCAAGCTGTACGACAAGGTCCGTGCCGAGATCGTCGACACGACGGTCCGCACGGTGGGTCAGGTGCAGCAGGTCCTCGCCGCCTGGCAGGCCTGTGAGCGCCGCCTGAAGGCCGTACGCAGCCCCGCGCTGCTGCCGAACCTCCAGGACGTGCGGGAACAACTCGACGCGCTCGTGAAGCCGGGCTTCGTGACGGAGGCGGGTCTGCGCCGGCTGCCGGACCTGATGCGCTATCTGGTGGCCGCCGACCGGCGTCTGCAGCAGATGCCGACGAACGTCCAGCGCGACACCACGCGCATGGAGAAGGTCCACGAGATGCGGGACGAGTACGCCTGGCTCCTGGAGCA
Source organism: Streptomyces sp. AHA2 (assembly GCF_036857595.1). Lineage (NCBI taxonomy): Bacteria > Bacillati > Actinomycetota > Actinomycetes > Kitasatosporales > Streptomycetaceae > Streptomyces > Streptomyces sp. AHA2. The sequence continues at coordinate 45,915 of NZ_JAUQWJ010000003.1, forward strand.
GATGCCGCAGGGGCGGCCGGTCCCGCCGTCGGTGCTGGACATCCGCTGGATGATCGAGGAGCTCAGGGTCAGCTATTTCGCCCACGCGCTGGGCACGGCGTACCCCGTCTCCGACAAGCGGATCGTGAAGGCGATCGACGCGGCGGCACCGTGACGGCGTGCGCACGCAGGGTGAGTTCGACCCGGGGCCCACGCTCCTGTACAGTCTCTTCTCGCAGCGCAACGCACCGATCGCGCAGCGAAACTCCCCCAGTTCCTTGAGGCCTGGGAGGGGCTCCCAGGTCCTGTGGAGCAGTTTGGAGTGCTCGCCACCCTGTCAAGGTGGAGGCCGCGGGTTCAAATCCCGTCAGGACCGCAGTAGAGAGGCCCGGATCTTCGGATCCGGGCCTCTCGGCGTTCCGGGCCGGGTCCAGCCGGGCCGGGCCGCGCCCGGGGCTGAGCCGCGATCGGACACGGCGCGTCCCGCCAGGGCCGCAGAAGAGAGAAGCCCGGGTCCTCGTCCCCGGGCCCTGGTTGCCCGTTCACGTCGTTCACGCGCGGCCCTCCTCCTCCCGCGCGCGCGAACCGGCCTCCTGTGCCCGACACCCCGTCAACCACGCCCGCGTCCCCACCACGTGGCTCCTGGCCTCCCCTGAGGGCACGTCGCAGCCCTTGAGGGCGCCTCCCGGGCGTCTCGCGCCGTCTTGACGGTCCCTCAATCGATCGGTACCCCGGAACCAGGGCCGTTCCCCGTACGGCCCCTGGAGGTGGCGTATGGCGGCATCGGCTAGGCACGAGACGCGGGCGCTGCTCCGCGCGCACCTGGCGGCCGCGTCGTCGTACCGGCATCTCACCCGGCACTGCCCGATCTGCCATCGCCTGCTGCGGCTGGCGATGGAGTCCGCTCCGCGGGCCGCCGCCGAAGCCGAGCCGCCGGCCCGCGAGGACGAGAGCCCCGCACCCGCCTGACCGCCGCCGCCCCAACACCCGTGCGGGCGGCGGGTGGTGGAACCGGACGCTCCTCTACCGCACCGGGAGGCAAGCCGACAAGCCGCGCGGTATGTGACGGGAGTCACCGCATGTTCCGGGAGAAGTGCGGTACTTACGCCCCTCCTACAACAGGTCAATTTAATATGTGCAATTGCACCCCTCAGGCGGCCCCTGCCCGGAGGGATCCCGCACCCGGCGCGCACCCGCCCCCCAGACTCCGAGAGGGCCGCTCACCGGCGGGCCGGAGGACCGGCACGAGGGCACAAAAAAGATCGCGCTGGACCCGGCGGAGTCCAGCGCGATCGACGACGCACCCTGTCATATGCCTGGAACGCTCTGACTGGCTTGGGCGTGGGGGCTGTTGGGGCAGCACCCCGCGTCGCTTGGAGCTGTGGGCCCGGACGTCACGGTCGGTTGGGGGACGGACCGATTCGACCGGTATTCAGTTGTTCAGGCCTCGCTGCGCTGCTGCGGGATGCCCGCGAGCAGAGCGCGGACCTCGGCCTCGCGGTAGCGCCGATGCCCGCCGAGCGTGCGGATCGACGTGAGCTTGCCGGCCTTCGCCCACCGCGTGACCGTCTTGGGGTCGACGCGGAACATGGTGGCGACCTCAGCCGGGGTCAGCAGCGGCTCGGCATCAGGGGTGCGAGCGGTCATGAGCGGCCTCCTCGGGAGAACCGAACCTTCTCGGTTCTTTCCTCTAAATTCTGCACCTTGACCCGCGTTGCCCGAAATGGCGGACGCGAGTCGAGTCGGTTATAGGACGAACGGCTTGTCCTCGGCACTACAACTACACCATCTGTCCAGCCGCGTCGGCCAAACCGATGGAATTGCCCCTCCAGGTGTTCATCAGCGACGGAAGCCGATGGACCATGCCATAGCGGACAGTCACACCGCTGTGACGATCAGTCACGCGGTGATCAAGGAAGGCACCAGACCCCCCAAAGCGTGCAATGCTGAGATTCCGCCCATAGTGCAGCACTACAGGACGGAGGAGCCCTCCCCGGACTCCTTGTCCTATTTTGGCATGAGGAGGGGCAAGCGGCGCAAGGGCCTCGTACGTGCAGTCCGTCACGCTTGGCCTACTTGCGAGCTCTGCCCGGATCGGGCCCTACGTCCCTTGTTGACGACGCCTCAGGAAACGCTCGGCCCGCTTCAGGAACTCGGTGCGAGGACGAAACCCCAAATCGGGCGGTTCGTCAAACGTCAGTTCGTGACCGACCGCGAGCGGTGCGTGCCGAGGGCGAGGTCAGGGGTCAGTTGGCGGACCGCAGATCCCGTACGGAGCGCCACCGCTCGACGAGCCGGGCGTACGCCTCACCGGCGGCCGTTCCGTCGCCCCGACGCAGCGCGGCGATGCCCTCGGCCACGTCCGCGGCGGAGTGGTCCTCCTCCAGCGCCCCGGCCGGCAGCGCGTGCACCAGGCCGCCGTAGTCCAGTTCCACCAGCGAACGCGGGTGGAACTCCTCCAGCCATCGCCCGACGTCCACCAGGCCGTCGATCAGCGGCCCCTCGTCCATCGCCTCGCGCAGGGCGCGCAGCCCCCGGGCCACGCGCCGCCGGGCCTGGACCATGGGGGTGCGGTAGCGAAGGACGGGCGGGCTGCCCGCGGAGGCGCCCTGGTCGTACTCCCGCTCCTCGTCGGAGACCAGGACGAACCAGTTGATCGGCACCTGCCAGGTCGCCGTGCGGATCCACGGGCGGGCGTCCGGGTGGTCGGTCAGCCAGCGCTCGTAGTCCTGGGCCGCCTGGTCGCGCAGGAGGGGCGGCAGGACCGCGTCCAGCACGGGGGGCGGCAGCTCCCCCGAGAGATCGTCCAGGGCCTGCCAGCCGCGCAGCCGGGTGCGCCAGGGGCAGACGCAGACCACCCCGTCGACGTCGAGCACGAAGGCGTCCTCGCTCTCGTGCACCGGCACGGGCACGGGCGGGGTGGGCGCCAAGTCGGCCAGCGCCCGGCGCAGTTCGTCCTGGTAGGAGGGGCGGTCGCTGCGGCGTGCGTAACGCGCCCAGTGGCTGCGCTCGGGCTCGGGGAAGGCGGCCAGCGGCTCGTACACGCGCAGATAGGTCGCGTACGGGACGATCACCGAGGTCACCTTGGGCACGCCTGCTCCCTCCCCCGCGCACCGCCGCGAAAACCTGCCGTACCCGTCGCGGTCGCACGGGAAGTACCTGCAAATCGTCGCACGGGAGTACTCCGCTCGGAGGTGATCCTGAGCACGGTGCGGCCGACCGGGCCGCCAGGCTCTAATCTCGTGCTCAACAGTCCCCGCCACCCGCACGGGGGCCGCCTCCACCCGCCGCAACTTACTCAGGAGTCACCACAGTGACCGACGTAACCGGCGCACCTGCTGATGTCCTGCACACCCTGTTCCACTCGGACCAGGGAGGACATGAGCAAGTCGTGCTCTGCCAGGACCGCGCGAGCGGCCTCAAGGCCGTCATCGCCCTGCACTCCACCGCCCTGGGCCCCGCCCTCGGCGGCACGCGCTTCTACCCCTACGCCACCGAGGCCGAGGCCGTCGCCGACGCGCTGAACCTGGCCCGGGGGATGTCGTACAAGAACGCCATGGCCGGTCTCGACCACGGCGGCGGCAAGGCCGTGATCATCGGTGACCCGGAGAAGATCAAGTCCGAGGAGCTGCTCCTGGCCTACGGCCGGTTCGTCGCCTCGCTCGGCGGCCGGTACGTCACCGCCTGCGATGTCGGCACGTACGTGGCCGACATGGACGTCGTGGCGCGCGAGTGCCGCTGGACGACCGGCCGCTCGCCGGAGAACGGCGGCGCCGGCGACTCCTCCGTCCTCACCGCCTTCGGCGTCTACCAGGGCATGCGCGCCTCCGCGCAGCACCTGTGGGGCGACCCCTCGCTGCGCGGCCGCAAGGTCGGCATCGCCGGCGTCGGCAAGGTCGGCCACCACCTGGTGGAGCATCTGCGGGCCGAGGGCGCCGAGGTCGTCATCACGGACGTGCGCGAGGACGCCGTGGGCCGCATCCTCGCCGCCCACCCGACGGGCGTCACGGCCGTGGCCGACACCGCCACCCTGATCCGCGTCGAGGGCCTGGACGTCTACGCCCCCTGCGCGCTCGGCGGGGCCCTGAACGACGACACGGTGCCCGCGCTCACCGCCAAGGTGGTCTGCGGCGCGGCCAACAACCAGCTCGCCCACCCGGGTGTGGAGAAGGACCTCGCCGACCGCGGGATCCTCTACGCGCCGGACTACGTGGTGAACGCGGGCGGTGTCATCCAGGTCGCCGACGAGCTGCACGGCTTCGACTTCGACCGGTGCAAGGCGAAGGCGGCGAAGATCTTCGACACCACGCTGGCCATATTCGCACGTGCGAAGGAAGACGGCATTCCGCCGGCCGCCGCCGCCGACCGGATCGCCGAGCAGCGCATGCAGGACGCCGCCGCGGCGCGCCGGGCCGGCTGACCCGGCCCGGTACCCGGAGTCTCGTACGTTTGACCGGTACCCGCCGGTGGGCAGTTAGAGAGAACTCTCACTTCTCCCGGCGGGTCGACCGCCGATAAGTGGTTAAAATCGCGGTTGACCAGCGAGGACGGGGCGCCTCGAAGGTCCTGGGCGCGGGCACGTCATGCGGGCGACGTACCGTATGGGCGCGGGCTCAGGTACCGTGGAAGCCCTACGGACCGGTCTCTCTGCGGAGAGTCCGTGCCGGACCATGAACGCGTGTCAAGACTCTGGGGCCGTCGAGCCCCGTCGTTGAGGGGGTCGAGCCATGGGGCGCGGCCGGGCCAAGGCCAAGCAGACGAAGGTCGCCCGCCAGCTGAAGTACAACAGCGGTGGGACTGACCTCTCACGCCTGGCCGAGGAGCTGGGTGCATCGCCTTCGAATTCGCAGCCGCCTAACGGCGAGCCGTTCGAAGACGATGATGACGACGACCTGTACGCACGGTACGCCGACCTCTACGAGGACGACGACGAGGACGAGGACGGCCAGTCCTCGCAGCATCGTCGCGGCGCTTGACCTTGCACTGAGCACTCACCCGGTCGGTGACCGTCGGTCACCGACCGGGTTCTGTGCTGCGTGCGGGTGATGGGCCCGTGTCTCAGCTCGCGTAGTCACCGATCAGGGCGGCACCCGTGGGGTGCTCGCCCCGTTCCGTGATCTCGCCCGCGATCCAGGCGTCCACGCCGCGGTCGGCGAGGGTCGCCAGGGCCACCTCGGTGGACTCCTGGGGCACGATCGCGATCATGCCCACGCCCATGTTCAGCGTCTTCTCCAGCTCCAGGCGCTCGACCCGGCCGGTCCGGCCGACGAGGTCGAAGATCGGGGCGGGGGTCCAGGTGGAGCGGTCGACGATCGCGTGCAGCCCGTCGGGGACGACACGCGCCAGGTTGGCCGCGAGGCCGCCGCCGGTGACGTGGCTGAAGGCGTGCACGTCGGTGGTGCGCATGAGGGCCAGGCAGTCCAGCGAGTAGATCTTCGTGGGCTCCAGCAGCTCCTCGCCGAGGGTGCGGCCGAGCTCCTCGATGTGCGCGTCCAGCGCGAGGCCCGCCTGGTTCAGCAGGACGTGCCGGACGAGGGAGTACCCGTTGGAGTGAAGACCGGAGGACGCCATGGCGATCACCGCGTCACCCGTACGGATGCGATCCGCGCCGAGCAGCCGGTCGGCCTCCACGACGCCCGTGCCGGCACCGGCGACGTCGAAGTCGTCCTCGCCCAGCAGGCCCGGGTGCTCGGCCGTCTCGCCGCCGACCAGGGCGCACCCGGCCAGCACACAGCCCTCGGCGATGCCCTTGACGATCGCGGCGACCCGCTCGGGGTGCACCTTGCCGACGCAGATGTAGTCGGTCATGAACAGCGGCTCGGCGCCGCACACCACGATGTCGTCCATGACCATCGCGACCAGGTCGTGGCCGATGGTGTCGTAGACGCCCAGCTGCCGGGCGATGTCGACCTTGGTGCCGACGCCGTCCGTGGCGGAGGCGAGCAGCGGGCGCTCGTAGGCCTTCAGGGCGGAGGCGTCGAAGAGGCCGGCGAAACCGCCGAGTCCGCCGAGGACCTCGGGGCGCTGCGCCTTCTTCACCCACTCCTTCATCAGCTCGACGGCGTGGTCGCCGGCTTCGATGTCGACGCCCGCGGCTGCGTAGCTGGCGCCGCCTTCGGCAAGGGGTTTCTCGGACATGGCTAAGGAGAACCTTCGTGTCGTACGGCGGGTGTTACGGGCCGTCTACGGGCGGCGGATCGCGTCGGCTGCGGCCGTGGCGGCCGGGCCGGCGGCCAGCTCCGTCTCCAGCAACTGCTTGCCGAGCAGCTCCGGGTCGGGGAGCTCCATCGGGTACTCGCCGTCGAAGCAGGCGCGGCACAGGTTCGGCTTGGCGATGGTGGTCGCCTCGATCATGCCGTCGATGGAGATGTACGCCAGCGAGTCGGCGCCCAGGGAGGTGCCGATCTCGTCGATCGTCATGCCGTTGGCGATGAGCTCGGCGCGGGTGGCGAAGTCGATGCCGAAGAAGCAGGGCCACTTCACGGGCGGTGAGGAGATCCGGATGTGGACCTCGGCGGCGCCCGCCTCGCGGAGCATGCGGACCAGGGCCCGCTGGGTGTTGCCGCGCACGATCGAGTCGTCGACGACGACCAGGCGCTTGCCCTTGATGACTTCCTTCAGCGGGTTCAGCTTCAGGCGGATGCCCAGCTGGCGGATGGTCTGCGAGGGCTGGATGAAGGTCCGGCCGACGTAGGCGTTCTTCACCAGGCCGGCGCCGAACGGGATGCCGGAGGCCTCCGCGTAGCCGATGGCGGCGGGGGTGCCGGACTCCGGGGTCGCTATGACCAGGTCGGCCTCGACCGGGGCCTCCTTCGCCAGCTTGCGGCCCATCTCCACGCGGGAGAGGTACACGTTCCGGCCGGCGATGTCGGTGTCCGGGCGGGCGAGGTAGACGTACTCGAAGACGCAGCCCTTGGGCTTCGCTTCCGCGAATCGGGAGGTGCGCAGGCCGTTCTCGTCGATGGCGACGAACTCGCCGGGCTCGATCTCGCGGACGTAGGAGGCGCCGCAGATGTCCAGGGCGGCGGACTCGGAGGCGACGACCCAGCCGCGCTCCAGCCGGCCGAGGACCAGCGGGCGGATGCCCTGCGGGTCGCGGGCCGCGTACAGGGTGTGCTCGTCCATGAAGACGAGGGAGAAGGCGCCCCGGACCTGCGGGAGGATGCTGTGCGCGGCCTCCTCGATGGTCAGCGGCTTGCCGTCCTCGTCCGTCTGGGCCGCGAGGAGCGCGGTGAGCAGGTCGGTGTCGTTGGTCGCCGCGACGCGCGGGGCCCGCCCGCCCTCCTGCTTGGGCAGGTCGGCGACCATCTCGGCGAGCTGGGCGGTGTTGACGAGGTTGCCGTTGTGGCCGAGCGCGATGGAGCCGTGCCCGGTGGCACGGAACGTCGGCTGGGCGTTCTCCCAGACGGAGGCACCGGTGGTCGAGTAGCGGGCGTGTCCGACCGCGATGTGACCCTGGAGCGAACCGAGGGAGGTCTCGTCGAAGACCTGGGAGACCAGGCCCATGTCCTTGAAGACGAGGATCTGTGAGCCGTTGCTGACCGCGATACCCGCGGATTCCTGGCCTCGATGCTGGAGGGCGTAGAGCCCGAAGTACGTGAGCTTGGCGACCTCTTCGCCCGGAGCCCAGACACCGAAGACGCCACAAGCGTCCTGGGGGCCCTTCTCGCCGGGGAGCAGGTCGTGGTTGAGTCGTCCGTCACCACGTGGCACGCCACCGAGTGTAGGCGAGGTCGACCGTTGGTCCGAATTGGGGATACCGGACTTTTCCGTGGATCACCGCGCGGCGACCGCACGCACCTCGGTGCCGTTCTCGCTGGTCAGCGTGAGGGTTTGATGATCGACCGCGTACTTCGGCCTCGCCTCGAAAAGTCGCAGCAGCGTCTTCTCGCCGGTCATGAGTGAGTCTTCGCACATCATTCGGGTGGTGGCGGGGCGGCCCAGGGTGATATGGCCGTCGCTGACGGTGGCCTTGGCGTCGACCTTGTTGCAGCCGAGGCTGCCGGAGACGGTGCCCTTGTCCTCGTCGAAGGTGAGGTGGGCGCGCCCCTGGAGGTCGGGGCTGGTGACGGTCCACCGGGTGCCGGCCAGCGGGTAGTCCTTCGCCTTGCTGAGCCGGACGGTGGCGCCCTCGTCGGAGGTGAGGGTGAGCCGGTCGCCGCCGGTCTCGGCCTTCAGTTCCCGGCCGGACAGGGCGCGGGCCAGCGTCGCCTCGAAGGCCATGGGCCGTTCCGCGCAGGCCATCTCGGTGGCCATGGTCCTGCCGAGGCGGACGCGGTCGCCGTCGACCTCGGCCTCGGCGCTGAACGTGTTGCAGCCGAAGCTGCCTTCGGCGCGGCCCTTGTCGATGGTCACGTGGGCGCCGGCGGGCGCCTGCCGGGTCCTCCCGGCCGCGGTGACGCTGTCCACGCTCCACCGCACGCCGGTGACCTGCTGTCCGGTCCCGGCCGAGGCGCTGCCGCCGTCCGCCTTCTCGCTGCCGCACGCCGCCAGGAGCGGGACGAGCATGGCGGCGGCCGTCAGGGTCATGCGCTGCTTCTGCTTGTCCATGTCACTTCGACGGAACACCCGGGGGGATCGGTTCCCCTTGTGCGGGCGGCGTCCCGCGAGGCCGGGCCGTCACCCCATGAGCGGCAGGTGGGGCGACAGGTCGGCCCGCTCGCCGCTCGCGCCGACCTGCGCGTCCCGCAGCGCCCGGGCCCACTCCAGCCGTCCGGTCGCGAGCCGGATCCAGGTCAGCGGGTCCGTCTCGACGACGTTGGGCGGGGTGCCCCGGGTGTGCCTCGGTCCCTCGACGCACTGCACCACCGCGTACGGCGGCACCCGCACCTCCGTCGAGCCGCCCGGGGCCTTGACGGCGAGCGCGTCGGCCAGCAGGCGGGTGCAGGCGGCCAGGGCCTGACGGTCGACGGGGATGCCGAGGCCGGGAACGGCATCGTTCAGGTCGTCGGTGTGGACGACGAGTTCGACCGTGCGCGTGACCAGGTAGTCGGCGAGGGTCATGGCACCGGTCCGCGCGGCCAGGACGCGGCTGCCGGGGGCGTCCGCGAGCTTCTTCGTCAGGCGCTCGGCGGTCTCGGCGTACAGCGCGTCGAGGTCCGGGTGGGCCGCGGCCAGTCGCCGGGTGCCGTCGTCGATGTCGGCGGCCCGGGCGGCGGTGGCGGCGGGCCAGTCGAGCAGGCCGAGCTCCGGGCGGGCGGGCTCTTCCCGGTCGAGGTTGCGGCTGACGGCCTCCACGGCCATGGTCACGTGGGCCGCCAGCTCCCGTACGGTCCAGTCGCCCAGCCTCGTGGGCAGCGCGAGTTGCTCCGGGGTCAGGCTCCCGACGGCCTGCCGCACGTGCCCGAACTGGCCGAGCACGGCTGCGCGGATCTTGACGGAGTCGTAGCTGCGGGTGCGCTTCTTGGCCGGGGGCATGGGGCTCAGCCTAGGACGGCCGCGCCCTCGGGTGCCTCGAAGACCTCCCGGTTGCGCGGGACACCGATGCCCCGCCAGCTGAAGGGGACGCCCCGGGCGGCGTCGGGGTCGGGGGCGTCCATCAGCTGGAAGTGCAGGTGCGGCTCGGAGGAGTTGCCGGAGTTGCCGCAGCGGGCGACGGGCTGCCCGGCGCGCACACGGTCGCCCTCGCGGACGGTGAGCGAGCCGCGCCTGAGATGGGCGTAGGCGGCGAAGGTGCCGTTGCCCAGGTCGAGGACGACGTGGTTGCCGAGGATGTGTCCCGTACCGGCCAGTTCGCGCACCGGGCCCTCCACGAGCATCAGGTACAGCAGCCCGGGCAGGGACGTGCGGCTGAGGTGGTCGCGCCGGTGGCCGACGGCCCGTACCACGGTGGCGTCGGCGACCGCGAGGACGGGCGCGTCGTGGGCCGGGAAGAAGTCCCGGGGGCGGCGGGCGAGCGGCCGGAACCACCGGAATCCGGGACGGGCGCCCGGCGCGGGTTCGGCCACGATGTCGATGGCGTAGGTCTGGCCGTGGGCGTGGATGCCGTGGCTGGGCGTCCGGTCGGCCGGGCTGTTCAGCGCGGACCAGCGGCCGGTGACGGGCGGTGCCACCTCGACGGGCTCTCGGGCGAGCCGGGGGCTGTCCGGGGCCCCGCCCCACCGGTTGGCGACGGTGAGCACCGCGTATGCGAACGCCAGGGGCAGGAAGTCCCACCAGGCCGGGTGGTCCCAGCCGAGGCGGACGTGGGCGATCACCAGCCCGATGAAGGCCAGTTGCAGGCCCCGGAAGGCCGCCATGCCGAGCTTGCGTACGGACATCCGCTCCCCCTGTTCGCGCTACGGCCGGACCGTCGCCAGGGCGACCAGCAGCGGGACGACCCGCCCCGGCGGCACTTCGTTCCGGCCCCGCCCCGTCGTGTGCAGCCAGCCCGTCGCGGTGAGCTGGCGCAGGTGGTGGTAGATCTGGCCGGTGGTGCCGACGCCGTCCAGTTCGGCGAGTTCGGCCGCGGTGCGCCGGCCGCCGAGGATCTCGCGCAGCAGCCGCAGCCGCACCGGATGACCGAGCGCCGCGAACGACTCGGCCGCCGCCGTCCCGTCGGCGTCCAGCAGGTCCTCGGTGAGGGCCGTCATCTGCCAGGCGTACTCCTCACCCGTGGGCAGCCGCACGGACCCGGTGTAGAGGACGCCTCCGTCGGCGATGCCCGCCTCGGACAACTGCTCCTTCAGCCCGTCGAGCGCCCAGAAGTCGCCCCCGTCGATGCGGGGGCCGGTACGCCCGGCGCCTTCCAGGGCCGCGAGCCGGCGTTCGAGGTCGGCCACGCGTCCTTCGAGATCCATGTCCAGAGATTACGGAAGTACGTAATCCCGTGCAAGGGGACGGGCACGCCGAAGCCCCCGTCCGGGAACGGAACGTCCGGGCGGGGGCTTCGGGAGGTGCGTCAGGCCAGGAGGGACGGGATCGTCGCCTCGTGGGCCTCGCGGAGCTCGGACAGGGAGAGGGCGAACTCGCCCTGGACGTCCACCGTGTCGCCGTCGATGACGCCGATGCGGGTGGCCGGCAGGCCCCGTGCACGGCACATGTCGTTGAAGCGGACCTCCTCCGAGCGCGGCACGGCCACGATCGCGCGGCCCGCCGACTCGGAGAACAGGAAGGTGAACGCGTCCAGGCCGTCCGGGACGATCAGGCGCGCGCCCTTGTCCCCGAGCAGCGCCGACTCGACCACGGCCTGGATCAGACCGCCGTCGGACAGGTCGTGCGCGGAGTCGATCATGCCGTCGCGGGAGGCGGAGATCAGGATCTCGGCCAGCAGGCGCTCGCGCTCCAGGTCGACCTTCGGGGGCAGGCCGCCGAGGTGGTCGTGGATCACCTGCGACCAGGCCGAGCCGCCGAACTCCTCATGCGTGTCGCCGAGGAGGTAGAGCAGCTGGCCCTCCTCCCGGAAGGCGACCGGGGTGCGGCGGGCGACGTCGTCGATGACGCCCAGGACCGCGACCACCGGCGTCGGGTGGATGGCGGCCTCGCCCGTCTGGTTGTAGAGCGAGACGTTGCCGCCCGTGACCGGCGTGCCGAGCTGCCGGCAGGCGTCCGCCAGCCCGCGCACGGCCTCCGCGAACTGCCACATGACCGCCGGGTCCTCGGGCGAGCCGAAGTTCAGGCAGTCGGAGACCGCGAGCGGCTTGGCGCCGGTGGTGGCCACGTTGCGGTACGCCTCCGCCAGGGCCAGCTGGGCACCGTGGTACGGGTCGAGCTTGGCGTACCGGCCGTTGCCGTCGGTGGCGATGGCCACGCCGAGGCCGGTCTCCTCGTCGATCCGGATCATGCCGGAGTCCTCGGGCTGGGCGAGGACGGTGTTGCCCTGCACGAAGTGGTCGTACTGGCTGGTGATCCAGGACTTGGAGGCCTGGTTCGGGGAGGAGACCAGCTTCAGGACCTGGTCCTTCAGCTCCTCGGAGGTCTCCGGGCGGGGCAGCTTGTTCGCGTCGTCCGCCTGGAGGGCGTCCTGCCAGGAGGGGCGGGCGTAGGGGCGCTCGTAGACCGGGCCCTCGTGGGCGACCGTGCGCGGGTCGACGTCGACGATCTTGCCGCCGTGCCAGTAGATCTCCAGGCGGTCGCCGTCGGTCACCTCACCGATGACGGTGGCGATGACGTCCCACTTCGCGCAGATCTCCAGGAAGCGGTCGACCTTCTCCGGCTCGACGACCGCGCACATGCGCTCCTGCGACTCGCTCATGAGGATCTCCTCGGGCGAGAGCGTGGAGTCGCGCAGCGGGACGTCGTCCAGGGTGACGCGCATGCCGCCGGAGCCGTTGGACGCCAACTCGCTGGTGGCGCAGGACAGTCCGGCCGCGCCGAGGTCCTGGATGCCGACGACGAGCTTCTCCCGGAACGCCTCCAGGGTGCACTCGATGAGGAGCTTCTCCTGGAAGGGGTCGCCGACCTGCACGGCGGGGCGCTTGGAGGGCTTGGCGTCGTCGAAGGTCTCCGAGGCCAGGATGGAGGCGCCGCCGATGCCGTCGCCGCCGGTCCGGGCCCCGTACAGGATGACCTTGTTGCCCGCGCCGGACGCCTTCGCGAGGTGGATGTCCTCGTGCCGCATGACGCCGATGGCACCGGCGTTGACCAGCGGGTTGCCCTGGTAGCAGGCGTCGAAGACGACCTCGCCGCCGATGTTGGGCAGGCCCAGGCAGTTGCCGTAGCCGCCGATGCCCGCGACCACGCCCGGCAGGACGCGCTTGGTGTCGGGGTGGTCGGCGGCGCCGAAGCGCAGCGGGTCCACGACCGCGACCGGGCGTGCGCCCATGGCGATGATGTCGCGGACGATGCCGCCGACACCGGTGGCCGCGCCCTGGTAGGGCTCGACGTACGACGGGTGGTTGTGCGACTCGACCTTGAAGGTGACCGCGTAGCCCTGGCCGACGTCCACCACGCCGGCGTTCTCGCCGATGCCGACGAGCATGGCGTCGCTCTCGGGCGCCTTCTCGCCGAACTGGCGCAGGTGCACCTTGGAGGACTTGTACGAGCAGTGCTCGGACCACATGACCGAGTACATGGCGAGCTCGGCCCCGGTGGGCCGGCGGCCGAGGATCTCGACCACGCGCTCGTACTCGTCCTTCTTCAGGCCGAGTTCGGCCCAGGGCAGCTCGACGTCGGGGGTCGCGGCCGCGTGCTCGACCGTGTCCAGAGGCGTCCGGCTCATGCGTTGACCAGCTTCTTGAGGATCGAGGTGAAGAACGGGAGGCCGTCGGTGCGGCCGGTGCCGATCAGCGGCTCGACGGCGTGCTCGGGGTGCGGCATGAGGCCGACCACGTTCCCGGCCTCGTTGGTGACGCCGGCGATGTCCCGCTGCGAGCCGTTGGGGTTGAGGTCGAGGTACCGGAAGGCGACCCGGCCCTCGGCCTCGAGCTTGTCGAGCGTGTACGCGTCGGCGACGTACTGCCCGTCGTTGTTCTTCAGCGGGATGTGGATCTCCTGGCCGGCCGTGTAGTCCGTCGTCCAGGCGGTCTCGGCGTTCTCCACCCGCAGCTTCTGGTCGCGGCAGATGAAGTGCAGGTGGTCGTTGCGCAGCATCGTGCCGGGCAGCAGGTGCGCCTCGGTGAGGATCTGGAAGCCGTTGCAGATGCCGAGGACCGGCAGACCGGCCTTCGCCTGCTCCAGCAGCGGGTCCATCACCGGCGAGAAGCGGGCGATGGCGCCGGCCCGCAGATAGTCGCCGTAGGAGAAACCGCCGCACAGCACCACGGCGTCGACCTGCTTGAGGTCCTTGTCCTTGTGCCACAGGGCGACCGGCTCGGCCCCCGCCAGACGGATCGCGCGCTGCGTGTCCCGGTCGTCCAGACTTCCCGGAAAAGTGACGACGCCGATACGAGCGGTCACTTCACGGCCTCCGCGACTTCCTCGACCCGGACGGTGAAGTCCTCGATCACGGTGTTCGCGAGGAAGGACTCCGCAAGATCGTGAATGCGGGCGAGGGCGGCCTCGTCGACCGGCCCGTCAACTTCCAGTTCGAAACGCTTTCCCTGGCGGACGTCCGAGATCCCTTCGAAACCCAGCCGCGGCAGTGCGCGCTGCACCGCCTGGCCCTGGGGGTCGAGGATCTCCGGCTTGAGCATGACGTCGACTACGACGCGTGCCACTGGCACTCCCGGTGTGTGGTGCTGAGCAGGTTCCTTCAGACTACCCGCACAAAATTTCTACGCGCGTCGACTTGGAGGAAACTACGTGACCGCCATCACGATCCGGCATCAGGGGTCGCACACGCGAAATTTTCGGGAAAGATTCCGGATCGACACCCGAAACCCATTGCGTACGGACACGCAAAGGGATTTAGTCGGGCTTCATCAAGTATTGCCGGGCACTGTACAAATGAATTGGCATAGTGCCGCAAGAAGGGACCGATATCCGTGGCGCAGAAGGTCGTGGTCACCCTCTTCGACGACATCGACGGCTCGGAAGCGGCGGAGACGATCGCTTTCGGACTGGACGGCACGTCGTACGAGATCGACCTGAGCGAGGTCCACGCCGGCGAGCTGCGGAAGGCCCTCGCGCCCTACGTGGAGGCCGGCCGCAAGCGTTCCCGCTCGGGCCGGGCGTACCGGCAGACGGAGGTCGCCCCGGACCCCGCGGCCGTGCGCGCGTGGGCACAGGCCCACAAGATGGAGGTCCCCGCGCGCGGACGCATCCCCAAGAAGGTCTACGAGGCGTTCGCCGCCGCCCGGTGACGCTCCGTCCGGGCCGGGCCGGCGGCCGCCCACCGGCCCCTCGCGGCAACCGACTTGCGCAGCACCCCCGCTGATCAGCTAGAGTCTGGAGCACGCCGAGGGGCGAGGCCGAAAGGCCCGGCCCACGGAGACATGCGGGTGTAGTTCAGTAGTAGAACATCCCCCTTCCAGGGGGAAGGCGCAGTGTGCGATTCCTGTCACCCGCTCTGCACCGCCGTACCGGCCACTGTTGTGGATCAGGTAGGCTGGTGCCCGCACCGATCGGTGAAAGCCGGTCGGGAGCACATGCGGACGTAGCTCAGTTGGTAGAGCGCAACCTTGCCAAGGTTGAGGTCGCGAGTTCGAGCCTCGTCGTCCGCTCGGGAATGAGGCCCCGGTCCTTCTGGACCGGGGCTTTTTCGTTCCCCGGCCCCGTTCTGACATTTGTCATGCCGAGTGATGACAGCGCGCACTGCTCGCGGCCCCGTGCGGGCGGAACGCTGAAGGCATGGAAACCAACGGACACGAGCACGTGATCGAGGTCACCGACCTGAGGCGTGTGTACGGGGGCGGGTTCGAGGCGGTCCGCGGGATCAGCTTCTCCGTCCGGCGCGGCGAGGTCTTCGCGCTGCTCGGCACCAACGGCGCGGGCAAGACGTCGACCGTGGAACTGCTGGAGGGACTCGCGGCACCGGCCGCCGGCCGCATCCGGGTCCTCGGGCACGACCCGTACACCGAGCGGGCCGCCGTACGGCCGCGCACCGGCGTGATGCTGCAGGAGGGCGGCTTCCCCTCCGAGCTGACCGTCGCGGAGACCGCGCGGATGTGGGCGGGGTGCGTCAGCGGGGCCCGGCCGCCGGCCGAGGTGCTGGCACTGGTCGGGCTGGAGTCCAGGGCCGGCACCCGGGTCAAGCAGCTCTCCGGCGGCCAGCGGCGCCGGCTGGACCTCGCGCTCGCACTGCTCGGCGACCCCGAGGTGCTGTTCCTGGACGAGCCGACCACCGGGCTGGACGCCGAAGGCCGCCGCGACACCTGGGAGTTGGTCGGTGCCCTGCGCGACGGAGGCACCACCGTGCTGCTCACCACGCACTACCTCGAGGAGGCCGAGAACCTCGCCGACCGGCTGGCGATCATGCACGAGGGACGCATCGCCACCACCGGCACCCCGGCCGAGGTGACCGCCACCGAGCCCTCGCGGATCTCCTTCGAACTGCCCGACGGCTACTTCGTCGGCGACCTCCCGCCGCTCGCCGAACTGGGCGTCAGCGGCCACGAGACCGACGGCCGGACCGTCCGGTTGCGCACCCACCAACTGCAGCGCACGGCCACCGAGCTGCTCACGTGGGCCGCGCGGGCCCGCGTCGAGCTGCGCCGCCTGGACGTGCGGTCGGCGTCCCTGGAGGAGGCGTTCCTCGGGATCGCCCGGCAGGCCTCCGCGGATCACGCCGCGGGCACGACGACGAAGGAGTACGCGGCATGAGCGCCACCGGCACCACCCCCCGCCCCGCGGCGACGACCCCGCTCAGCCGGATGACGGCTCTCGCCCGCGCCGAGCTGACCCTGCTCGGCCGGACCCGGGGCGCCCTCGTCGCCGCGCTGTTCGTGCCGCTCGTGCTGCCGGCCAGCGCCTCGCAGGCGGCCAAGGAGATGGACCTCGCCAAGGCCGGGCTCGACACGGGCACCTTCGTGCTGCCCGCCGCGATCGGCTTCTCCCTGCTGTTCGCGGTCTACTCCGTGCTCGTCGGCACCTTCGTCGTCCGGCGCGAGGAACTCGTCCTCAAGCGGCTGCGCACCGGTGAGCTGCGGGACGGCGAGATCCTGGCCGGAGCGGCCCTGCCGGCCGTGCTCACCGGGCTCGCGCAGAGCCTGCTGCTGGCGGCGGCGTGCACCGTACTGCTGGACGTGGCCGCGCCCGCCGCGCCCCATCTGGCCGTCCTGGGGCTGCTGGCGGGGCTGGTGCTGTGCGCCGCCCTGGCCGCGGCCACCGCGAGCTTCACCCGGACCGGCGAGAGCGCCCAGGTCACACCGATGCCGCTGATGATGGTCTCGATGGTCGGCTCCGGGATGTTCGTCCCGCTCCAGCTGCTGCCGGACAAGGTGGCCTCCGTCTGCGAGCTGCTGCCGCTGACGCCGGTCGTCACCCTGGTGCGCGGCGGCTGGACCGGCGACCTGTCCGGCCCCGAGGTCCTCGGCGCCCTCGCCGTCGCGGTGGCCTGGACCGCCGTCGCCGTGTTTGCTGTACGGCGGAGGTTCCGCTGGGAACCGCGGCGCTGAGCGAACCGGGAAGGGCGGACCGATGCGCGGGCCTGGCAGGTGGTGGCGGCGGAAGACCACGCCGGAGAAGGTCGAGACGTACACGCGGTGGTCGTTCCACTTCTTCGCCGTGATGGAGTTCTTCTCCGTCGGGCTGACCTCGGCCGCCCCGCTGGGACCGCGGCTGGGCACCGCCGCCATGCTGGTGGTGGCCGTGCACGCCACCCTCTGTTTCGTGACGGTCTCGGCGGCGGTGGACTGGACGCGCGGCCGCAGGCCGCAGCCCACGGGACTGCTGTGGGCGCTGGCCGCCGTCACCGCCGTGATCGCCGCCGCCGCGATCGCCCTGGCCGAGCACGGACCCGAGGGCGAGGGCTTCGACACCGCCGCCGGAGGCGTCTTCGGAGTCATCCTGATCTTCGGCCCGGGCATCATCGCGCTCGGCGTGCGCGACCGGCGGCGCGCCTTCGGGATCGCGGGCGCCTTCGCGGCGGGCACCTGGATCGTCACCTTCGCCATCGGCGCCTCCCCGCTCACCGCCCTCTTCACGGCACTGATCGTGCTGGCCGGCGGCATGTTCATCGCCTTCACGGCCGTCTTCTCCGTCTGGCTGCTCGACGCCGTCTACGAACTCGACGAGGCCCGCGAGACCCGGGCCCGGCTCGCCGTCGCCGAGGAGCGGCTGAGGTTCGGGCGGGACCTGCACGACGTCATGGGGCGCAACCTCGCCGTGATCGCGCTCAAGAGCGAGCTGGCCGTGCAACTCGCCCAGCGGGGGCGGCCCGAGGCCGTGGCGCAGATGGTCGAGGTGCAGCGGCTCGCGCACGAGTCGCAGCGGGAGGTGCGGGAGGTCGTGCGCGGCTACCGCGAGGCCGACCTCGGGTCGGAACTGGCCGGGGCGCAGGGCGTGCTCACGGCGGCCGGCATCGACTGCACGGTCACCGGCGCCGTCCCCGCGGGCCTGCCGGCCGGGGTGCAGTCCGCCCTCGGCTGGGTCGTCCGGGAGGCCGCGACCAACGTCCTGCGGCACGGGGACGCCCGGTGGTGCGAGGTACGGCTGTCGACGACGGAGGGGCGCGTGGTGCTGTCGGTGGAGAACGACGGGGTCGCGGGCGGGCAGGAGCCGTCCGGCCCGCCCGGTTCCGGGATCGCCGGGCTGCGGGAACGGCTGGCCGGCATCGACGGGACGCTGGAGGCGGGGCCGGTGGACCAGGGGCGGTTCCGGCTGACCGCGCGGATCCCCCTGCCGGTGCCCACCACCCCGGCCGACGCTCCGACGAGCGTGAGCGAGATCACACGATGAAGAACGGGGGGACGACCGTGCGGCTGCTGCTCGCCGACGACGAGCACCTGATCCGTGGCGCGCTCGCCACGCTGCTGTCGCTGGAGGAGGACCTCATGGTCGTCGCCGAGGCGGCCACCGGACCGGAGGCCCTGGCGATGGCCCGGGCGCACAAGCCCGACGTGGCCGTGCTGGACCTGCAGATGCCCGGCGCCGACGGTGTGAAGGTCGCCACATCCCTGCGCACCGAACTGCCCGCCTGCAAGGTCCTCATCGTCACCAGCCACGGGCGGCCCGGGCACCTGAAGCGCGCGCTGGAGGCAGGGGTGCGCGGCTTCGTGCCGAAGACGGTGAGCGCGCAGCGGCTCGCCGAGATCATTCGCACCGTGCACGCCGGGAACCGCTACGTCGACCCGGAGTTGGCCGCCGACGCGATCGCCGCCGGCGACTCGCCGCTGACCGCGCGGGAGGCCGAGGTACTGGAACTCGCCGCCGACGGGGCCCCCGTCGCGGAGATCGCCGAGCGGGCCGCGCTGTCCCAGGGGACCGTGCGGAACTACCTGTCGTCGGCCGTGTCGAAGCTCGGGGCGGAGAACCGGCACGCGGCGGTGCGGCTCGCGCGGGAGCGAGGTTGGGTATAGTGGTTCCCGCGCCACGGCGCATGCGAACGTAGCTCAGTTGGTAGAGCGCAACCTTGCCAAGGTTGAGGTCGCGAGTTCGAACCTCGTCGTTCGCTCCAGTGACAAGCCCCCCGGTTCCGGCCGGGGGGCTTGTCCGTTTCCTACGACCAGCTCGTGCCGGTGAGGCGCTCGTACGCCTCCACGTACTTGGCGCGCGTGGCGTCGACGACCTGCTGCGGCAGGGCCGGGGGCGGCTGCTCGCTCCCGCGGTCCCAGCCGGACTCCGCCGAGGTCAGCCAGTCGCGCACGAACTGCTTGTCGTACGACGGCTGCGCCCGGCCCGGCTCCCACTGGTCGGCCGGCCAGAAGCGGGAGGAGTCCGCGGTCAGGACCTCGTCGGCGAGGACCAGGGTGTCGCCGTCGAAGCCGAACTCGAACTTGGTGTCCGCCAGGATGATGCCGCGCTCCCGGGCGATGTCCCGGCCGCGGGAGTAGACCGCGAGGGTCGCCTGGCGCAGCCGGGCCGCGGTGTCGGCGCCGACCTGACGGGCGACCTCCTCGTAGGAGACGTTCTCGTCGTGCTCGCCGACCTCGGCCTTGGTGGCCGGGGTGAAGATCGGGGCGGGCAGTTCGCTGCCGTCGGTCAGGCCCTCCGGCAGGGCGAGGCCGCAGACCGTGCGGGTCTCGTCGTACTCGGCGAGGCCGGAGCCGGTGAGGTAGCCGCGGGCCACGCACTCCACGGGGATCATCCGGAGGTTCTTGCAGACGAGCGTGCGGCCCTCCCAGTCGGCGGGGGCGCCCGCGGGCAGGTCCGTGCTCAGGACGTGGTTCGGGACCAGGTCGGAGAGCCGGTCGAACCACCACAGGGACAGCTGGGTGAGGATCCGCCCCTTGTCGGGGATCTCGGTCGGCAGCACCCAGTCGTAGGCGGAGATGCGGTCGCTGGCGACCATCACGAGGTCGCCCGCCTCGTTCCGGTACAGCTCGCGCACCTTGCCGGTGTGCAGGTGCACCAGACCCGGAACCTCGATCGGCTCGGGTTTTTCGACGAATCCGGACACGGTTCCTCCCCGTGGTTCTGTCCAAGTGGCTCGATTCTCCCGTATGGGAGACCGGTCGCGGACAGCGGGTCAGTCGCGTTTGCAGATGCGGTCCAGGAGATTCGCGGTCGCCCGCTGGACCCGCTCGTCGACGTGGCCGGGGCGGTCGAGGGCCGGGGACCAGGCGAACGTTCCTGCTGCGAAGACCCAGGCCCCGGAGGGCGCGCGGTACAGGGAGGTCTCCTGGTGGCGGAGCGTGCCCTGCTGGTCCGTGTACGGGGAGTGGGCGAGCAGGATCCGCTCCTCGTGCTCGGGCAGCGCGGTGCGCGGGAAGTAGCGGTCTGCCTCGCCCGCCACCAGGTTCTCGATCTCGTCGCCCTCGTGGGCGCCGGACGCCTCCCACAGCCAGTGCCCGGCGTTGCGCACGACCAGCGGGTGGGGCTCGGGGACCGGCCCGGCGTACTGGATGCCCAGGAGCTGCTGCTCCGCCCGGTCGATCTCCCGCCACAGCACCGGTTTGCCCGGGCCCCTGCGCTTGCGGCAGGTCAGCAACCGGTCCGGGACGCCGGAGGGGGAGGGGCCCAGCTCCACCTGCCAGTACATCGAGTTGGCGGACAGGAACACCAGCGAGGTGCCGGCGTCGCGGGCGACCTCGACGGTGCGGCGCATGTCGGCCGACCAGTACTCGTCGTGCCCGGGGAAGATCAGTCCGCGGTACCGGGCCGGGTCGACGCGCCCCGCGTGCAGGTCGGAGGCGTGGGCGTAGGCGAGGTCGTAGCCGTAGCGCTCGGCCCAGCGGATGACGTCGTAGGCGTGGCCGACGTGCAGGGGCAGCCCGGCGCCCGCGTAGGGGCGGTCGAAGGAGACCGTGGTGGCGGCCTGCGACTCGCCCAGCAGGCGGCCCTCCTCGTCCCAGGCGTGGTACAGGCTCGCGCCCGTGCGGCCGTCCTCCGGGTAGAGGTTGTACGCCTGCCAGGTCACGTCGGGCAGCACGAGCAGCAGGTCGGCCGGCTGGTCGTGCCGGACGGTGAAGGGCACGTGGGAGCGGTGGCCATCGGCCGTGGTGAGGACCGCGACGTACGCCCCGACGTTCCAGTACGAGGGGACCTGCAGGCGCCACGACAGCCACCAGTGGTGGCAGGAGACCGTGCGGTCCGCGGCGAGGGGCGGGGGCTGCACGATGCCGGACAGGCGGGGACTGGTGGTGATCTTCGCGGCGCCGTCACCGCCGTAGTGGCCGATGCGGTAGACGTCGACGCCGAACTCCTGCGGCGGGTCGACGGTGACGTGGAAGTCGATGGCCTCGCCGGGCGCCACCGCGCCGGTGGAGGTGAAGCCCTTGATCTGCAGGTGCACGTCGTCGGCCGCGCGGGGGCCGCCGCCGGAGCGGGTCCCCTTTCCCGGCCCGGGGGCCGCGTCCTGGTCGACGTACCAGGGGACGACCTGACCGGTGTCGTCGAAGTACGTCACGTTGCCGCGCAGCCAGGGCACGGGGCCCTGCCCGAAGGGATCCGTCACGGCGTGCGCCAGTGCTCCCGACTCCCAGCGCCGAGTCTGCTCCGAACCCATGGTGGCTTCCCCTCCCCTTGGCCCCCGTGATCGTGCGTACCGGTGTGTGCGCTCTCTTCTGCTGTGTGCGTGCGCGCGGGCGCGTGTGGTGCAGGACGTGCCGCGGGCGCGGTGGTCGCCCGCCCGTGCGTGCGGTCACGTGCCCGGGCGCGGTTCCCGTGCCGTGCGCGTGGTCGCGGGCCGTCGGTACCGTCGCGGGCCGTGCGTGCGGTCGCCCGGTGCCCGTGGCCGGGTGAGGCGCGTGCGGCCCGCGTGCTTATGTGTTTGTCGTATTCCGCCAGCCCTTGCCATGCGCGCGACGTTCCAAGCACATCACATGACGCGTGCGCTCCGTCACTGTTCGTTGTGAATCGGTCAGAAGCGGAAGGTGACACTCCGCAGCGGGTCCGGCCCGGTCAGGCGAGCCGGACCGGCTTCTCGGGGCGTATCCCCAGCTCGGCGAGCCAGGCGCGCAGCGGGACCGCGTTGCCGTCCTCGATCAGCGTGAGCACCTTGGGGGCGAGATCGGCCGTGCGCTCGCCGTCCACCAGCAGGGTCGGGCCGTCCAGCCAGTCCAGGCCCGGGGTGGCACCGGCGCTGTCCATCGCCGCGCAGCAGACCATCGCCGTGAGGTGGTCGGCCAGCAGCTCGCGGGCCGTGCGCGGGGGCTGGAGGGGGAAGAGCGGCAGGGCACGGTCGTCCCAGAGGGCCGCGGGGTCGGGGCCGGCGGCCGCGTGAGGGGTCACCGGGCCGGGGCCGGCGGTCGCGGCGTGCGGGGGCGGGGCCTCCTCGCGGGCCAGCTCGGCGCTGAGCCGGGCGGCGAGGGCGGCGCTGCGGGGGGTCGTGTCGGCGAGGTCCTCGTCGTCGGCGAAGGACGCTGCGCCCACGTCCCCGGGCGGGGGCGTACCGGCGGGGGTGCCGGTACCGGTGCCGGTGGACTTCTGCAGCGGTCCGGCGGCGCCGGTCCCCGGGGCGGCGCGGCGGTCCGGCCCGGGGACGGCGGGGCCGGCCGCCGGAGCCGTGAGGCCGACCGCCGGAGCGGCCGGGCTGTATCCCGGGGCGGTGATCGTGCAGGGCGGGCCGGGGGGCCAGGCGGGGTCCGGCTCCGTGAGGTGGTCGAGGACCCGGGACAGGGTCGGGGCGGCGGAGGCCGGGGGTGTGTCCCCCGTGGCCGGGCGGACCCCCATGGCGTCGAGGACCCGGTGCAGCCGGGCGGCGTCGAGACGCCACTTGCGGTCCACGACCTCCTCCGGATACTCGCTCCAGTCCACGGGCGACCAGTCGGGCCCGGTCCCGGCCGGGCCGCCGTGGAAGAGGCGCGCGGCGAGCAGGGAGGCGGCCTCGTCGACCGCGCCCGGCTCCTCGAGCAGATCGCAGGCGGGCCGCTCGCCGAGCCGGGACGCGAATCCCTCGGCCAGGCGGTCCCGCCGGGACAGCTCGGTGAGCGCCGCGACGACACCGGCGTCCAGCCGGGAGGGCCAGCGGCCCATCCGCCAGGCCGGCAGCGCCACCCGGGTCAGCAGCCGGTCCCAGCCCGCGTACGCCAGGCCGACCTGCTCCTGGGCGACGATCCGCAGCCCGTAGTCCACAGCCTGTGCACGCTCAGCGGCCGCGGACGCCACGCCCCGTTCCATCTCGGCGGCGTGCCCGCGGCAGCTGCGCAGGAGCAGCCGGGCCACCCAGCCGACCCCCGCGAGCACGGCCCGGCTCAGCGGCTCGCGGCGGGGCGCCGAGGATACGGCGACCGCGGCGTCCAGGCCCCGGACGAAGCGCCGGGCGGCGGCTATGTCGGGGTGGGCCGAGGGGCCCGTACCGGCGACGACCGGGGCGAGGACCGCGCGCAGCTCGCCGACGCGCATCCACCACAGGAACGGGGAACCGATGACCAGGACCGGGGCGACCGGCTGCCTGCGGTGGGCGTGCCGTCCCGAGCCCGCTATGTCCTCGTGCTCCTCGACGGGGGGCGGTCCGTGGGCCGGGTGCGTCCGGTCCTCGAGCCAGCTGTCGCAGTCCGGGGTGAGCGCTATGGCGGAGGGCGCCGGGACGTCGAGACGGTCGGCGAGGTCGCGCACCATCCGGTACAGGTCGGGGGCCGCCTCCTCGGCGATCGCGACGGTCGGGCTCATGGCGGGCCGGGCCCGGGCCACGACCAGGGCGATCCCGCCCGCGGCGAGCAGCACGAGCGCCGCGACCGGCGTCAGGACCCAGCGGGTCGCGTCCCACACGGGACCCTCGAGGCGGCCGCCCGCGGCGCCCGCCAGCAGGATCACGGCGACGGCGGCGGGCAGCAGGGCGACGGCCAGCGCACGGCTGCGCATGCGCAGCACGACCAGTGCCCGCGCCCGCGCGGCCTGCGCTCCCGCCTCCACACCCATTCCGGTCACGACCGACCTCACCCCCTCCCCGTAGACCTGACGCTTCCCTTGCTCACTCCCCCACTGTGGCACCCGTCACTGACATCGCAATGCCGGTGGGCCAAGTGCCGGAACGCTTGCGCGGCACCATAGTTGGGGGTTCTCCCCCCGTCAGCCGGATACGGCATCGGTCACTCGATGGAATGGCTTTGGGGAGAGCTGATGACGGACGGCACGACGATCAGGTCGCTCCCGCCGACGGCTCCCCGTACGCGTCAGGCCCCGGATCCTGAGACGGATCCGGGGCCTGCGGGGTTCATCGGCGGCCGGGGCCGGTGCCCGCCCGGCCGCGGGACGGTTACGCCCCGGCCGCCTTCGCGGCGATGTCGGTGCGGTGCTGGGAGCCGTCGAGGCGGATGCGGGCGACGGCCGTGTAGGCGCGGTCGCGGGCCTCGGTGAGGTCCTTGCCCGTGGCCGTGACGGACAGGACCCGGCCGCCCGCGCTGACGACGGCGTCGCCCTCCCGCCTGGTGCCGGCGTGCAGCACGTACGCGTGCGGGGCGTCCTGGGCGGCGACCTCGTCCAGGCCGGTGATCGGGTCGCCGGTGCGCGGGGTGCCCGGGTAGTTGTGCGAGGCGACGACCACGGTCACGGCCGCGTCGTCGCTCCAGCGCAGCGGTTCCAGGTCGGCGAGGGTCCCGGTGGCGGCGGCCAGCAGCAGACCGGCGAGCGGCGTCTTCAGCCGGGCCAGCACGACCTGGGTCTCCGGGTCGCCGAAACGGGCGTTGAACTCGATCACGCGCACACCGCGCGAGGTGATCGCGAGACCGGCGTAGAGCAGCCCGGAGAACGGGGTGCCGCGCCGCCTCATCTCGTCCACGGTCGGCTGCAGCACGGTCTGCAGCACCTCGTCGACCAGCTTCGGATCGGCCCAGGGCAGCGGCGAGTACGCGCCCATGCCGCCGGTGTTGGGCCCTTCGTCGCCGTTCAGGGCGCGCTTGAAGTCCTGGGCGGGCTGGAGCGGTACGACCGTCTCGCCGTCGGTGACGGCGAACAGGGACACCTCGGGGCCGTCGAGGTACTCCTCGATGACCACGCGCTCGCAGGCGGCGGCATGGTCCCGGGCCGCGCGCAGGTCGTCGGTGACGACGACGCCCTTGCCGGCGGCCAGGCCGTCGTCCTTGACGACGTAGGGGGCGCCGAAGGCGTCGAGGGCGGTGTCGACCTCCTCCGCCGTCGTGCACACGTACGACCGGGCCGTGGGCACCCCGGCCGCCGCCATGACGTCCTTCGCGAAGGCCTTGGAGCCCTCGAGCTGCGCGGCCTCGCCGGACGGGCCGAACACCGGGATGCCCGCCTCGCGTACGGCGTCGGCGACACCGGCGACGAGCGGCGCCTCCGGGCCGACGACCACCAGCCCCGCGCCGAGCCGGGTGGCCAGCGCGGTGACGGCGGCGCCGTCCAGGGCGTCGACCTGGTGCAGCTCGGCGACCTCGGCGATGCCGGCGTTGCCGGGGGCGCAGTGCAGCGCCGTGACGTCGGGGTCGTGGGACAGGGAGTGGCACAGGGCGTGTTCGCGGGCGCCGCTGCCGATGACGAGGACCTTCACGGGGGTCAGCCTAACGGCAGCCGCCGGTGCTCCCTTGTGCGGGCTTCCGAATCCCAGGGCCGCGGCCGGCTGGAGGATCCTACGAGCGAGGCGCATCCGCGGCCCTTGCGGGACGCCGCCCGCTACTCGTTGGTGAACTCCTCCACCACCGTCGCCCCCAGCTCCCTGACGATCAGCTCCTGGCCGGAGAGGGCCGATTCGTCCAGGTCGGGGTCGTCGTCCTCGGGGATGTCCTCCTCGACGGAGACGTGGCGCGGCTCGGGCGCGGAGCGCGGGGGGACCGGTGCGGAGGTCGCGGGTGCCGACTGCCGGGCCGGGGCCGCCGACGCCGCCGGGGCCGGACGCTGGGCCGTCGCCGTCCCCCCTCCACCGCCGGAGCCGAAGCCACCGCCGTGGGCGCCGGAGCCGGTGGCCGCGGCGGAACCGCCGTAGCCGCCCGGGGCCGGGGCCGCGCCCGAACCGCCGCCGAAGCCCGCGGGGCCGCCGGCGGCCGGGGGCGCGGAGCCGCCCGAGGGGTCGACGATCGCCTCGATCTTCCACTGCACGTGGAACTGCTCGCCCAGTGCCTGGCGCAGAACATCCTCGCTGCCGCTGCTCAGGAAGTTGTCCCGGGCGCCCGCGTTGACGAAGCCGAGCTGGAGGGTCGTGCCGTCGAAGCCGGCCACCTGGGCGTTCTGGCTGAGCAGGATCCAGGTGAAGCGGCGGCGGTTCTTGACCGCTTCCAGGATGTTCGGCCACAGCATGCGCGGGTCGAGTCCCCCGGCGGGGGGCGCGGCGGGAGCCGCCTGGGGCGGGGCCGAGGGGGAGGACTGCGCGGCCTGCGGCGCGGGCGCGGGGGTGGTCGGCGCGGAGGGGCCCGCGGCCGGGGCGCCGGGGGCGGGTGAGCCCGCGGCGGCGGTGGGCCAGCCGCCGGGGCGGCGGCCACCGCCGGCGGAGGCGGCCGTGGGCCACGCGCCGGGAGCGGGGGCGGGGGGTGCCGGGGCCTGCGGCGGCTGTGCGGGCTGTGCAGGCTGTGCGGACGGCGCCGGTTGCGGGGGTGCGCCGTGGCCGGGCGCGGGTGGGGCGGGTGCGGCGCCGTGGCCGGGCGCGGGCGGGGCGGGGGTGTCGGCGGGCGCGGCCGGGGCAGGGCCCTGTGATGCGCCGGGGCCGGCCGGGGCGGGTGCCGTGGGGCCGCCGCTGCCCTGGTCGGCGGGGGCGCCGGGACCGCCGGACGTCCGGACCGCCGCGCGGGCCGCGGCAGGGCCGCCCCCGGGCTGGACCGGCGGTGCGGGCTGGGCGTGGGCCTCCGGCCCGGGCACGTACCCCGTCGGAGGCATACCGGCCGCGGGGGCCGCGGAGAAGCTCACGCCGCGCTCGACGCGGTCCAGGCGGGCCATGACGGACCGCTCGTCGCCGTAGGCGGCGGGGAGCAGCACGCGGGCGCAGATCAGTTCGAGCTGGAGACGGGGCGAGTGGGCGCCGCGCATCTCCGTGAGGCCCTCGTTGACCAGGTCGGCGGCGCGGCTCAGCTCGGCGGGCCCGAAGGTGCCGGCCTGGGCCTGCATCCGCTCGACGACGTCGGCGGGGGCGTCGATCAGCCCCTTCTCGGCGGCGTCCGGGACGGCGGCCAGGATGACGAGGTCGCGCAGCCGCTCCAGCAGGTCGGCGACGAACCGGCGCGGGTCGTTGCCGCCCTCGATCACCCGGTCGACCACCTCGAAGGCGGCGGCCCCGTCACCCGTGGCGAACGCCTCGACGACGGAGTCGAGCAGCGAGCCCTCGGTGTACCCGAGCAGGGACGTGGCCATGGCGTATGTCACACCGTCCGAGGCGGCACCGGCGAGCAGCTGGTCCATGACGGACATCGAGTCACGCACGGATCCGGCGCCGGCGCGCACGACCAGCGGGAGCACCCCGTCCTCGACCGGGATGCCCTCCTTCTGGCACACCTCGCCCAGGTACTCCCGGAGGGTGCCGGGCGGGACGAGCCGGAAGGGGTAGTGGTGGGTCCGGGAGCGGATCGTCCCGATGACCTTCTCGGGCTCGGTGGTGGCGAAGATGAACTTGAGGTGCTCCGGGGGCTCCTCGACGACCTTCAGCAGCGCGTTGAAGCCGGCCGACGTGACCATGTGGGCCTCGTCGATGATGTAGATCTTGTACCGGCTGCGGGCCGGTCCGAAGAAGGCCTTCTCGCGCAGGTCACGGGCGTCGTCCACGCCTCCGTGGGAAGCGGCGTCGATCTCGATGACGTCGATGGAGCCGGGGCCGTTGCGTGCGAGGTCCTGGCAGGAGTGGCACTCGCCGCACGGGGTGGGCGTGGGGCCCTGCTCGCAGTTCAGGCAGCGGGCCAGGATGCGCGCGCTGGTCGTCTTGCCACAGCCGCGCGGCCCGCTGAACAGGTACGCGTGGTTGACCCGGTTGTTGCGCAGCGCCTGCTGCAACGGGTCGGTGACATGCTCCTGCCCGATGACCTCGGCGAAGGTCTCCGGGCGGTAGCGGCGGTACAGAGCGAGAGACGACACGCCTACGAGGTTATAGGCGGCCGGTGACATCGGGCCCCGGCCGGGAGACGGAGGCGGGGGCGGAGAATCCCGGAGCCGTCGCGGAACGCAGACGCCCCCCACGCACCCGCCAGAGCCGACCTACCCTTGCTGCCTTCCGGCCCTGGGGGAGTTCAGTCAGATAGCGCCGCGTGAGGGGCTGCGCCAAGGCTACCTGATGTCGGGGGCGGGGAACGAGTTCGCGAGCACTCCTCTCGGTCATGTAATGTTTCCGGCGGAGGATTCGCCTAGAGGCCTAGGGCGCACGCTTGGAAAGCGTGTTGGGGGCAACCCCTCACGAGTTCGAATCTCGTATCCTCCGCCTCCGCCCGACAGGGCAGATGCAAGGCCCCGACCGGTTGCCGGTCGGGGCCTTCGTCGTGCGGGGTGTCACCTCTGTGCCGCCGTTTCGGAAGATCCGCAGGGGGCAGGCGCGGTGCGTCGGGCGCCGGTGGCCGCATACTGGGGGCAATGACTAAGCCTTCAGCTCCGAAGCGCCATCTGCCGACCAGCCCCTTCAAGGCCCCGGTCGCACCGGCCCCCAAGCACTTCGCCGTGGGAGACCAGGTCACCCACGACATGTACGGCCTCGGCCGGGTCATCGGCATCGAGGACGGAATCGCGGCGCTCGTGGACTTCGGTTCAGCGCCCGTACGGATCCCGAGCCCCTACGCCAAGATGACCAAGCTGTAATCCTCCGTGCCGGGACACGGCACGCACGGGTCCTTCGCGGGCCCGCTCACAGGGAAAAGAGACCTCTCATCGAATCGACTTCGCTGTTCTCCGCCGTGGAAGGGCACCCGAGCCGTTCCGCCGCAGCGTCCCCGCCGCCGGTGACGGACCCCTTCCAGGCCCCCGACTTCGGGGAGGACGACACGTTCCTGCCCGAGGAGGCGCCGCAGCCCGCCCCGGACAGGCGCCCGTCGCGCCGCCGGGCCGCCTAGCGCCTCCTCCGCGAGCCGGCCGACGGGGCTGACTGCCGCCGGCGCCTCACCCGTGGCCCGCCGATCCGGCCGCACGGGGAAAGGCCGCGGCGCGCGTGCCCGCCCGCTCCCTCGCACGCGGGAGCGTCTACGGCCGGCGGTCGGAGTCGGGCCAGACGTACGGCAGGTCGTCCGGGACGCCCGGGAAGAGTCGCGCGTAGGTCTCGGGGTCCTTGCGGACCAGGGCCGAGCGGTGGCTGCGGTGGAACGGGCCGTCGCCCAGCCAGGGCGGGAGTTCGCCCTCGGCGGCCAGAGCCGACTGGTCACGGATCGGGGCGTGCGGACGGGCCGCGGCGAGGTCGGCCACCATCGTGGCGGCGCAGGTGTCCTGGTGGCCCCGGTCGCGCCAGACCCGGCAGATCTCCAGGCCGTAGCGGACCAGGGCCTCCTCGTAGCCGACCCACATCCGCACCGCCGGGTGGTTGCGCCAGCCGTAGTCCGGGACGACCAGGCCGCGCAGCACCTGGAGCGCCTCGACCCGCTGTTTGCCGAGCCTGCGGCGGTCCAGGGCGAGGGCCGTCTCGTGGAAGTCCGCGTAGGGGAGGAAGGTCTGCATCCGTCGTCGGTGATCCTTGCCGTGTGGGTGGGACGGGGCCGTGGCGGGTGGTCTCCAGGGTTTCTCAGGGACGGGTCAGGGGCTGTTCCGCCCAGATGGTCTTGCCGGTCGCGGTCTGCCGGGTACCCCAGCGCTCCGTCAGCTGCGCCACCAGCAGCAGGCCGCGGCCGCCCTCGTCGTAGCTGCGGGCGCGGCGCAGGTGGGGGGCGGTGCTGCCGCCGTCGGAGACCTCGCAGATCAGGCTCGTGTCGCGGATCAGCCGGAGCCGCACCGGCGGCTCGGCGTGCCGGATGGCGTTGGTGACGAGTTCACTGACGACCAGTTCGGTGACGAACACGGCGTCCGGCAGCCCCCACCGCTCCAGCTGCGCCACCACGTCCTTGCGGGCCTGCGCGACGGCGGACGGCTCGGGCGGCACCGACCAGGTGGCCACCCGGTCGTCGTGCAGCACCCGGGTGCGGGCGAGGAGCAGGGCCACGTCGTCCACCGGGCGCGGCGGCAGCAGGTCGGCGAGCACCGCGTCGCACAGGGCGTCCAGCGAGGCCGCGGGCCGGGCCAGGGCGCGGCGCAGCCGGCCGACCCCGGTGTCGAGGTCGTGGTCCTCGGTCTCGATCAGGCCGTTGGTGTACAGCGCGAGCAGGCTGCCCTCGGGGAGTTCCACCTCGGTCGCCTCGTACGGCAGTCCGCCCACGCCGAGCGGGGGCCCGGCCGGGAGGGCGAGCAGGTCGACGGTGCCGTCGGGGCCCACCACGGCCGGCCGGGGGTGCCCGGCGGCGGAGAAGCAGCAGCGCCGGGAGACCGGGTCGTAGACGGCGTACAGGCAGGTGGTGCCGACGTCCGCGGCGGTCCTGGAGGCGGGGTCGGAGGCTCCGGCGAAGGCCGGGGCGGGTGCGGGCCCGCCGGCCTCGCCTCCCTCGTCCTCGGTGTTCAGCCGGGCCACCAGGTCGTCCAGATGGGTCAGCAGTTCGTCGCAGGGCAGGTCGATGTCGGCCAGGGTGCGCACCGCCGTGCGCAGCCGGCCCATGGTCGCGCTGGCGTGCAGCCCGTGGCCCACGACGTCCCCGACGACCAGGGCCACCCGGGCCCCGGACAGCGGGATGACGTCGAACCAGTCGCCGCCGACCCCGGCGTGCCCGCCGGCCGGCAGATAGCGGGAGGCGACCTCGACCGCCGCCTGCCTGGGCAGCCGCTGCGGCAGCAGGCTGCGCTGGAGCGTGACGGCGGTGTCCCGCTCGCGCGTGTAGCGGCGGGCGTTGTCGATGCTGACGGCCGCCCGGGCCGTGAGTTCCCCCGCCAGCACCAGGTCGTCGTGCCGGAAGACCTCGGTGTTGCGGTGGCGCACGAAGTACGCCACGCCCAGGGTCGTGCCGCGGGCGACGAGCGGCACGCTCATCACGGAGTGGATGCCGAACGCCCGGTAGCGCGCGGAGCGGGCGGCGTCGCGGGCGAGCCACCCGGTGAACGCCGGGTCGTCCGGCGCGTGCAGCACCGGCTGCCCCGTGCGCAGGCTCTCGTAGGGCGCCGAACCCGCGGGGTAGGCGTCCACGGCGCCGGGGGCCACGACCGCCTCGGGTGCCCCGGGGATCCGCGAGCGCAGCGCGGTCCGCCGCAGCAGCAGCGGGCCTTCCGCCGGGACGGTCCGCCCGGACGGTTCGGGCAGGTCCTCCAGTGCGGCCAGCAGGTCGACGCTGACGAAGTCGGCGAGCTCGGGGACGGTCACGTCCGCCAGCTCCTGGGCGGTGCGGGTCACGTCGAGGGTGGTGCCGATGCGCCGCCCCGCCTCGGCGACCAGCTGCAGGCGCTTGCGGGCCCAGAACTGCTCCGTCATGTCGTGCGCGGCGAGACAGACGCCCCGGATGACGTCCTGCCGGTCGCGCAGGGCCGACATGAAGACCGACCAGGCGTGCTCGTGCTGCTCGCCGGGGGCGCGCAGGTAGTTCTCCTCGTACTGGGGCTCACCGGTCGTGAGCACCCGGGCCATGCCGCGTTCCGCACGCCCGCCGGAGTCGTCGTCGATGATCTCGGACACCCGCAGGCCCCGCATCTCCTCCTCGGTGAGGGCCGTGGCGCGTTCCATGTCGGCGTTGGCCCGCCGCAGTCTCAGCCGGGTGTCGTAGAGCGCCATGGCGCAGCACGGGGACTGGGCGAAGCTCCAGCCGACCAGCTCGTCGTCCGGGCCGGTGCCGGGACCGGGGCCCGCGAGGGCGGAGACGAGCAGCCAGGCGGGCGCGCCGGAGCCCGGCGGCCGGTGGTGGGCGAGGATCCTGGCGGTCAGCGTGCGGCCGTCGCGATGGCGCAGGGGGACGTCACCGTTCCAGCGCGGCAGTGCCGCCAGGTCCGGCAGGCCGCCGCGCAGCGGGATCGGCTCGGCCAGCAGGTCCGCGGCACGGCGGCCGGTCATCTGTCCGGCCGCATACCCGAGCAGCTCCTCCGCGCCGGCGTTCCAGCCGGTCACCACGCCGTGTTCGTCGAGGGTGACGCGGGCCGTGAGGGCCTCGCCGACGAGGGCGTCGACGGCTTCGGGTGCCGGTCCGGACGACGACCGGGTGGCCCGGCCGATGGTGACGGGCTGCTCCATGATCGGTCATCTCGCTCTCGCGGGGGCTCGGCCTATCCCCGGAATACACGGTTATGACCTGTTTACCCCGATCGGGAGGGCCCTCACCGTGCCGCGGCCGGAAGTGGGGCGAGCCTGCCGCCGCCCGGTCCGGGTAACCGCTCCCCCATGGGTGAGATCCTCGTGGGCACGTGCTCCTGGACCGACAAGGCCCTGGTCGCCGGCGGCTGGTATCCGCCGGGCCGGCGGGACGCCGAGGGCCGGTTACGGCACTACGCCGAGCGGTTCGGGGTCGTCGAGGTCGACTCCTCGTACTACGCGCTGCCCGGTGAGCGGAACAGCCTGCTGTGGGCCGAGCGCACCCCGGACGGGTTCGTGTTCGACGTGAAGGCGTTCTCGCTGCTGACCGGGCATCCCACCCGGCCGGCCGTGATGCCGGACGGCTTGCCGGCCGACCCCCGGGACCCCCGGGTGCTCGACGAGGTGTGGGCCCGTTTCGCCGCCGGTGTCGAGCCGTTGCGGCGGGCCGGGCGGCTCGGGAGTGTGCTGTTCCAGTTCCCGCCGTGGTTCCGGCCGGGGCGGAGGGCGGAGGCGTTCCTGGCGGAGTGCGCCGCGCGGACCGAGGGCTGGCCGCTCGCCGTGGAGTTCCGGCACCCGTCCTGGTGGGAACCGGACCGGGCCGAGGGCACCGTGGCGCTGCTCGCCCGGTACGGCATGGCCGCCGTCGCCGTCGACATGACGCAGTCGCTGCCCTCCTCCGTCCCGCCCGTGACGCCGGTGACCTCGCCCCGGCTGGCCGTGGTCCGCTTCCACGGCCGCAGCACCGCCTGGGGCACCGGCAGCAAGGAGGACCGGTTCCGGTACGCGTACGGCGAGGACGAACTCGCCGAGTGGCTGCCCCGGGTGCGCGCGATGGCCGGGAAGGCCGACCGGGTCCACGTGCTGTTCAACAACTGCTGCGGCGACGCCGCCGTGCGCGCCGCACAGACCATGATCCACCTGCTCGACGGCACCCGGCCGAGTGCCGCAGGGGTGCCTAGGGCGCGATCCGCACCTTCTTCTCCACCGTCACCTGATCCACGTCCGACACCCGCACGGTCGTCCTCATCGTCCAGTTCCCGGCGAGCGGCAGGTTGACGGCGTTGGTGCCCCAGTAGCCGCCCCGGTCCCCGACCCCGGCGTCGATGGGGCCGACCTCGCGTGAGGGCAGGGTGAAGGTGATGCGGACCTCGGGGACGACGACCAGGCCGGTGTCGGAGCCGTGGACCACGGCCGTCACGCCGTTGTCCCCGACCCGGGCCGGGTCGAGCGTGACGTAGACGTTGCCGCGGCCGGTCACGCCGTCCCCGCCCGTGTCGAAGGGGACGACCACCTCCGCGGTGGGCGGCAGCGCGCCGGCCGGGGCCTGCCGCGCCGCCTCGGCCTGGGCGCGCCCGGGCAGCGTCCCGGTGAGCACGGTGGTGATCAGCAGCACGACGGCGGCGACGGCGACCTCGGCGAGCACCGATCGCCGCAGACCACGCCGCCGGGTGCCGGGATCGTCGAGTCCGACGGGGCCCCGGGGCGGCTCGCCGGGACTGCCGGGGCCCTCGGGGCCGCTGGTCCCGTCCGGGATCTCGGGGCGGCGGTCGGGGCGGCCAGGTGCGGTGGGCCTGTCGTGGCCGCCGGGGCCCCCGGTGCCCTCGGTGTCATCCGGGTCCGGCCCCCCGGTGTCCGGCCCTGCCGGCCCTCCCGGCTCCGGGCCGTCGTCACCCCCCGGCTTCCCCGGCGCCGCGCCGACCGGCTGCGGGACCCGCGCCGGGACGGCGGCGGCCCGGGCGGGCGCCGGGGCCGCGATCCGGGCGGTCCAGCGGCGCGAGTAGCGGGCCACCAGCAGCAGCGCTCCCACCCCGGCCAGCTTCGCGAGCAGCAGGCGGCCGTACGGGGTGCCGCTCAGCGCGGACAGGGAGCCGAGGCCGCGCCAGGACTGGTAGAGGCCCGTGACCGCCAGGACGGTGACCGAGGCGAAGGCGATCCGGGAGAAGAGGGGCACGATCCGCGTCAGGTCCTCGCCCGTGCCGCGGCGCGACACCAGCAGCAGTGCGGCCAGGCCGCCGAGCCACACGCCCGTCGCCAGCAGGTGCGCCACGGACGACGTCATCGCCAGCGGCACCTGGATGCCGGCGGAGGCGTGCTCGGCCGCCGCCCAGGTCAGGGCCAGTGCGACGGCCAGGACCGTGCCCCCGGCGAGCGGGAGGGAACCCCGGTGCAGCGGCCCCCGGCCGTCCGCGCGGTGCCGGGACAGCCACAGGGCGAAGGCCGCCGTGACCAGGAGGACGGCCAGTCTCGCGAGCAGGGCCTGGCCCGGACGGCCGGTCAGGGTGTTGCCGAGGGCCTCAGTGTCGAAGGCCGAGGCCGGGCCCGTCCCCGCTTCGTACGGGGCGCGCAGCAGGAGCAGGGCGACCGTGGCGCCGAGCAGCGCCCACCAGGCGCCGAACGCGGGCCGGCGCAGGGCGGACGGGTGCGCCGGCCGGCACAGCAGGACGAACGCGGCGGTGCCGACCAGCAGGGCGGCGGCGAGGTAGGCGACGTAGCGGGCGGCGTCGTGCAGGCCGCCCGTGAGGGGGTCCTCGGCGGGGCCGGTGCCGACCTGGGCCGTGGTCGCGGAACGTTTGCCGACCGAGAAGCTGAACGCGCCCGAGACGGGGTGGCTGTCGGCGGACACCACCCGCCAGGCCACCGTGTAGGTGCCCTGGGCGAGTCCGGCGGGCAGGGTGACCCGGGCCGTCTCGGAACGGCCCTCGGCGTGCGTGGCCTCGCCGGTGCGGACGCGGCGCTGGTCGGGCCCGAACACCCGGAAGGAGTCGTCGAGCAGGCCGACCGACTCGGTGAAGGTCAGGGTGACGTGGCGGGGCGCCCGCTGGACGACGGACCCGTCGCCGGGGTCGGTGCCGCTGAGGGCCGCGTGGGCCGAGGCGGGGCCGGCGCCGAGGAGGAGCAGGGCCAGCACGGTGCCGAGCAGCACCAGGGCCCGGGCCCGCCGGGGGCGTGCGACATCGCGCTCCTCGTTCCGGCGGTGCTCCACGTGCTTCTCCGGGGTCGGGTCGGGTCCTACGGCTTCCGGTCATGTACGGGCGGAACGGGTGCCGTGCTCACGCGGTCCGCGGAATCGGTCCCGTGCCCGCGCGGTGCGCGGGTCCGGCCCGTGCCCACGCGAGCCGGGAATCGGTGCCCCGCTCACGCGGTGCCCGGCCGGGGCCCGGCCCCGGCCGGCTACAAGGGCCGGGCCAGACCCGCGATCCCGGCGGCGGCCGCCGGATAACGCGCCGCCAGTTCCGCCGCGTCGCCGTGCTCGTAGCCCTGGAAGGTGAAGCCGGGGGCCATCGTGCAGCCGAACAGCGTCCACGAGCCGCCCGCGCGGACCCTGCCGCCCATCCAGGTGCCCGCCGGGACCGTGAACTGGACGTGCTGGCCCCGCAGGACGTCCGGCCCCAGGACCTCCGTGCGGGTGCCGCCGTCGGGGGCGAGCAGCAGCAGCTCCAGGGGGTCGCCCAGGTAGTGGTGCCAGATCTCGTCCGAGGGCAGGCGGTGGAGGGCGGAGAAGTCGTCCGCGGTGAGCAGGGCGACGATCGCCGTGCCCTCCGGCCTGCCGTCGGGACGCTGCGGCCCGGCCCAGGTCCGGCGGAACAGGCCGCCTTCGGCGGGGATCGGTTCGAGGCCGTAGTGCGCGATGAGCTCGTCGGGCGTCACGCGGGGAAGAGTATCTCCCGGTCCAGGAAGGCGAGCTGGGCCTTCTTCTCCGGCAGGTACACGTCCGGCAGGTCGACCTCGGGCAGGACGACGACCGGCCCCGGTGTGAAGCCCTGCTTGAGGAAGCGGGCCACCGCCTTCTCGTTGGCCACGTCGGGGTCGACCACGATCCGCCGGCGGTCCAGGACCAGCAGGACGTAGGCGGCGATGACGGCCACCAGGCGGGAGGTCCAGCCCGGCTGTCCGCCGCCGGGTCCGGCGGGAGCGAGCAGCAGGTGGACGCCGATGTCGCCGGGGCGCACCTCGTAGCACTCGCCGACACGGTCGGCCTCCGGTTCGTAGGTCTGCAGGACCGCGACCGGCTCGGCGTCCCGGACGACCAGGAACGCGTGGTGGCTGGGGAGCGTCTCCATGTGGGCGTAGGTGTCCGCGACCTGTCGCTCGGTCAGGCCGGTCATGCCCCAGAAGGCGGCGCGGTCCTCGCTCACCCAGCGGTGGATCACCCCGGCGTCGGCCTCCGGGTCCAGCGGCAGCACCCGGACGGTGCCGAGCCCGTCCGCGACCTGCTCGTGGACGGGCGTGCGGGAGGCGTACGGGTCAGACATCGGTCTCCTTCTTCAGCCGGTCCCAGTCGGTGACGACCGGGACGAGGTCTCCCCCGAGCCACAGGGGGAGCTGGTCGCGGTGGTGGGGGGAGCCGGGCACGCCGGAGGCGCCGAGCGGGACCACCCAGCGGCTGTCCTCGCGCCGGGCCAGGTCCCAGACGTAGCGGGCGGCCGGGCCGCGGGCGGCCAGGTCGGTCAGGCCCGGCACGCCGGAGGTGCACAGCACGCAGTCGTGGTCCCCGGACAGGCCCGGCTCGTCGACGGGGCGCTCGGGCTCCAGGGCCCGCCAGGGGGCGAGCCGGTGGGTGTCGCCCCAGACCCCGGCCGGTGGCCGCAGGGCCACCTCCTCGACGGCCTCCCGGACGGCCGCCGGGCGGTCGACGCCGTACAAGGCGTCGGCGGTCAGCAGGTGTTCGAGGGCGAAGCCGATGCGCGGGAGCAGGGCGAGCCACGGGCGGAAGAGTTCCGGGTACGCCGGTGGCACGGTGAGGGCGGCGAACGCCGGGTGCGCCGCGAGCCGCCGTACGAGCGCCGAGCGCACGGCCGCGTACAGGGCCGCGTCGGCGCTTCCGGCGTCCATGCGGCGGTCCCAGGCGAGGAGCCGGTCGCGCAGCGCGGCGGCCCCGGGCGTCAGGGCGTCCAGGGAGCGGAGCAGGTCCAGCAGCGCGGTGGCGGAGGCCAGGTGGGTGTCCATGTGCACGGCGGGCATGTCCGCTGCCGACCAGCGGTCCTTCGCGGCCAGCAGCGCGGCGATGCGGTCGTGGCGGTGGGGCGGGGCGAACTCGACGCCGAGGGGTCGCGCGGGGCCCCGCTGGTTGGCCATGACGGCGACGCCGTCGGTGAGTCCGGCCCGTGGTGACTCGTGCCAGCCGTGCCAGTCGTGCCCGGGCTCCCAGGCGGGCACCAGACGCACGCGGTTGGCGTCGGCGCGCAGCGGCACCCGCCCGGCCACGCGGTGCAGCACACCGCCCTCGGTGTCGGCGGCCTGGACGACGTTGACCGGTTCGGCCCACAGGTCCAGGGCCCGGTCCACGTCGGCGACGCGGCGGGCCCGCAGCAGCGGCAGCAGGGCGCCGAAGCCGAGGTCGCCGGTGACGCGCGGCGGGTGGCGCAGGCTGACCGCCACGGGCACGCCGGACGGGTCCGCCGGGTCGCCGTCGAGCCCTTCGGGGCCGCCGATGATCACGGGCCCGCGACCGGTCTCGATCACCTCGACCTCGACCGGCTCCTCACCGGCGACCTCCACGACCTCCGTGTGCCGGGACGCCCGGTGCCAGGTGCCGTCCGGCCCGAGCGCCTCCACCCCGGCGCCGGTGCGCCGCAGCCGTTCCCGGTACAGGTCCTGGTAGTCGGCCATGGCGTTGGTGATGGCCCAGGCGACCGTCCCGGTGTGCCCGAAGTGGGCGATGCCGGGGACCCCGGGCACGGCGAGGCCGACGACGTCGAACTCCGGGCAGGACAGGTGGATCTGCTGGTAGACGCCGGGTTCCTCGATGAAGCGGTGCGGGTCGCCGGCGATGACGGCCTGCCCGGTGACGGTCCGCTCCCCGCCGACCAGCCAGCCGTTGCTGCCGGAGGTGCCCGGGCCGTCGGTGGCGAACAGCCCCACCGCGTCGGCGCCCAGATGCGCCACGACCTGCTCGCGCCAGAGCTTGGCCGGGAAACCGGCGAAGAGGATGTGCGTGGCGAGCCAGACGCCGAGTGGCGTCCAGGGCTCCCAGCGGCCGGGGACGAGGCCGGCGCGGGCGAACTCGGGGGCGCCGGTGGGCTCCGCCAGGCCCGCGTTGACCCCGTCGACGTACGCCCGCACCCACTGCGCCGTCTCCGGGTCGCGTCTCTCCAGGTCCGCGAAGCACCGTCTGGCCGTGTCGTCGAGTCTGGCGCGTCTGGCGAACCGGTCCCAGGCCAGGGCGCTCCCGCCCAGGAAGGACGCCGAGGTTCCCCGGGCCCGGTGGCGCTCGACCTCCAGCTGCCAGGCCCGGTCCCGGGCGGTGACGCGGCCCTGCGCGTGGGCGAGTTCGGCCGCACCGCCCGCGCGCAGATGCGGAATGCCCCAGGCGTCACGGTAGATCTCGGTGACCACGCTGTGCCCTCACTTACCTTTAGGTTAGGCTTGCCTAAGTCAATGTGGCGAAATCGTACGTGAAGGGTGACCACGCGATGGGGCAGGGGCGGGGTTGGGAGGGCGCGGTCCTCAAACTGCTGCGCGCGAAGGATTTCCGGTTCACCGTGACGGACGGCGAGGACGTCACACCGGACTACCGGCGGCTGCGCTTCACCGACGGCGGTCTGCTCGCCGCGACCGGGGTGCACCCGACCATGTGGGTCCGCCTGTGGTTCGACAACGCGGGCAAGCCCCACCAGCGGGCCTACACCCTGGTCGACCCCGACCCGGAGACCGGCACCTTCGCCCTGGAGTTCGCCCTGCACGAGGGGTGCGCCAGCGACTGGGCCCGGGCGGCCCAGCCCGGCGACACCATCGAGGCCACCGTCCAGGGCACCGGGTTCGAGCACCCTTCCCCGGCCCCCTCCCACGTCTTCGCCGTGGGCGACCCGGCCTCCCTGCCCGCCATCAACTCCCTGCTGGGCGCCCTCGGTTCCGCCCCGGCCACCGTCTGGTTCGAGGGCGGCGACGACGACCTGCCGTTCCGCACCGATCCGGCCCGGCACGAGCTGCGCACGGTGCCGCGCCAGGACTCCGGCGCCCACCTGGTCGACCGGGTGAGGTCGGAGCTGCCGGAGCTGCTGCGAGGCACGTCCGACCCGTACGTGTGGATCGCCTGCGACACGGCGACGACCCGCGCGCTCGCGGCGTACGTCCGCAAGGAACTGGGGTTGCCCAAGCAGCGGGTGCACGCGCTCGGGTATTGGCGCCCCTGAACGGGCCTCCGGACGCGGCCGGGCCCGCACGGGGGGATGATCGGGGCATGGACGTCACCCTGCACCTCGCCCAGGACCCCGAGGCCGACGCGCTGCTGGGCCGCAGCCCGCTCGCCGCGCTGATCGGGATGCTGCTGGACCAGCAGGTCCCGATGGAGTGGGCGTTCAAGGGCCCGGCGACGATCGCGCAGCGGCTCGGCGCCGACGACCTCGACGCGCACGAGATCGCCGCCCAGGAGCCGGAGGCCTTCGCCGCGCTGCTCTCGCAGAAACCGGCCGTGCACCGCTACCCCGGCTCCATGGCCAAGCGCATCCAGCAGCTGTGCCAGTACCTCGTCGAGCACTACGACGGTGACGCCGAGGCCGTCTGGAAGGACGCCGGCACCGGCAGGGAGCTGCTGAGGCGGCTGGCCGAACTGCCCGGCTTCGGCAAGCAGAAGGCCCAGATCTTCCTCGCCCTGCTCGGCAAGCAGCTCGGGGTGCGCCCCACGGGCTGGCGCGAGGCGGCGGGCTCCTACGGCGAGGCGGACTCCTTCCGCTCGGTCGCCGACATCACGGGTCCCGAGTCCCTGACGAAGGTACGGGCGTACAAGCAGGAGATGAAGGCGACGGCCAAGGCGGCGAAGCAGACGGGGTCGTAGCGCACCGACCACGGTCTCCCGCCGGATGGCCGGGGCCTGAGCCAGGGCCGGCCACCGGGTGGGCCCCGGCCGGGGGCTGTCGGGGCCGGCCCCGGCGGGGCCGGCTCCTCCCGCGCGACCAGGAGTGTCCGGCCCGAACCCCTCGCGGACCGCCCGCCGCCCCCGCCACGGACGCGCAGCGGTGGGCACGCCGCATCTCCGCCCGGCCGTCCGCATCCCGGGCTCTCCGGCGCGGTCGGCCCGACGAGGCCCTGCGGACGAGACGGTGATCCGGGCCTCCCACGGCCTCCACGCCCACCCGCACGCCGGCGTCAGTCTCCCGGACCACCCCGGATGGCGGACAACGGCGGGGCGGTCCCAGCATGGAGCATGACCGAGCCACCGAGCGGCTCCCCCGACGCCCCGGAGCCCGACGCCGACCGCGCCCCCGTCCCCGGCCACGTCGGGCGGTGGCCGTCCGGCCCCGAGGCGCCCGCGGCAACCGGTCGGCGTGCGCCGGGCGACCGGGCCGCTCGGGTCGGCTCCGGGGACGCCTGGCCGCCCGACCCGCAGTGCCCGCCTTCCTCCGGGTCCCGGAGGCGGGGAGGCCGTCCGCGGGGTGAGACGGGGTCCCCTGGCCGGGAGGGCGCCATGGGCCGAGCGGGTTCATCCCGCGGCGGGCGGGATGAACGGCACGCGCCCGGCGGGGAGTGACCTCCCGTGACCCC
Organism: Streptomyces sp. AHA2; assembly: GCF_036857595.1. Classification (NCBI taxonomy): domain Bacteria; kingdom Bacillati; phylum Actinomycetota; class Actinomycetes; order Kitasatosporales; family Streptomycetaceae; genus Streptomyces; species Streptomyces sp. AHA2. Next base: position 86,416 of record NZ_JAUQWJ010000003.1, read on the forward strand.
CGCACCGCAGCCGGTCCCCCGCGGCCCGCGCCGGCACGCCTGGCCGCGGGTGCTCGTCCTGCTGCTCGCCCTGCTCCTGCCGGGCCCACACGCGGCGATCCCCGGTGGGCCGGTCCTCACCGCCGCCGGGGAGAGCACGGCCGCCGAGGCCGACGTCCTCGACACCGTCCTGCGCCCCTCGGCACGGACCGCCCGGCGCACGGGGGCCGCCCCGCGCCCCACGCCGCTCCCCGCCACCCCCCGGCCCGCGCGCACGGCCCGGGCCGCCGCGCCCGTACCGCCGGGCCCGCCGCACGAGCCGCGCCCCCCGCGTTCCTGGGTTCTGCGCTGCTGAGCGGACCGGCCACCGGTCCACCCGCCCGTACGGAACCAGAAGGAACGGCACCACCATGCTTCAAGACCCCTACGCGGTCCTGCGCGCCCTGCTGCGCGCCGAGGCCGCCCGCAGCGCCCCCAAGTCCGCCCCCGAGTCCGCGCCCCGGACCGAGCCGCCCGAACCGCCGCGGCCCCCGGCCGAACGCCACCGCGGCTGACCCACCCGGGGGCGGAGGCACGCCCGCCGGGCCGGCGCCTCCGCCACCCCGGGACACGACCCGCAGGGCCACGATCCGCCGGCGAAGGGGCGCCCGCGCCCTGCCACGCCCGTCACGCGGGCGCGGATCGTCATGAACGGCGTCAGCGTCTGCGGCGGCTCGGGCGCCGTGCCGTGCCGAACAGCGATCGGGTGATCTCCCTGCCGACCTGCGTCCCCACCGAGCGGGCCAGCGACCTGAAGATCCCGCTGGAGACCACCTGCTCGACCACGGACGGCTCCTCCCCACCCCGCCGCCCGGACGCGGTGTCCCGCATCTCGTCGGGTCCCTTGGCTCCCCGGCCCTCGTCGGGTCCCTCGGTTCCCCGGCCACCCACCGGCCCGGGCGGCTGCTGCGCCGGACGACTCCGCTCCAGCCGCTCGCACGCCGACTCCCGGTCCACTGCTTGCGCGTACCGCCCGTACAGCGGCGACTGACGGACCGCCCGGTCCAGTGCCTCCCGGCCGACCGGGCCCATCAGCGACTCCGGCGCCCGCAGCCGGGTCGCGGCGACCGGGGTGGGCGCGCCCTTCTCGCTGAGCACGGTCACCACGGCCTCGCCCGTGCCCAGGCCGGTCAGCACCTCCTCCAGGTCGTAGGGCGACCTGGGGAAGGTCTTCACCGTGGCGTTCAGGGCCTTCTGGTCGTCGGGGGTGAAGGCGCGCAGCGCGTGCTGCACCCGGTTGCCGAGCTGGGCGAGGACGTCGGCGGGTACGTCCTTCGGGGTCTGCGTCACGAAGAAGACCCCGACCCCTTTCGAGCGAATCAGGCGCACGGTCCGCGTGATCGACTCCAGGAACGCCTCGGAGGCGTCGTCGAACAGCAGGTGCGCCTCGTCGAGGAAGAAGACCAGCCGGGGCTTGTCCACGTCGCCCAGTTCGGGCAGGTCGTGGAAGAGGTCGGCCAGCAGCCACATCAGGAACGTCGAGAACAGCTGCGGCCTGTCCTGCACGGCGCTCAGCTCCAGGACGGAGACCACCCCCCGCCCGTCCCCGTCCGTGCGCAGCAGCTCCCCCGTGTCGAACTCCGGTTCGCCGAAGAACCCGGACGCACCCTGCGCCTCGAACGCGGTCAGGGAGCGCAGGATCACCCCGGCCGTGGCCGCGGACAGGCCGCCGATCGTCCTCAGCTCCTGCCGGCCCTCGTCCGAGGTCAGGTAGGCGACCACCGCCCGCAGGTCCTTGAGGTCGATCAGTTCCAGGCCCTTGCCGTCGGCGTAGTGGAAGATCAGCGCGAGCGACTGCTCCTGGGTCCGGTTCAGCCGCAGCACCTTGGACAGCAGCACCGGGCCGAAGCCGGTGACCGTGGCCCGGACGGGGATGCCGTGCCCGATGCCGCCGAGGGCGTAGTACTCGGCGGGGAACCCGGCCGGCGTCCACCGCTGGCCCACCTCGCCCGCGCGGCCCTCGACCCGGGCGTCGGCGCGGCCCGGGGCGGCGATGCCGGACAGGTCGCCCTTGATGTCGGCGAGGAAGACGGGCACCCCCTGGGCGGACAGCTGCTCGGCGATCAGCTGGAGCGTCTTGGTCTTGCCGGTGCCGGTGGCGCCCGCGACCAGTCCGTGCCGGTTGAGCATCGACAACGGCAGGCGGACCTGTGCGTCCGGCAGGCACCGGCCGTCCCAGAGCAGGGCGCCCAGATGCAGGGCGGGGCCGGAGAAGGCGTAGCCGGAGGCGATCTTCAGGGCCTCCGGCGGAAGGGCCGCGGCACGGGGGGACACCTCGGGTGCGGGAGCGGACGGCATGGTCTCGTGATCCGACATGTTCACGCCCCTGTTCCCGGTTCGTACCGCCTTGTGGGCTTTTTTTCAGCGTCGCACTGCCCCGCCATGGCTGCGCCCGGAAGGTCTTGACCGGTAGGCTTTCCGTGTGATCTTCAAGCGCATCGGAAACGGCCGGCCGTACCCCGACCACGGCCGGGAAAGCACCCGGCAGTGGGCGGACGTCGCGCCGCGCCCGGTCCGCCTCGATCAGCTCGTCACGACGAAACAGCAACTCGACCTCGAGACGCTCCTCGCCGAGGACTCGACCTTCTACGGCGACCTCTTCGCCCACGTCGTGAAGTGGCAGGGCGACCTCTACCTGGAGGACGGCCTGCACCGCGCGGTGCGCGCGGCGCTCCAGCAGCGCCAGGTGCTGCACGCGCGCGTGCTCGAACTGGACTGACCCCCCGCGGCCCCGGCCGCCGGAACCCCCGCCGGGGGCCGGTTGGCCCTTTCGGGTTCCACTGGGCGATGTCGAATGATCATCTAGTAGGCATCGTCGCCCGGGCGCACTACGCTGCGCTCATGAGCATGCTGACTCCCCCCGGCATGGGCGGCAAGTACCGCATCACGGGCAACAAGTACCCCCGGATGCGCCGGCCCCGGCGGCACGGCAGGCTCGTCGCCATCGGCGTGACCTCCGCCGTCGTGCTCGGTGTGGGCGGCTGGGGCACCCTGCAGCTCATCGACGTCTTCACCGGCGGCGGCCGGAAGGCCTCGGCGGCCGGCGGCGGCACCGAGTGCGAGCCGACGACCAGGACGAGCGCCGCGCCCGTCGCCAGGGCCGTGCCCGAACCGCGCACGATCACCGTCAACGTCCTCAACGCCACCACCCGCAGCGGCCTGGCGAAGAAGACCGCCGACGAGCTGAAGAAGCGCGGCTTCAAGATCGGCGACGTGGGCAACGCGACCAAGCAGTACGACAAGAAGGTCAAGGGCACCGGCGTCCTGCTCGGCCCCTCGGCCGCCCTCGACACCACGCTGCCGGTGCTCGGCACCCAGTTGCCCGGCGCCGAACGGCGTACCGACGCCACCCGCAAGGGCACCACCCTCGACCTCGTCATCGGTGACGCCTTCAAGGGACTGGCGAAAAAGCCGGACGCCGACCGGGCCCTGACCGAGATGGCCAGACCCGAGCCGGCGCCCAGGTCGAAGAAGAACTGCTGAGTGAGACCCGCCGCCGGAGCCCCGGCGGCAGGAGCGGGGCAACCCGTCCGGGCTACTCGGCCGCCCCGTACATCCGGTCCCCCGCGTCTCCGAGGCCGGGGACGATGTAGCCCTGGTCGTTCAGGTGCTCGTCGACGGAGGCGGTCACGACCGTCACCGGCGTGCCCGCCAGCTCGCGCTCCATGATCTCCACGCCCTCGGGCGCCGCCAGCAGCACCACGGCGGTCACGTCGTCGGCGCCGCGCCGGATCAGCTCCTGGATCGCCGCGACCAGCGTGCCGCCGGTGGCGAGCATCGGGTCCAGCACGTACACCTGGCGCCCCGACAGGTCCTCCGGCATGCGCGTGGCGTACGTGGAGGCCTGCAGCGTCTCCTCGTTGCGGATCATGCCCAGGAAGCCCACCTCGGCGGTCGGCAGCAGCCGCACCATGCCGTCGAGCATGCCGAGGCCGGCCCGCAGGATCGGCACCACCAGCGGGCGCGGGTGCGACAGCTTGACGCCCGTGGTCTGCGCGACCGGCGTCTGGATGTCGACCTGCTCGGTGCGCACGTCCCGCGTGGCCTCGTAGGCGAGCAGGGTGACCAGCTCGTCGGCGAGACGGCGGAAGGTCGCGGAGTCCGTGCGCCGGTCGCGCAGGGTGGTGAGTTTGTGGGCGACCAGAGGGTGGTCGACGACGTGGAGACGCATGGCCCCAACATTAACCGGGCAGGGTCACCCCGGCCGCACGGCAAGGTCCCCGCAGGCCCGTCACCCGCTCGCTGGCGTCAAACCGCCCGTCCGGGGGAAGGTGGGAGGGACGGACTGGGGGTGGTGAACCAGATGCCCGACCGGGTTACCCGAAACGATCCGTCGCCGCGCGTGCGGCCGGTGGCGGACCCGGAGAACGGCAGGATGCCGGGGAACGGCAGGATGCCGGAGAGCGACCGGATGAACGAGACGGACGAGTCGGACGCCGAGCGGCGCAGGCGCCGCGCCCGGTTCCTGCGCGACCTGGCGGAGGCGCGCGCACTGCGCGACCGCGTGCAGCCGCGCCGCGCCAAGACGGCGCGGCTGCGGCACGCGATGCGCATGCGCACCTTCCGCTGGTAGGGAACGGACGAGCAAACCGCCGGAGAAGATCGCGAACCGCGCGGACGTTCTTCGCGGGTGACCGTGCTCGAGGCGGGGCAAAGCCGCGTACGATCCGCAGGTGGCGGCAACGAGCGTGCCATCAGAACTGCCGGACACAGGGAGCCGAAGACGTCCCCTGGACGCCTTGTTTCTGCCACGATTCCGAGTGGGCGGGGCTCGGACGAGCACTCCCCGCCCGCAACCTCCGCCGGGGGGACCCCCAACCGGCACGCCTAAGACCAGTGGGAGAGTCACGGTGTACTTCGCCGCACTGCTCGCGCGCACCGAAGACGGGTGGGAAGCGAGCGACACAGAGCTCGACGATGTGGAAACCCTGTCGGATCTGGCCGACCTGGCCCGTGAAGCCTCCCCCGACGAGGACACGGTGCTCGTGCTCATCGAGCAGGAGGACGCCTGGTTCGGCGTCGTCCGCGTGGACGGCGAGGAAGACCCTCGTATCTACGTCTCGGACGCCGCCGCCGCTGCCCGCAGCAGCTACGGCGAGATCCTGCTCACCGACGAGCTGCTCGGCCGGGATCCGGACGACGGGGACGACCTCGACGCCCTCGACCTCGACGGCACCGAGGACGGTGAGTCCGACGACGAGGAGGCCGACGACGGGGACGGGGCGGCCGGCTCCGCCGACGCGGTGCCGCACGGCCCGGTCGGCGACGCCGCGGTCCTCGACGACCTCGGCGTGAGTGAGAAGGAGCTGCGCTCCATGACCACCGACGCCGTCACCGAGATCGCCGAGTCGCTGGGCGCCTCGGAGACCCTGGAGACGGTCCGCTGACCGCTCGCACCGACACCGGGCCGCCCGACCCGGTACCGGACCCCCTCCGGGACCCCTGGCGGCCCGCGATGCGACTCGCCCTGGACCAGGCCGCCGAGGCGGTCCGGGGCGGGGACGTCCCCGTCGGCGCCCTCGTCCTGGCGCCGGACGGCACGACCGTCGTCGCGGCCGGGCACAACGAACGCGAGGCGGGCGGCGACCCGACCGCGCACGCGGAGGTCCTCGCCGTCCGGCGGGCCGCGGCCGCCCTCGGGCAGTGGCGGCTGGCCGGCTGCACCCTCGTGGTCACGCTGGAGCCCTGCACGATGTGCGCGGGCGCCATCCAGCAGTCCCGTCTCGACCGGCTCGTCTACGGCGCCCGCGACGACAAGGCCGGTGCCGCCGGCTCGCTGTGGGACCTCCTGCGCGACCGCCGGCTCAACCACCGCCCCGAGGTGATCGAGGGCGTGCTCGCGGACGAGTGCGCCTCGCAGCTCACGGAGTTCTTCCGCGGCCGCTGAGAGGCCGCCGCAAACCGATTTCGAAGCACGCGGCACCTTGCTGTAAGGTCTCCCTCGGTAGCGTGTCCGAGCGGCCGAAGGAGCTCGCCTCGAAAGCGAGTGTGGCGCAAGTCACCGAGGGTTCAAATCCCTCCGCTACCGCTGAAGAAGGGCCCCGTCGCGAGACGGGGCCCTTCGTGCGTTCCGCCCTTCGGGGCGCCCGGTCCTTCGTGCGATCATGTGCGCTGCATGGGACACCAGTGACAGGGGAGGCCGCGATGGCGGTGAACGCGAAGAAGGTCGCCGTCTACGTCCTCGTGGTCTTCGCGCTGTACGTGATCATCACGGACCCGGAGACGGCGGCCGATTACGTCCAGATAGGGTTCCAGGGCATTTCGGACGCCGCCGGCGCCCTCGGCGACTTCGCCACCTGGGTTGCCAAAGGAGGAAAGTGATGATCCGCCACCTGGTCCTGTTCAAACTCGACGAGGGCGTCGAACGCGACGACCCCCGGGTCGTCGAGGGAGTCGAGGCCTTCCGCGCCCTCGACGGCACGATCCCCGAGATCCGCCACTGGGAGCTCGGCTGGAACGTCAGCGACCGCCCCATCGCGTACGACTTCGCCATCAACTCCGCCTTCGAGGACGCCGAGTCGCTGCGGCGGTACGTCGAGCACCCCGACCACCAGGCCGGTGTCGCGCTGTGGCGGGAGTTCGCCACCTGGGTGATCGCCGACTACGCGTTCTGACCCGGCCGCACCGGACCGCTCCGAGCCCCCCGTCGACATGACGGGGGGCTTTCGCATGACGCTGTTCAGTTATGCGGGCTTTCATCCCTCAACACGGAGTGATTGGGTGCTTGCACACAGTGCACATGTCTTGTGATGCTATGACCGCTTTTGATGGAAGAGTTGACCGATGAGTTGACGATGACGAGGTGGAGTTGACCGTGCTGGCCAGTACCGCACCTCAGGCACCGTCCCCTCAGGCGCCCGCGCCTCAGACACCGGCACAGGCACCGGCACCGGCAGCGGCACCGGCACCGACAACGGCACCCGCACCCGCACCGGCACCCGCACAGACGCCGGGAGGAACGTCGGCGCCCCAGGCTCCCGTCCCTCCCGCTCCGGCCTCCGAGGCCGCCCCCCAGCGGAGCCGGGGCGCCGACACCCGGGCGCTGACCCAGGTCCTCTTCGCCCAGCTCAAGGAGCTCCAGCCGGGCACGCCGGAGCACGACCGCGTGCGCGGGGCGCTCATCGAGGCGAACCTCCCGCTCGTGCGCTACGCGGCCGCCCGTTTCCGCTCCCGCAACGAGCCGATGGAGGACGTCGTCCAGGTCGGCACGATCGGGCTCATCAACGCCATCGACCGCTTCGACCCGGACCGGGGGGTGCAGTTCCCGACGTTCGCGATGCCGACGGTCGTGGGCGAGATCAAGCGGTACTTCCGCGACAACGTCCGCACGGTCCACGTGCCGCGCCGGCTGCACGAGCTGTGGGTGCAGGTCAACAGCGCGACGGAGGACCTGACGACGTCCTTCGGCCGGTCCCCGACGACCGCGGAGATCGCCGAGCGGCTGCGCATCGGCGAGGACGAGGTGCTGTCCTGCATCGAGGCCGGGCGCTCGTACCACGCCACCTCCCTGGAGGCCGCGCAGGAGGGCGACGGGATGCCGGGACTGCTGGACCGGCTCGGCTACGAGGACCCGGCGCTGGACGGCGTGGAGCACCGCGACCTCGTGCGGCACCTGCTGGTGCAGCTGCCGGAGCGGGAGCAGCGGATCCTGCTGCTGCGGTACTACAGCAACCTCACGCAGTCCCAGATCAGCGCGGAGCTCGGAGTTTCGCAGATGCACGTCTCGCGCCTGCTCGCCCGCAGCTTCCAGCGGTTGCGGTCTGCGAACCGCATCGACGCGTAACCGCAAACGCGAGCGACGGGTCACCGGCGGGAGGGAATCGCTCATCAGGGCGGTTGCCGACGGTTCAGGGCCGAAAACCCGTCAGACCCCTTGTTTGCAGGGCTGATTCGCGTCTCACATGTCGACAAGTCACTACAGCGCGTTGCCGACATGTGACATTCTGCGGGAAGCGCGTTTGCCGGAGCTTCGGCTCCGGTATTCAGGTGAAGGCTGCGTTCCCCGGACGGGAGCGTCCGCCGCGACCGTCCCGCGACCCAAAGGGGGTGGCATGTCCGCAGAACAGGGCAGCTCGAAGGTGCTCACGCTCGCGGAGAGCGACACAGCTCCCCATGCTCTCGACTCACTCGGCCCCATCGACGAGGCTCCGGCCCTCGTGGCCGAGCCCGTCCCGGTCCTTCCGGCCGCGGGCGCCATCGACACCCGCACCCTGTCCCGCTCCCTGTTCCTGCGGCTGGCGGCGCTCGACGAGGACAGCCCCGAGCGTGCGTACGTCCGTGACACGCTGATCGAGCTGAACCTGCCGCTCGTGCGGTACGCGGCCGCGCGTTTCCGGTCGCGGAACGAGCCGATGGAGGACATCGTCCAGGTCGGCACGATCGGGCTGATCAAGGCGATCGACCGGTTCGACTGCGAACGGGGCGTGGAGTTCCCGACGTTCGCGATGCCGACGGTGGTCGGGGAGATCAAGCGGTTCTTCCGGGACACCTCGTGGTCGGTGCGGGTGCCGCGGCGGCTGCAGGAGCTGCGGCTGGCGCTGACCAAGGCCAGCGACGAGCTCTCGCAGAAACTGGACCGGTCGCCGACGGTCACCGAACTCGCCTCCGTGCTCGGGGTGTCCGAGGAGGACGTGGTCGACGGCCTGGCGGTGGGGAACGCCTACACGGCGTCCTCGCTGGACTCGCCGGCCCCGGAGGACGACGGCGGCGAGGGATCGCTGGCGGACCGCCTGGGGTACGAGGACACGGCGCTGGAGGGCGTGGAGTACCGCGAGTCCCTCAAGCCGCTGCTGGCCAAACTCCCGCCCCGGGAGCGGCGGATCATCATGCTGCGGTTCTTCGCGAACATGACGCAGTCGCAGATCGGCGAGGAGGTCGGCATCTCGCAGATGCACGTCTCCCGGCTGCTGACGCGGACGCTGGCGCAGCTGCGGGAAGGCCTGATCTCGGACTGACCGCACCGCGGGCCGCCGCGGGCCGAGTTCCCGCGGCGGCCCGCGCCGCGTCCCCAAGCGTGCGCGTCCCGCGTACCGCGGGCGCATTCCGTCCCCGGTCGGGGGCGGCCGTGCCGGGGCCGGGCGCCCGGTGGCGCTCAGCGCCCGGCGGCGGAACTGCCCGTACGGGTTACGACAGCGCCAGCCAGGCGACGCCCGCGATGATCGCCACGGCGACGATGACGCCGACGACGACGCCGATGCGCGGTCCGCCGGACGTGGCCGCGGTCTGGCGGCCCTGCGGCGCCTCGTCGACGAAGGCGCGGAACATCTGGGTGTTGCCGGCGGGGTCGTGATTGCCCTGCGGGGCCTGGTTGTTAGCCATGGCCCGAGACCCTAGCGAAAACGCCGGGGCTCCCCCAAGTGGGGGTTGACGTTCCGGTCGCCCCCGCGTGCGCTCGGCCTCCGGGCTCTCCACCTGCACGTTTACTGTCGCAATACGCGCCTTTGCCAAGTCTTGGCCCCCGCACCGCCCCTTTTTATTTGCCTGCAGCAACCAACCGCTCCTATCGTTGCCCTAAGCAACGAAAGCGGGAGGTGTCATGGCCGGGAAGGCGCAGTACGAGGAGCTGGTGCGCCAGTTCAGCGCCTTCGGCGCCGTGAAACGGGAGCTGGGCCGGATCATGCCGGCCGAGTGTCCCGGCGGCTCGGCGGCGGTACTGACGCTGCTGGGCCGGCACGGCGACATGCGCATGAGCAAGCTCGCCGAGCTGCTCGCGGTGGACATGTCGGTGACCAGCCGCCATGTCGCGCACGTCGTGGACCGGGGCTGGATCGAGCGCTCCCCCGACCCGGCGGACAAGCGCTCACGCATCCTGCGCCTCACTCCCGCGGGCCACGCACAGCTCGACGAACTGTCCCGGCGGACGACCGAGGTCCTCGCCGAGCGCCTGAGCGACTGGACCGACGAGGAGGTCGGCCGGCTCACGGACCTGATGGCGCGGCTGCGGGAGAGCTTCGACTGCCGTCCCGCGGCCCGGGCGGCATCGCCCGCTTTCGAACGGACCACCCGTACACCCGCAAGCACGTAAGTAAAGGAAGCCCATGGCAACGACCACACCAGCCGGTGTGCGGGCTCATGCCAAGCACGGGGGAGGCTCCCACGGCTCCTCCGGCGACGCTCCGATGACACACCGGCAGATCATGGAGGCCCTCACCGGCCTGCTGCTCGGCATGTTCGTCGCGATCCTGTCGTCGACGATCGTCTCCAACGCCCTGCCCCGCATCATCGGCGACCTCGGTGGCGGCCAGAGCGCCTACACCTGGGTCGTGACCGCGTCCCTGCTGACGATGACCGCCACCACCCCGCTGTGGGGCAAGCTCGCGGACCTGTTCTCCAAGAAGCTGCTGATCCAGATCGCGCTGGTCGTCTTCGTCCTGGGGTCGGCCGCGGCGGGCATGTCGCAGAACCCCGGCATGCTGATCACGTTCCGCGCCGTGCAGGGCATCGGCATGGGCGGTCTGTCCGCCCTGGCCCAGATCATCATGGCGGCGATGATCTCGCCGCGTGAGCGCGGCCGGTACAACGGCTACCTGGGCGCCGTCTTCGCCACCGCGATGGTCGGCGGCCCGCTGGTCGGCGGCGTCATCACCGACACCGACTGGCTCGGCTGGCGCTGGTGCTTCTACGTCGGCGTGCCCTTCGCCGTGATCGCCCTGGTCGTGCTGCAGAAGACCCTGCACCTGCCCGTGGTCAAGCGGAAGGTCAAGGTCGACTGGGCCGGCGCCTTCTTCATCACGGCGGCCGTCTGCCTGTTGCTCATCTGGGTGACCTTCGCCGGTGACAAGTACGACTGGGTCTCCTGGCAGACCTACGCCATGGTCGGCGGTTCCGTGGTGCTGCTGGCGCTGTTCGTCCTGGTCGAGGCCAAGGCGAGCGAGCCGATCATCCCGCTGCGGCTGTTCCGCAACCGCACCATCACGCTGGCCTCGCTGGCCTCGCTGTTCGTCGGTGTCGCGATGTTCGCCGGGACCGTCTTCTTCAGCCAGTACTTCCAGCTGGCCCGGGACAAGTCGCCGACGATGTCCGGTGTCATGACCATCCCGATGATCGCGGGCCTGTTCGTCTCCTCCACCGTCTCCGGCCAGATCATCACCCGCACCGGCCGCTGGAAGGGCTGGCTGCTCGCCGGCGGCGTGCTGGTGACGGCCGGACTCGGGCTGCTGGGCACCATCCGCTACGACACCGAGTACTGGCACATAGCGATCTACATGGCGCTGATGGGCCTCGGCATCGGCATGATGATGCAGAACCTGGTGCTGTGCACGCAGAACCAGGTGGAGGCGGGCGACCTGGGCGCCGCCAGCTCCACGGTGACCTTCTTCCGGTCCCTGGGCGGTGCCGTGGGCGTCTCGGCGCTGGGCGCCGTGCTCGGCAACAAGATCACCGACTACGTCAAGGACGGCCTGGCCGGCCTCGGCGCCAAGGGCGAGGCCCTCGGTCACGCCGGCACGGGCGGCGGCGGCATCCCCGACCTGGACACGATGCCCGCGCCGATCCGCACGGTCGTCGAGAGCGCCTACGGCCACGGCGTCGCGGACGTGTTCCTCTACTCGGCCCCGATGGCCCTGCTCGCCCTGCTGGTGTCGCTGTTCATCAAGGAGGTCCCGTTGAAGACCAGGGGCGCCCTCGCCCAGACGGCGGAACCGCAGACGCCCGCCGGAACCCCCGCCGAAGCGGCCGCCGAGCCCGCCACCGGGGAGAAGGCCGCGCCCTCCTGGGCCGTGCCGGAGACCGGGACCGCCGACGGCACCGGGCCGGAGGGGACGCAGCGGCTCGCCGCCGTGGCGACCGCGGCCCGTCCCGAGCAGCCCGCGCCGGGCGGAGGCGGGGTGCCGGTGCGCGGCTTCGTGCGAGGCAACGAGTCCGCGCCCGTGCCGCAGGCGGCCGTCACGCTCATCTCGCTGGCCGGGCGCCAGCTGGGCCGGTCGGTGGCCCAGGCCGACGGCTCGTACGCGGTGGACGCCCCGGGCGCCGGGTCGTACGTCCTGATCGCCTCCGCCGACGGCTACCAGCCGCAGGCCTCCACGATCGTGGTGAACGGCGAGCCGGTCGCCTACGACGTCCTGCTCAGCGGCACCAGCGGGCTGACCGGCCTGGTGCGCGCCGTGGAGAGCGGGCAGCCGGTCGAGGGCGCCATGGTCATCGTGACCGATGTGCGCGGCGACCTGCTGGCCACCCAGCCCACCGGTGCACAGGGCGAGTTCTCCTTCGCCGAGCTGGTGCCGGGGGCGGTGACCGTCGCGGTGAACGCCGCCGGGTACCGGCCGCGCGCCCTGCCCGTCGAGGTGGGCGGCGCCGGGGTCACCCGGGTCGAGGTCGACCTGGAGGCCGGCGCCCGGGTGCAGGGCGTCGTCCGCGCCCCGCACGGCCCGCTGGCCGACGCCCGGGTGACGCTGGTCGACCAGGCGGGCAACGTCGTCGGCTCGGCCACCACCGGGGCGGACGGGGCCTACGCCTTCACCGACCTGGACGGCGGCGAGTACACCGTCATCGCCACGGGTTACCCGCCGGTGGCCACCGCCCTGACGGTGACCGGCGCCGGCACCGACGCCCACGACATCGAACTCGCCCACCCCGGCGAGTAGCAGACCCCGGCCCGCGGCAGGCGGGCGCGCTTCGAGCGGAGGTGCGCCCCCTGCCGCGGGCCGGTCTCATTCCGAGGAGTTGTACGAGATGGGACTGACCGCGAGGATCCGCACCCGGGACGGATGGGCCGTGTCGCACGCGGTCGTCACGGTGGCGGACATGACCGGCGCGCAGGTGCTGCGGGCCGAGGCCGACGCGGAGGGCGCCGTCCGGGACGCGACACCGCTGCGGCCGGGGGCGTACACGGTGATCGTCACGGCCGTCGGGTACGCGCCCGCCGCGTCGAGCGTAATCGTCACGGCGAGCGGGCGGGCCGAGGCCGGCACCGTGACGCTGGCCCGCCAGGGCGGCACCGAGCTGCCGCCGCCCGGTCCGTGGACCGTCGACCCGGTGCACTCCAGCGTGGCCGCGGTGGCCCAGCACCTGGGCATCTCCAGCGTGCACGGCCGGTTCACGCAGTTCTCCGGCGCGATCGAGATCGCCCCGGACGACGTCACCAAGTCGCGCGTGGAGGCGGTCATCCGGGCCGCGTCCATCGACACCGGCAACGGCATGCGCGACGGGCACCTGAGGTCGCCGGACTTCCTGGACGTCGAGCGCTTCCCGGAGATCACCTTCCGGTCCACCGGTCTGACGGCCACCGGGTCCGACCGGTGGACCGTGCACGGCGAGCTGGGCATGCACGGCGTCGTCCGGCCGGTCGACCTCGACCTGGCCTACCTCGGCACGGGCCCGGACCCGTGGGGCGGCACCCGCGCGGCGTTCCGCGCCACGACCGAACTGCGGCGCGAGGACTTCGCGATGAACTACAACCAGGTCCTGCAGGCGGGCATCGCCGCCATCGGCACGACGCTCAGGGTGGAGCTGGACATCCAGGCCGTGCAGGGCGAGTCACTGCCGGCGGTCTGAGCCCGGGGCGGACACCTTCGCCACCAACTGGCCGCACAGGTCCCGCAGTTTGACGTTGCGGTCCTGTGAGGCCCGGCGCAGCCGCTCCAGCGCGGTGCGCGCGTCGAGGCGCTCGCGGGCCATGAGGATGCCGATGGCCTGGTCGATGACGCTGCGGGAGAGCAGCGCGGTGCGCACGTCGGCCGCGGACTGGCGGCGGCGCTCGATGGCCAGCGCCACGTTGATCGCCTCCCCGGCCCGGGCGGCGAAGGCCCGGGCCGCCTCCCGGCCCGGGCCCAGCTGCCCCGCCCCGGCGCCGTAGTAGTTGATCGCGGCGCCGCTCTCGCCCTCGACGGCGACCGGCACCGCCAGCACGCAGCGGACCCCCACGGACAGGGCGTACTCGGTGTACGCCGGCCAGCGGGTCTCCGCCGCCAGGTCGGGGGAGTACTGCTCGCTGCCGGTCTCGGCGGCGTCCACGCAGGGTCCGGCGCCGTTCTCGTACTGGCGCAGGTCCAGTCCGCTCGGCAGGCCGTCGCTGCCCGCCAGGGTGAGCAGCCGGCCCGCCCGGCGCACGGTGACGCTGCACGCGACGGCGCCCGGCACCTCCTGGACCGCGCGGTCGGTCAGATCACGCAGCAGGGTGTCGAGACCACTGCTGCGCACCATCGCCTGGTCCAGCGTGCCGGACGTCTCGGAACTCATGCCGGTACGTGTATCCCGTCGCTGCCCGAACACGCCCCGCGGGCGAACGGGCTCCGCTCAGGGAGTGTTGTGGGTGTCGACGATCCGGCGGGCGATGTCGCGCAGTTTCACGTTCTCCCGCTGGGAGGCGCGCACCAGGCTCTCGAAGGCCGCGGCCGCGTCGATGCCCTGGCGTTCCATCAGGATGCCGGTGGCCTGGCCGATGAGGTCCCGGGTGTGCATGGCCTCGGTCAGCTGCTCGCGCACGGTGGCGGAGTCCAGGGCGATGCTGACGTGCGCGGTGAACAGCCGGCCGATGCGCGTGGCGTCCTCGTCGAAGGCACCCGGCTTGCGCGCGTAGGCGGTGAGCACGGTCAGCCGGCGCCGGTCGGCGCGCAGCCGCAGCGACAGCGCCGAGCGCAGGCCCAGCGCCGCCAGCACGTCCCCGCCGTCGTCGGCCTCGCTGTCCGGCATCGACGCCACGGGGCTGTCCCACAGACGCTCCCAGTGCCCGTGCTGCTCGCCGCCGGTGTGGCCGGCCTCGGCCGAGCGGACCACGTCGTCGGTCCAGGCGAGCGTGCGCGGCGTGGTGCCGCGCTCGATCTCGGAGATGCCGGCGTGCTCGGCCCCCGGCAGGATGTCCACCGCGAGGCGGGCCGCCGTGCGGAGGGTGCTGTCCGGTGTGAGGGTCTCGTGCAGTTGCTGAGAAGCCACCGTGAGCGCGTCGGCCAGCTCGAAGCCAGCCGGAAAACGGGGCAAACCAGGAAACTCGGACGCAGCCACCACGAACCTCTTCGGCATGCACGGCCATGGCCGTGCGCAGGAGAGCTCCGCAGCACATTCCCGACTGCGAGCACAGGACGGACAGCACTCTAACTGTTCGGTTGCCTCGAGGTGACGCCCGGCCGACGGCGGCCGGGCCGGGGTCGCTTCCGTCTTCGCCGCCCGGCGTGATGAAATGGCTACGGGTCAGGAAGCGGCCTTACCGGTACCCGGACGAACGTCTGCCAGGTGAGCGCCGTGACCTTCTTGCCGAATCCCACAGAGCCGCACGACCTGCCCGGCCGCGTCCATCTCTCCATGCCCGCGGAGATCGACTTCTGCACCGCCGGCGAGCTGCTGCCGCAGATCATGACCGCGGCGCGGGACCGCGGTGACCGGCTGGAGGTCCTCGTCCTGGACCTGACCACGACCTCCTTCATGGACTCCCAGGGCATCCGCCTGATCAACGAGGTGCGGCACGGCCTGCGTCCCGGCGCCCGGGTGCGTCTGGTGGCCCGCCCGGAGGGCATCGCGAGCCGCGTGCTGGAGCTGACGGGGATGCGCCGGGACGTGCCCGTGTACGACAACCTCGCCGAGGCCCTGGCGACGTAGGCTGCCGGGCATGGCACCGAACATCGCGACGAACACCCGCGTCTCCCTGGACGAGTTGCTCGACTTCGTGCGCCCCCGCCACCACGCGATCCTGCTCACCCGCAGGGGTGACGGCAGCCCCCAGGGCTCACCGCTCACCTGCGGGGTGGACGACTCGGGCCGGATCGTGGTCTCGACGTACCCGGAGCGGGCCAAGACCCGCAACGCCAAGCGGGACCCGCGCGTGAGCCTGATCGTGCTCAGCGACGACTGGAACGGTGCCTGGGTGCAGATCGACGGCACGGCCGAGGTCGTCGACGCACCCGACTCCGTCGAGCCGCTCGTGGAGTACTACCGGAACATCGCCGGGGAGCACCCGGACTGGGACGAGTACCGCGCGGCCATGGTGAAGCAGGGCAAGTCGATCATCCGCATCACCCCGCAGCGGTGGGGGCCGGTGGCCACGGGCGGTTTCCCGGCGCGGCTCGTCGAGGGGGAGTAGGGCTCCGGGTCCTCACGCGCGGCGGGCCATCGCCTCGATGCCGGCGATCAGCAGCTCGAGCGCGAACTCGAAGTCGCGCTCCAGCATCTCGGCGACGGTGTCGCCGCCGCGCGCCGCCATGATCTCCTGGGACTCCCGGACGACGTCGGCGGCCTGCGGGGCGGACCGGACGGTGGTCAGGGCCTCCTGGAAGTACTCGTCGACCGTCAGGCCGCCGGCCGCGGCCCGCGCGGCGAGATGGCCCTCCAGGGTGCCGTAGCCGTAGACGAACTGGAAGACGGCGGAGATCGTGCTGGTCATGCGTTTCGCGGGCAGCCCCGTGCGGCGGACCACGCGCTGGACCACCCGGGAGAACGCCAGGTTGTTGGGGCCGATGTTGAGGTAGGCGCCGACCAGCGGGGACACCCAGGGGTGGCGCACCAGCAGAGACCGGTACTCGTGGGCCAGCGCCCGCACCTGGTCGCGCCAGTCCTCCCCGGCGTCCGGGTCGGGCAGCCGCATCTCGCCCATGACCTCGTCCAGGGCGAGTTCGAGCAGGTCGTCCTTGGTGTCGACGTACCAGTAGACGGACATCGCGGTGACGTTCAGTTCGCCGGCGAGGCGCCGCATCGAGAACCCGGCCAGGCCCTCCGCGTCCAGCAGACGCACGCTGGCCCCGACGATGCGCGTGCGGTCCAGCCCCGAGGGCTGTCCGCCGCCGCGCCGCCGGTCCGCCTTGCCCTCCAGCCAGACGCTGGTGCGCGGCCTGTCCTGCCGGGCCGTCCTCGCCATGGCGCACCTTCCTCGATCTTCGAGACGCGGCTCATGCTAGACGCGCCGTCACCTGCGGGGGCGGGACCGTGTCCGCACGACGACGGCCGGCTCCGAGCCCTCAGGCGGCTTCTGCCCGCTCGGCCCGCCGGAGCAACGCGGCCGCGACCAGTCCGCCCGCCAGCACGGCGACCGCCCCGACCAGCTGGCTGGTCTCCAGGCCGGAGGCGAACGCGTCGGAGATGCGGGCCTTCTCCTCGGCCGAGTCCGCCGCCGCCAGCGCCGCCGGCAGCGAGGCCGCGGACACCGCGCCGTCACCTGCGGGGGCGGGACCGTGTCCGCACGACGACGGCCGGCTCCGAGCCCTCAGGCGGCTTCTGCCCGCTCGGCCCGCCGGAGCAACGCGGCCGCGACCAGTCCGCCCGCCAGCACGGCGACCGCCCCGACCAGCTGGCTGGTCTCCAGGCCGGAGGCGAACGCGTCGGAGATGCGGGCCTTCTCCTCGGCCGAGTCCGCCGCCGCCAGCGCCGCCGGCAGCGAGGCCGCGGACACCGCGACGAGCGAGGCGAAGCGGGAGTTGAGCACGGCCCCGAGGACGGCGACTCCCAGCCCGTTGCCGAACTCCGCGAGCGTGCCGTTGATCCCCGCGCCCACGCCCGCCTTCTCGGGCGGGATCGCCCCCATGATCGCGTTGGCCATCGCGGGCATCGACAGGGCGACGCCGGCACCCATCACGACCAGCCCGACCAGCATCCCGCCGTACCCGTGCCCGCCGAGCAGCGCGATCGCCGCGAGGCCCGCCGACACCAGGGTCATGCCGATCGCGATCGCCGCGGGCGTGCCCGCCTTGAGCACCAGCTTCGCCCCGACGCCGGTGAAGTTGAGCGCCACGACCGTCAGCGCCAGCGGCGCGGTCCGCAGCCCCGCGTCCAGCGGCTCGTGACCGAGGACGAACTGCAGGTGCTGGGTGAGCAGGAACAGCGACCCCGTCATGCCGAACGCCACGAGGACCGCTCCCGCGACCGCGCCGACGAACCGCTGGTCGCGGAAGAAGTGCATGTCGAGCATCGGGTGCTCGGTGCGCAACTCCCACAGCACGAACAGGCCGAGCACCGCCAGGCCGATCAGCGCGGGGACGAGCACCCGGGCCGAGGTCCAGCCGTGTTCGGGCCCGGTGATGATGGCGTAGACGGCGGCCGTCATGCCGACGGTCGACAGCACCGCCCCGAGCAGGTCGGGCCGGTCGCCGGCCTTGTGCTTCGACTCCGGCACGAGCGCGGCGACCGCAACCAGGCCGAGCAGGGCGACGGGGATGTTGACGATGAAGATCGCGCCCCACCAGAAGTGGTCGAGCATCACCCCGCCGATCAGCGGCCCGGCCGCGAATCCCAGCGAACTGACCGTCGACCACAGCGCGATGGCCTTCACCCGTTCCTGGTCGTCGAAGATCTGCACGACGACGGCGAGGGTGGTGGTCATCAGCAGGGCGCCGCCGACGCCCATACCCGCACGTGCCGCGATGAGCTGGCCCGGGCTCTGGGACAGCCCGGCGGCGAGTGAGCCCAGGCCGAAGACGGCCAGGCCCGACATCAGCATCAGCTTGCGGCCGTAGCGGTCGGCGGAGTTGCCCGCGGTGAGCAGCAGCCCCGACTGCACCAGCGAGTAGGCGTTGATCATCCACTGGACGTCGGCGGTCGAGGCCCCCATCTCGCGGGTGAGCGAGGGGATCGCCACGTTCAGGATCGTGTTGTCGAGCAGCACGGTGAGCTGCGCCAGGCAGATGACACCGAGGATCAGCCAGCGTCGGGGATGGCCGGAGCGCGCCGCCTGGGGCGGGGCCGTCTCCTGGGGGGACGTCGTCATGCTGTACACCGTAGAACAGCTCTCTTACGGCGTACAACGGAGTTTCCGCGGGACCGCCGCGGGGCGGTGGCCGGTGGCCACCGCCCCGCGACCGCGACCGGGGCGGGTCAGCCGCCCGCCGCGCGCGTGAGGTCGTAGAAGGTGGACGAACCCACCGTGACCTCGGTGAAGTTGGCCTCCACCCAGGACGTGATCTGCGCCGACGTGCCGTCGCCGGCGCCCGTGCCGCCGCCCGTGCCGGAGGCGACGAAGTAGTGGATCCTGCCGTCGGCCACGTACCGCCGGAACTGGGCGAGGGTCGGCGACGGGTCGGTTCCGTTGAAGCCGCCGACGGCCATCACCGCCTCACCGGTGGACAGCTGGTAACTCGCCGCGTTCTGGGCGCCGACGGCCGCCGCGACCCAGGTGTACCGGTCGGCGTCGGTCGTGAGCAGTTGCTTCGCCCCCTTGCTCACGGACGCGCCGTCGAGCAGGCCGGATGCGCCCCCACCGCCTCCCGCCCGCCCGGGCTGTCCCGGCGCCCGCCCGCCCTGCCGGCTGCCGCCCTGCCCCGGCATGCCACCGCCGGGGAAGCCCTCGCCCGGCTGTGCCTGGGCCGTGCCGGTGCCGTCACGCCGGCTCGGACCACCACCCGGCAAGCCGTCACCGCCGGGGCCGCCGCCCGGCAAGCCCCGGCCGCCGGTGACCGCGGGACCCGCCGTGACGATGGATCCCGAGTGCCCCTGGTTCACCGTCGTCAGCGTGTACGCCGCCGGGCCGGCCAGCGCCGCCGCGAGGCCCAGCCCGGCCACGCCGAGCGCCGGCCACCGCCCCAGCCGGCCGGCGAAGACCAGCCCCAGGGCCGCCGTGAGACCTCCGGCCAGGACGCACCACTTGAGCCACGGCAGGTAGCCGGAGGACCGGTCGAGCAGGACGTACCCCCAGGCCGCCGTCGCCGTCGTCGCGCCGGCCAGGACCAGGGACGCCCACACCCTGTGCCGCTGCTCCCAGAGCAGGACCGCGCCCATGCCGGTCAGCGCGGCCACGCAAGGGGCCAGGGCCACCGTGTAGTACTCGTGGAAGATGCCGCGCATGTAGCTGAAGACCAGCATGGTCGTGATCAGGGCACCGCCCCAGAGCAGGAACGCGCCGCGCGTCGCGGAGGTGCGCCGGGCCCCGCGCGTGGCCACCAGCGCGGCGATCAGCAGGAGCAGTGCGGCCGGGATCAGCCAGGAGATCTGACCGCCGAGGGAGGAACCGAACAACCGGTCCCAGCCGGTCTCGCCCCAGCTGCCGCCGCGGCCACCGCCCCCCTGGCCGCCGACGCTGCCGGTCTCGTCGCCGTCGAGGCGGCCGAGACCGTTGTAGCCGAAGGTGAGTTCCAAAAAGCTGTCGTTCTGCGAGCCGCCGACGTACGGGCGGGAGGAGGCGGGCCACAGCTCGACGATCGCCACCCACCAGCCGCCCGAGACCAGGATCGCGGCCAGGCCCGCGGCGAGCTGCCCGATCCGCCGCTTCACCGGCACCGGCGCACAGACGCCGTACACCAGGGCGAGCGGTGGGAGGATCAGGAACGCCTGGAGGGTCTTGGCGAGGAACGCGAACCCGATCGCCGCACCGGCCCACACCAGCCACCGGGTCCGGCCGTCCTCCAGCGCCCGCAGGACGAAGTAGCAGGCCAGCGTCGTCAGCAGGGCCAGCATCGCGTCCGGGTTGTTGAAGCGGAACATCAGCGCGGCGACCGGAGTGAGGGCGAGCACCGCGCCCGCGATCAGTCCGGCCGCGGGAGCGAACCGGCGGCGGACGGCCGCGTACACGACCGCGACCGTGCCGACGCCCATCAGCACCTCGGGGACGAGGATCGCCCACGAACCGAGTCCGAAGAGCCGGACGGACAGGGCCATCGGCCACAGCGCGGCCGGGGGCTTGTCGACGGTGATGGCGTTCGCCGCGTCCAGCGAGCCGAAGAAGAAGGCCTTCCAGGACTGGCTGCCGGCCTGGACGGCGGCCGAGTAGAAGGAGTTGGCGTAACCGGAGGCGCTCAGGTTCCACAGGTAGAGCAGGGCGGTGGCGAGCAGCAGCGCGAGGAAGGCCGGCCGGGCCCAGCGGGGGTCCTCGGGCCGTCCGCGCCGGAGGCGGAGCGGCAGGGGCCGGCGGGGTACCTCGGGGGCGGGTTCGGGGGCCGCGTGGCGGGGCCCCGTGCCGGACGGTGACCCGGCGCCGCCGGCCGGCCCGCGGTGGTGGACGGTCATCGGAGGTCCCCCGGGTCACAGTCGTGCGGGTGAGCCGGCCGCGACGGCGGGCCGGAGTGGTGGTCGTCGTGGGGCTGCTGGATCACCCGTCGTGGGAGTGGGCCGTGCGACGGCGTCCGCGGCGCCTGGCTGCCGGCCGGCCGCGGCGGACCGCCCGTGCCTCGGTCGGGGAAGACCCACGCCCGGAGGAGCAGGAAGCGCAGCACGGTGGCCGCGAGGTTGGCGGCGACGAGGACGGCCAGTTCCGTGGAGTGGGCGGGCGCGGCGGTGGCCGCGTCGAGCGCGGCGAGCGAACCGCTGGTCAGCACGAGCCCGATGCCGAACACCACCAGCCCTTGCGCCTGGTGGCGCACGGCCCCGCCGCGCCCCCGCACCCCGAAGGTGAGCCGCCGGTTGGCCGCGGTGTTGGCGACCGCGGAGACGAGCAGGGCGAGGGCGTTGGCGGTCTGGGAGCCCGTGAGGATCCGGAAGCCGCTGTAGAGCAGCAGGTAGAACAGGGTGGAGAGGGCACCGACCACGCCGAACCCGACGAGCTGGCGGGCCAGTCCGTGCGGCACGCCCTCGATCTCGCGGTCGCGCGGGTCGTCGCCGAACGGCCGGGCCAGCCTCTCCAGCGGCAGCGAGCCGGTGGCCAGGGCCCTGCCGACCCGCCACACGCCCTTGAGGTCGTCGGTCGCGGTCCGCACGAGGTGCACGGTGGAGTCGGGGTCGTCCACCCAGTCGACCGGCACCTCGTGGATGCGCAGCCCGGCGCGTTCGGCGAGGACCAGCATCTCGGTGTCGAAGAACCAGCCGGTGTCCTCGATCAGGGGCAGCAGCACCTGCGCCACGTCACGGCGGACGGCCTTGAACCCGCACTGCGCGTCGGAGAAGCGGGCCTGCAGGGAACCGCGCAGGAGGAGGTTGTAGGCCCGGCTGATGAACTCCCGCTTGGGCCCGCGCACCACGCGGGAGCTGCGGGACAGCCGGGAGCCGATCGCGAGGTCCGAGTGGCCGGAGATCAGCGGCGCCACCAGCGGGAGCAGGGCGTTGAGGTCGGTGGACAGGTCCACGTCCATGTAGGCGAGGACGGGGGCGTCCGAGGCCGACCAGACGGCCCGCAGGGCCCGGCCCCGGCCCTTCTGTTCCAGCCGGACGCCGTCGACCTCGGGGAGCTCCGCCGCCAGCCGGGCCGCGACCCGGGGGGTGGTGTCCGTGGAGGCGTTGTCCGCGATCGTGATGCGGAACGGGTAGGGGAAGGTGCGGGCGAGGTGTGCGTGCAGCCGGCGGACGCACGGCTGGAGGTCCCTCTCCTCGTTGTGGACGGGGACCACTACGTCCAGGACCGGCGTACCGGCCGGCGCTGCCGGGAGGTGCTCCCGCGCCGGCAGGGTGCCGGGGAAAGAGTCGGTTCGCATGGGACCGACTGTGCTCAGGCGCCCTGTCGCGCCCGTGTGGTGACGCTGTGGCCCGTCTGTGAGTCCGGCCGCTCGTCCGGATCGTGGTGCGGCGGGTGCGCCGGGGCGGGCAGGCGCAGCGTGAACACGGTCCGCCCCGGCACGCTGTCGACGGTCACGGCACCGCCGTGCGCGGTCGCCACGGCCTGCACGATGGCGAGGCCGAGACCGGTCGAGCCGGTGGCCCGGGAGCGTGCGGAGTCCCCGCGGGCGAACCGCTCGAAGACGTGCGGCAGCAGCTTCGCCGGAACGCCCGGCCCGTCGTCCTGCACGTCGACGCACACCCAGGGGCCGTCGCGCCGGACGCGGGCGGTCACGGTCGTGCCGGGCGGGGTGTGGGTACGGGCGTTGCCCAGGAGGTTGACCAGGACCTGCTGCAGCCGGGCCGCGTCCGCCGCCACGGGCACGGGCCCGTCGGGCAGGTCGAGCCGCCAGCCGTGGTCCTGGCCGGCCGCGCGGGCGTCGCTGACGGTGTCCACGACGAGCGGCACGAGGTCGGTCGGCCCGAACCGCAGCGGCCGCCCGGCGTCCAGGCGGGCGAGCAGCAGCAGGTCCTCGACGAGCAGGGTCATGCGGCCGGCCTCGGACTCGATCCTCCGGAGGGCGTGCCGGGTGTCGGGCCCGACCTGTTCGCGTCCGCGCCGGGTGAGTTCCGCGTACCCGCGGATGGAGGCGAGGGGGGTGCGCAGTTCGTGACTGGCGTCGGCGACGAACTGCCGGACCCGCGTCTCGCTGCGCTGCCGGGCGTGCAGCGCGCCGTGCACGTGGTCGAGCATCCGGTTCAGCGCGGCCCCGACCTGCCCGACCTCGGTGTGCGGATCGGTCTCGGAGTCGGGCACCCGTTCACGGAGATTCACCTCGCCGCTGTGCAGGGGCAGTTCGGACACGCGGGTGGCGGTGGCGGCGACCCGGCGCAGGGGGCGGGTGGCCACGCCGATGAGCACGGACCCGGCGACGGCCGCGGCGACCAGCCCGGCACCGGTGAGGCTGACCTCGACGAGAACCAGGGTGCTCACGGTGGTGTCGACCGACTCGGTGGGCAGGGCGGCGTAGTAGCCGCCCCCGTCCGTACCGGGGGTGTACTGCACGCGGTACGCGCCCAGGCCGGGGATGTCGACCGTGTGGACGCCCCGGGCCGGCACCGCGGCGAGGGCGCTCCTCTGCTCGCCGGTCAGGCCGACGGCCGCGTTCCGCTGGAAGGGACCGTCGTCCGCGGTCTGTTCGGCGAGGGCCGCCCGGGTGACCGTGCCGCCGGCGGCGACCTCGGCGGCGATGGTCCCCGGCTGCGCCGGCCCCCGGACGAAGCCCGTGATCCGGTCCGCTTCCGTCGGTTCGGGGTCGTTGTCCTTCCGGCCGGGCTTCAAGGGCGCCGACAGACGCCTGCCGGCATCCTCGACCTGCCCGTCCAGCTGCTCGTACAGGTGGGACCTGAGCGCGAGGGTCGTCACCGTGCCGATCACCGCGCACACCACCGCGATCAGCACCACGGACGCGACGACGAGCCGCGTGCGCAGCGTGCGCGGCCGGAGCGCGGGAGTCCACCCCCTCCCCGACTTCACCTCCCGTGAGCCCACCGGCCGCCCGTCCCGCTCCGCCCGCCCGGCCGTCGCCGTCCGCTCACGACGCCGCGGGCTTGATCAGGTAGCCGGCGCCGCGCCGTGTGTGGATCATCGGCTCGCGCCCGGCGTCGATCTTCCGCCGCAGGTAGGAGATGTACAGCTCGACGACGTTGGCCTGCCCGCCGAAGTCGTACGACCAGACCCGGTCGAGGATCTGGGCCTTGCTGAGCACGCGCCGCGGATTGCGCATCAGGAACCGCAACAGCTCGAACTCGGTCGCGGTCAGATGGATGCCGTCCCCGCCCCGGGTCACCTCGTGGCTGTCCTCGTCCAGGGTCAGGTCCCCCACGACCAGCACCGAGTCGGACCGCCGGTCGGCCGCGCCGGAGCGCCGGATCAGCCCCCGCAGCCGTGCCACGACCTCCTCCAGGCTGAACGGCTTGGTGACGTAGTCGTCGCCGCCCGCGGTGAGCCCGGCGATCCGGTCCTCCACCGCGTCCCTGGCGGTGAGGAACAGCACCGGCACGTCCGGCAGCTCCCGCCGCAGCCGCCCGAGGACGGACAGCCCGTCCATGTCGGGCAGCATCATGTCGAGCACGACGGCGTCGGGCCGGAAGGCGCGGGCGGCCCGGACGGCGCCCATGCCGTCACCGGCGCTCCGGATCTGCCACCCCTCGTAGCGCAGGGCCATGGACAGCAGCTCGGTGATCGACATCTCGTCGTCCACCACCAGCACGCGGACGGGGCTCCCGTCCGGCCTCAGCAGTTCGGTGCGCCCCTGGGGCGAGGTCGTCGTCATGGCAACACGGTGTCGGCGCGCTCTGAGAGCGCCCTTTGCCGTGTCTGTGATTTCCCTGAGAAACACACAGGCGCCTCTCAGGCGCGTGCCGGAGGCCCGGCCCGCCCTCAGAACAGCCCGTCCTGCACCCCGGCGTCCTCCGTGAACCGCCGTACCGGCAGCTCCCGTTCACCCCCCTGGGCGGGACCAAGCTGCCACCCGGTCATCAGCCGCGTGTCGAGCACGAGGACACCGTGCCCGGTGTCCAGGTGAAGGTCGGGTCCCGCGGCGGCGACCAGTTCCCCGCCGACCGCCCCGCCCGCGACCAGCTCGCGCACCTCCCCCACGGCGGCGGGCAGCCCCGCCAGCCCGAACACGCCCACGTGATCGACGACCCGCAGCGGCTCCCGTGCCAGCGACTCCGGCCACGCCGGGAGCGCGACGGCCCGCGCGTGCAACTCCGTGATCTCCCCGGCCCGCTCCGCCTCGCTGCCGGGCAACGCCGAGCGCACGGCCCGCTTGCCGGCGTACGGAATCCGGTCGGGCACCCGCAGGGCGGCCCGCAGCAGCTCCTCGGTGCGCCGGGCGGCCATCAGCGGCCCCACGCCGAGCCAGCTGAAGCAGACGGCGCCCTGCTCCAGCAGCCGGGCCGGTCCCCGCTCCTCGGCGGTGATCCCGACCTTGACCATGCCGGGCCCGAACCACGCCAGGTAGACGCGGTACGGCCTCGGATCGCCGGCCAGGGTGTCCGCCGCCACGGAATGGGCCCGGTCCAGCCGCGCGCACTCCTCGCACCGGGCCCCCGTACTGCGCCCCGGCACGGGCGCGGCGGCCGGGCACGCGTGCCCCCGCGCGCCCAGGCAGGTCCGCCCGCCCCCTTCCGCGACCCCGAAGGCCACCCGTTTCCCGCGGGTCAGCGCGCTGCGCCGCCCGCCGGACCACACCAGCACGGGACCGTCCGCCGACCAGCGCAGCCCCGAGCACCTCCATGCCTGTGCCATCACTGCCGAGAGTAGGGGGAGCCACTGACAGTGGCTGCGGCCACCGGACAGTGGCTGTGACCACCGGGCCGGACAGGACCGGGCGCCCGGATCAGCGGGCGGTGTCCGTCCCGGCCGCGCCCACCAGGGCCGCTTCCGGCTCGGCCGCGCCGGACCGCACGGGCACCGCTGCGGTCTCCCGCCCGGCACGCTCCACGCGCCGCCGCCCTCGTCCGGCCAGCCGGCACCCGAGGCAGTCCGCGTGCCCGCCCGGTGCCGCCGAGTCCCGCACCCGCCACCCCCACTCCTCGCGGGGCCGCGCGCCCGGGCCCTTGCCCCAGCCGGCGAGGTGCAGGGCCCAGGTGACCAGGAGGCCGGCCACGCCGATGCCGAGCCCGGCGGCGATCAGCGGGCCCGAGACGGTGCAGACACCCACCCCGGCCACGGCGGCCCCGACGGTGGCGATTCCGCATCCGACCCATCCGGCGGCCGTGTGCCCGTGGTCATACTGATGTGCGCTCACGTGCATCCTCCGATCGAGGGCTCGGCCTGTCGGGCAGAACCCCTCACGAGCTAAGAGTTTAACAACCCAAACATCTCACGAACTAAGGGATCTGGGAATGCAAGCCAAGCCGCGTCCGGCCGCCACGCCGGAGCAGGCACTGTCGGCGATGGACCAGCTCATCGCGACGCACCTGGTCGGACAGCACGAGATCGCCCAGCAGGTGGGCCTGAGCGTGACCGACCTCACCTGCTTCGGCTATGTCATCGAGGCCGGTGAGAACCACCCCACGGCGGGAGACCTGGCAGCGCGCGTCCACGTCACCACCGGCGCGGTCACGGGCATCCTGAACCGGCTCGAACGCGCCGGCTACATCACCCGCCTCCCCGACCCGGCCGACCGCCGCCGGGTGCGCGTGGCCGCCCGGCCCGACGCGGTCGCCCGGGTGCGCGAGGTCTACGAGCCGTACTACGCCCGTCTCGGGGCGCTCTTCGCGG
This sequence comes from Streptomyces sp. AHA2, assembly GCF_036857595.1. Lineage (NCBI taxonomy): Bacteria > Bacillati > Actinomycetota > Actinomycetes > Kitasatosporales > Streptomycetaceae > Streptomyces > Streptomyces sp. AHA2. Next base: position 113,039 of record NZ_JAUQWJ010000003.1, read on the forward strand.
ACTACACCCCGGACGAGATCGCCGTGCTCACGGACTGGTTCACCCGGGCCTCCTCCCTGGCCGCGAACTACCTGGAGGAGTACTGCCGCCCCGACTGACCGGGGCGCTGCCCTGCCCGGCGGGCCACCCGGTACGGTGCGCCGTTCATCGGGCCGGGGACCGGCCGCCGGAGGCGGACTGCCTGATCCACAGCCGGGCCGTGCGCCCGATCCAGTAGACCGCGGCGACCGCGTAGATCCACAGCCGCGGGGACGACAGGTCCGCGTCGCGCAGTTCGTCGGCGACGAGCGCGACCACGAGGACGGCCAGCGCGGTGGCGCCGTACAACTTGCGCCGCGCCAGCCGGCGCTCGCGCCGGGGGCCGTCGGCCAGGCGCAGCGCGTAGACCTCGGCGCTGCCGAAGGCCTCCTCCGCGCTGTCGCCGGAGGCGGCCAGATGCTGACGGGCCTCCTGCACGTGCGCCCGCGCCTCGGCGGCGGACAGGGCGTGCCGCCCGCGCAGCAGACCCTCGACACGGGACAGCCAGCGCTCGTCGCCACCCCGGAGCACCGGGGTGAACCAGCGGTCCACGGTGGCGTCGGGGAAGGCGACGGCCGCCGCGGTCAGCGCCGCACCCGCCACCGCGAGCGCGGGGACCGGGAAGGTGAACAGCGGCTCGCCGGGCAGGAACCCGGCGACGGCGCCTCCGCCGCCCACCGCCACGAGCGCCGCCGCCGCGAAGGCCCACGACCCGGCGATCCGCCCGGCGGCCCGGGCGGTGAAGGCGAGGGAGACCAGGACGGCGGTCAGGACGACGGCGGTGAACGCCGCGATCGAGGACCAGCCGACGTCCGCCCACAGGCCGTCGTCGATCCACCGCAGCACGCCGACGACGACTCCCGCCGCGCCGAGTGTCGCCAGCGAGGCGGTGAGGCGTCCCCCCGGAGTGAGACCGCGTGCGTCGACGCGGGCCCGGTCCTCCTCGCCGATCCGCTCCGCCGCCACGGCGCGCGCGTACGCCACCGGGTCGCCGAAGAGGTCCTGCGGCGTCCGGCCCGTCTCGGTCACGGCGTCGTGCGCCTCCGCCAGGACCTGCCGGATCAGGCCGGCGGGCGCCTGCTGGTCGAGCGTGAGGCGCAGTTCGACCACCGCCGCCCACGCCTCGTCCTCCTCGCGCGCCCAGCCGGGCTTCTGCGTCGTGGTCACAACGATCCCCCTTCACGGTCCCCGACGAGCGTCGCGACGGCACGGCCGAGGTCCTGCCACGCGGCGGTCTCGCGCCGCAGCCGTTCCCGTCCGGCCTCGGTGATGCGGTAGTACTTCCGGCCGGGCCCGCCTTCCCCGGCACCCCACTCGATCTCGACCGCGCCCTCTTCCTCCAGACGCGTCAGAGCGGGGTACAGGGTCGCGGCCTTCACGCCCTCCAGCCCCGCCTCGGCGAGGCGGCTCAGCAGCGCGTACCCGTAGTTCCTCTCCTCGGAGTCCAGCACCCCGAGCAGGCAGAGGGGCAACACCGCCCGCGTCCACGCCGTGTTCACCGCCACCGGTGCCCCTCCCGGGGTTCTGATCGACGAACTATTCGAATAATCAGAATAGTCGGCCATGGAGAGGTAATGCGCAAGGGCTGTCCATCGCGGCGCCACGGACGGCGAGTTGGCCCGGTCCGCACGGAGAAACGCCAGAGGCCCCGGATCTCTCCGGGGCCTCTGGTCTGTGTGCACTCGGCAGGATTCGAACCTGCAACCTTCTGATCCGTAGTCAGATGCTCTATCCGTTAAGCTACGAGTGCTTGTTCTGTTGTTTCGCCGCTCTCGGGCCTTTCGGCTCGCTCGCGGCGACAGGAAGAACATTACATGACTGCCGCCGCCATGTGAAATCCATTGGGCGCACCCCTTGTGACCTGCGAAAACAGCCCTGCACGGGGACAACGACAGCGAAGCCCCGGTCAGGTGACCGGGGCTTCGTGATCGGGTGCGGAGGCGGAGGGATTTGAACCCTCGATGGGCTTTAAGACCCAAACCGCATTAGCAGTGCGGCGCCATAGACCGGACTAGGCGACGCCTCCAGCGCATCCACCCGCGCGAGCGCGAGTCGGTGCGTGCCGATGATGACACAGTCGAGCGGGGTGTCACCAATCGACCCCCACGGTACTAGGCGGGAAGGGCGCAGGGCAAAGCCCTTGCCGGGCGCGCGCGGGTCGCCCGGAGGGGGCCGGGCGGGCGGGAGAGGCGGGGCGGGCGCAACGTCCCGGGCCGCGCGGCGTTAGGCAGGGCATGTTGCGTGCCACCCCCCTCCGGGCCACCGCCCGCCCCGTACTGCGGCGCCTCCTCCTCTGCGCCGCCGCCTCCGTCGCCGGCGTCGGTTCGCTGGCCGCCGCGTCCCCGGCCGCTTACGCCGACCCCGCCGGGACCGACCCGCTCCCCAGGAGGTGGGCCGAGGACCTCCGGGACCGCGATCACCTCACCGTCACCGTGCGGAACGCCGGGAAGGAAGTGGACGGAACCTTCGATCTCCACTGCGGACCCGACGGCGGCAGCCACCCCGACCCGCGCGGCGCCTGCGCGATGCTGGAGCGGGACACGCGGTGGGGCCGGGACGTCTTCGCGCCGGCCCCGCAGGGCGGCATGTGCACCATGCAGTACGGCGGGCCGGCCACCGCGCACGTCACCGGCACCTGGGCCGGACGCCCCGTCGACGCGACGTACGACCGCCTCGACGGCTGCGGGATCGCCCGCTGGGACCGGCTCGTGCCCCTGCTTCCCGGCATGGGGGAGAAGGCGGACGCCGCCCGCTGAGCCACGGCCCGGCCCGGCCGTGCCCCGTCCACCGGGAACCCGGCCGGGCCTGCCCCGCACCTCCACCCGACACCCCCGTTCGCGCCACACTCCGCCCACATCAGGCCAGCTCGGCCGAAACATACAGAAACGTCTTCGTCGTAAAGGTCCCGCGAAGGTCCTGCGACGTCGTCGCAGGAGGGCGGGCTTTCACGGCCGCCCGGCCGCCGGTCCGGGGTCACTTCCCCGTGCGACGTCCCTCTCATCCGGCGTCGCGAGCGCAACCCCAGCCCTTAGACTCCCTCGCGTGACACGCCGCGGGACGGTTGGCAAGATGGCCCGAGCGGTCGGCAAGGTGCGGTAACAGGGAGGAAGCGTCTCGTGAGCAGCAGGCCATCCCGAGGCGCTGCTCGCCTCGCAGCCATACTGGACGCCCTTCCCGACGCGTTGGTGCTGGTCAACGCCAACGGGACGGTGGTCAACGCCAACACCATCGCCCTGGAGGCCTTCGAGACCCCGGGCACCGCCCTGGTGGGGCGCGGGCTGCTGGACCTGCTGCCGCAGTTCGACTCCAAACTCATCCCGGGCTCCATGCGCAGGCCCGAGCACATCGACCCGCGGGCCCGCACCAAGCCGACCCGGATGGTCGCGCGCCGGACCGACGGGACGGAGTTCCCCGTCGAGGTCACCAGTGCGAATCTGGAGAACGGGCAGCAGGCGTACGACGGTTACGGCTACACCGGCGACGAGCTGCTGATGCTCGTCGTGCGGGACCTGTCCGGGACCGTCGACACCGAGGCCGAGCTGGCCCGGTCGCAGCGGCAGACCGAGATGATCCTGCGGGCCGCCGCCGAGGGCGTCGTCGGCACCGACACCGACGGACGCATCGTGCTCGTCAACCCGTCGGCCGCGCAGATACTGGGCTACCGGGCCAGCGACCTCGGCGGACGCGAGCTGCACACCCTCGTCCTGCACTCGCGGGCCGACGGCTCGCCCTTCCCCTACGAGGACTCGCCGCTCGCCGACACGCTGCGCTCCGGGCGCAAGCACCGGGTGCGCGGGCAGGTGCTGTACGCCAAGAACGGCGCCAAGGTGCCGGTCGACCTGACGACCGCGCCCGTGCGCGACGGCGACCAGCTCGTCGGCGCCGTCATGACCTTCACCGACCGGCGGCCCTACGACGCCGTCGTGGAGGAGAAGGAGGCGGCCGACAAGGCCCACGCCGAGGAGCTGGAGCGGCTCTCCGAGGAGCACGCCTCCGAGTTGACCGCCCTGCGCCAGCAGCACGTCACCGAGCTGGAGGAGCTGCGCGAGCGGCACGCCGAGGAACTCGCCGCCAACGAGGAGCGGTACGCGGCCCTCGGGGAGCGGGAGAAGGACCGGTTCGACGCGTTGTCCGCGCGGCACGAGCAACTGCTGACCCTGCTGGGCCGGTCCCTGCGCGGCCCCCTGGAGGAGCTGCGCCGCGAACTGGCCGCGCTCGCCGCCGACGACGCCGGGCAGCTGTGGCCCGAGGCCAACCAGGTGCTGCACCACCTGTCGGCCGGTTACTCGCGCATCACGACCCTGATCGACAACGTCCTCGGCTACCAGCGGCTCGACGCCGGCAGCGAACACATCGCCCGGACGAAGGTGATGCTCGACGCCGTCGTCGCCGCCGGCGTCGACGGGGCCGTCGAACTCATCGGGCCCGGGCGGGTGCAGTTCGCCGTGCACGCCCCGCCCATCGAGGCCGAGGTCGACCCCCGGCTGCTCGCCACCGCCCTCGCCCACCTCGTCGCCGACGTGGCCGGGGTCGACGCGACCGGCAACACGCCCGTGTCGGCGGGCGGTTACATGGACAACACCGTCGTCGTGGCGGCCGCGCAGCGCGGCGAGGTCGTGCGGATCGAGGTCCGCGGGCCGTACGCCGGCGGCGACAGCGTGCACGAGCCGATCGTGCGCGGGATCGTCCGGGCCCACGGCGGTGTCCTGCAGACGCACGAGGTGCCGGGGATGAGCGGCAGCGCGTACGTCCTGGAAGTCCCGCTCGGCGGCGGGGCCGGGGCCGTCACCGCGCAGCCGGCCGACGAGGCGCCCGCCGCGCCCGGGACCGCGCCCGGCGAACAGCCCTCCGGGGGACGCCGACGTGCCCGGCGGGGCACGACCGACGCCTTCCTCGACGTCGACGTACCGGCCGGTGAGGGCGAGGGCGAGGCGGGCTCCGGTGCCGAGGGCGGCGTGCCGACCGGGCGGCGCAGGAGGCGGGCCGCCGGGGAACCGGCCGCCCTGCCCGCGCAGCCCTCCGGTGAGGACGCCGCCTCCGGCGGTACCGGGCGGCGACGCGGCCGGGCCGCCGAGGACGCCGGTGCGGCGGCCGTCGGCAGTGCCGTGCAGGGCGTCGCCGAAGGGGCCGTCGTGATGGCCGGGGAGCACGCGGCGGGGGCCGCCGCCTCCAACACCGGGCTGGGCGGCACCGTTCCGCCGCAGGGTGTGCCCGGGCCGTCCGGGCGGCGGGCCCGGCGCGAGGCCGGTGAGCAGCACGCGCTGCCTCCGGCGCTTCCGGCGGCGCCGTCCGGGGCGGTGCAGGATCAGGAGCGGAGTCAGGACCAGGGCCGGGGCTCACCGGGGCAGGGGCGGGGTGAGCCGGAGGCTCCGCAGCCGACGGGGCGCCGGCGCAGGGCGCTGGCCGCCGCGAACGAGCGGGCCGCGGCCGCGCAGGAAGCCGCGGCGGCCGGACCGCGTCCGGTGTTCGCACTGCCGCCCGCCGAGGCCGACCAGACGGCTTCGGGCACGGGTGCGCAGGCGCAGGCCGGTGGCGGTGGGGCCTCGGCGGCGGGCCTCGTGGCCGGTCCCGGTTCCGTGGCCGGTCCCGGTTCCGTGGGTGCTCCCGGTTCCGCGGGTGGTGAAGGGGGCGTCGAGGAGGGGCGGCACGATGCCGTTCCGCACGACCAGTCCGCCGATCACACGCCTCCGCAGCCGCACCCGACCAGCCAGCCGACCGGGCGCCGACGGCGTGCCGTGGCCGCACCGCAGCCGGCCGGGGCGGAAGGAGCGCCCGGGGCGCAGACTCCTGGCGTGCCCGTACCGGTCACGGCAGCCCAGGGCGCCGCGCGGCAGGCCGCCGGACCCGAGGGTGCCGTGCAGCCGGGAGCCGTGCCGGGGCATCCCGGCCAGGTGGCTGCCGCGCCGGGGGGAGCCGCACCGGTGGCCGGCGGGCCTGCGGGCTCCGTGGCTCCGCACGCCGTGGCTCCGGATGCCGTCGCTCCAGGTGCCGCGCCTGCGGGTGCCGTGCCTGCGGGTTCCGTGCCTCTCCCTTCCGCTCCCGTGCCTCCGGGGGCCGTGCCGCCCGGTGCTGTGCCTTCGCACACAGGGCCGGGGCTTCCGCCGCAGGGCGTGCCCGGACAGGCCGGGGCCCCCGCCGCCCGGGTCGCGCCGGGCACGGGCGTGCCGCCGCAGGGCAACGGCATGCCGCAGGGCACCCCCGTTCCGCCCCAGGGCAACGGCCCCCGGCCACCGGCGACTGCCGTACCGCCGCAGGGCGTCGCCCAGCCGCGTCCGGACGCCGTGCCACCGCAGGGTGCACCCGTGCCTGCCCAGGGCCTTCCCGTGCAGGCCGGGCTCGGGCACAGTGTGCAGGCGGTGCTTCCGGGACAGGCGGTGCAGTTGCAGCCGCAGCCGCTGCCCCCGCACGCCGCCCCCGCGCCGGACCGGCACGCCTCGGCCTCTCAGCCGCTGCCCGCCGAAGCCGCCGCCGGGCAGAACCCCGGCGTCCCGGTCCAGGGGAGCCCCGCCCGGGCGACCGACCCTCAGGTGACGCCCGCTCAGGGCACCCCGGTGCAAGGGCCCTCCGCTCAGGGCACCCCCGTTCCGGGCCCGTCCGTCCCCGGCGGGTGGCCCGCCGGCGGCGGCACCTCGGGCGCCGGCGTCCCCGTGCCCGCGCACGGTGCCGGGCAGAACGTCCACCCCCAGGCCGCCCCGCCCGGGACGGCCCGGCGGAACAGCCCCGCCCCCGGCACGCCGCTGCCGCCGCAGCAGGCCGCTCCGCGGGCCGCGGCCCAGCCGCTGCCCGCCGAGGCCGCGGCACCCGTGGACCCCGACTCGACGCAGGGACGGGCGATCAGCGTCCGGACGCTGGGCCAGGGCGTGCCGTTCACCCGGCAGGCGGCCCAGGTCCAGCAGCCGCCGGCCGCCCACGGCACCACCACGCCTCCCCCGCACGCGCCGGGCGGCTCGGGCCGCCGCCGCAAGCTCGGTACGCCGCCCGACCCGGCCGCGCGCATGGAGCAGCAGGCCGGTGCGGACCAGGCGGCGCGGCCGGCGGACCGGACGGGCCGCCCGGAGCACGCCGCCGCCCGGCCGCATCCGGTGACCGAGCCGGCGCCCCCGGGCGGTACCCCCGCCGGGACGCCGGTCCCGCCGGGAGCACCGGCTCCCGCGCCCGCACCCGCGCAGCCCTCGCCGGCCGGGCAGACCCGGCTCGCGCCGATGACCGAGGGCGGCGGGCGCTCGTACGCCATAGGCGCGCCGGACGAGAACGCCGCCGAGGGGCCCGAGCCGCTGGACGGTCCCGGCGGGGCCGTCGAGGTCGCCGATCCGCCCCGGCCGCAGCCGATGGACGACGAACTGCCGCCCGAGCCGCTGGACAACCCGCGGCGGCTGCTGGTGTGGCCCGCGCCGGACGTCAGCACCCAGCAGGCGCTGAGCGACCGCGGCTACCGGCCGGTGATCGTGAACTCGCGCGAGGAGGTCGACGCGCAGATCGCGGCGTTCCCGGCCGCGCTGTTCGTCGACCCGCTGACCGGTCCGATCACGCGGACGGCGCTGCAGTCGCTGCGGCAGGCCGCGGTGGCGGCCGAGGTGCCCGTACTGGTCACCGCCGGGCTCGGGCAAGCCTCGCGGGACGCGGCGTACGGGGCCGACCCGGCCGTGCTGCTGAAGGCGCTGGCGCCGCGCGACAGCGAGCAGCACCCGCCGCGGGTGCTGCTGATCGAGGAGCACGCGGAGATCGCGCTGGCGCTGACGGCGACGCTGGAGCGGCGCGGGATGCAGGTCGCGCGGGCCGCGAGCGACGCGGACGCGGTGACGCTGGCGGGGCAGTTCCGGCCGAACCTCGTCGTGATGGACCTGCTGCAGGTGCACCGGCGGCAGGCCGGGATCGTGGACTGGCTGCGGGCGAACGGGCAGCTCAACCGCACTCCGCTCGTCGTCTACACCGCCGCCGTCGACCAGGCGGACCTGCCGCGGCTGGCGTCCGGGGAGACGGTGCTGTTCCTGGCGGAGCGCTCGACCAGCAACGAGGTGCAGTCCCGGATCGTCGAGCTGCTCAGCCGGATCGGCACCAACTAGCACCGGCCGGCGGCACGCCGGGCGGCGTTCCCTCGTGGAGCCGCTCACCCCCGTGCTTCGCGGCGATCCGGGAGCACGACACCGGCACCTCCGTGCCGACGGCGCCGCATCCCCACCGGAAGACGACGGGCCCGAGGACCGGCTAGCGGGCCGTCAGGCGGCGGGCCGCCTCCTTGACCGAGGCGCGCAGCCGGTCCCGGTCGGGGTCGCCGCCACCGACCAGGATGCGGCGCATCTGCGGGACGACGGCCGTCCAGTTGGCCAGGGCGGTGAGCAGGAACAGCAGGTCGGCGGCCGGGATCGCGTCGGTGACGGCACCCCGCTCCTGACCGTCGCGCAGGGCGGCCACCTTGCGGGCGTAGTGCTCCTGGCGGTCGGACTCGTGGGGCAGTTCGGCGCTGCCGTACTCCAGACCCTCCCGGAAGAGCAGGCGCAGCAGTTCGGGGTGGGCGGCGTGGTAGTCCATCAGCCGGTCGATCCAGCCCTCGATGTCGTCGGGGTCGACGGGGACGGCCTCGGCGAGGTGGAGCATCTTGCGTTCGAGGACGATCGCGAAGAGCTCGGCCTTGTTGCCGAAGTAGGCGTAGATGAGCTGCTTGTTGGCCTTCGCCTCGGCGGCGATGCGGTCGATGCGGGCACCGGCGATCCCGTGCCGGGCGAACTCGGCGACCGCCGCCTCGAAGATCCGGGCCTTGGTGGCCTCGGGGTCCCTTGCTGCCATGGGGAGAGGGTAGCGCGATCAGGTAACCAACTGTTTGGTTGACAGGGAATGAGGAGGCGCCCCAGACTGTTCCCCCCATCAGCCAACCAACCAGTTAGTTGTTAGAGCCGACTCCAAGGAGTCCTCCCCTCATGCCGTCAGCGACCACCATCACCTCCCCCCGGGCGGGCCGCACCGCGACACGGGCGCCGCGCACGCCCTCCCCCGGCCTCTTCCTCACCCTGCTCGCGGTGTGCAGCGCGGTCACCGCCGCCAACATCTACCTCGCCGCCCCGCTGCTGTCCCTGATGGCCCGCGACTTCGGCTCGACCCCCTCGGCCCTGGCCTGGATCGCCTCCGTCGCGCAGCTCGGCTACGCGGTCGGCCTGCTGTTCTTCGCCCCGCTCGGCGACAGCGTCAACCGCCGCCGGCTGGTCGCCGGGCTGACGCTGGTGACCGCACTGGCACTGGCGGCCAGTGCCCTCGCCCCGGGCGCCGGGATCCTCGCGGCCGCCGTGTTCGTCGCCTCGGCGGCGACCGTCGTCCCGCAGCTGCTCGTGCCGCTGGTCGCCGAACGGGCCCCGGCCGAGCGGCGCGCCCGGCACGTCGCCGCCGTGATCGCGGGCCTGTTCACCGGCATCGTCGGCGCCCGGGTGCTGGGCGGGCTGGCCGGGCAGGCCTTCGGCTGGCGCTGGGTGTTCGCGGGTGCCGCCGTGCTCACGCTGGTCCTGGGGCTGGCGACCGCGTTCGTGCTGCCGTCGCGGCGCAGCAGGCGGGGCTCGCTGTTCTCCGGGCTCGCCGCCCTGCCGTCGGTGCTGCGGAGCTCGCCGGACCTGTGGCGGGCGTGTGTGCGCCAGGCCGGGATGTTCGGTGCCTGGAGCGCGCTGTGGACGTCGCTCGCGGTGCTGCTGACCGGGCCCGAGTACGGGCTGTCCACCGCGACCGCCGGGCTGTTCGGGCTGTTCGGGCTGACCGCGAGCGCGGTGGCGCCGCTGGCCGGCGGGCTGGTGGACCGGTTCGGCGCTGCCCGGGTGGTGCGCTCCGCGTATCTGGTGGCGGCCGTGTCCGTGCCGCTGTTCTGGCTGGGCGGGCAGGCACTGGGCGCCCTGTTCGCCGCGGCGGTCGCGATCCACGCCGCGCTGGTGGCCTCGCACGTCGCCAACCAGACGCTGGCCCTGACCGCCACCTCCACCCCGGCCACCGCCAACACGGCCTACGTGGTCGCCGGCTTCGCGGGCGGCGCCGCCGCCTCGGCCCTCGCGGGGGCCGCCTACGGCCACTTCGGCTGGGACGGGGTGTGCGCGGTGGCGGGGCTGTGGCTGCTGCTGGGCTGGGGGGTGACCGCCGTACGACGGTGAGACGTCGCCGTACGGCGGTCCGCGGGCGCGTCAGAGGCGGGTGACGTCCAGCTCGCCCTGCGCGTACCGCTTGCGCAGCACCTTCTTGTCGAACTTGCCGACGCTCGTCTTCGGGACCGCCTCGATGATCGTCCAGCGCTCCGGGAGCTGCCACTTGGCGATCTTGCCCTCGTCGGCGAGGAAGCCGCGCAGGGCCTCGAAGCCGACGGAGGCGCCCTCCTTGAGGACCACCGTGGCCAGGGGGCGCTCGCCCCACTTGTCGTCGGGCACGGCGACGACGGCGGCCTCGGCGACGTCCGGGTGGGACATCAGCGCGTTCTCCAGCTCCACCGAGGAGATCCACTCGCCGCCGGACTTGATGACGTCCTTGGCGCGGTCGGTGAGCGTGAGGTAGCCGTCGGGCGAGATGGTGCCGACGTCGCCCGTCTTGAGCCAGCCGTCCTCGCTGAACTTGTCGGCGGGGCGCAGGGGTTCGGCGTCGGGGCCGTTGTAGTAGGCGCCCGCGATCCAGGCGCCGCGCACCTCGAGTTCACCGGCCGACTCCCCGTCCCACGGGAGGCGTTCGCCGCCGGGGCCGGTCAGCCGGGCCTCGACACCGGCCGGGAAGCGGCCCTGGGTGAGGCGGTAGGCGAACTCCTCGTCCGTGCCGACCGCGGAGGCGGGCGGACGGGCGACCGTGCCCAGCGGGGACGTCTCCGTCATGCCCCAGGCGTGGCAGACCCGCATGCCCAGCTTGTCGAAGGCCTCCATCAGCGACGGCGGACACGCCGAGCCGCCGATGGTGACCTGGGTGAGGGAGGAGACGTCCCGGGGGTGGGCGGTCAGCTCGGCGAGCAGGCCCTGCCAGATGGTCGGGACGGCGGCGGCGTGGGTCGGCTTCTCGCGCTCGATCATCGCGGCGAGCGGGGCCGGCTGGAGGAAGCGGTCCGGCATCAACATGTTCACGCCGGTCATGAACGTGGCGTGCGGCAGGCCCCAGGCGTTCACGTGGAACTGGGGAACCACGACCAGGGAGGTGTCCTGGTCGGTCAGGCCCATCGACTGGGCCATGTTGACCTGCATGGAGTGCAGGTAGATGGAGCGGTGGCTGTAGACCACGCCCTTGGGGTCGCCGGTGGTGCCGGAGGTGTAGCACATGGCGGCGGCCTGGCGTTCGTCCAGCTCGGGCCAGTCGTAGGAGACCGGCTTGCCGGCGATGAGGTCCTCGTACTCGTGGACCCGCACGGTGGCCTCGGCGAGCGGGGAGCGGTCGCCGGGGCCGGTGACGACGACGTGCTCGACGGTCTTCAGGTGCGGCAGCAGCGGGGCGAGCAGGGGGAGCAGCGAGCCGTTGGCGATGATCACGCGGTCGGCGGCGTGGTGGACGATCCAGGCCAGCTGCTCGGGCGGGAGGCGGAGGTTCAGGGTGTGCAGGACCGCGCCCATGGAGGGGATCGCGAAGTAGGCCTCGACGTGCTCCGCGTTGTTCCAGGCGAGGGTCGCCACGCGCTCGTCGCCGGTGACGCCCAGGTCCTCGCGCAGGGCGTGGGCGAGCTGGGCCGCGCGGGCGCCGATCTCCGCGAAGGAGCGGCGGTGCGGTTCGCCCTCACCGGTCCAGGTGGTCACCTGTGACGTCCCGTGGATCGTCGACCCGTGGGTCAGGATCCTCGAGATCAGCAGCGGTACGTCCTGCATGGTGCTCAGCACGGCGTCCTCCCGGGGCGGCATTGCCTGCGCGGTGGTAAGGGATGCGCTGATTCTGCGCACATACCGCGCGGTATGTCACTAGGACCGGGCGATCGATCACATCACGCCGTACGGCGGATTCGGCTCACAGTCGCGTACGGCGGGCCGTGCGGGGTGCTGCGGGCGGCCGGTGCGCAGTGCTGCGGGCGGCCGGTGCGGTCCGCGGCGGGCCGGTCTCTAGTGGCGGACGAGCCCGAGTTCGGTGTCCTCGCGGAGCTTGCCCAGCGCGCGGGAGACGGCCGACTTGACCGTGCCCACCGAGACACCGAGGACCTCGGCCGTCTGCACCTCGCTGAGGTCCTCGTAGTACCGCAGGACGACCATGGCGCGCTGCCGGGCGGGCAGGCGCATGATCGCCCGCCACATCGCGTCGCGCAGGGCCTGCTGCTCGGCCGGGTCGCCGCCGGGGCGCGGTTCCGGCTCGGGCAGCTCGTCGCAGGCGAACTCGTCGACCTTGCGTTTGCGCCACTGCGAGGTCCGCGTGTTCAGCAGGGCCCGGCGCACGTAACCGTCGAGGGCGCGGTGGTCCTCGATCCGCTCCCAGGCGACGTACGTCTTGGTGAGCGCGGTCTGCAGCAGGTCCTCCGCGTCGCTCGGGTTGCCGGTGAGCGAGCGGGCGGTCCGCAGCAGCACCGGCCGGCGGGCCCTGACGTACGACGAGAACGACGGGTAGGGAAGGGTCTGCGCCGCTGGCGCGGCCGCCTTCGAAGCGGTGGTGCAGACGAGTGTGGTCATGGCTCCACGCTAGGAGCGGGGCGTGCCCGGCGGATCGGCCGCAGGTCCCGAAGCGGGGTCCCCCTCAGGTTGTAGGGGCGGGGGTGGCTGCACCTCCTGTAGGTGGAGCGCCGGCCGGAGAGTACTGCGGGTTCGCCCCTGGGGGGACGGACGCCCCTGCACCGCGGGAACGCCTGGGCGGCGGTACCGAAGTACCGCCGCCCAGGCGTTCGTCACCCCACGAAGGACCCCCCGCCCCCCGGGCCGCTGCCGCCGCACCGGCCCCGCTCAGCTCACCACCACAGCGGGGTGAAGCTGATGGCCGTGTTGGCGTTGCCCTGGTTGACGGCCGTGAACGCCGAGCCGTTGACCTGGGCGGTGTTGCTCTGGTTCGAGGCGCCGTCGCCGACGGCCTGCTGCTGTGTGGTGGCCGCGTTGCCGAAGTTGTCGCCGCCGACGCCGCTGCCGAGGATGCCCTGCTCGGCCTCGCTGACGGCCGCGATCGATCCGCCGTCCGCGAAGGCGCCGTTGTCCGCCGTCGCGACACCGGCGAAGAGGGCGGCCGCGAGCGGAAGGGCGGAGACGGCTGCGATGACGCGGGCGGTGCGGATGCTTGCCATGGTGCTGTCCCTCCAGGACTTCGGAAAACCGTGGTCGTGCCGGCTCAGGCCGGCGGTGCGTGAACTGCTGGTGTCACCGGGGAAGTCGGCCGGCCGCCCCGGTGCGGTGCTCGACGTCGCGAGTCCAGAGTTGCCCGCCGGATCCCCGGCGAACCACCCCGGAACCCCCTGTTCGCACGCAAGCGTGAGAACAAGTCGATAAACCCCTTTGCGTCACTTCCGCCCCGAACAAGGGCGAAAAGGAGCGCCGGACCCTGGGCGCCGCAAGAGGTGAAGCGTTCCGGCACATTTCCCCCGGCGTCGCCCGCCCCCGGCGCGTCCTCCTCGCTCCCCCTTTCCTTTTTCGAACGTACGTACGAAACTAGAGCCATGGCCACCACCGACCGGCAGGCCACGACGCTGGCCCTCGCCCACGCCCTGTCAGCCGCCGAGCGCGGGCTGGCCGTCATCCCCCTGTCGCGCACCAAGCTGCCCGCGCTGCGTTCCCCCCACCGCGACGACCCCCTCCCCTCCCCCTGCCACGGCGAGTGCGGCCGCCTCGGACACGGGGTTCACGACGCCTCCAGCGACCCGGCCCGCATCCGCGAACTGTTCGCCGCCGCCCCCTGGGCGACCGGCTACGGCATCGCCTGCGGACTGCCCCCGCACCACCTCGTCGGCGTCGACCTGGACGTGAAGACCGGCGCCGACTCCTCGGCCGCCCTGCGCGAGCTGGCCTTACGGCACCTGTTCACCATCCCGCCCACCGTGGTCGTCGTGACCCCGTCGGGCGGGCGGCACCTGTGGCTGAGCGGCCCGCCGGACGTGGTCGTCCCCAACTCGGCGGGCCGCCTCGCGCCGGGCATCGACATCCGCGGCGCGGGCGGCTACCTCGTCGGCCCCGGCTCGCGCACCGCGCACGGGGTCTACTCCGCCGCCCCGGGCACCGCCCACCTGCCGCCCGCGCCCGTCCCGCGTTCCCTGCTGCGGCTGCTGCTGCCGCCGCCGCGCGCCCACGACCGCCTGCCGGGCCCGTCCGGCGGTCACGGCCAGGGCCTGGTCCAGTTCGTCCTCGCCGCGCACGAGGGCCAGCGCAACACCCGGCTGTTCTGGGCCGCCTGCCGGGCCTACGAGGACGGCATCGGCCCCGCGCTCGTGGAACTGCTGGTCGAGGCCGCCGTCGAGACCGGCCTGTCCGAGCGGGAGGCCCGGGCGACCCTCGCGTCGGCGGCGCGGCTCACGGGGCACCGGCCGTGACCACCGCCCCGCCCGTGCCGAGCGCAGCCCCGACCAGGAACAGCGAAAGACCCCCATGCCACAGCACGTCAAAGCGCCGGCCCTGGCGCTCGCCCGCCTCGTCCTGGCCTCCGGCCGCCCGGTCGACCTCGCCGAGCTGCGGTTCACCTCGACGTACGGCGATCTGGAGGGCTACCCCTGCAGGCCGGTGAACGACCTGCGGATCGAGGGCCTGCTGCGGGCCGCCCGGCGGGCCCGGCCCGGCACGCCCGTCCACCTGGTCGCGCCGCCGCGCGAGTACCCCGACCAGTACGCGGGCGGCCTCGGGCCGGTCGAGGTGCTCCCCCCGGTGGCCTGCCTCGGCACGTTCCACTCCACGGCCCTCGACCCGGCGCACGACCCCGTCGCCTACCGCTCCCGCCTCACCGTCCTGTGGTTCCAGACCGCCCCGCGCCTGCCCTCGGACTGCCGGGCGGAGCCGGGACTGCGGGACCTGGACTGGTCCCGGCTGGCCCGGGACGCCCGGACGTCCGCGTAGGGTCGGGCGATGAGCGACGTGAGGGCGTCCCGCACGCAACTGCTGCGCCGGCAGTTCGAGGTGACCTGGTCCCTGTTCGAGTACCACCTGGAGCGGCTGGAGCCACAGGACTTCCTGTGGGAGCCCGCCGCCCACTGCTGGACCGTGCGCAGGTCCGCCGACGGCACCTGGACGCCGGACTGGGCGGACACGGAACCCGACCCCGTGCCCGTGCCGACCATCGCCTGGGTGAGCTGGCACATCGGCTGGTGGTGGAGCGTGGCCGTCGAGCACGCGAGCGGGCGCACTCCCCCCGGGCGGGCGGACGTCGTCTGGCCCGGTGAGGGGCTGCCCACGATCGAGTGGCTGCGGGGGCTGCGCACGCGGTGGCTGGATGTCCTGGACACCCTCACCGACGCCCGCCTGGACGCCACGGCCCCCTTCCCCTGGCCGTCCGACCCGCGGTACACCGTCGCCGACATGGCGGCCTGGGTGAACACCGAACTGACCAAGAACGTCAGCGAGATCGGGCAGCTGCGCCTGCTGCGGGCCGCGTCCGCCGGGACACCGGGAGCACGGCCGCCCGCCTGAACCGCCCGCGCCGGTCCGGCCGCCGTCGCCCCGGGCGCCGTGCCACGGGACGTGACATCGTGGGGGCATGACCATCGTCGTGCGGCCGGCGTCGGAGTTCGAGGACGTCCGCGCCGTCCTGGGCCCGAAGTCACCCACCGCGAACGTCTGCTGGTGCCTGAGCTACCGCATCCCGTCCCGGCTCAACAACGAACTGCGCGGCCCGGCGCGGGGCGAGTACGTCGCCGGACTGTGCCGCGCCGACATCGCCCCGGGCGTGCTCGCCTACGACGGCGACGAACCGGTCGGCTGGGCCGCGATCGCCCCCCGCACGCAGACCACGTTCGCCCGCAACCGCAAG
Organism: Streptomyces sp. AHA2; assembly: GCF_036857595.1. NCBI lineage: Bacteria > Bacillati > Actinomycetota > Actinomycetes > Kitasatosporales > Streptomycetaceae > Streptomyces > Streptomyces sp. AHA2. The sequence continues at coordinate 128,900 of NZ_JAUQWJ010000003.1, forward strand.
ATCCCGCACGTCGACGACCTGCCCGTGTGGTCCCTGTGGTGCGTCCGGGTCCGCCCCGGCCACCGCAAGCAGGGCGTCTCGCACGCCCTGATCGCCGGCGCCGTCGACTTCGCCCGGTCCCACGGGGCCCCGGCCGTCGAGGCGTACCCCCTCGACAACGGCGACGCCAGGGTCGACCTGACCATGGCCTACGCCGGTCTGCGGAAGAACTTCGAGCGGGCGGGCTTCACCCTCGCGGCCCCGACGACCTCGGTCCTGGCCGGTCATCCGCGGGTGCTGATGCGCCTCGACCTGCGCTGACGGCGCTCCGGGGCCCGCGCACGGAAAGACCCGACCGCTGGCGACGGGGGATGCACCAGCGGTCGGGCCATGGCCAAGGGTAACAAGCGCTTGCGCACCGCGAGCCGACTCCCGGCGACTGAACGCCGGTTGTGACTGGTATCACTCAACTCCCTTGCATCACACGGTTGTTGGCGTCTGTGCCGTTCAGCCGCCGCAGGGCGGGTCGTAGGAGAGCCGGGGCAGGTACTCGTGCCAGGTGTCCGGGGTCAGCACGCCCCGGGTCATGGCGCACACGCGCCGCGCGGCCCGCTCGACGTCCAGATCCCACAGGCGGATGGAGTCCGCCCCGCTCGACACCGCCAGCATGCCGCTGCCCGGGTTGAACGCCAGGTAGTTGCCGGCCTTCGCGCTGGTCATGGACTGGCCGATGGCGTCGGCTGCGGCGGGGTCGGAGACGTTCCACAGCCGGACGGTGCTGTCGTTGCCGCCGCTCGCCAGGGTGCGGCCGTCCCGGCTGAAGGTCAGCGCCACGACCGCCTCCGAGTGACCGGTCAGACGCGTCCGCTGCACGGCCCGGGCCGGGTCGGACACGTCCCAGAGCCGGACGGAGGTGTCGTCGCCCGCGCTGGCCAGCGTCCGGCCGTCCCGGCTGTACGCGAGGACGTTGACCGCTCCGAGATGACCGCGGAGCGGGGCGCCGGCCGGCAGGATCCGGCCCGGGTCCGCCGCGTTCCACAGCCGGATCGTGCCGTCCGCGCTGCCACTGGCCAGCGTCCGGCCGTCCGGACTGAAGACCAGGTGGTTGACGTAGCCCTTGTGCCCGGTCAGCGGCGCGCCGAGCGGCCGCGGGCGGGAGCGGTCGGAGATGTCCCACAGCCGGATCGTGCGGTCGTCGTCGGCGGTGGCCAGGGTGCGGCCGTCCGGGCTGAAGGCGAGCGGATCGGCGTACCGGATCCGCAGCGGGACGGGCGGTCCGTGGGCGACGGGGTGCGCCGGATCGCCGACGTTCCACAGCTGCACGGCCCGGTCGCCGGTCACCACCGCCAGGGTGCGGCCGTCCGGAGAGAACTCCAGTGAGCGCACGTCCCCCTCCCCGGGCCGGAACGGCTCGCCCAGCCGCACCGGCCTGCCCGGCGACCGCACGTCCCACAACCGCAGCCGCCCGTCGCGCCCCGCCGTGGCCAGCACCTGCCCGTCCGGGCGGAACGTCCCGGTCCGGCCGGTCATGTCCGAGCGCGGCAGCGCCCACAGCCGCACCTTGTTGTCACCCGCGCCGGTGGCCAGGGTGCGCCCGTCGGGACTGAAGCCCAGCGCGAACATCTCCCCGCTGCTGCCCGCCAGCGGCCCGCCCACCTGCGCGGGGTGGGCCGGATCGGCCACCTTCCACAGGCTCGCCGTGGTGTCCGAGCTGGCGGCGGCGAGCATGCCCCCGTCGGGACTGAACGCCACCGACCAGACCGGCCCGGTGTGGCCGATCAACGGTGTTCCGACGGCCTCGGGGCGACCGGATCCGGCCATGTTCCACAACCGGATCGTGCCGTCCTCGCCCCCGCTGGCGAGCGTCCGGCCGTCCGGGCTGTACGCCACCGAGTGCACAGTGGAGGTGTGGCCGGTCAGCGGCCTGCCGGCCGGCTCGGGACGCCCCGGTTCGGACGTGTCCCACAGCCGGATCGTGCCGTCGTCGCCGCCCGCCGCCAGGGTCCGCCCGTCCGGGCTGAACGTCACCGAGCGCACGGCGGCCGTGTGCCCGGTCAGCGGTGTCCCCAGGGGTCGCGGCCGGCGCGGATCGGTCATGTCCCACAGCCGCACCGTCCGGTCGTGGCTCGCGGAGGCGAGCGTGCGGCCGTCCGGACTGAACGCGATCAGGTAGATGGTGCCGCCGTGGCCGGTCAGCGGTCGGCCGAGCGACTTCGGGCGGCCGGGGCCGGTCACGTCCCACAGCCGGATCGTGCCGTCGTCGGAGGCGCTGGCCAGGGTCCGGCCGTCCGGGCTGAAGATCGCGCTGCTCACCCAGCTCGTGTGACCGGTGAGGGGCGCGCCCAGCGCCTCGGGCCGCTGCGGGTCGGCGACGTCCCACAGCCGCACGGTCCGGTCGTAGCTGGCGGTGGCCAGGGTCTGGCCGTCGGGACTGAAGGTCGTGAGGTAGACGGCGCCGGTGTGGCCGGACAGGGGAGTGGCCAGCGGGGCGTTCACGACGGAGATCAGCCGGCTGCTCGCGCCCTCGTCGTCGGGGCGCAGCCGGTGGGCGACCAGGTCGAGCTGCGCCGACAGCGACGGGTCGGTGTCCCGGACGCGGTCGGCCTGCGCGAGCACCTGCTCGAACACCGCCTCGTCCCGCTGCTTCCAGGCGATCACGGCCGCCCCGACCGCCAGCAGGGCCAGTGCCATCAGCGACGCCACCGCGGCCCTGCTGATCCAGATCACGCGGCGGCGCAGCCGCACCGAGGCGGCCAGGAACTCCACCGCGCTGCGGGTCAGGAAGGTGTCCCCGGCCGACTCGGCCCAGGTGTGGGCCTGCTCGAGCCGGGAGCCCCGGTACAGCAGCGACGCGTCGCGGTGCGACTCCTCCCAGGCCCGGCCGTCCTCCTCCAATCGCTGGCGCAGCAGGTTGCCCTGCCGGTCCTCGTCGATCCAGTCGCGCAGCCGCGGCCAGGCGTGCAGCAGCGCCTCGTGCGTGATCTCCACCGTCTCCGCGTCGAGCGTCACCAGCCGCGCGCGGACCAGCGCCTCCAGGGACTCCTCGGTCTTGTCCGGGTCGGCCGACTCCTCCGCCAGCTGGCGCCGGGTGCCGCGCCGCCGCGTGGCCTGGGTGTCCTCGCCCAGCCGGACCAGCCGGAGCAGGAGCAGCCGGGCCGCCGTGCGCGCGGCCGGGTCGAGGCGGGACCAGGCCCGTTCGGCCGTCGCCGCGACGGCGCCCTGGATGCCGCCGGCCGCGCGGTAACCGGCCAGGGTCAGCCGGCCCGCCTTGCGGCGCTGCCAGGTGGCCAGCAGGGCGTGCGACAGCAGCGGCAGCGCGCCCGCGTCGTGCGCCCCGCGCGGGCCGTCCGCGCCGACCTCCCGGACGATCAGCTCCGCGAGGCCGGGTTCCAGTTCCAGTCCGACCGCCTTGGCCGGGCCGGTCACCGCCTCGCGCAGCTCCGCTGCGGTCAGCGGCCCGAGCACCATGTGCCGGTGCTGGAGGGCGTCGGCCAGCTCGGGGTACCTCAGGCACTGCTCGTAGAAGTCCGCGCGGATGCCCAGGACGACGATCGCCGGGGCCGGTTCGCCCGGGGCGGCGGGAGAGCAGGCGGCATGCAGGGTCTCGACGAAGGTCCGGCGCTCGGTCTCGTCGGTGCAGAGCGTGAACGTTTCCTCGAACTGGTCCACGATGACGACGGGTCGGGCACCGGAGGGATCCTCACGCCGCGCCCAGGCGGTCACGGCGGCGCGGACGGCGGCGGAGAAGGAGGGAGTACCGGGCTCCGGGGCGGGGGCCGGGGCCGTGGGGCCGGGCGCCGGGGCGTCCGGTGGTGGTGGGGGTGGGGGTGGGGGTGGGGGTGGGGGTGGGGCCGACGCGGGGCTGGTGGGCCGGGAGGGCCGGGACCAGGGCCGGGGTGTGCCGGGCGGATCGGGCGAGCCGGTCGGCTCGGGATGCCCGGTCGGACCGGCCGGGCCGCTCGGACCGCTGTCGACGCTCGGACCGCTGTCGACGCTCGGACCGCTGAAACCGGTCGGGCCGCTCGAACCACCGGGGCCGTTCGGCTCGGTCGGCCCGCCCGCGCCGGTCGTGTCGATCCGGTCGTCGTGCGGGCCGGTCCGGTCGGTCTCACGCGCGGGACCGGGGAGGGCGTCCCCGTCGGGACCGCTGGCGCGGGCGTTCGCGTCCGGCGTGCCGGGAACGGTGTGCGCCTCGGCCGTGTCACCGCCCGGGGCGGTCCCCTCCGGGGAGGTCCCCGGCGGTCCCCCTGGATCCCGCACAGCCGGGAGTACCGAGGCCAGTTCGGGAACGCACCGGCTGAGTTCCGCCAGCGGGTCACTGCCCGGCAGGAGTTGGACGACCAGCCGCCCCCGCCCGGCCCGGCCGTCGGCGTCCACGTCGGCGACGGTGTCACCGTCGGCCAGCGCCCCCTGCCTGAGGGCCGGCACGAGACCCGCGTTGAGCAGCGAGGACTTGCCCGCTCCCGAGGCACCGACCAGCATCACCAGACCACCGGCCGGCGGCACGGCCGCGAGCTGCTCGACGAGCGCGTCCGTGCTCCGCTCCCGGCCGAAGAACCAGCGGGCGTCCTCCAGCCGGTAGGAGGCCAGTCCTCGGTACGGGCACACCCCGCCGGGCGCGGGCGCGGGGTCGGCCGGGACCTGCTCCTCGGCCGGGGACGCCGCCGGACGTTCGCCGGCCGGCCCGGCCACCGCGCTCTCCCACAGCCGCTGCCACTGCCCGACGTCGTACAGACCGGGGGACACCGGGGTCGGCCGGGCCCGGCGCGCCTCGGGGATCAGCACCTGCAGCACGGCCGCGAGGGCGGCGAACTGAGCCGGTACGTTCCGGGCCCGCCGCCAGTCGCTGATGCGCTGGGCGGACACCCGCACGGGGCGTCCTCGTTCGTCGACCCGCTGCAACCGCACGACCGCTTCGGACACCCGTTTGAGCGGGGGATTGCCGGCTTCCTTGTACAGCAGGGCGAGGCGTTCCGCGAAGGCGGTGCGCGCCCCCGAGTCGGAACCCAAGGTCTCCCCTCCTCACATCCGATCGCCTGTACGTCCGGTCCGGAAAACTCACTCTATATAGCTGACCTGCGGTAACGCCGTCCGTCGAGCCCCGGAACCTCCTCCTCCGTGGCCTGAAATGGCAGGATCCGGACGCAGCAGCGCACCCATCCGGACAGCTTCCGTCCAGGTCGACGACGGCAGGCTCCACCGTTCGGTACCGGTCCCCACGAGGGGAGGGACCGGTACCGGACGACGTGGTGAGCCTCCCCGGCCCGGTGCACTCCCCAACCCCCGGGCACCCGGCGTCCTCCCGCCCCACCCGCCCGTCCAGGCACGAGGCCGGAACGGCCGGCGAGGCCGGTTCAGCCGGTGGTGCGCTGGGCAGGGAACCCCTGAAACGCACGGCAGGCGACTGCGTCCGGAGGGGGACGAGGGGTTCATGAAGGTCTCGGTCGACCGCGATCTCTGCTACGGCTCCGCCGAGTGTGCCTACCGGGCCCCGGACGTCTTCGAGTTCGTGGACGGCTACGGCGTCGTCCGCCCCGGGGGCGCGGAGTCGGGCGACGACCCGCGGGTGCAGGAAGCGGCGGAGAAGTGCCCGAGTCAGGCGATCCTCCTCACCGGGACACCGGCACGGCCGGGCGGACCGGGCGCCGGATGACGGCACCGGGCCTGCTCGCGGTCTTCGCCCACCCCGACGACGAGTCCCTGTTCGCCGGAGGCGTCCTCGCCCGGCACGCGTCAGCGGGCGGCCGTACAACGGTGGTCACGGCGACCTGGGCGCCGGACAGCACGCGTGCGGCGGAACTGGCCGACGCGCTGCGGGTCCTGGGCGCCGGCGAGCCCCGGATGCTCGGCTGGGCCGACTCACGCGTCCCGCACTCGGCCCCCGGCAGACCACGTCTGTGCGACGCCCCACTGGAGGAGGCGGTGGGCGCCCTGGTGGCGCAGATCCGCGCCGTCCGCCCGGAGATCGTGGTCACCCATGACGCCTACGGCGGCCTCACCGGCCACGAGGACCACGTCCACACGCACCGGATCACCCTGCTCGCCGTCCACGCCGCCGGACTCGAGCGCCTCCACCCCGACGCCGGCGCCCCCTGGCAGCCGAGCGTCCTGTACCTGGCCACGCATCCCCACTCGGCGGTCAGGGCCTGGGGCGAGCACCTGGCCCCGGTGGGCAGGAACCCGCGCACGGTCCCGGACGACCACGTCACCGCCACGGTCGACGTCACGCCCTGGCTGGACCGGAAGGTGGCGGCGGTACTGGCCCACCGCACGGAGGTCCAACGGGGAGCGGCCCCGGCCCTGATCGCCGGCCTCGCCGAGCCCGAGCGCGAACGGCTGCTGGGCACGGAGTACTACAGCCGCCATGCCCTGCTCCCCACGCCGCCACCGCGGGCGGACCACTTGACGTAACGGGACCCGGGGAACGTCTGGAGCGGGAAGGCCGGTGACACGACCGCCCGTCAGCGGCATCAGCGGCATCACCCGGCGGACGACGCACGGCACCGGCGGCTCACTGCTCGGCCGAAGCGCTCCACCGCAGCCGGGACAAGGCGCGCGCCCGTGCCTCCACCACGGCCATCCGGGCCTCCCGCTCACCCCGCTCCACATGGGCCGGCTGCCCCGTCACCTGTCCCTCCCACTTGCGGTACAGCAGCCCGGTCTCCGCCGAGAACCAGCCCCGGCTCACCGCGTCGAGCGCGAGCAGCAACCCGGTGTCCTCGGAGGCGGGCAGGGCCATCCAGCCGCCGAGCGCGAGCAGCAACTCCCGCCGTACGCACAGCGAGGCCGGGTGCACCGGGGCGAGGAAGTCGTTGGCCTTCCACTGCTCCAGCACGGTCCCGCGCTCGATCGGCCCCTCGCCGGGATCGCCGGGGAAGCCGACGGTCGTTCCGTCGGGCAGCAGGTCGAGCACCCGGGAGGTCACCCAGCCGATGCGCGGATCGCCCTCCAGCACGGCGAGGTCCCGCGCGAGCACGCCGGGCGCCAACTGGTCGTCGGCGTCCAGGACCTTCACGTACGCCCCGTCCGCACGGGCCAGCGCGATGGTCCGGGCCACACCGGGCCCGCCGGCCCGTCCCTGCCGGAACGTCACGCGCGGATCGCTCGGCACGTACGGCCGCACGTCCCCGCTCTCCCCGTCCTCCTGGACGACCCACTGCCACCGCCAGCCCTGCGGCAGCCGCTGCTCGCACAGGGAGGCGTAGGCCTGCGGCAGGAAACGGGCGTGGGGCCCGTGCACAGCGGTGACCACGACGACACACCGACCGCCGACGACGACCACCCCTCGACCTCGCCCCGCCGGCGCCCGGGAACCACGACGCCGGCCCACCACCTTGAAAGCCTACGGCCTCCCGATCACCGCCACCGGGGACCCCCGCCGGCAGCACCCCTGTCAACAGGACGGCTGCACGCGCCCCTTGGGCCTCCGCGGCACAGCCGCCGGACGACTTCCCGCACCCACGGCGGAAGGGGTGCCACTCCGGAGAGCTGCACCCCTTCCGACCTGCTAGGTCTGCGACCTCTGCGGAGGTGGTGGGATTTGAACCCACGGTGACATCGCTGCCACGACGGTTTTCAAGACCGTTCCCTTCGGCCGCTCGGGCACACCTCCCCGCGCCGGCCGTGATCGGCGGCGCGGGGACAAGGGTAACGGGTCGGTGCGGGCAGGTGGGTCAGTCGCCGACGCGGGAACCCAGCGTCACGTCGACCGTGCGCTCCTTGCCGTCACGCTCGTACGTGATGGTGACCTTGTCACCGGGCTTGTGCGTCCAGATCTCGCCGATCAGGGTGGGTCCGGAGTCGATCACGCGGTCGTCCAGCTTGGTGATGACGTCACCCGGCTTGAGCCCCGCCTTGGCGGCCGGACCGCCCGGCTCGACCGGTGCCGAGCTGCCCGCGCCCTCGTCCGTGATCTGCGCGCCCCCGGCGCTGTCGTCCAGGGAGACGGACGCGCCGATCTTCGCGTACACCGGCTTGCCGTTCTTGATCAGCTCCTGGGCCACGTACTTGGCCTGGTTGATCGGGATGGCGAAGCCCAGGCCGATCGAACCGGACTGGCCCGTGCCGAAGCCGCCGTTGCCGGTGGACTGGATCGCCGAGTTGATGCCGATGACGTTGCCCCGCCCGTCCAGCAGCGGCCCGCCGGAGTTGCCCGGGTTGATCGAGGCGTCGGTCTGCAGGGCGCTCATGTAGGAGGCCTGGCTGCCGCTGCCGTCGCTGGAGGCCACCGGGCGGTTCTTGGCGCTGATGATGCCCGTCGTCACCGTGTCCGACAGGCCGAAGGGCGCGCCGATCGCGATGGTCGCGTCGCCGACGGCCACCTTGTCCGAGTCGCCGAGGGTGAGCGGCTTCAGGTCGGAGGGCGCGTTCTTGAGCTTGATGACCGCCACGTCGTAGCCCTGGGCGTTGCCGATCACCTCGGCGTCGTACTTCTTGCCGTCCGGGAACGTCGCGCTGAGCTTGCCGCCGTCCACCGCGTCGGCCACCACGTGGTTGTTGGTGACGATGTGGCCCTGCTTGTCGAAGACGAAGCCGGTGCCCGTGCCGCCCTCGCCGCTGGTGCCCTCGGCCTGGATCGTGACCGTGCTGGGCAGCGCCCTGGCGGCCACGCCCGCGACGGTGCCCGGGTCGCGCTTGACGTCCCCGCCGTTGGTGGAGGCGGAGACCGTCGTCGAACCGGTGTTCTCGTCGTTGTCCTTGGCCAGGGTGTAGCCGAGGCCGCCGCCGACGCCGCCGGCGACCAGCGCGGCCACCAGGATCCCGGCGATCAGACCACCGCGCCCGCGACCGGACTTCGGCGCCGGCTGCTGGTACGACGATCCCCAGCCGCCCGATCCGGAACCGGAACCGCCGTCGCCGTACGGGCCGGCCGGCGGCGGGGGCGGCGGCCAGGACGGGTCCGGGGCGGAGGAGGAGACCCCGGGGCCGCCGGGCTGACCGGCGGCGCCCTGCCCGTACGGTCCCTGCGGAGCCTGGCCCTGCGGCCCCTGACCAGCTTGTCCCTGCGGCGCCGGAGCAGCAGCAGGAGCGTCCACCGGCACGGGGGGTGCGGACGGGGCGGGGGGTACCGCGTTGCCCTCGTTCTCGGTGCTCACAGCTTCTCTCCTCGATCCACGGCTGTTTCCTGGGTCGCACGCGGGTGTGCTGCGTGCACGCCGGCGCGACCGGCCCGGCGCGCCTGCGGCGTGCTTGTCCCTTTGTATGCCGTCAGCTTTTCCCACGGGCCGTCAGAGCACCATAAGCGGCGGCTGTGCGTCCGGGGTCGTTCTTTATATAGGTCATCACCGGCGAAAAGGATGCAATCCCAGTGCCGCCGTCCGGAGCGCACCTGCGCGGACTCCGTCCGACCGGACGCGTACCCGCCCACGGTGGCACCATGACGCGGTGACCCACGCACGACAGCACGTGATTCAAGTCGTCGCCCACCGCGGAGCCTCCGAGGACGCCCCGGAACACACCCTGGCCGCGTACACGAAGGCCATCGAGGACGGTGCGGACGCCCTCGAATGCGATGTGCGCCTCACCGCCGACGGCCACCTGGTGTGCGTGCACGACCGCCGCGTCAACCGTACGTCCAACGGCCGCGGTGCCGTCTCCGCCCTGGAGCTCGCCGATCTCGCCGCCCTCGACTTCGGCTCCTGGAAGACGCGCGACGCCTGGAAGGGACGCGACGAGGAGCCGGACTGGGAGCACCGCCCGGAAGACCGCGAGGCGACCTCCGTACTGACCCTGGAACGACTGCTGGAACTCGTCGCCGACGCCGGGCGCCGGGTGGAGCTGGCCATCGAGACCAAGCACCCCACCCGCTGGGCCGGACAGGTCGAGGAGCGGCTGCTGGCCCTGCTGAAGCGGTTCGGCCTCGACTCCCCGGCCACCGCCGACGAGTCACAGGTGCGGGTCATGAGCTTCTCGGCGCGTTCCCTGCACCGCGTGCGTGCCGCCGCGCCGGTCCTGCCGACGGTCTACCTGACCCAGTTCGTCTCACCGCGGCTGCGCGACGGCCGGCTGCCCCCGGGTGTGCGGATCGCCGGCCCCTCGCTGCGGATCGTGCGCAGCCACCCCGCGCACATCGAGCGCCTCAAGCGGGCCGGTCACCAGGTGCACGTGTGGACGGTGAACGAACCGGAGGACGTGGACCTGTGCGCCGGCCTGGGCGTCGACGCGATCATCACCAACCGCCCGCGCGCGGTGCTCGACCGGCTCGGCCGCTGACACTCGGCCCCAGAAGTCCCACGAGCCTCGTGCACACCTCTTGACCCGGCGCCCTCGGCACAGGATCCTCACAACTCGGCCACACCGATGATTTCCAGCCATACGGTCACGGGGGAGTGCACCGGCGCGTTCGCCGTGTGCCGGCCGTCGAAGTGCGTCACCGGAGGTGGATTGGCCGGTTTCCGGTACAGGCCAATGGGGCATCCACACCGTGGCGTGGGGCTGAGGAGGTCTCGGGGGTGGCGTTGGTGGTGGCACAGGAGGTGCCCACGTCGTCGAGCATGGCCGTTCCCCATGGCCCTGCGGGCGTGGGGGAGGCGAGGCACCGGATGCGCGCGCAGCTGCGCAGCGGTGGAGTGGCGGAAGCGGTCATCGACGACGCAGTGCTGATCCTTTCCGAGCTGTTGAGCAACGCGTGCAAGCACGGCAGGCCCCTGGGCGACGCGCTGACCGGTGACGGCGACGTCCGCGCCGCGTGGCGGGTGGACCCGGCCGGCCGGCTCGTCGTGGAGGTCACGGACGGCGGCGGCCCGACCCGCCCCGCCCCCGCGACCCCGTCGGTCACGGCGCACGGCGGCCGCGGGCTGAACATCATCACGGCCCTCGCCGACGACTGGGGCGTGCGCGACGACGTCTGCGGTGAGGTCACCGTGTGGGTCGTCGTCCACGAGGACGTGCGCGACCCGGACGCCGGCCACCGCCGCGACGACTTCGCGACGCGCGTGACGGCCCCGCCGGTCTCCCGGACGGCCGCACGGGACTTCGCGGACGCCCTCGACGAACTGGGCTGAGGACCCGCCGCCGATCGGCGCGGACGTCTCCCGCCGACCGTGGTGGAGCCCCTCCGCCGACCGGAGCGAAGACCCTCCGGGTCGGAGCGAAAGCCCTCCCCGGCCGGGACGAAGGCCCTCTTCCGGCCTGAGCGAAAGCCCTCCCCGAGCCGGGACGAGAACCCTCCTCCGACCGGCACGAGAACCCTCCTGCGAAGGGGGTGAAGGCGCCTCGGCCGCCCGGTGCGGTCAACCTCCGCCGCCCGGGCCGAAGGCGCCTCGCCGTTCCCGGCCGAAGGAGCGCGCGTCGCCGCGGACCGGCGCGTGCGGGGGAGCGCATCGCGACGGGGGCGGTGTTGTCCACAGGAACCCGTCGCCCCGGGCACGAACGGCTAGGCTCGCGACCGTACGAGACGAGCCGTAACCGGGAGACCCATCGATGGCCAAGAAGCGACCCCAGACGAAGGCCAAGCGCCCGCAGATCACGGACGGCGAGGTCCCGGTCGTCGGCGCCCGCGAGCCCTGCCCCTGCGGCAGCGGGCGGCGGTACAAGGCCTGTCACGGCCGGGCCGCCTCGCACGCCGCGACCGAGCTGGTCCACCGTCCCTTCGAGGGCCTGCCTGGCGAGTGCGACTGGGTCGCCCTGCGCGAGCTGGTCCCGGCGGCCACGGTGGCGCTGACCCTCAAGGACGGACTGCCCGAGGGCGTCCCGTCGGTCACGCTGGCCACCGTGCTGCCGATGGCCTGGCCCGCCCTGCGCCGCGACGACGGTTCGGTCCTGCTCGGCCTGCAGAACGACACCTCCTCGGGCGACATCAGCCGCGACCTCGCCGGCACCCTGCAGCGCGCGCTGGAGGCCGCGCCGGGCACGCCCGTCCAGGGCCGCCGCGCCCCGGCCGACAGCCCGCGGCTGCAGGACCTGCTCGACCCGGACGGCGCCTTCGAGCCAGAAGTGCACAGCGGTTTCGAGTTCTGGGTGCCGGACGCGGAGAACGCCACGCCGGAGGTGGCCGCCTCCCTGGAGCGGGCCAACGCCGCGGCGATCCCGACCGTCAAGCTCCAGGGCGTGGACGCCGCCTACTGGTGCGAGACGCCCGAGAAGAACCACCTGCGGTGGGTCATGCCGCATCCCGAGGAGCAGCTTCTGGACGCCCTCGCGCGGCTGCACGCGGCGGGCCGCTCCAGCCTCGGCGAAGGCACCCGCCTGGTCGGCTCCTTCCGCGCCCACGGGCTCACGGTGCCGGTGTGGGACCTGCCGAGCGGCGTCGGCGCCGAGGACGTGGAGAAGCCCGCGGCGGAGTTCGCCGAGCGCCTGGCCAACGCCCTGGCGATGGACACACCGCTCACACCGGAGGAGCGCCGCGCGCGGGGCGGCCTGACCAACCGGCAGGTCACGCTCAGCTGACCGGCACCGTGCGCCCCCCGGCCGGCCGGGTCACCGGCAGGCCGGACCGGCGCGCCCGGGAGGGTTCACAACTCCCGTCGCGGACAAGCCAGTCGGTGACCGGAAAGGCGAGTTCGAATTTGCGAACCGCCGATCTCTTGTTACCGTTCCTGTAGCCCGGTTGCTGGTGCATCCCCCGTCGCCAGCAACCGGGTCTTTTCATGTGCACGCACCCTCACCGTCCGCAGCCGTTCGTCAACCGGCCGTCCAAGCGGGCGAGTTGCTCCCCGAGCGCAGCAGCAGTGGCCCCTGTCCGCCCCGCCTGGCGAATTCGGTGACGGCGGTGTACGCCGCCAGGTCCCCGCGCGCGGGTTCCCCGGGAGTCTCGCAGGTCCCCGGTTCGTCGCCGGCAGCCACCGCGCAGGTGATGCGCACGGTCCGGTCCCCCGGTCCCATCAGACTCAGCACGGCGTCCAGCGCCGCCCCCGTCGCGTTGCGGTAGTAGGTGCGCGCCCAGGTGTCCGCGCCCCGGGCGACCACGCAGGTCTGCGCCTCGATGCCGTCGGGGGAGGCGAGTTCGGGTCCGCAGCGCACGGCGGACGTCTCGTCCCGGCCGGGCGCGGCCGTCCGGGTCGGCCCGCCCCCGGCGCCCGGGTCCGGCCTGCGGGCACCGGCCGCGGCGGAGGAATCGGTACCGGCGGGGCGCGCCGGGGGCCCGGACCGTACGGCCCCCGAGGCCGCCACGGCCAGGGGCAGCGCGACCGCGCACGCCACGAACGTGCCCGCGAGGGCGATCAGTCTGACCTTCCGGGGATCCCGGGCGAGGCCCCGGGCATGACGCCGCATGGCCCCGGCATACAACGCACCGGGGCGCGAGCGGCACTCGGCGCGCCCTGCGGGCCTAGAACTCGGGCGCGCTCACACCCGTACGAGTGAGGACGTCCACCACGGCGTCCACCACGGCCTCGACGTCCGGCACCCACGGGGAGGCGGAGCCGGGCAGCGGCGCGCGCTCCCAGCGGATCTCGCCCTGGCCCGTCTCCGACGGCGGCAGCGCGAGGTAACCGCCCTCGCCGTGGAAGCGGAGCGAGCCCGGCACGAAGTCCTTGGCGTAGAGCAGTTCGCCGAGCTGCTCCAGGGAGTAGGGCTTCACGAGGATCGCCCAGCGGGAGGGGGAGGCGACGACCGGGCCGAGCCGCATGCCCGTCCGGTCCAGGGCCCGCAGGGCGCGGGCGGCCGGGACGGCCGGCAGGGAGACCGCGCAGGGCGCCTTGCCCCCGGTGGCCAGGACGATCGGCGCCGTCGGCCGGTTGCCCCACCACCAGCGGACCATGCGCGCGTCGGTGGTGGCCGCGAGCAGGCCGGGGTCGAAGGGGTGCGCGCCGGGCACCGTGCACTCCGGGTCGGGGCAGGCGCAGCGGTCCGGCCGCTGCGGATCCGCCGTCACACCCGGGAGTACGGGCCACTGCCATTCCGTCGCGTAGGTCAGGGCCGCGCCGATGAGCTCAGGCCTCCCGTCACCGCGCTGGAACAAGAGCCTGCGTCGCCTTCCGGGGATCTCGCGCATGAGCGCTCGTCCTTTCCGTTGCACGCCTGGCAACACCGTGGTCCACATCACAACATGTGTCGATCGCTTCACTGTGCGTACCTGTTGGCGCATCACACCCCTGCCGCGAGCAGGGGGAACCCCTATGGGTCGAGCGTGGGCTGCCTCCGCGGCCGTCCCGCCCATACTGCGTCCATCGAAAGCACGGGCGTGGCGTAGGGGTGGCGAAGTATGGCGTTTGCCGTCGCGCGTATTTCTCTCCGCCTCCGCCACGGGAGGATGGGGCACGGTCGTCGATGGATAGGACGCCCGGTTCCGTCACCAGGTTCCGGGTGATTCCCGACCACCCCTGGCCTTCTCCGAGTACGTACCCATCACGACCGCTGTGACGCTCCGTCGAGCAAGGCCAGTCGACCGCAATAACCCGTCCACTGCGGCAGTTTTAAGCCAAGTTTGCATTTACGCAAGAGGAAGCGAGGACTTCTCTTAAGCCTCACTGACACCAGGAATCCCGGCAGGACAATGCTGGACATCTCCTTACGAGTCCGTGTACATGTGGAGACACTGCTGGCGGCGCAGAATGACATGGGGGTTTGCGATGCTTTTGAGCAGTACGCGCCGGTCCAAAGGCCGGACGTCATGAACGCCCCGCACCCTCCGAAAGTGGCTGGAATCGATTCAACGGTTCCGGCCCCCGCACACACTGTCGCGCCCGCCGCGAGTACCTCCCCGGCCGCCCCCGCAAACCCACCGGCCCCGCCCGGCGCGGTACTTCAGGACCGTCTCGCCGGCTGGGTCTCCGACCTCACCACCCTCCACGAGCTCACCGAACGGCTGGCCCGCACCGCCCGCCTCGACGACGCCCTGCACGAACTACTGCGCGCCGGAGCCGCCCTGGTCGGCGCCAGACGCGGCCTCGTCGTCCTGGAACCCGGCGACGGACTCGGCCCGGACAGCACCATCGGCCTGGGCCTGGGCCGCGCCGACCTCGGTCACATCGAGACCGTGCCGCGCAGCGCCCTGTCCTACGGCCGGATCCTCGACGGACTGCCCGGCGGTGAGGGCGGCATCGCCGACCCCGACCTGTTCGCCGAGGAAGGGCTCGACCCCCGCCACCGCGAGGTCGCGGCCCGCCTCGGCTACGCCGCCAGCTACGCCCTGCCTCTGTCCACCGAGTCCGCCGGGCGCCTCGGCGCCGCCGTCTGGCTCTACGACGAGCCCGCCGAACCGGGCGAGCGGCGGCGCCACCTCGCCGGCCTGTACGCGCGCTACGCCGCCGAGCACCTCACCCGCCTCCTCGAACTGGAGCGCACGCGCGCGTCCATGGCCACCATGTCCGACGAGCTGCTGCCCGCCCGGCTGCCCCGGGTGGCCGGTGTGCAGCTCGCCGCCCGGCACCGCACGGGCCCGCGCGGCGGTGGCGACTGGTACGACGCGCTGCCCCTGCCCGACGCCGCCCTCGGCCTCGCCGTGGGCTCCGTCACCGGCTCCGGGCCCAGTGCGGTCGCGGCCATGGGACGGTTGCGGGCGTCCCTGCGCGCTTACGCCGTGATGGAGGGGGAGGACCCGGTCGCGGTGCTGTCCGACCTGGAGTTGCTGCTGCGCCTGACCGAGCCGGCCCGCTCCGCCACCGCCCTGTTCGGCTACTGCGAACCGGCCGCCCGCAAGATCACGCTGGCCGGTGCCGGGCACAGCCCGCCGCTGCTGATCGGTCCGCGCCGCACCGAGTTCGTCGAGACGTCGGTCTCCGCACCGCTGGGCATGCTCGCCTGCTGGGAGGCGCCGAGCGTCGAGATCCTCGCCGAGCCGGGCGAGACCGTGCTGCTCTACACCGACGGACTGCTGCACCGCACCGGCGAGGCCACCGACCGTGCTTTCGCGCGGCTGCACGCGGCGGCGGCCGGAGTGCCCCGGGCGTTGCGCGGTGACCCCGGGGCGGTCGCCGACCACGTCCTGCGCGGCGTCCTGCCGGACGGGCTCGACGCGCAGGAGGGCGCCGAGGACGTCGTGCTGCTGGCCGCGTACTTCGAGTAACGCTCCTCGTCACCGGCCCCGGGCCCCCTTCCGCACCGCCGTACAGTGGAGGAGGTCCAGTGCCGTACCGAGGAGGATGACCGTGGCCGAGGAGCTCACACCGGAGACCCCGGAAGAGAGCGAAGAGCCGATCAAGCAGCGGAAGAACGGGCTGTACCCGGGCGTGTCCGACGAGCTGGCCGAGAACATGAAGAGCGGCTGGGCCGACACCGAGCTGCGCGACCTCGAGCCCATCCCCCAGGCCGCCCGGACCGCCGCCCGCCGGGCCGCGCTGTCCGCGCGCTTCCCGGGCGAGCGTCTGGTGATCCCCGCCGGCAACCTCAAGACCCGCTCGAACGACACGGAGTACGCCTTCCGCGCCTCCGTCGAGTACGCCTACCTCACCGGCAACCAGACCGAGGACGGCGTCCTGGTCCTGGAGCCCGAGGGCGACGGCCACAAGGCGACGATCTACCTCCTGCCGCGCTCGAACCGCGAGAACGGCGAGTTCTGGCTGGACGGCCAGGGCGAGCTGTGGGTCGGCCGCCGCCACTCCCTCACCGAGGCAGAGAAGCTGTACGGCATCCCGGCCTCCGACGTGCGCGAGCTGCCCGCCGCGCTGCGCGAGGCCACCGGCCCGGTCCGGGTCGTGCGCGGGCACGACGCCGGCATCGAGGCCGCGCTGACCGACAAGGTCACCGCCGAGCGGGACGAGGAACTGCGGGTCTTCCTGTCCGAGGCGCGGCTGGTCAAGGACGAGTTCGAGGTCGGCGAGCTGCAGAAGGCGGTCGACTCGACCGTGCGCGGCTTCGAGGACGTCGTGAAGGTCCTCGACAAGGCCCGGGCGACCTCCGAGCGCTACATCGAGGGCACCTTCTTCCTCCGCGCGCGCGTGGAGGGCAACGACGTCGGCTACGGCACCATCGCCGCGGCCGGACCGCACGCCTGCACGCTGCACTGGGTGCGCAACGACGGTCCCGTGCGCGCGGGCGACCTGCTGCTGCTCGACGCGGGCGTCGAGACGCACACGTACTACACGGCCGACGTGACGCGCACGCTGCCGATCGACGGCCGCTTCACCGAGATCCAGCGCAAGATCTACGACGCCGTGTACGAGGCCCAGGAGGCCGGTATCGCGGCCGTCAAGCCGGGCGCCAAGTACCGGGACTTCCACGACGCCGCGCAGCGGGTGCTGGCCGAGAAGCTCGTCGAGTGGGGTCTGGTCGAGGGACCGGTGGAGCGGGTGCTGGAGCTCGGGCTCCAGCGGCGCTGGACGCTGCACGGCACCGGGCACATGCTCGGCATGGACGTGCACGACTGCGCGGCGGCCCGGGTCGAGACGTACGTCGACGGCACGCTGGAGCCGGGGATGTGCCTCACCGTCGAGCCCGGCCTGTACTTCCAGGCCGACGACCTGACCGTGCCGGAGGAGTACCGCGGCATCGGCGTCCGGATCGAGGACGACATCCTCGTGACCGAGGACGGCAACCGGAACCTCAGTGCCGCGCTGCCCCGGCGCTCCGACGAGGTCGAGGCGTGGATGGCCGCCGTCCAGGGCTGACGACGACACCCCGGGGTGCGGGGGAGCCGGCCGCGCGGCTCCCCCGCACCCCGCCGTGCCTTCGCGCCCGTTCTGCCTGGTCGAGAAAGAGCAGGTCAGCGCAGGTTGACGTGTGAGATCATGGCCGACCTTGCCGGGCCGACTCGGGGAACGGGCGCGATCACCATGAAGAACGTTCAGACGGCACTGACCATGCAGGACGCCATCCTCACCCTGCAGAAGTACTGGAGCGACAACGGCTGCATGATCACGCAGCCGCTGAACACCGAGGTCGGAGCCGGTACGGCCAACCCCTCCACCGCCCTGCGCGTGCTCGGCCCCGAGCCGTGGAGCGTGGCCTACGTCGAGCCCAGCGTGCGGCCGGACGACTCGCGCTACGGCGAGAACCCCAACCGGCTGCAGACGCACACCCAGTTCCAGGTGATCCTCAAGCCCGACCCGGGCAACCCGCAGGAGCTGTACCTCGGCAGCCTGCGCGCCCTCGGTGTCGACCTCAACGCCCACGACGTGCGGTTCGTCGAGGACAACTGGGCCTCACCCGCGCTCGGCGCCTGGGGACTGGGCTGGGAGGTCTGGCTCGACGGCATGGAGATCACCCAGTTCACCTACTTCCAGCAGGTCGGCGGAGTCGCCCTGGACCCGGTGTCGGTGGAGATCACCTACGGCCTCGAACGCATCCTGATGAACCTCCAGGGCGTGGCGCACTTCAAGGACATCGCGTACGCGCCGGGCATCACCTACGGCGAGGTGTTCGGGCAGAACGAGTACGAGATGAGCCGCTACTACCTCGACGACGCGGACATCGACACCAACCACCGGCTGTTCGAGTCCTACGCCGCCGAGGCCCGGCGCCTGCTCGACCTGGAACTGCCGGTCCCGGCCTATCTGTACGTCCTCAAGTGCAGCCACACCTTCAACGTGCTCGACGCGCGCGGCGCCATCAGCACCACCGAGCGGGCCAAGGCGTTCTCGCTGATGCGCGGCCTGACCCACGAGACCGCGAAGCTGTGGGAGCAGCGCCGGGCGGCGCTGGAGCACCCGCTGGGCGTGGCGGCCGTGCCGCCCCCGGCCGAGCGGGCGCCACTGCCCAAGGTGCCCGGCGTCGAGACCCTGCTGTTCGAGATCGGCGTGGAGGAACTGCCGTACGCGGACGTGCCGGCCACCACCGAGGCGGTGCGTGAGTCGGTCGCCGCGAAGCTGGCCGAGACGCGGCTGGGGCACGGGGCGATCACCGTGATGGCGACGCCCCGCCGCATCGTGATCACGGTCGACGGTGTGCAGCCCCGCGAGCGCGACACCATGCGCACCGTACGCGGGCCCAAGGTCGCCGCCGCCTACAAGGACGGCTCACCCACCCCCGCGCTGCTCGGCTTCGCCCGCAGCCAGGGCGCCGAACCCTCCGACGTGCGCACGGTCGAGGTCAACGGCACCGAGTACGTGGCGGTCACCCGGCACGAGGAGGGCCGCCCGGCCGTCGAGGTGCTCAGCGACCTGCTGGCCGAGGTGGTGTCCGGACTGCGGGCCGGGCGGAACATGCGCTGGAGCGACCCGGGCCTGTCGTTCTCCCGCCCGGTGCGCTGGCTGCTGGCGCTGCTGGGCCGCACTCCCCTGCCCGTGGTGGTCTCCTCGCTGTCCGCGGGCGACACCACCCGGGTGCAGCGTCAGGCCCCCTACCCGGAGGTCCGGGTGACCTCCGCCGAGGGCTACCCGCACTTCCTGCACATGCACGGCATCCTGCTCGACCGGGACGCCCGGCGCGGTGCCGTCGTACGCGGTGCCGTGGAGGCGGCCGCCGAGGTGGGCGGGCGGATCGACGTGGAGGGCCAGTCCGGGCTGATCGACGAGATCACGGACATCCTGGAGTTCCCCTACGCCGTGCGCGGGTCGTTCGACGAGCGCTACCTCGAACTGCCGGCGAGCGTCCTGACCACGGTGATGCGCAAGCACCAGCGCTACCTGCCCGTGCTGGACGGCGACCGCCTGATGCCGCACTTCGTCACCTTCGCCAACGCCCTGTGCGACGACGACGTGGTGCGGGCGGGGAACGAGGCGGTGTTGCGGGCCCGCTACGAGGACGCCGCGTTCTTCTGGCGGGCGGACCTGAAGGTGGCGCCCGAGGAGTTCCGGCGGCGCCTGGACAAGCTGACCTTCGAGGACCGGCTCGGCACGGTCGCCGACCGCGCCGACCGGCTCGCCAAACTCGCCCTGGACCTGGCCGGACGCGCCGGGCTCCCGGAGGAGACGGTCGCGGTGGTCCGGCGGGCCGGTGCGCTGGCCAAGTTCGACCTGGCCTCGCAGATGGTGATCGAGTTCTCCGGGCTGGCCGGGGTGATGGCCGAGGAGTACGCCCGCCACGCCGGGGAGTCCGCCGAGGTCGCCCGGGCCCTCGCCGAGATGGAGCTCCCGCGCTCGGCGGGCGGGGAGTTGCCCGCCTCGGACGCGGGTGCCGTGCTGTCGCTGGCCGACCGGTTCGACCTGGTGACGGGCATGTTCATCATCGGCGCGGCACCGACCGGGAGTTCCGACCCGTACGGGGTGCGCCGGGCTGCGATCGGGCTGCTCAACGTGTTGCGCAGTCTGCCTCCCGTGGCCGCCGTCCGGGTGCGCGAGGGGCTGCGTGCGGCGGCCGTGCGTTACGCCGCGCAGGGCGTGGAGGTGCCCGCCGAGCGGGTCGCCGAGGCCGCCGAGCTGATCACTCGGCGCTATGAGCAGCAGCTCACCGACGCCGGGCACGAGCACCGGCTGGTCCAGGCCGTGCTGGTGTGGGCCGACCGGCCCGCCCATGGGGACCGCACGCTGGCGACGCTGGAGCGCCATGTCGGCAGCGAGGCGTTCGAGGCGCTGGTGGCCGCGTTCCAGCGGGTCGTGCGGATCCTTCCCGAGAACGGTGTCGAGGCAGCCGACCTCTCCCTGCTGACCGCCCCCGCCGAGCTGCACCTCGCCGAGAGCGCCCGGGCCGTACGGGAGGCCCTGCAGGGCCGCGAGGACGACCTCGGTGCGCTGATCGAGGTCTCCGCCCCGCTGGTCGAGGCGATCAGCACCTTCTTCGACGAGGTGCTGGTGATGGATCCGGATCCGGCGGTCCGGGCGGCGCGGCTCGCATTGCTCACGGAGGTGGCGGGGCTGGCGCGGACGACCTTGGACTGGGGAGCCCTGTAGAGCGCCCGGAGGCCGGAAGGGGACGGTGTTTCACGTGAAACACCGTCCCGCTGCTCGGTCGGGCGCGCCGGTCAGACCGCCATCAGCGGTGCGTTCTCGCGCCACTTCAGGACCTTGTCGAAGCTCACCACGGCTCCGCCCCGGCCCGGTTTGTTGCCGATGTGGACGTGGTCGGCGAGCTCCTCGATCAGGTACAGGCCCCGGCCGTGTTCCGCGTCGGAGCGGGCCGGCCTGATCTGGGGGCGGGGCCGCTCGGCGGAGGCTCCCGGAAAGCCCGGGCCCGCGTCCGCGACCTCGATCCGGCAGGTTTCGCCGTCGAGGTAGGCGGTGACGCGGTAGGCCTCGGACCCCGGACCGCACCCCTGTTCACCGCCGTGCTCGACGGCGTTGGCGCAGGCTTCGGTGAGAGCCACGGAGAGGTCGTAGGAGATGTCGGGGTCCACGCCGGCGGTTTCCATCGTGCCGATCAGCAGGCGCCGGGCGAGGGGCACGCTTGCGGCGTCGCGCCGCAGATGGAGTGACCACCAGATGCTCATGCTCCAGCCTCCTGGCTGTGCCTCGACATACCGTTACGTATTGCCCTCAGTCCCCGGGTGTAAGCGTGAAGTTGTTGTGAGGCCGCCCATATGGCGGATGTGGGCTGGTCCTGATCGGTGTATGTGGGGGCGGGCGGGGCCAGAGGGTGACGTTCCGGTCGTACGGCATCTTGTGGACCTGCCGTACGGGGCGCAGGGGGCCAGTGCGATGATGAGCCCGCCATGACTGCCCCCCACGCACGCGTGAAGCGCTCCGGAGATCCGCTCCGGATCCTGCGGGCCGCGGTGTTCGCCGCGGTCTGTGTCGTGCTGGCCGGGGCAGGTCACACGCTCGCCTCCTGCGACGGCGTTCCGCTGTGGACGCTGGGCGCCGGCTTCCTCGGAGTGGCCCTGGTGGCGGTCCCGCTCGCCGGACGGGTGCGCTCGCTGGCCGGGGTGGCGGCCCTGCTCGCGGCCGGGCAGACGGTGCTGCACACCCTGTTCGGTCTCGGCCAGCACGGTACGGCGGCCGTCACCGCCTCCGCCCCGGCGGGTGGGAGCGATGTCGCGCTCGTCCAGCAGGCGGCACGTCTCGTCTGCGGCACGACGGCCGCGGCGATCAGTCCCGCCCAGGCGCAGAAGATCCTCACCGACGCCCGGATCGACCCGGCCGCGGGTGCGCACACGCACCTGACCGCAGAGGTCACGTCCGGGGCGCCGGCCTCACTGTGGCCGTCCCTGCCGATGCTGCTCGGCCATGTCCTCGCGGCTCTCGCGGCCGGCTGGCTGCTGCGCCGCGGTGACCTGGCGCTGCTGCGGCTGACCGAACTGTCGGCGCAGGGCGTCGCCGAAGGGGCGCTGATGCGCTCGCTGCGGGGTGCGCTCGCACTGGTGCGCGCTCTGCGTGCGGGGCTTCCGGGCGCGCCCGAGGCCGGCCCCCGTCCGGTGCACGCCGATCGGCCCGTCGTGCCGATGCCGTGCGCCCTCGTTCTTCAGCACTCGGTGATCCGGCGCGGTCCGCCGGCCGCTGCGGCTTCCGTGTCCGCACTCGCCCTGGCCGCCTGACGACGCGACCACCCCTCCACCGCTCCGCTCCCGTGCACCCCTGTACACCGGACGGCTCGGAGAGGCTGCCGCCGTCGTGCGGCACGCGCGTGCGCGTATCCCTCTTCCACAGTCGTACCGACTCACACAGCGGAGTGCTTCCTTCCATGAAGGTTTCCCGTATCGCCGCGGCCGGTGCCGCCGCCGGTGTCGCCGTCCTCGCCCTGTCCGCCCCGGCCTTCGCGCACGTCACCGTGCAGCCCGAGGGCACGGCCGCCAAGGGCGGTTACGCGGTCGTGGACTTCAAGGTCCCCAACGAGCGCGACGACGCCTCGACCACCAAGCTCGAGGTGAACTTCCCGACCGACCACCCGCTGGCCTCCGTCATGCCTCAGCCGGTCCCGGGCTGGAAGGTCCAGGTCACGAAGTCCAAGCTCGACAAGCCGCTGGACGAGAAGATCTCCGAGGCCGTCTCCAAGGTCACCTGGACCGCCGAGGGCAAGGGCATCGAGCCCGGCTACTTCCAGAAGTTCCCCGTCTCCCTGGGCCAGCTGCCCGAGGACACCGACACGCTCGCCTTCAAGGCCCTGCAGACGTACTCCAACAAGGAGGTCGTCCGCTGGATCGAGGTGCCGCAGGAGGGCAAGGAGGAGCCCGACAACCCCGCTCCGGTGCTGGAGCTGTCCGCCGCCGAGGACGGGCACCACGGCTCGTCGGCCGGGTCGGACTCCGACGAGGGGAAGGCCGAGAAGACCTCCGCGCACGCCGCCGCCGACTCCGGTTCCTCGGACGGCACCGACACCACCGCCCGCGTCCTGGGCATCGTGGGCATCGTGGTCGGCGCCGCCGGCGTCGCCTACGGCGTGCTCGCCGGGCGCCGGCGCACCACCGCCTGAGGCTGCTTCCGTACGGCGCGCACCGGGGCGCGGCCCCCGCACCTGCGGGGGCACCCCGGTGCGTGCCGGGACACCGACATCTGGGACATTCTTCTATGCGCACCACATCTTTCGCCGCGGCCGCCCTGCTCGCCGCCGCTTCCCTGACCCTGACCGCCTGCGGCAGCGGCGACGACAACGACAAGCCCGTGTCCGTGGTCTCCGAGGAGGCCGGCAGCAAGAAGGCCGCCACCGTCCTCGACAAGCCCTTCGAGAAGCCGGACCTGGTCCTGACCGACACGCAGGGCAAGAAGTACGACCTCCGCAAGGAGACCGCGGGCAAGCCCACGCTGATCTACTTCGGCTACACCCACTGCCCCGACGTGTGCCCGCTGACGATGAACAACATCGCCGTCGCCAAGAAGCAGCTGCCCGAGGCCGAACAGGACGAGCTGCGCGTGGTGTTCGTCACCACCGACCCGAAGCGCGACACCCCGGCCGAACTCGGCACCTGGCTGAAGGGCATCGACCCCTCCTTCGTCGGCCTCACCGGTGACTTCGCCACCATCCAGGCCGGCGCCCGCACCCTCGGCATCAGCATCGAGCCGACGCGCAAGGACAAGAACGGCAAGCTCGTCTCGGAACACGGCACCCAGGTCATCGCGTTCTCACCGAAGACCGACGGCGGTTACGTGCTCTACGGCGAGGACGCCACCGTCGACGACTACACCAAGGACCTCCCCGCGATCGCCGAGGGGGAGAACCCGTGAGGCGTACCGGTCCGGCGGCCCTCGTCATAGCCGGGGCGCTCGCCCTGGCAGGCTGCGGCGGCTCCGGCGGCGAGTCCGGCTCCGGCCGCGCGGAACTGTCCGTCGGCTCGGCCTACATCCCGCAGCCGATGTCCGGCGACATGGCGGCCGGCTTCCTCACCGTCACCAACAAGGGCGGCGCCGACGACGAACTGACCGAGGTCACCAGCGACATCGGCCGGGTCACCGTGCACGAGACCGTCGACGGGGCGATGCAGGAGGTCGAGAGCCTGAAGATCCCCGCGGGCGGCCGGCTGGAGCTGCGCAGCGGAGGCGACCACCTGATGTTCGAGCAGTTGAAGCGCAGGCCGAAGGAAGGTCAGACGGTCTCCGTCGAACTGCACTTCGCCCACTCCGCGCCCGTCACGGTGCGGATGCCGGTGAAACCCGCGACCTACACCCCGAAGACCGGACACTGAGGGAGGGAACCCTGTGACGCAGACCATCGCCCCCCGCCGCGTCCGGATCCTGGTGCTGCTGCTCCTGGCCGCCGTCTGCGCCCTGTTCGCCGGGGCCGGACCGGCCTCCGCGCACGCCGCGGTGACCGGCAGCGATCCCGGACAGGGGGCGGTGGTCGACCAGGCCCCCGCCCGCATCTCGCTCACCTTCTCCGAGCAGGTGGCGGTGTCCGCCGACTCGCTGCGCGTCCTCGACCCCCAGGGCGAGCGCGTCGACACCGGTGAGCCGTCCCACGTCGGCGGCACGACGTACGCCGTGCGGCTGCACTCGGGGCTGCCCGACGGCACCTACACCGTCGCGTACCAGGTCGTGTCGGCCGACAGCCATCCCGTCGCGGGCGCCTACACGTTCTCCATCGGCGCCCCCTCCAAGACGTCCGTGTCGGTCTCCGGGCAGACCACCGACGACGGGGTGGTGGGCTGGCTCTACGGTTTCGGCCGGTACGTGTCCTACGCCGGGTTCCTCGTGATGGCCGGCGGTGCCGCCTTCGTGCTGGCCTGCTGGTCCCGCGGCTCGGGGGTGCGGCCGGTGCAGCGCTACGTCGTCTCCGGGTGGGTCGCCCTCACCGCGTCGACCCTGGCCCTGCTGCTCCTGCGCGGGTCCTTCACGGGGTCCGGCAAGGTCGCCGACGTCTTCGACCTGTCCCTGCTCGGGCAGGTGCTCCAGACCAAGACGGGAGCGGCCCTGGTCTCCCGGCTGCTGCTGCTCGCCGCGGCGGCGCTGTTCATCGCCGTGCTCTTCGGGGCCTACGACAAGCGGGACGACCCGCAGGAGCGGCGGGACCTCACCTTCGGGCTCTCGATCGGCGGTGCCGTGGTGGCGGCCGGGCTGGCGGCGAGCTGGGCGATGTCCGAGCACGCCTCGGTGGGGCTCCAGGCGGGACTCGCCATGCCGGTCGACGTGCTGCACCTGCTGGCCGCCGCCGCCTGGCTCGGTGGCCTGGGCGCGCTGCTGGTCGCCCTGTACCGGGCTCCCGCCGGCACACCCCTCGACGCCCCGGCCGTCCACCGGTTCTCCCGTCTGGCGTTCGGCAGTGTGGTCGCCCTGATCGCGACCGGCACGTACCAGTCGTGGCGCCAGCTCGGCTCCTGGACGGCCTTCACCGAGACCCGTTACGGCCAGCTCCTGCTGGCCAAGATCGCGCTCGTCGTCGTGCTCGTCGGCATCGCGTGGATCTCCCGGCGGTGGACGGGCCGGCTGGCCCAGGCGGCACCGTCCGTCGCCGAGGAGCCGCAGACGGCGCGGATCGGCGCGGGTACGAACGCCCCGGCGGCCGCGGGCGGCCCGACCGGCAAGGGCCGGAAGCCTGCCGCCCGGGACACCTCGGCCAACGAGGACGCCTCGGCCACCGGGGACGCCTCGGCCACCCGAGACACCTCGGCCACCCGAGACACCTCGGCCACCCGAGACACCTCGGCCACCCGAGACACCTCGGCCACCCGGGACACCTCGGCCACCGGGGACACCTCGGACTCCGTCAACGCCGCCGGCTCCGAGGAGGCAGCCGGCTCCGAGCCCGCCGACGCCGAGCGGGCCGCCCAGCTCGCCCGGCAGCGGGCCGCCCGGGACGCCGCCCGGCAGAAGAGGATCCGGGACGCCGATCCGAACCGCTTCGGCCTGCGCCGTTCCGTGCTGGCCGAGGCCGGAGTCGCCGTCGTCCTGCTCGCCGTGACCACCGTGCTGACGCAGACCGAGCCGGGACGCACGGAGGAGGAGGCCAAGGCGGCCGCACGGTCCTCCGCGGCCGCCTCCGCCGAGGCGGGGACGTCCGGTGCGCTCACCCTCAACATGCCGTTCGACACCGGCGGCGAGGACGGCAAGGGCGTCGTCACGATCGACCTCGACCCCGCCCGCGTGGGCGACAACGAGATGCACGTCTACGTCGAGCGGCCCAACGGCCGGGCGTTCGACATCCCCGAGGTGAAGGTCGACTTCACTCTCGAGGCCAAGGACATCGGGCCGCTGCCCGTCGTCCCGGACCACATCGCAACCGGACACTGGTCGGCGAACGGAGTGCAGATCCCCATGGCCGGCGACTGGCAGGTCGACGTGACCGTGCGGACCTCCGACATCGACGAGGTGACCGTCACCAAGAACGCGCAGATCGGCTGAACCACCATGGCTGACCAGTCCATTCCGCAGGCCCGCACCCCCGGTACCGCGCCGGGGGAGAGCGCGGCGACCCCGGCCGGGGACGGCATCTCCCGGCGGCGTCTGCTCGGCACCGCCGGTGCCACCGGGCTCGTGCTCGGCACCGCGGGCGCAGCAGTGGGCCACGCCGCCGCCCCTTCCGAGGCGGCCGCTCCCCTCACCTCGCTCGGTACCGGCCGGGCGATGTTTCACGGGAAACATCAGCCCGGCATCACCGACGGGTTGCAGGCCCGCGGCCATCTCGTCGCCTTCGACCTGGCCGCGGGCGCGGGCCGCAAGGAGGCCGCCGCCCTGCTGCGCCGCTGGTCGGAGACGGCCCGGCGGTTGATGGCGGGCGAGCCGAGCGCACAGGACGACACCGATGTGGCCCGCGACGCGGGACCGTCCTCGCTGACGATCACCTTCGGCTTCGGTCACAGCTTCTTCGCCCGGACCGGCCTGGAGAAGCAGCGGCCCGTCGCCCTGGACCCGCTGCCCGAGTTCTCCTCCGACCGCCTCGACAAGAACCGCAGCAACGGCGACCTGTGGGTGCAGATCGGCGCGAACGACGCACTGGTCGCCTTCCACGCCCTGCGCGCGATCCAGAAGGACGCGGGCCGGGCCGCCAGGGTGCGCTGGCAGATGAACGGCTTCAACCGCACGCCCGGCGCCACCGCCCATCCCATGACGGCCCGCAACCTGATGGGCCAGATCGACGGCACGCGGAACCCGAAACCGGACGAGCCCGACTTCGACCGGCGGATCTTCGTCCCCGAAAAGGGTGAACCCGCCTGGATGGCGAACGGCTCCTACGCCGTCGTCCGCCGCATCCGGATGCTCCTCGACGATTGGGAGAAGCTCTCGGTCAAGGCTCAGGAGGACGTCATCGGCCGCCGCAAGTCCGACGGGGCGGCGCTGTCCGGGGGAACCGAGACGACCGCGATGGACCTGGAGAAGACGGACGCCCAGGGCAATCTCGTCGTGCCGATCAACGCCCACGCCCGGATCACCCGGCCCGACCAGAACGGCGGTGCCGCCATGCTGCGCCGCCCCTTCTCCTTCCACGACGGCATCGACCCCGACGGGACGCCCGACGCGGGTCTGCTCTTCATCTGCTGGCAGGCCGATCCCCTGCGCGGCTTCGTGCCGGTGCAGCGCAAGCTCGACCGGGGCGACGCCCTGTCGCAGTTCATCCGGCACGAGTCGAGCGGGCTGTTCGCGGTGCCGGGCGGGGCCGCGGAGGGCGAGTACGTGGGGCAGCGGCTCCTGGAGGGGTGAGAGCCGGACGGCGTGCGCGTTCGGGGAGATGGCGCTTCCACGGGCCCATTAGGGTGAGGTCATGCCAGCGAGCTATGCGTATCTCGGCCCCGAGGGCACCTTCACCGAAGTCGCCCTGCGCACGCTTCCCGAGGCCGCCACCCGGGAGCTCATTCCGTACGTGTCCGTCCAGTCCGCGCTCGACGCGGTGCGCGCCGGTGAGGCCGAGGCGGCGTTCGTGCCGATCGAGAACTCGGTCGAGGGCGGCATCACCACCACCCTCGACGAGCTGGTCGCCGGCGCCCCGCTGATGATCTACCGAGAGGTGCTGCTGTCCATCACCTTCGCGCTGCTGGTCCGCCCCGGCACGAAGCTGTCGGACATCAAGACCGTCTCCGCGCACCCGGCCGCCCAGCCCCAGGTGCGCAACTGGCTGCGCAAGCACCTGCCGGACGCCCACTGGGAGTCGGCCGCCTCGAACGCCGACGCCGCCCGGCTGGTCCAGGAGGGCCAGTACGACGCCGCCTTCGCCGGTGAGTTCGCGGCCGCCCGCTACGGGCTGGAGGCCCTGGAGACCGGCATCCACGACGCCGAGAACGCCCAGACGCGATTCGTGCTGGTCGGACGCCCGGCCCGGCCCGCGGCGCCGACCGGCGCGGACAAGACCTCCGTGGTGCTGTGGCAGCGCGACGACCACCCCGGCGGTCTGCGCGACCTGCTGGGCGAGTTCGCCACCCGGGGCATCAACCTGATGCTGCTCCAGTCCCGGCCCACCGGGGCGGGCATCGGCAACTACTGCTTCTGCATCGACGCCGAGGGCCACATCTCCGACCGCCGGGTCGCCGAGGCGCTGATGGGCCTGAAGCGCATCTGCCTCCAGGTGCGCTACCTCGGCTCCTACCCGCGCGCGGACGTGCGGCCGGAAGAGCTGCAACCACCGCGGCCGGGCACCTCGGACGACGAGTTCGTGGCGGCTGCCGACTGGGTCGCGCGCTGCCAGGACGGCCGCTTCTAGGCCCGGTCGTACCTGCTGATAGTCACTGTCCACAGAAGTTATCCACAGGTCCGCTTCTCGACCTGAGGACAAGTCGACAACGAAGCGTGCGACAGTCGACAAATCGCCCTTCGGGCCCCCATGCGGTCATCGCCGGGCAGGTCACCCTTCGTCCACCGTTTCCTCATGCGTCACCCTTCCAGGCGACCCCTTTGCACTCGAAAGTGAGGGTGGGGCGGGTTTGTCCTGGGTATTTCCCAGAGCGACCCAGGCTTGCGGAGTGATCCATTCCGAAGTCCACAGATCTTCCCCACAGCCTGTGGATAACTTTTCGGACCATGGGGGTCGCTGTGGACAACCGGCGCTCAAGTCCCGGTCACCGCAGGGGATTCGAGTCAATGCGGCACTCGCGGGATGCCTCGTTCCGGGGAGCGATGCCGTCCATATTGACACGATGCGCAATTCGACCATAACGCCCCGTAAAGGGCACGCGGAATAGTGAGTCGTAGGCGGTCACCCCACACCGGTAGCCTTGGGCGCGTGATTGACCTTCGCCTGCTCCGTGAGGACCCCGACCGTGTGCGCGCGTCGCAGCGCGCCCGTGGAGAGGACGTCGCGCTCGTCGACTCCCTCCTGTCCGCCGACGAGCGGCGCAGGTCGTCCGGCGTCCGCTTCGACGAGCTGCGCGCCGAGCAGAAGGCGCTCGGCAAGCTCATCGGCAAGGCGAGCGGGGACGAGAAGGCCGAGCTGCTGAAGAAGGCCGGTCAGCTGGCCGCCGACGTCAAGGCCGCCGACGCGGACCGTGACGCGGCTGCCGCCGAGACCCAGGACCTGCTCCTGCGCCTCGGCAACCTCGTCCACCCGGACGTGCCGGTGGGCGGCGAGGAGGACTTCGTCACGCTGGAGACGCACGGCACGATCCGCGACTTCGCCGCCGAGGGCTTCGAGCCCAGGGACCACCTGCAGCTCGGGCAGATCCTCGGCGCGATCGACGTCGAGCGCGGCGCCAAGGTCTCCGGCTCGCGCTTCTACTTCCTGACGGGCGTGGGCGCCCTGCTGGAGCTCGCCCTGGTGAACGCGGCGATGGCCCAGGCCACCGCGGCCGGTTTCACGCCGATGCTGACCCCGGCCCTGGTGCGGCCCCAGTCCATGGCGGGCACGGGCTTCCTCGGCCAGGCGGCCCAGGACGTGTACCACCTCGCCGACGACGACCTCTACCTGGTCGGCACGTCCGAGGTGCCGCTCGCGGCGTACCACATGGACGAGATCCTCGACGCGGACCGCCTCCCGCTGCGCTACGCGGGCTTCTCGCCCTGCTTCCGCCGCGAGGCCGGCTCGCACGGCAAGGACACCCGGGGCATCTTCCGCGTGCACCAGTTCGACAAGGTCGAGATGTTCTCCTACGTCTCCCCCGAGGACTCCCAGGCCGAGCACCAGCGCCTGCTGGAGTGGGAGAAGCAGTGGCTGACCTCGCTGGAGCTGCCGTACCGCGTGATCGACGTGGCGAGCGCCGACCTCGGCGCCTCGGCCTCCCGCAAGTACGACTGCGAGGCGTGGATCCCGACGCAGGGCAAGTACCGCGAGCTGACCTCGACCTCCGACTGCACGGAGTTCCAGTCCCGCCGGTTGTCGATCCGTGTCCGTGACGGCAAGCAGGTCAAGCCGCTGGCCACGCTCAACGGCACGCTCTGCGCCGTCCCGCGCACGATCGTGGCGATCCTGGAGAACCACCAGCAGGCCGACGGTTCGGTGCGCGTGCCGGAAGTGCTGCGCCCGTACCTCGGCGGCCGGGAGGTCCTGGAGCCGGTGGCGACGTGACCACCGCCCTTCCGTACAAGCTGGTCGCGACCGACCTCGACGGGACGCTGCTGCGCTCCGACGACTCGGTCTCCCGGCGCACCCGTGACGCGCTCGCCGCCGCCACCGCGGCGGGCGCCGCGCACATCGTCGTCACCGGCCGCGCGGTCCCCTGGACCCGGCACATCCTCGACGACCTGGGCTACCGGGGACTGGCCGTCTGCGGCCAGGGCGCGCAGGTCTACGACGCCGGCGCGCACCGCCTGCTGACGTCCGTGACGCTGGACCGGCAGCTCGCCGGAGTGGCGCTGGCGAAGATCGAGGCGGAGGTCGGCCCGCTGTACATCGCGGCGAGCCGCGACGGCCTGGACGGCGAGGTGCTGGTCGGCCCGGGTTACGCCGTGCAGGGCACGCTCCCCGCCACGCCCTTCACGGACGCCTCCGACCTGTGGAGCGCGCCCCTGAACAAGCTGTACATCCAGCACCCGACGCTCTCGGACGACGAGCTGTGCGAGGTCGCCTCGCGTACGGCCGGCGGTTTCGTCACCGTCGTCATGGCGGGCGAGGGGATCGTCGAACTGCTTCCGCTCGGGCTGTCCAAGGCGACCGGGCTGTCGCTGGCGGCCCGCCGGCTCGGAGTGAAGGCGGCCGACACGATCGCCTTCGGCGACATGCCCAACGACATACCGATGTTCGGGTGGTCCGCCTACGGCGTCGCGATGGCGGATGCCCACGAGGACCTCAAGGCGGTCGCCGACGAGGTGACGTCCTCCAACGACGAGGACGGCATCGCGGTGGTGCTGGAGCGGTTGCTGGGCTGAGCGCCGGGCTGCGCGCCCGGCGTCCGGCCGCTCGGTTGCCCGGGGCGTGGTTCCCGGGTGCAGTCGAGGTGCTCTGTGCGCTCTGTGCGCTCTGTGCGCTCTGTGCGTTCGGCGGAGGATGCACGGATCGAACGTGCGCGGGCCTTCCAGCCCGACCATGGCTCAGCAAGCCAGTGCCTTACCACTCGGCCAATCCTCCGGGTGGGCGGCCCACGCGAGGTGCGGATCGCGTGCTCGAAGCGGCCGCCCCGGGCAGCCTGCCGTGCGGTGCGGGCTCCACGGAGGGGTGGTGACTACTCCGGAACCGGCCGCCGGCTGCCCTGAAGGGAGCTGGACGTACTGCCGTGCATGGGCATCGCCCCGCTCCTCTCCCGGAACGTGACGCCGGGCACCTCGCCCGGCGGGGACACGACTACTGTGCCCGCCGGGCGAATCGGGCGCCACTGAATAAACCGCCGGCCGGCCGGCTCAGCGCCGGCGCCATCTGCGCCGGCGGATCTTGCTGAAGAACCAGCCCGCGGGCGGCTCGTCGGAACGCCAGGGCTGGGGCTCCGGTTCCTCGCGGCGCCATCGCGCGGCGAGCATCCGGGCCCGGGCCGACGGCTCGGAGGCCCCGGCGGAGCGGATGAAGTCCTCGTCCAGCACGACGTCGTCGAAGTCGACGTCGTGCTGGTCCTTTTCGTCCTTCTCGCGTGCCATCCCCGCCCTCCCGGCCGTCCGACTCCCGTCGTGCTTCCCCCGCGTCGCGTCCGTCAGTGTGCCTCGACGGGGGGGGAGGCCCCGTCGAGGCACGGGCACGTCACTCCTCGCCGGCGAGGGTGAGGGAGCGCAGCTTCTGGCCCGCGTACCAGGTGGCCAGCACGGTGACGGCCACGAGCAGCACCGTCGCCGTGGTCAGGCCGACGTCGGAGGAGACCAGGTCCCCGCCGGACACCTTCTGGGCGACGGCCAGCGACCACTGCTGGACGCTGAGCGTGCGCGCCCCCGGCACCAGGGAGCCGAACAGGGCCTCCCAGACCAGGGCGTAGACCAGGCCGAACACCACCGCGTGGCGGGAGACGGTGCCCAGCAGCAGGAACAGGGCCGCGTAAGCGATGGACGCCACCAAGGCCGCCACCGTGTAGGCGACCGCGACCTGCTGGCCGTTGCCGTTCAGGATGAAACCGGCGACGAGCGTCGGCACCGCGGAGAACACCATGGTCACCGCGACGGCCACGATCAGCTTGGTGAAGATGATCGTCGGCCGTTTGATCGGCTTGGACAGCAGGTACACCACCGAGCCGTCGTCGATCTCCGGGCCGATCGCTCCGGTGCCCGCGATGACGCCGATGATCGGCACCATCGTCGCCAGCGCGAGCCCGCCCAGCAGGTCCGCCGCGGTCTGGTCGTCGGCTCCGGCCAGACCGCGCACCGCCACGGCGATCACGATCAGCAGCAGTGGCAGGGCGCCCAGGATGAGGGCCCGGCGCCGGCCGAGCAGGGCCCGGTAGGTGAGCCGGGCGACTGTGGGGTCGTACATCAGGGCCTCCTACGCCGCGACCAGGTACGAGAAGACGGACTCGAGGGACTCGTCGGACGGCGAGACCGTGAGCAGCCGGATGCCGTGGTCCCTGGCGACCTTGGGCAGCAGCGCGGTGAAGCGGCCGAAGTCGACGGCCTGGATGCGCAGGGCGCCCTCGGCGTGGTCGACCTCGATGCCGGACGTCGACGGGTCGGCGATGAGCGCGGCCGCGAGGGCCCGGTCGTCGCTGGAACGCACCAGGTAGCGGTGCGGCCGGTCGGTCATCAGGCGGCGGATCTTGCGGAAGTCACCGCTGGCGGCGTGCCGGCCGGCGACGACGACCTCGATGTGCCAGGCGAGCTGCTCGACCTCTTCGAGGATGTGGGACGAGAACAGCACGGTGCGGCCCTCGTCGCCCATCCGCCGCAGCAGGTCCATCAGCTGCATGCGCTGGCGCGGGTCCATGCCGTTGAAGGGCTCGTCCAGCAACAGCAGCGAGGGGTCGTGGACGAGGGCGCTCGCCATCTTCACGCGCTGGCGCATGCCCTTGGAGTACGTCTGGATCTTGCGGTCCTGCGCGTACTCCATCTCCACGGTGGCCAGGGCCTTCTGGGCCGCCTTGGCGCCGAGTCCGTGCAGCTCGGCGTTGGCGAGGACGAACTCCTTGCCGGTGAGGAAGTCGTACATCGCCTCGCGCTCGGGGACGACGCCGACGTGCTTGTAGATCTCCTCGTTGCGCCAGACGGGCTTCCCGTCGAGCGTGACCGTGCCGGTGGAGGGGGCGAGGAAGCCGCCCATCATGTTGATGAGGGTGGACTTCCCGGCGCCGTTGGGGCCGAGCAGGCCCGTGACGCCGGGGCCGATGGTCATGGTGATGTCGTTGACGGCGACCACGTTGCCGAACCAGCGGGAGACGTGGTCGATGCTGAGCGTGGTCACAGTCCCACCTTCTTGTAGCGGCGCATCAGGAGGGCGTGGCTCGCCGCGATCAGGCCCAGGACGGCGAGCAGGAAGACGGCACCCTCGCCGGTGCTCGGGCCCACCCCGCCGGGGAAGGCGGAGGTCGCGCCGAGGAACGCGGACTGCACACCGTCGATCAGAGTGATCGGCGAGAAGAGCCCGATCCAGGGCACGGCGTCGCTGCTGCCCTGCGCGTCGGCGATGGCCTGGAGGGTGGAGACGGCGCCGTAGGTGATGGTCAGCACGGCGATCACGGCCGCGATGCCGAAGCCGCGGCGCGGGGTGAACGACGCGATGACCAGCCCGATCCCGGCGAAGAGCAGTGAGAGCAGCGCCACGGACACCAGTCCCTGTCCGAATCCCTTGGTCTGGTCGGCGAAGTCGAGCTTGGCCAGCAGCGCGCCCACGTACAGCACGAGCAGCGGGGCGGCCGTCAGGATGAACAGCGCCGAAGCCAGGGCCGCGAACTTGGCGCGGACGTAGTCCGCGGTCTCGATGGGCCGCGAGAAGTACAGCGGTACGGTCCGGAAGCGCAGGTCGCGCGAGACCGACTGGGGCGCCTGCGAGGCGACGTACAGGCTGATGACCGCCTGCATGACGATCGCGTAGCGCGTGTAGTCCAGGGGCAGTTCCTTGGCCTTGGTGGCGACCGCGACGGCGACCATGATGGCCGCGGGCACGCACATCACCACGAACAGCAGCATCGGGAGCACCTTGGACTTCACCGAGCGGCCGAGCCCGTAGGAGCCGCGCAGCGACTGCGAGTACAGCGAGCGGCGGGCGTAGGCGCGGCCCAGGCGCGGTCCGTCGTAGCTGCGGTAGCCGATGTTGTGGATGCGGGTCTGGTCACCCGGTACCGGGGCGGGTGCCCCCGGGGAGTGCTCAACCGCCATGGCCGACCGCCTCCTTCCGCTGCTCGTTCCGGTCGCCGGCCGTGAAGACCTCGGAGATGTGGTGCCGGCGCTGCTCCATGCGCACCAGGCCCAGCCCGAGATCGGCGATCACGTCCCTGACCAGGTCGTACGTGTCCTCGCCCTGCGCGGTGAGCAACAGGATGTGGCCGGCGCCCGGCAGGCCGCTGCCGTCCTCGACGCTCACCCCGCGCGCGTGCAGCGCCTCACGGACCGCGCGGGTGCCGTCCGGGTGCTCGTCGGTGTCGGTGACCTCGATGGCCAGGGTGGTCGTGGTCTGGGTGAAGTCGGTGGTGGAGCTGGAGCGCAGGAGCTTGCCGCCGTCCACCACGACGACGTGGTCGCAGGTGCGCTCCAGTTCGCCCAGCAGGTGCGAGGTGACCAGGACCGAGATGCCGAAGTCGGTGTGGATCCGGCGGATCAGGCCCAGCATCTCGTCGCGGCCGACCGGGTCGAGGCCGTTGGTCGGCTCGTCCAGGAACACCAGCTGCGGGTCGTGCACCAGGGCCTGGGCGAGCTTCACGCGCTGCTTCATGCCGGTGGAGTAGCCGCCGATGGGGCGGTAGCGCTCCTCGTACAGGCCGACGTGGCGCAGGGTGTCGGCGGTGCGCTCGCGCGCGGCCGTGGGCGGCAGGCCGGACATGCGCGCCATGTGGACGACGAACTCGGTGGCCGAGACGTCCGGCGGCAGGCAGTCGTGCTCGGGCATGTACCCGACGCGTTCGCGGATGGCGGCGCCCTGGGTGGCGACGTCGAGGCCGAGCACTTCGGCGCGGCCCTCCGTGGCGGGGGACAGACCCAGCAGGATCTTGATCAGTGTGGACTTGCCGGCTCCGTTGGCTCCGACGAGTCCGGTCACACCGGGCCCGACGTCCACGGAGAGCCGGTCAAGCGCGGTCACCCGGGGGAACCGCTTGCTCAGGCTTTCGGTCGCGATCACAGTCACGGTTCGACCGTAGGGGGCGCACGCGTGGTGGTCGTCACTCCGCAGATCTGTCTTGGGGTCAGCCTGGAGTATTAGGCGCCCTTAGGGGACCTGCTTCTTCCGGGGTAGCACGGCCCGGGACGTCCTGTTGACGAACCCTCTAACGAATGCCAGATTCGCCGGATGACGTTGCTCAGGGGCGCGCGCGAGCGCACGGTACGGACCGGCGGAGTCGAGCTGTGCGTGGCCGAGCTGGGGGACCCGGGGCGGCCCACGGTCGTCCTGGTGCACGGCTACCCCGACACCAAGGAGGTGTGGTCGGAGGTCGCCGCCCGGCTCGCCGGGGACTTCCACGTGGTGGCGTACGACGTCCGCGGCCACGGCCGGTCGACGGCGCCGCGGCCGTTGCGCGGAGGGTTCACGCTGGAGAAGCTGACGGACGACTTCCTCGCCGTCGCGGACGCGGTGAGCCCGAACCGGCCGGTGCATCTGGTCGGGCACGACTGGGGGTCGGTGCAGGCCTGGGAGTTCACCACCGTGCGGCGTACGGAGGGGCGCGTCGCCTCGTTCACGTCGATCTCCGGTCCCTCCCTCGATCACTTCGGCCACTGGATCGACCGGCGCCTGAAGCGGCCCACCCCGCGCCGGATCGGCCAGCTGCTCGGGCAGGGCGCCCGGTCCTGGTACGTCTACCTGCTGCAGACGCCCCTGCTGCCGGAACTGGCCTGGCGCGGTCCGCTCGGCAAGCGCTGGCCGAAGGTCCTGGAGCGGGTCGAGAAGGTGCCCGCGGGCGACTACCCGCTCCCCTCCCTGCCCTCGGACGCGGCCCACGGCGCCTGGCTGTACCGGGACAACGTGCGGTCCCGGCTGCGGGTTCCCCGCGCCGACGCCCACGCCCACGCGCCGGTCCAGCTGGTCACACCGCTGGAGGACCGATTCCTCTCCGAGCGGCTCAACGACGAGCTGGAGCAGTGGGCTCCGCGGCTGACACGCAGGACCGTGCAGGCGGGGCACTGGATCCCGCGGACCCGTCCGGACCGGCTCGCCTCGTGGATCGGGGAATTCGTGACCTCCGTCGAGGCCGGGCGCTCCCCGGTGCCGGCGAACGGGGAGCACGCCGAGCGCTTCGCCGGGCAGCTCGTACTGGTCACCGGTGCGGGCAGCGGCATCGGGCGGGCGACGGCGCTCGCGTTCGCCGCTGCGGGAGCACGGGTGGTGGCGGTCGACCGGAACGCGGAGGCGGCCGCCCGCACGGCCGAGTCGGCCCGCCTGGCGGGCGCGGCCGGGGCCTGGGCGGAGACGGCCGACGTCTCCGACGAGCAGGCCGTGGAGAAGCTCGCCGAGAAGATCGACGCCGACCACGGTGTGGTCGACGTGCTGGTGAACAACGCCGGGATCGGACTGTCCGGTTCCTTCTTCGACACCACGCCGGAGGACTGGAAGAAGGTCCTCGACGTCAATCTGTGGGGTGTCATCCACGGCTGCCGGGTCTTCGGGCGGCGGATGGCCGAGCGCGGGCAGGGCGGTCACATCGTGAACGTGGCGTCGGCCGCGGCCTACCAGCCCTCCCGCGCGCTTGCGGCGTACAGCACCTCGAAGGCGGCCGTGCTGATGCTCAGCGAGTGCCTGCGGGCGGAACTCGCCGGGCGGGGGATCGGCGTGACGGCGGTCTGCCCCGGTTTCGTGAACACGGCCATCACGTCCACGGCGCACTTCGCCGGGGTCGACGCCCAGGAGGAGAAGCGGCTCCAGCGGCGCGCCGCCCGCCTGTACGGGCTGCGCAACTACCCGCCCGAGAAGGTCGCCCGCGCGATCCTGCGGGCGGTGGCCCGCGACGCGGCGGTGGTGCCGGTGACACCGGAGGCGCGGGGTGCCCGGCTGCTCTCCCGGCTCGCCCCGGGGCTGCTGCGCGGGATCGCCAGGATCAAGCCGCCCGTGTGAGAGGACGCCAACGTCCGCCCGACCGGAGCCAGTTGTCCACAGTGGAGCCCATCTTTCCTGTGGATAACACCACTTGCTTGTGGATCAAACCCGATGCGTGAAACTCGATCGCGTGATTCACGTCTCTCCAGCACTCTGGTGGGATGGACGAAAGACGCACCGTGAAGGTGTCGAAGTATCTCTCCAAGCACCTGCGCCACCAGCCCGAGCGCATCGGTCTCACGCTCGACGAGGCCGGCTGGGTGGAGATCGACACCCTGATCGCCGCGGCCGCCGCCCACGGCTTCCGGTTCACCCGGGACGAGCTGGACCAGGTCGTGGCCACCAACGACAAGCGGCGCTTCGCCGTGGAGGGCAGCCGGATCCGCGCCAACCAGGGCCACAGCGTCGAGGTCGACCTCGGACTGGCGTCGGCGACCCCGCCCACCCACCTCTACCACGGCACCGTCGCCCGCAACCTGGAGGCGATCCGGGCCGAGGGGCTCAGGCCGATGAACCGGCACGCCGTCCACCTCTCGTCCGACCGTGGAACGGCCACCCGTGTGGGCGCCCGACGCGGGCGGCCGGTCGTGCTGGGCGTGGACGCGGCCGCCATGCACCGCGACGGGCATGTCTTCCATGTGAGTGACAACGGCGTCTGGCTGACCGAGGCCGTGCCGCCGGGGTATCTGCGGTTCCCCGGGCCCCATTGACCCACTGCACGCGGCCGCCACGCACGGTGTCTGTTTCACGTGAAACACGGCCGCCCCGCCGGTCTCCTTTAGGCTCGGAGGCATG
This sequence comes from Streptomyces sp. AHA2, assembly GCF_036857595.1. Classification (NCBI taxonomy): domain Bacteria; kingdom Bacillati; phylum Actinomycetota; class Actinomycetes; order Kitasatosporales; family Streptomycetaceae; genus Streptomyces; species Streptomyces sp. AHA2. The sequence continues at coordinate 167,240 of NZ_JAUQWJ010000003.1, forward strand.
AGTCTGCGCCTGAGCACCGTGATCCTCCCGTACCGCCGCTGGCACGAGGGCGGCCGTACGGCCTGGACGCGGGCGGAGCAGCTCGGTTTCCACACCGCGTACACCTACGACCACCTGTCCTGGCGCACCTTCCGGGACGGGCCGTGGTTCGGCGCCCTGCCGACCCTCACCGCCGCTGCGGCCGTCACCGACCGGATGCGGTTGGGCACCCTGGTGACCTCCCCGAACTTCCGCCACCCGGTCACCCTCGCCAAGGAGCTGATCTCCCTCGACGACATCTCCGGAGGGCGGATCACGCTGGGCATCGGGGCGGGCGGTTCCGGCTTCGACGCCACGGCGCTCGGCCAGGAGCCCTGGTCCCCGCGCGAGCGCGCCGACCGCTTCGCCGAGTTCGTCCCCCTGCTCGACCGGCTCCTCCGCGAGGACGCCGTGTCGTACGAGGGCGACTTCTACTCGGCCCACGAGGCGCGGAACATCCCCGGCTGTGTGCAGCGGCCCCGGCTGCCGTTCGCGGTGGCCGCGACCGGACCGCGCGGGCTGCGGCTCGCCGCCCGGCACGGGCAGGCCTGGGTCACCACGGGCGACCCCAAGCTGTTCGAGAACGGCACTCCCGAGCAGTCGCTTCAGGCCATTGGCGGTCAGGTGGAGAAGCTGACCGACATCTGCGCCGAGACCGGCCGGGACATGAGCGGCCTCGACAAGGTCCTGCTCACCGGCTTCACCCCGGACCGCCAGGGCCCGCTCCAGTCCCTGGGCGCCTTCGTCGAGTTCGCCGGACGGCACGCGGAGCTGGGGTTCACGGAGCTCGTGATCCACTGGCCGATCCCCGACTCGCAGTTCGCGGCGGAGGAGAAGGTCTTCGAGCAGATCGCGATGGAGGCACCGGCGCAGTTGCGCTGATCCCCGGAAGAACTCCTGGTGGAGGCGGTATCCACTCACCTGTGCACCGGCCCGCCCGTCCGTGCAGGCATATGCGGGACAATGGCCGGGTGACTTCAGCGACCCGACAGCCCGAGACCGCGGCCGAGACCGTCCCGCCGCGACTGATCGCCACCGACCTGGACGGCACCCTGCTGCGCGACGACAAGTCGGTCTCCCCGCGTACGGTCGCGGCCCTGGCCGCGGCTGAGGAGGCGGGCATCGAGGTCTTCTTCGTCACCGGGCGCCCGGCCCGCTGGATGGACGTCGTCAGCGAGCACGTGCACGGCCACGGCCTGGCGATCTGCGGGAACGGCGCCGCCGTCGTCGACCTGCACGGCGGCCCCGGCGCCCACCGGTTCGTGAAGGTCCGCGAGCTGGCCCGGGAGAACGCCCTGGACGCCGTCCGGCTGCTGCGGGAGGCCGCACCCGGCACGGTGTACGCGGTGGAGCAGACCTACGGCTTCTACCAGGAGCCGGCGTACCCGAAGCTGCACATGGAGATACCGGACAGTCTCGCCCCGGCCGAGGAGCTGCTGTCGGCCGATCACCGGGCCGCCGCCGAGCCCGTGCTGAAGATCCTCGCCTACCACCCCGAGATCGACCCCGACGCCTTCCTGACCCTGGCCCGCCTCGCCATCGGCGACCGTGCCAACGTCACCCGCTCCAGCCCCAGCGCCCTGCTGGAGATCAGCGGCCCCGAGGTGTCCAAGGCCAGCACGCTCGCCTTGTGCTGCGCCGAGCGCGGCATCTCCCACGAGGAGGTCGTCGCCTTCGGCGACATGCCGAACGACGTGGAGATGCTGACCTGGGCCGGCCGGTCGTACGCGATGGGCAACGCCCACCCGGATGTGATCGCCGCCGCCTCCGGCCGCACGGTCGCGAACAACGAGGACGGCGTGGCGGTCGTGATCGAACGGCTGCTGACCGAGCGGCGTTGAGCGGCGACCCGAGCAGGGTGGCGCGGTGAACGGCCGCTTGCCGTCACAGTGACACGCCACGGGCGTCCAGCCAGGAGACCGGGTTCACCGCCGACCCCGTCTCGGGTGTGACCCGGGCCTCGAAGTGCAGGTGCGGTCCCGTGGAGTTGCCGGTGGTGCCCGACTGGCCGATCCACTGACCGGGTTCGACGAGTTCACCCTGATCGACGGCGACGGACGAGAGGTGGGCGTACTGCGTGTAGTAGCCGCCCGCGTGCTTCAGCACGACCTGGATGCCGAAGGCCCCACCGCAGGACACGCTCACCACCCGGCCCGCGCCCACGGCCCGCACGGGCGTCCCGATCGGCACGGCGAAATCCTGCCCCGTGTGCCGGTTCGACCAGCGCGCACCACCACTGCCGTAGGACGCGGACAGCTCGTACGTCTCGACGGGGGCGACCCAGGCGCTGGTGAAGCCCGTCGCCGGCTGGTCGAGCCGGACCGCTCCCGGGCAGGACCCCGCGGCGACGGCGGCGTCCGCCCGGCCCTGGAGCTGCTCGCGGGCCGATGCGAGCTTCTCCTCGATACCCGCCTTCAGAGCGGCGAGTTGGGCGTTGCGCTTCTCCAGTCGCTCCCACAGCGCCGCCGCCCTGGCCTCGTCCGCGGCGAGACGTGCCTCGGCGCGGCTGCTCCTGCCGATGGCGTTGTTCAGCGCCAGGTCCGCCTGGGCGAAGGCGTGCTGACCGCGCATCAGCGCGTCGGGGCTGTCGGCGAGGATCATCTGCGCGGCCACGGGCAGTCCCCCGCTGCCCCGGTACTGCGCCCGGGCGATCCGGCCCAGGTCCTCGTGCAGCGCCGCGATGTGCTGCCGCTGCGCGTCCAGCAACTCCTCCGCCCGTCGCGCCCTGGCCCGCTGCTCCTCGGCCTCCGCGCGGCCCGCCTCGTACTGCCGGGTCGCGGCCGCGGCCTCCTCGTACAGCCGGACCACCTCGGCGCTGAGCCCGCCCGGGGCCGCTTCCGCACCGCCGGTGCCGGTGCCGCCCCCGTACTCCCCGTCGGCCGAGCCGGGGCGGGCCGCGAGGACGGCCAGCCCGCACAGCAGCAGCGGAACGAGCAGGCGGTGCCGACGATATGAGCGCATGTCAGCGATCCTGACCGTTCCCGGCCGCCCGGTCCTGTTCTCGTCGTACGCCCGGGGGACCGGCTGCCCCGAACGGCCGAGAACGGACCGGTCGGGGACCGACCGGCCGGGGCGACTCGGCGGCGCGAGGGTCAGCCCACGTCCGCGAGCGACTCCGCCGCAGCCTCCCGCTCCGCCATGCGTCGCAGCGGGCCGTCCACCGCTGCCAGTTCGTCGTACGGGCCGCGCTGCACGACGTGCCCGGCGTCGAGCACGATCACCTCGTCCACGGCGTCCAGTCCGGCCAGCCGGTGCGTGATGAGCAACGTCGTACGGCCCTCGGTGGCCGCCAGGAGATCGGCCGTGAGGGCGTCGGCGGTCGGCAGGTCGAGGTGCTCGGCGGGCTCGTCCAGCACCAGGACGGGGAAGTCGGCGAGCAGGGCCCGCGCCAGCGCCAGCCGCTGCCGTTGCCCGCCCGACAGCCGCGCCCCGTGCTCACCGACCAGCGTGTCGAGTCCGTCGGGCAGGGTGCCGGCCCAGTCCAGCAGCCTGACCCGCGCCAGCACCGCCCGCAGATCGTCCTCGCCGGCGTCCTTCCTGGCGAGCAGCAGGTTCTCGCGCAACGAGCTGTCGAAGAGGTGTGCGTCCTGCGCGCACAGGCCGACCATCGTCCGCACGTCGTCCCCGGCCAGGCCGTACGCGTCGACACCCGCCAGCGTGTACGCACCGGCCCGCGCGTCGAGGAACCGCAGCAGCACCTGCGCCAGGGTGGTCTTGCCGGAGCCCGAGGGTCCGACCACGGCGATCCGGCGGCCCTCCTCGAGAGTCAGGTCCAGTCCGGCCACGGCGTCCCGGTCCTGGCCCGCGTGCCGCGCCACCAGTCCCCTGACGACGACCGGGAAGGGTGAGGCGGGCGCCTGCCGGGGCCGCTCCGGTTCCCGTACGGGGTCCGGCGCGTCCAGCACCTCGTGGACCCGCTCGGCGCTGCGGTGGACCCGTTGCCGGTACTGCACGGCGAGCGGCAGCCCGAGCACGGCCTCGAAGGCGGCGAGTGGGGTGAGGACGACGACGGCGAGGGCCACGCCGTCCAGCCGTCCGGCCGCGACCGCCTGCACACCGGCCAGGGCGGCCGCCGTGACGGTCAGCCCCGACGCCAACGCGGTGAGCCCGTCCCCGAGGGCGGTGGCGGTGGCGGCGCGCGAGGCGAGCCGCGTGAGCGTCCTGTCGGCCTCGCGCGCCTGGCCCATCCGCGTGGGGAGGGCGCCTGCGACGGTCAGTTCCGCGGTACCGGTGAGCAGGTCGGTCACCCGCGTGGCGAGCACCCCGCGGGCGGGGGCCAGCCGGTGCTCGGCCCGCCGGGCGACCGCCCCGGTGACCAGGGGCACACCGACACCAGCGGCGAGCAGCCCGGCCGCGAGCACCGCCCCGGCCTCGGGCAGCAGCCACGCCGTGAAACCCACCGAGACGGCCGACACGACGAGCGCCGACCCGGCCGGCAGCAGCCAGCGCAGCCAGTAGTCCTGCAGCGCGTCCACGTCGGCGACCAGCCGGGAGAGCAGGTCGCCCCGGTGGGTGCGGCGCAGCCCGGCCGGTGCGAGCCGCTCCAGCCTCCGGAACACCGCGACCCTGGTGTCCGCGAGCATCCGCAGCACGGCGTCGTGCGACACCAGCCGCTCGGCGTACCGGAACACGGCCCGCCCGATGCCGAACGCGCGCGTCGCCGTCACGGCCATCATCAGATACAGCACGGGTGGCTGCTGCGAGGCCCGCGAGATGAGCCATCCCGACGTGGCCATGAGCCCGACCGCGCTGCCCAGCGCGAGCGAACCGAGCAGCAGCGCGAGTCCCAGCCGGCCGCGCCGGGGCCCGGACATGGCACGGACCCGGCCGAGGACCCCGCCCGACGCGGACCGGCCGCGGGTGTCCGCGGGAACCGGCGGCCGCGCGGTGCCGGCCGGGCGCGTCCCGCCGTCCTGAGCGACGGGGCGGACCGTGGGCACGGCCGTGGTCTCGGGCTCCCCCAGGCGCACCACCCGGTCCGCCACCTCCAGCAGCGCGGGCCGGTGCGCCACGAGCAGCACCGTCCGGCCGACCGCCAGCCGCCGCACCGCCGCCACGACCTCGGCCTCGGTCGCCCCGTCCAGAGCCGCGGTCGGCTCGTCGAGCAGCAGCACGGGCCGGTCCGCGAGGAACGCCCGGGCCAGCGCCAGCCGCTGCCGCTGTCCGGCGGACAGGCCGGCCCCGCCCTCGCCGAGCACCGTGCCGGCCCCCTCGGGCAGCGTGTCCACGAACTCCAGCGCCCCGGCGTCCCGCAACGCCCGACGTACGGCGTCGTCGTCCGCGTCGGGCCGCGCCAGCCGCACGTTCTCGGCGATCGTCCCGGCGTACAGGTGCGGCCGCTGCGGGACCCAGGCAACCTGGGACCGCCATTGCTCCAGGTCGGCCTCCTCCAGGCCGGTCCCGCCGACCACGACCCGCCCCCCGGCGGGCCGGACGAACCCCAAAAGCACGTCCAGCAGGGTCGACTTGCCCGCACCGCTGGGGCCGACCAGCGCGACCGTCTCCCCGGGCTCGACGGTGAAGGAGACTCGCGAGACGGCGTCCGCGGAGCGGCCCGGGTACCGGACGGTCACCTCCTCGAAGGACAGCGCGCCGCCCTCCGGCACGGCCGCGGAACCCGCCACCGGCGAAGGGGTCTCCAGGACCTCGAAGATCTCCTCCGCAGCCGCCAGCCCTTCCGCCGCCGCGTGGTACTGCGCGCCGACCTGCCGCAACGGGAGATACGCCTCGGGCGCCAGGATCAGGATGACCAGGCCGATGGAGAGGTCCATCTCTCCGTGCACGAGCCGCATGCCGATCGTCACGGCGACCAGCGCCACCGAGATCGTCGCGAGGAGTTCGAGCGCGAAGGAGGAGATGAAGGCGATCCGCAGCGTCCGCATGGTCGCCCGCCGGTACTCGCCGGTGATCCGGCGGATCGACTCCGCCTGGGCCTTGGCGCGGCCGAAGACCTTCAACGTGGGCAGTCCGGCGACCACGTCCAGGAAGTGCCCGGACAGCCGCGACAGCAGCCGCCATTGACGGTCCATCCGGGACTGGGTGGCCCAGCCGATCAGCATCATGAAGACCGGGATGAGCGGCAGCGTGCCGACGATGATCGCCGCGGAGACCCAGTCCTCGGTGACGATCCGCGCCAGCACCGCCACCGGCACGACCACCGCGAGGCCCAGTTGCGGCAGGTACCGCGAGAAGTAGTCGTCCAGTGCGTCGACACCCCGGGTGGCCAGGGCGACCAGCGAACCGGTCCGCTGCCCACCCAGCCACCCCGGTCCCAGGGAGGTCGACCGCTCCAGCAACCGCCCCCGCAGCTCCGACTTCACCGCCGCACTCGCCCGGTGGGCGGCGAGTTCCGTCAGCCAGCCGACCAGCGCCCGCCCGGCGGCCACGGCGACCAGCAGCACCAGGGGAGTGGTGAGGTCGGACACCGTCTCCCGGTGCTGGAAGGCGCCGACCACCACTTCGGCGATGAGCATGGCCTGTGCGATGACCAGCCCCGCCCCCAGCGCGCCGAGGGCGATGACGGCCACCAGGAACACCCGGGTGGCACGGGCGTACCGCAGCAGACGCGGATCGATCGGTTTCACGTGAAACACACCTCAGTGCACGGGATCGGCGATGTGCTGGGTGCCGATCCGCTTGCGGAAGACCCAGTACGTCCAGCTCTGGTAGAGCAGGACCACCGGCGTGGCGACCCCGGCGCACCAGGTCATGATCTTCAGCGTGTAGGGGCTGGACGAGGCGTTGGTGACCGTCAGGCTCCAGTCCGGGTTCAGGGTCGAGGGCATGACGTTCGGGAACAGCGTCAGGAACAGCATCGCCACCGTGGCGACGATGGTCATGCCCGACAGGGCGAATGCCCAGCCCTCACGCCCGGCACGCGCGGCACCCAGCGCCGCGACCAGTGCTGCCACGGCCACGGCCAGCGCGACCAGCGACGCCCCGTCACCACGGTCGGCCTGCGTCCACAGCAGGAAGGCCAGTGCCAGCACGGCGGTGGCCGCACCGACCCGCAGCGCCAGCGTCCGCGCCCGCTCGCGGATCTCCCCGACGGTCTTGAGGCCGACGAACACCGTCCCGTGGAAGGTGAACAGCGCCAGGGTGACCAGACCGCCCAGCAGGGCGTACGGGTTGAGCAGGTCCAGGACCCCGCCGGTGTAGTTGAAGTCCCGGTCGATCTTCACGCCCCGCACGATGTTGCCGAAGGCCACCCCCCACAGGAAGGCCGGGACGAGCGAGGTCCAGAAGATCGCCGTCTCCCAGTTGCGCTGCCAGTTCTCCTCGGGACGCTTCACCCGGTACTCGAAGGCCACGCCCCGGACGATCAGGCAGACCAGGATCAGCAGCAGGGGCAGGTAGAACCCGGAGAAGAGCGTGGCGTACCACTCGGGGAAGGCGGCGAAGGTCGCGCCGCCCGCGGTGAGCAGCCACACCTCGTTGCCGTCCCAGACGGGCCCGATGGTGTTGATCAGCACTCGCTTCTCGGGCCGGTTGCGGGCCAGCAGCCGGGTGAGCACGCCGACCCCGAAGTCGAAGCCCTCCAGGAAGAAGTAGCCGGTCCACAGGACGGCGATCAGGACGAACCAGACGTCGTGCAGTTCCATGACTGTGCAGCTCCCTCGGCCTAGTACGAGAAGGCCATCGGCTTGTCGGCGTCACGGAGGTCGCCGCCGATCTTCGTGGGCGGGTTGAGGTCGGCCTCGGTCAGTTCGGGCGGCCCGGCCTTGACGTACTTCACGAGCAGCTTGACCTCGATCACGGCGAGGACGGCGTACAGCGTCGTGAAGACGATCATCGAGGTGAGGACCTCGGCCTGGGAGACGCCGGGGGAGACCGCGTCACGCGTCTGGAACAGGCCGTAGACGACCCACGGCTGGCGGCCCATCTCGGTGAAGATCCAGCCCCAGGAGTTGGCGATCAGCGGGAAGGCCATCGTCCAGACCGCCGCCAGCCAGTACAGGCGGGTGAGACGCGGCTGCAGCGGCTTGCGGAACAGCACCAGGTGCGGCACCTCGTCGTCACCGGTGCGCCAGGCGGCCGGCAGCAGGAACTTCTTGCGGGTGAGCCACAGTCCCAGCAGGCCGAGGGAGAACGACGCCATGCCGAAGCCGATCATCCAGCGGAAGCCCCAGTAGGCGACGGGGACGATGGGCTTGTAGTCACCGGGGCCGAACTTCTCCTGAAGCGCCTTGTTGGTGTCGTTGATGCCCGGCACGTACGACTCGAAGTCGCTGTGGGCCAGGAAGGAGAGCAAGCCGGGGATCTCCAGGGCGACCTTGTTGTGGCCCTCGTCCACGTCCCCGTACGCGAACACCGAGAAGGGCGCCGGCCTCTCGCCGTCCCACAGCGCCTCGGCGGCGGCCATCTTCATCGGCTGCTGTTCGTACATGACCTTGCCCAGGGTGTCCCCGCTGACCGCGGTGAGCAGGCCGCCGACCGCGACGGTGACGAGCCCGAGCCGGAGCGAGGTCCGCATGACCGGGATGTGCTTCTTGCGCAGCAGGTGGAAGGCGGCGATGCCCACCATGAAGGCGCCACCGGTCAGGAAGGCCGCCGCGAAGCTGTGGAAGACCTGATTCAGGGCGGTGTTCTGGGTCAGCACCAGCCAGAAGTCGGTGAGTTCGGCCCGGCCCTTGGTCTCGTTGATGCGGTAGCCGACCGGGTGCTGCATCCAGGAGTTGGCGGCCAGGATGAAGTACGCCGACAGCAGCGTGCCGATCGAGACCATCCATATGCAAGCCAGATGGATCTTCTTCGGCAGCTTGTCCCAGCCGAAGATCCACAGGCCGATGAAGGTCGACTCGAAGAAGAACGCGATGAGGGCCTCGAAGGCCAGTGGAGCACCGAAGACGTCACCGACGAAGCGCGAGTAGTCGGACCAGTTCATGCCGAACTGGAACTCCTGCACGATGCCCGTCACCACGCCCATCGCGATGTTGATCAGGAAGAGCTTCCCCCAGAACTTGGTCGCCCGGAGGTACTTCTCCTTCTCCGTCCGCACCCAGGCGGTCTGCAGGCCGGCCGTCAGCGCGGCCAGTGAGATCGTCAGGGGAACGAACAGAAAGTGGTAGACGGTGGTGATCCCGAACTGCCATCGCGCCAGGGTCTCCGGCGCCAGAGCCAGATCCACGTCGCCGCTCCTTACCTACGCTTGTGAAAGCGTTCACATTCACAAGCCATTATGCAGCACGCACTTTCGAGGATTGGAGGGGGTCCTGTGTGACGCTCGTCAACCCTTGGCCGGGGCTTCAACATAATGTTGAATCGCCGCATGCAGATACAGACGCCGACCCGGATCTCCTGGCCCTCCGGGCACCTCACCGCAACCCTCGACGACACCCCGACCGCGCAGGCCCTCGGCAAGGCACTGCCTCTCGTCTCCACCGCCCGGACCTGGGGCGAGGAGGTGTACTTCGACACGGGGGTGTCGGTTTCACGTGAAACAGGCGCCCGCGAGGTGGTCGACCCGGGCACGGTCGCCTTCTGGACGGACGGCGACGCACTGGCACTCCCCTACGGGCCCACGCCGATCTCCCAGGGCGACGAATGCCGCCTTGCCGGCCCGTGCAACGTCCTCGGCCGTGTCGACGGCGATCCCCGGCTGCTCGCCACCGTGCGCGACGGCGACCCGATACGCGTGGAACCGGCCGACGACTGACGCCGACCGGCTCCCACCGGTGTCCTGCCCGGACGGGCGGAACCTCACAGGTCTCAGAGCTTCTCAGCTCGGCTCTCCGATCCTGCAGAGGCCTTCAAAGCCCTCGGAGACCCTCGGAGTCCGACATGCTCTCGAAGGCAGTCCGGACCGCTCCCGAGCCCCGGCTCCCGAAGCCCCGGCTTTCAGAGCTCCTTGCGAAACCCTTCCGCCACCTTCAGGAAGATGTCGTTCGCCTCGGCCTCGCCGACCGTCACCCGCACACCCTCGCCCGGGAACGGCCGGACCACCACGCCCGCCTGCTCACAGGCCTCCGCGAAGCCGACCGTGCGCTCCCCCAGCCGCAGCCACACGAAGTTGGCCTGGGTCTCCGGCACCGTCCAGCCCTGGGCTCGCAGCCCGTCGACCACGCGCGTGCGCTCGCACACCAGTGAGCCGACCCGGCCGAACAGTTCGTCCTCGGCCCGCAGCGAGGCGATCGCCGCCTCCTGCGCGAGCTGGCTGACTCCGAACGGCACCGCCGTCTTGCGCAGGGCCGCGGCCACCGGCTCGTGGGCGACGGCGAACCCCACCCGCAGGCCGGCCAGACCGTACGCCTTGGAGAAGGTCCGCAGGACACAGACGTTGGGCCGGTCCCGGTACAGCTCGATGCCGTCCGGCACCTCGGGGTCGCGGATGAACTCGCGGTAGGCCTCGTCGAGCACCACCAGCACGTCGCCGGGGACCCGGTCGAGGAAGCGCTCCAGCTCCGCTCGCCGCACGACCGTGCCCGTCGGGTTGTTGGGGTTGCAGACGAAGATCAGCCGGGTCCGGTCCGTGATGGCGTCCGCCATCGCGTCGAGGTCATGCACATCGCCGGAGGTCAGCGGCACCTGCACCGAGGTCGCGCCGCTGATCTGCGTGATGATCGGGTACGCCTCGAAGGAGCGCCAGGCGTAGATCACCTCGTCGCCCGGGCCGGAGGTGGCCTGGATCAGCTGCTGCGCGACGCCGACCGACCCGGTGCCGGTGGCCAGGTGGGACAGGGGCACGCCGAACCGCTCGGACAGCTCGCTCATCAGTGCCGTGCAAGCCATGTCCGGGTAGCGGTTGAAGTTGCAGGCCGCCGCCGTCACGGACTCCAGCACGCCCGGCAGCGGCGGGTAGGGGTTCTCGTTGGAGGACAGCTTGTAGGCCACCGGTCCGCCGGCCGCCGCGGGCTTGCCCGGCTTGTAGGTGGGGATCCCCTCCAGCTCGGCGCGCAGCTTGGGGCTCGTCTCGCTCACCGCAGTCCTCCTCGTGAAGACCGGCGGCCCATGACCGCCGCCGACATCCAATACTCCTCACCTTATGAGGATTCGGCGTCGCTGCGTATAGCCACGGCGAAGCGACCGCCGCCGGCACCCCGCGTCCCACCGGCAACAAGGGCATCGATGCATGAAGGCGTACGAATCCGGGGGCGCGCCGCACATATATCTATGCGCCGGTGGTGCACGCCCTGGCGCGCGTCACCCGTGCAGGTGAGTTGAGACCTCTTCGCAACATCCACCACGGGGCAGGTACGCACGCGCCACCACGTCACGTACTGCCATGAGAGCGCTCAACACCCTTTACTTCGTAGGCAATTGACCCTTAACGATCATGCAGAAACGTGTCTGTCAACGCGTGCATATGCGTCCGCCCTACCCCACCACATGAGCCCTACTATCGGCTCGCCATGACAGCAGCAGGGAAGCACCAGGTGAGCCGCGCGGAAACCTCACGGCGAGGCAGCCGGCCGGGTCGGGCGGGTATCAGAGACGTGGCCGCCGCCGCCGGAGTCTCCATCACGACCGTCTCCGACGCCCTCAACGGAAAGGGCCGGCTCCCGGACGCCACCCGGCGCCATGTCCGCGAGGTCGCCGACCGGCTGGGCTACCGGCCCTCGGCCGCCGCCCGGACCCTCCGCACCGGCAAGTCGGGGCTCATCGGCCTGACCGTGACCACGTACGGGGATGAACCTTTCACCTTCACCGAGTTCGCGTACTTCGCCGAGATGGCCCGGGCCGCCACCTCCGCGGCACTGGCCCGCGGTTACGCCCTCGTCATCCTGCCCGCGACCTCCCGGCACGACGTGTGGTCGAACGTCGCCCTGGACGGCACGGTCGTCATCGACCCCTCCGACCAGGACCCGGTCGTCAGCGAGCTCGTCCGGCAGGGCCTGCCCGTCGTGTCCGACGGCCGTCCGGCCGGAGCGCTGCCCGTCACGGCCTGGGTCGACAACGACCACGAGGCCGCCGTGCTCGGCATCCTCGACCACCTGGCCGACGCCGGCGCCCGCCGCATCGGCCTGCTGACCGGCACGAGCACGGACACGTACACCCACCTGTCGACCAGCGCGTATCTGCGCTGGTGCGAGCGCGTCGGCCAGGACCCGGTCTACGAGGCCTACCCGGCGCACGATCCGTGTGCCGGCGCCGTCGCCGCCGACCGGCTGCTCGCCCGGCCCGACCGGCCCGACGCGGTCTACGGACTGTTCGACCCCAACGGCACCGACCTGCTCGCCGCCGCCCGGCGCTACGGCCTGCGCGTCCCCGAAGACCTGCTGCTCGTCTGCTGCAGCGAGTCCACCGTCTACGCGAACACCGAACCACCGATCACCACGCTCTCCCTGAAGCCGCGGCGCATCGGTACGGCGGTCGTGCAGTTGCTGATCGACGCCATCGAGGGCGTCGAGTCGGAGCACCCGGTGGAGCAGGTGATACCGACGGAGCTGATCGTGCGCACGTCGTCCCAGCGGCGGCCGCCACGCACGACGGTCAGCCCGCCGCGGTCACCCGAGGAGACGTGAGCTCCCGCTCCCGGGTGACGGAGGGTCGGCCTCCTGAGGAGAAACGGGGCCGGTCCCCCGGAGAGAAGGGATCGTTCTCGCGAAGAGAACAAGCGCGAGGACGGTCGCACGGTGGTCGAAGCCCGGCGCAATCGGGGCGAAAGCCGCGGCGAACCGGAGTCTTGCTCTGATTCACCACCCCTGGGTCATCACACGGCGCGATCCGCATTCCTATGATGGGCCCACGACACCGGCGGACCGCTACGACCAGGCAGTCCGATGCGGTGCAGATGCGGCGCGATGGTGGAGGGGTCGATGACTCAGGGGGCCGGTCAGGGACCCGAGGTGGAGCGGACGGCGACGTTGCGCGACTTCCGGGTGCCCGCGTACGTCCACGAGACCGGTCCGTACGTCCACGGCGTCCACCCCGGCGAGGTCGCCCCGCCGCCCGCGGAGACCTATCCCGAGGGCTACACGCCGACCCAGCGCGACCTTCCCGTCGTGAACCGGGGCGACACTGTCCAGGTGACCGTCGAACCCGAAACCGCCGCCGCCCCGCAGTCCACCACCGGGCAGGGCCCGCTGTACGTCGTGGGCGACGTCCACGGCTACCTCGACCAGCTGGTGGCCGCCCTCCAGGAGAAGGGCCTGCTCGACGCCGCCGGCAACTGGTGCGCGGGCACCGCCCGGCTGTGGTTCCTGGGCGACTTCACCGACCGCGGCCCGGACGGCATCGGCGTGATCGACCTGGTCATGCGGCTGTCCGCCGAGGCCGCCGCGGCCGGCGGGTACTGCAAGGCGCTGATGGGCAACCACGAACTGCTGCTGCTCGGCGCGAAGCGGTTCGGCGACACCCCCGTCAACTCCGGCGCGGGCACCGCCACCTTCCAGGCGGCCTGGCTGCTCAACGGCGGCCAGAAGACCGACATGGACCGCCTCCAGGATCACCACCTGCAGTGGATGGCCCGCCTGGACGCCGTCGAGGAGGTGGACGGACACCTGCTCGTGCACTCCGACACCACCGCCTACCTCGACTACGGCCGTTCCATCGAAGAGGTCAACGACACCGTCCGCGAGACGCTCACGCGCAACGACGCGGACGAGGTCTGGGATCTGTTCCGCAAGTTCACCAAGCGGTTCTCGTTCCGCGACGAGGGCGGCGCCGACGCCGTGCGCTCCCTGCTCGACACGTACGGCGGCACCCGCATCGTCCACGGCCACAGCCCGATCCCGTACCTGCTGGGCGAGGCGGGCTCCGAGGAGGACGACGAGGCCACCGACCCCGTCGTCGAGGGTCCGCACGTCTACGCCGACGGGCTGGCCATCGCGATGGACGGCGGCGTGACGATGGCCGGGAAACTGCTGGTCCAGCAACTGCCCCTGGCCACCTGAGCCTTGACCGGTGCGGCAACGGCCGCTCCGGGGCCCTTGCCGCCGAGGGGCCAATTTCGGTAAACCCCCTGTCACCGCACACCGTCACCGCTCTACCATCGGCTTATCCGTAGCAGGCTCCCCTCCGTTTCTGCCCGACGGCTCGTCAGCATGCCGAGCCCCAAGCCCTACGGAGCATCGGGGGATGCACATGAACAGCGTTCCGCAGCACCTGCTGAGCGAGGACCGCCAGGAATACGAGCGGATCCTCGATGAGGCGCTGCGCTCCGCCCCACACCGTCCGGAACTGTCCGCTGTCGGACAGCGGCTCAACTCCGAGCAGCTGCGCACCATGGCGCTGAACGCCACCGCGCTCATCACGGCCGCCGCGTCGGCCGAGTACCAGCACTACGTCAAGGTCCGTGACGAACTCCGCCAGCCCGCGCCGTCCGCCTCCTCGTCCGTGCGCGGCACCGGGTCGACCGAACCGGCCGGCGGAGGGGCGGGACTCGCGGCCTCCGTGGGCGAGGTCGCCGCGGAGACCGCCGGCGCGGGCGCCGTCGCCGTCGTCGCCGTCCTCGCCCCCGTCCTGGCCGGCACCGCCGCCGCGATCTTCCTGCTCGTCGGCTACGTCCTGCAGATGCTCGATCCCGAGCAGGGGTTCGCCCGGACCATGCTCACCACCGGGTGGGTCTTCGGCGCCGTGACCGCGGTCGCCATCCTGGTCGCCGCGGTGGGCCTGCTGCTCACCGCCCTGCGCAACAAGCCGACCGCCGAGACGGGCCCGTACGGCGAGTTGCGCAGAGAGGTCGACCGGGCCAGGGAGGAGTGGCGCGAAGCCCTGATGGAGCGGGGCATCCTGCCGTTCCTGCGGGAGGCGCTCGCCGACCCCGGATCGGCCGCCGCGCTGCACCACCCCTCACCCTCGGCGCCGGTCAGCCGCATGCCGCATCTCGGGTACGACCGCCCGGGCTTCTCCAGCCCGGGCGACGGCAGCCGCGGCTCACGGCCGAGCTTCAGCAGCCCGGACTACACCAGCCCGGACTTCGGAGGCCCGGAGCACCAGCCGGACTAGCGCCGGGCGCCCGCCCCCCGGCGAGCGCCCGGCGATCCGCGCTCCCCCGGGCGACGAGGCCACGGGGGAAGCGTGAACCGGGCACCCGCCCGGGCGAACACGACCGCCCGGGCCTCGGCGATCCCAGCGCGGGTCAGTCCGCGATCGGCAGGTACACCCTGTTCCCGCTCGCCGCGAACTCCTTCGACTTCTGGGCCATGCCCTCCTCGATCTCGCTCAGCGGCACTCATGGCCGACGTGCTGAGCGTCAAATTCGGCCGCCGCATCACTCCCGGCGATCTCGGCTTCTTCGATCACACGCGGCCGGCCACTCCGGAACCGCTCGGCTATCCCAGTACCGTCCCCGACGTGCTGTCGATGCTGGATGGACTCGCCCAGGAACGGGCCGACACCGTCGTATCCGAGCAACTGATTGTCTCGGACTCAGATCTCAGCCCCGCCGTCCTGTCGTGGATGATCGCGCGCCCGGACGGCATCCAGTCCGACAGGCCCGCTCAGCAGCGGGTCGGCATGCGCGACGTCCGGGCAATCAGGGACGCCGCCGCGACCTTCATGCAACTCGACTTCAAGTACGGCGGAGGCCACGGCCACAAGGCACTACGTCACTACTTCCGCCATGAGGTCCTGCCCCTGCTCAGCGCCAGCTACAGCGAGAAGGTAGGCACGGCGTTGTTCGGCGCCGCCGCCGAGGTCTCCCAGTTGCTCGCTTGGACCGCATACGACTCCGGTAACCACCGGGCTCGCTCACCGCTATCTCACGTCGACACTGCGACTGTCCCAGGTCATCGACGACCGCATGTTCGGGGCCCGCATCCTCGGCAACCTCAACCACCAGGCGAACTATCTCGGCCACCACACCCAGGCCATCCAGCTAGCCCGCGCCGCAGTCGAGGGCGCCAAGGGCCGGGCAACCCCACGTGCCATGGCGAACTACTGGGCTATGGAGGCCCGGGCGCTCTCCAACGCGGGGGATCGAACCGGGGCGTCAGTCGCCATGACCCAATCTCAGCGCCACTTCGAGCGCGCTGACAGTGCCGATGACCCGCCGTGGTTGAGCTACTTCGACGACGCGGAACTCTTGGGCGAGTTCTGCCACTGCTTCCGCGATCTAAGGATGCACCGTGAGGCGGTCGAGCACGCACAGCGCGCTATGGACAGCACCGATCCGCAGTACGCCCGCACCCTCGGTTTCTGTCGCAGGTGCTCGCACAAAGCCAGCTACTGAGCGGAGAGCTGGAGGCCGCCACCACAGCCAGTCTTGCCGTGGACGGCGGCGACTCCCTCCAGTCCTCCCCCTTCCAGCGCTACGTGACCGACTTTCAGGCGGAGGTCAGTGCGTACGCGGCCAACCCGGCCGTCGTGGCCTTCAATGAGCAGGTGAACGAAGCGCTCGCCCGTCTGGACGAGGACGAGTAACAGCTAGCAAGGACGCCAGTCGCGCGGCGCATCATCGTTCCGCAAGCCAGCGATGCGCTGGCGGTACTCGGCTGCCGTCTCCTCGTCCTCCCGCACGTTCTGCATCAGCCACGTGGTCATGCCGAACTCTTGGAGCCGCCGGAGCGTGTCGTAGCCGTGCCAGTCGTGCAGGTCTCGCCCGTACGCCTGCACGAAGTCGGCGTACTGCTCGTCGGTCTGCCACCGCAGGCTGTGGTGCTCCGTGGCCGTAACCATTAGGTCCCACTCAGGATGATCGAAGCAGAATGCCTCGAAGTCGATCAGGATGACTTCTTCCTGGTCGTTCACCTCCGTGGTCGTTCACCATGAGGTTCTGGACGTGAGCATCGCCGTGCACCGGCCCCTTGGGTGTCTCGAACCGCAAGCCCTCGAACTGGTCACGCAGCTCACTCCACCGCTTACGGAGGAAGACCCTGTCATCTTCCGGGATCGCTGCCTGGCTGATCCGCAGTTCCTGCTTATCGAAGGGGTTGAACGAAGGCAGCTCCAGGCCAGCGGGCAACGTCATGGAGTGCAGGTCCGGGCGGTTGCCTCGACGATGAGCCACCAGAACGTCACCGGGTGGCCACGATCAGGAACGGCTGCTCAAGCCGTCGACCAGGCGCGCGGCAGGGAACCCTTCCTCAGCCAACCACTGTGAGACGGCCACCTCGACACGAGCCTTGGGCAGCCACGGCTCTCCTCGCGCCACCCGTACGATGACTGGCTCAGCGTCCAGGCGGAAGAGCGCGTTCTCTCCCAGACGGATCAGCTCTGACCCACTGTCGTCCAATCCAGCCGCCCGGCATGCCGCGCTCATCACCTGCGCGGCCCTCGTCGATGTGAACCCCTCTTGCGATCGAGCAGGGTCAAGCGCCATGCCCGTCCCAGCTCCCCTAGTCGCGCGCGATCAACCGGCGCACGCATACGGGTGACCAACCCGACGTGTGCCGGACACGACCATGACCGTACCCAAGGCGCACTTGCTCGTGCGATAGGCGATGGCATGCAGCGTCCTAGATCGACGGCTCCCGCCGCCTGTGCACGCGCTGGGAAACACAAGATGACATGTGGACGCCTTTCTCCAACTGGTCTCCTACATATCATCGCCGCAAGAAACCAGGACAGGGATCCGTGGCGACACTTCTCGTCACTGCAATACATTTGCGCCATTGGCTCAATTCCATCGCACACACAGAGACCCTCAAATTATCCTCAACTTCTGGATCTCCATTGACACACTCTTCAATTCACTCCTAGGTTGATCACGTCAACCCAACGTAGAGGAACAGAATTCCGGAAGGGCGGGGATTTGAGTGCGTACGACAACGAGGATTATCCTTGCAGGATCCGCAATGTTCGGCCTCATGCTCTCGGTGCCCGCAACGGCCTCAGCAGCGGCACAGGCGCATCCAGAGGGGTGCTCGTACGAGGTCGTTGACTCAAAGATGACTGTGGCGCGGTGCAGCAAGTCGAATGGTGGCCATTACCGTGCCTCAGCAATGTGCAAGGACACAGATACCGGCAAAATCAAGTTCTTCGAGGGTGACTGGCGCAATAATGGCTCGCACTCCAGGGCCTATTGCCAGGGTTCGACTAGAACTGTGTCCGCCGGCGTCACAACTCGTCACAACTAGAGGGCACCCTGAATGGATGTCAGCACCCCGTATGACGCACCCCGCAATTACACTTCAGTGAAGGGATCTACAACAATGAGGAAGTGGTCGTTCATCGCCGCGGGTGGCGTAGCAGCTGCCTTCGCACTCGCCTTCCCTGGGGCAGCCTCCGCAGCGCCCACGGGGGCGGAGGCACATCCGTCGGGCTGCACCTATCAGAGCAACTTCGAAAACGGTGCGATGGCCAAGTGCACCAAGAGCAACGGCGGCCATTACAAGGCTGCCGTCGACTGCACTCGCTGGGACGGTGGCGGCGTTGTCACCTTCGAGGCTCCTCGCTGGCGTACCAGTGGCTGGTCGCAGGTCTTCTGCCCGGCACAGACGACGTTCCGCTCTGCGGGAATCACCACCAAGTCCACCTAAAAGCGGCTCCTAGGGGCACGTAGGTCGACTTCTCTGCGGATGCCTTCCTGAGCCTGCGCCGAAGTGCCGGGGCAGGGCTGGAAGCTGATCAACAGAGCACATGGAAGACCAAAGTAGAGTGTGGGGTGCGGGGCAGGTCCTTGGATCTGCCCCGCTGCCCTGTCAGTCCGCGATCGGCAGGTACACCCGGTTCCCTGCCTCGGCGAACTCCTTCGACTTCTGGAGCATCCCCTCGGCGATCTCCTCGGACGAGGCTCCCTCAGCCACCGCACCACCGAACCGCTCCGTGATGCTTTGGCTAATCTTCATGCTGCAGAACTTCGGACCGCACATAGAGCAGAAGTGGGCCGTCTTGGCCGGTTCCGCGGGGAGCGTCTCGTCGTGGAACTCCCGCGCCGTGTCCGGATCGAGGGCCAGGTTGAACTGGTCCTCCCAGCGGAACTCGAAGCGGGCGTCGGACAGGGCGTCGTCCCACTCCTGCGCACCCGGGTGACCCTTGGCGAGGTCGGCCGCGTGCGCGGCGATCTTGTACGTGATGACGCCGGTCTTCACGTCGTCGCGGTTCGGCAGGCCCAGGTGCTCCTTGGGCGTGACGTAACACAGCATCGCCGTGCCCCACCAGGCGATCATCGCGGCACCGATGCCGGAGGTGATGTGGTCGTACGCGGGCGCGACGTCGGTGGTCAGCGGGCCGAGCGTATAGAACGGGGCTTCATCGCAGATCTCCTGCTGGAGGTCGATGTTCTCCTTGATCTTGTGCATCGGGACGTGGCCCGGGCCCTCGATCATGGTCTGTACGTGGAAACGCTTCGCGATCCGGTTGAGTTCCCCGAGCGTCCTCAACTCCGCGAACTGCGCCTCGTCATTGGCGTCCGCGATGGAACCGGGCCGCAGGCCGTCGCCGAGGGAGTACGTGACGTCGTACGCGGCGAGGATCTCGCACAGCTCCTCGAAGTTCTCGTACAGGAACGACTCCTTGTGGTGCGCGAGGCACCAGGCGGCCATGATCGAGCCGCCGCGGGAGACGATGCCGGTCTTCCGGTTCGCGGTGAGCGGCACATAGGCGAGGCGCACGCCCGCGTGCACGGTCATGTAATCCACGCCCTGTTCGGCCTGCTCTATGACCGTGTCCTTGTAAATCTCCCAGGTCAGTTCCTCGGCCCGGCCGTCGACCTTCTCCAGGGCCTGGTAGAGAGGCACCGTGCCGATGGGGACGGGGGAGTTGCGCAGCACCCACTCGCGCGTGGTGTGGATGTTGCGGCCGGTGGACAGATCCATGACCGTGTCGGCGCCCCAGCGGGTCGCCCAGGTCATCTTCTCGACCTCCTCCTCGATGGAGGACGTCACGGCGGAGTTGCCGATGTTGGCGTTGACCTTCACCAGGAACCTCTTGCCGATGATCATCGGCTCGATCTCCGGGTGGTTGACGTTGGCCGGCAGAACCGCACGGCCCGCCGCGATCTCGTCCCGCACGACCTCGGGAGCGACGTTCTCCCGGAGGGCCACGTACTCCATCTCCGGTGTGATCTCGCCTCGCTGCGCGTACGCGAGCTGCGTGACCGCCTTGCCGTCCCGGCTGCGGCGCGGCTGGCGCGGGCGTCCGGGGAAGACGGCGTCGAGGTTGCGGAGGCCGCCGCGCGGCGAGGTGTGCTTGATGCCGTCGTCCTCGGGACGGACGGGGCGGCCCGCGTACTCCTCGGTGTCGCCGCGGGCGACGATCCAGTTCTCGCGCAGCGGCGCCAGGCCCCTGCGGACGTCGGTGTCGACGAGCGGGTCGGTGTACGGACCGGACGTGTCGTACAGCGTGACCGAACGCCCGTTGGTGAGGTGCACCTGACGGACCGGCACGCGCAGGTCGGGGCGACTGCCCTCGATGTACGCCTTGTGCCAGCCGATGGACTTCCCGGCCTCCGCGGACTGTGCGTCCTGAACGGAGGCAGGCGTGCGTGCGTCCTTGTTGGTCATGAGACCTACTCCCTACGCCGGCATTACCCGGTAACAGGTTCGGCGGTCGACGCAGCGGCTTCCGTCCTCCGACGTTCCGTGGGAAACATCACTCGACTTCGGTGATGTTTCATGTGAAACATCGCTGGGACGGAGGTCAGCGCCCTCTCAGCCCGGTGCTCCGAGCTCCCGCGTGTACAAAAGGTGACTCCACGCTAGCGGCAATTCTGGCGCGGTGACCAGAGGGCCCCCCTCGTTCTTGCGATGATCGGTCGGTGACCACCACGCATCGCTCCCCTCACCCACCGCCCGAGCCGCCTCGCGGCCCCGGCAAAAGCGCCGGAAACAACAACGGCAACGGCCGGGGCCGGGGAGACGACCACGACTTCGCCGCAGGCGCCGGCCACGGGCCGGACGTGGGGCAGGGGCGCGGTTCCGCCCCGGCTCAGCGGCCGGGGTCCGCGGCGGGTGAGTGGCAGGGGCACGGTCCGTCCGGTGCCTTCGGGCACGGGCCGGGCGATGAGCGGCGGCCAGGGGTCGTACCCGGCAGCGGACAGGGCCCGGGCTCCCGTCACGGCTACGGGGACGGTCCCGGAAGCGGCCAGGGCCAGGGCGGCCACGACCACGGCGGAGGCCACGGCAGCGGCCACCCCGGTGGACACGGCCACGGCGGCGGGCACGGCAGCGGCGATGGGCGCCACGGCGGCGGGCACGGCGGTGGCGATGGGCGCCACGGCGGCGGGCACGGCGGTGGCGATGGGCACGGCAGCGGACGTGGCCACGGGGGCGGTGACAGCGGTCACGGCGGTCACGGCTCCGGTTCCGTTCCGGGCGGCGGACACGGGCACTCACACGGCCACGGACCGGCCGCACCCGTCTCGCAGCATCTGCGCAAGGTCATCGCCGCGGTCCTGATCCCGTTCGCGGCGGCCGTACTGGTCGGCCTGGCCGTGCTCTGGCCGGGTGGTGCGCCGCCGCACGAGCGCACGGGCGTCGGGTTCGACCGGCAGACCCAGCAGGCCACGGTCACCAAGGTCGTGGAGGTGAGCTGCAAGGAGGCCGGGGCGCAGGGAGTCCCGCCGACCGGCGACACCTCCACCGCCGAGGGTTCCTCCGCGGTGCAGCAGGAGAAGGGCACCTGCAAGCGGGCGACGATCCGGGTCGACACCGGCCAGGACAAGGGCCGCACGTTCACGGAGATCGTCCAGCCCGACCAGTCACGCCAGTTGAGTGAGGGCCAGGGGGTGGTGGTCGCCTACGAGCCGTCCGCGCCGAAGGACCTGCAGTACTCGGTCACGGACGTCGACCGCCGGCTGCCCCTGAGCCTGCTCGCCGGCATCTTCGCGGTCGCCGTGGTGATCGTCGGGCGGCTGCGGGGTCTCATGGCCCTCATCTCGCTGGCCATCAGCTTCATGGTGCTGAACTTCTTCATCCTGCCCGCGATCCTGCAGGGTTCGAACCCGCTGCTGGTGGCGGTGGTGGGCGCGAGCGCGATCATGCTCATCGCCCTGTACCTGTGCCACGGCCTGTCCGCGCGGACCTCCGTGGCCGTGCTGGGGACCCTCATCTCGCTGCTGCTGATCGGCGTCCTGGGCTCGGTGTTCATCGACTGGGCCGCCCTGACCGGCAACACCGACGACAACACCGGCCTCATCCACGGCCTCTACCCGACGATCGACATGAGCGGTCTGCTGCTCGCCGGCGTCATCATCGGTTCGCTCGGCGTGCTGGACGACGTGACGGTCACCCAGACCTCCGCGGTCTGGGAGTTGCACGAGGCCAACCCGACGATGGGCTGGCGCGGGCTGTACCGCGCCGGCATCCGGATCGGCCGTGACCACATCGCGTCGGTGGTCAACACCCTCGTCCTCGCCTATGCGGGTGCCGCGCTGCCGCTGCTGCTGCTGTTCTCCATCGCGCAGAGCAGTGTGGGGACGGTCGCGAACAGCGAGCTGGTCGCCGAGGAGATCGTGCGCACGCTGGTCGGCTCGATCGGTCTGGTCGCCTCGGTGCCGGTCACCACGGCTCTGGCGGCGCTGGTCGTCTCGGCCGACCGCCCGGGATCGAAACCCGCGGCGGAGGCCGCGGCGGCACCGGCGCGCGGGGGCAGGGGCCGACGCCGCAAGCGCTGACGCGCCCCCTGCCGGGATGCCGAGTGCGCCCTCCTTGCGGGGGCCTCACCGGCGGCGGCACCCCTTCGCCCCCTCCCGTGACCACGGACACCTCGAAAAAGCGTTCCCGTACTGCCCGGCGAACCCCGGTGAAGCGTTACTCCACCGTTCCGCGCGGACGGTCGGTCAACCGGCGCCCTGTTCGGCGAGGATGCGGTCCAGCGCCTCGTCGAGATGGGCGTCGAAGTCCGCGAGCGAGCCCTCCTGCCCCAACGGCACCAGCTTGTCGGTGCGGTCGAGGAAGGCCACCAGCGGGGCCGTCGAGGAGCGGAACAGCGCCTGGTCGCTGCCCACCTGAAGACGGATCAGCACCTCGCCCAGCGCGTCGGGTTCGACGGGTGTGACCCGCACGTCGCCCTCCCCGCAGGGCCGGCCGACCCCGTCGATCAGCAGCTCCCGCCCGAAAGCCCAGGTGACCGGGGCATCGCCCGGCAAATGGAACGTCAGCCGGACGGCATAGGGATCACTGGTCTCATAGCGCAATTCCACCGGAATGCGGAACGAGAGCTCCTCGGACACGAGAAAGCTCATCATGACCTCTGCCTGTACGGACTCGCGCATCGATAACCCCGTCATTCGCCGTCGACTGGCCGGGTACGAACCTCTGACACTGGGAGGAATCTTGCTGAACGTACACAGCAGATCACAAGGAGTGAGTTTTCACATACTGATAGAGAGCGCCAGCGAGCCGAGCATCCGGCCGATCTCGGTCTGCAGTTGCCGGGCCGCGGGCAGCAGGCGGTGCTCCTGGTGGGCCGGCAGCGAGATGGCGACGGTCGCGGCCGTATCGCCCAGGGTGAGGGGGATCGCCGCGCACACCGCGCCGAGGGCGTACTCCTGGCGTTCGGTCACCGGTTCCATCCGCCGGATCCGCTCCAGCCGCCTCAGCAGGCTGTGGCTGTCGCGCACCGTGTACGGCGTGAGCGCCTGCACGGGATAGCGGTCGAGGTGGTCACGGCGGGCCTCCTCGTCGAGCTGGGACAGCAGGCACTGCCCGATGGCGTGCGCGTGGCCCGTCTCGCGGAAGCCGGCCCACTCCTCCACCGCCGGGGTGCCGGGGGAGTCCGAGACGCACATGAC
Organism: Streptomyces sp. AHA2; assembly: GCF_036857595.1. Lineage (NCBI taxonomy): Bacteria > Bacillati > Actinomycetota > Actinomycetes > Kitasatosporales > Streptomycetaceae > Streptomyces > Streptomyces sp. AHA2. The sequence continues at coordinate 190,812 of NZ_JAUQWJ010000003.1, forward strand.
CTCGATCTCGCCCTCGCGGTAGACCGCGTAGTACACGGGCACGCCGAGGGTGTCCCGCCAGTGCGCGAGCGCGTCCACCACCGTGCTGCGACGTTTCTGCCGCGCCCCGCTGCTGCTCAGCCGCTCGGCTGCCTCACCGAGGAAGAACAGTCCTTTGTCCCGGTGCAGGTATCCCTCGTGCACCAGGGTCCGCAGCAGGTGGTACGTCGTGGGCAGGGCGAGCCCGGTCTCGCGGGCCAGCTGCTTGGCCGGGGCGCCGTACTCGTGCCGTGCGACGGTCTCCAGCAGGCGCATCGCGCGCTGCACGGACCCGATGAGCGTCCCCGGCGTGGCGGCGGGCGGCAGCGGCGGGACGGACGCCGCCGAGCGTGGTTGCGCGGGGACCGCGTGCAGGTGGACGGTTGCGGTGTCGGCGGGGACCAAGGGTCACTCCCGGAGCGCGAGGGGGAGACCGTGCGGGATACACGGGTGGGGGCCGCTCGCGGGGTTGTCCCCGCGTCGAGTTCCGGACTCTATTCGCCCGTCACCGCGCGCAGACTGCCCAGCCGGGAAACTTCCCCCGCCCGAGGGAACCGGTGGTTCCAGCCGTTTCCTCCTACCCCCCACGGGTGTCCCACCGGTCTCACCAGTCGCTGCGTGAGGACGAACTCGAGGTGAACTTCCGTACGACGTAGATCAGTCCGCCGACCAGGGCGACGAAGACCAGCAGCTTGAAGAGCAGTCCGATGACGAAGCCGACCACGCTGGCGATCAGTCCGCCGAACACGACCAGGGCGATGACCGGCACCGCGACCCACTTCACCCACCACGGCAGTCCCGCGAAGATCTCTCGCATCGCCCTCGTCCTTGCCTCTCCGCCCGTTCGAGTGCCGGGTCCTGTCGGTTGTGCGGATCTTTGCTGTCCTGCACTCGATGCTAGGTCCGCCAGGGGCCCGGCGGGGGCCTGGCACCCCTCGTCTGCCCCTGACCGAACCCCTAGGGAACCCCGAGGCGCCGTGTCAGCTCTCGGGCGGGGAGAAGACCACCAGAACCCTCAGGTCCTCGGTGATGTGGTGGAACTTGTGGGCCACGCCCGCCGGTACGTAGACGACGCTGCCGCGCGCCACCTGGGTCGTCTCCAGGCCGACGGTGATCGAGGCGCGGCCGCTCACGATGAAGTAGACCTCGTCCTGGTTGTGCGGTTTCTGCGGGTCCTGCTCCCCCGCGTCGAGTGCGTACAGGCCGACCGACATGTTCTGTTCCCGAAGGAACTGCAGGTAGGCGCCCTCGTTGGCGGCCCGCTCCGCCTCCAGTTCGTCCAGCCGGAATGCCTTCATCGCCTTGTCCGCCCCTGCCTCTTGTGCCCATGTCCGATCACGTCTGCCACGATCAGACACATGAAGAATTTCCTAGTCAAGACGATCGCCAACGCGGGCGCCCTGGCCGTCGCGGTGTGGCTGCTCGACAAGATCACCCTGACCGGTGACAGCACGGCCAAGGAGATCGGCACGCTGATCGTCGTGGCGCTGCTCTTCGGCCTGGTGAACTTCCTGGTCAAGCCGGTCGTGAAGCTGTTGAGCCTACCCCTGCTGATCCTGACGCTGGGCCTGTTCACGCTGGTCGTCAACGCGCTGATGCTGCTGCTGACCTCGTGGCTGGCCGGCGTGTTGGACCTCAGCTTCCACGTGGAGGGCTTCTGGACCGCCGTCCTGGGCGGCCTGATCATCTCGGTCGTCTCCTGGGCGCTGAACGTCGTCCTGCCGGACGGGGACTGAGCGGCATGACGTACCGCGTCTGCTTCGTCTGCACGGGCAACATCTGCCGCTCCCCGATGGCCGAGATCGTCTTCCGCGCGCGGGTGGCGGACGCCGGGCTGGACGGCGAGGTGGTGGTCGACAGCGCCGGCACGGGCGGCTGGCACGAGGGCGAGGCCGCCGACCCGCGCACCGCGGTCGTCCTGGCGGAGAACGGTTACGCCACCGGCCACACGGCCCGGCAGTTCCGGCCGTCGTGGTTCTCCCGCCTCGACCTGGTGATCGCGCTGGACTCCGGCCACCTGGCGGCGCTGCGCCGCCTGGCACCGACGGAACAGGACGCGCGGAAGGTGCGGCTGCTGCGCTCGTACGACCCCGCCGCCGGCGACGACCTCGACGTTCCCGATCCTTACTACGGGGGTGCGGACGGCTTCGAGGAGTGCCTTGAGATGGTGGAGGCGGCGAGCGACGGTCTGCTCGCCGCAGTGCGCGAGGACATGGAGGGAAGAGCGGCATGAACGAATCCGCTGCGGGTCACACGGGTGCCGGGGACGGCACGCGTGCGGTACGGGCCGGGCTGCCCGAGCCGGTGAAGCACGAGCCCACCCTGCCCGGCCCCGTCTTCGCCGCCCACTTCCACCTGCCGGGCGACCCCACCGGCCCCTACACCTACGGCCGCGACGAGAACCCGACCTGGACGCTGCTGGAGCGCGCCATCGGTGAGCTGGAGGCGCCCGGGGCCGCCGGTGCCGAGACACTCGTCTTCGCCTCGGGTATGGCCGCGATCTCGGCTGTGCTCTTCTCCCAGCTGCGCACCGGCGACGTGTGCGTCCTGCCCGACGACGGATACCAGGCCCTGCCCCTGGTGCGCGCCCAGCTGGAGGCGTACGGCATCGAGGTGCGTACCGCCCCGACCGGCGGTGACGCCCAGCTCGGCGTGCTCGACGGCGCAAAGCTGCTGTGGATCGAGACTCCTTCGAACCCCGGGCTCGACGTGTGTGACGTCAGGCGGCTCGCCGAGGCGGCACACGCGCGTGGTGCGCTCGTGGCCGTCGACAACACCCTGGCGACCCCGCTCGGCCAGCGCCCGCTGGAGCTGGGCGCCGACTTCGCGGTGGCCAGCGGCACCAAGCAGCTCACCGGACACGGTGACGTCCTGCTGGGGTACGTCGTCGGCCGCGACCCCGAGGCCATGTCCGCGGTACGCCGGTGGCGCAAGATCGTCGGTGCGATCCCCGGCCCGATGGAGGCCTGGCTCGCTCATCGGTCGATCTCGACCCTGCAGATGCGTGTCGACCGGCAGTGCGCGACGGCCCTGACGGTCGCGGAAGCGCTCCGTGACCGCCCCGAGGTGACCGGGCTGCGCTACCCCGGCCTGCCCGACGACCCCTCGCACAGGATCGCCGCGCAGCAGATGCGGCGCTTCGGCTCCGTGGTGTCCTTCACCCTGCCCTCGCGCGAGCGGGCCGACCGCTTTCTCGAGGCACTGCGGATCGTGGACGACGCGACGAGCTTCGGCGGGGTGCGCTCCTCGGCGGAGCGGCGCGGGCGCTGGGGCGGGGACGCGGTGCCGGAAGGCTTCATCCGTCTGTCGGTGGGTGCCGAGGACCCGGAGGATCTGGTGGCGGACCTGTTGCGCGCTCTGGACGTGTCGGCGTCCTGAGGCCACCCCGGACGGTCCGAGCCTCCTCCCTCGTGGCTCGGTTGCGCGCCTCGCAGATTTCTCGCGGGCCCTCCGGAGTTCACCGGCGCGGATGCTGCCCGCCCTCACGGAACTGACCGGGGACGACGACGGACGCAGCTTTGCCCCGCGCGTCTCCTTCGGGAACACCGAAGAGGTCCTGAAAGGGCTGCCGCCGGGCATCACGATCTGGCCGTCGGCACCGCCCCGACCCCGTAACGTCCTGCTCACGGGCACTGCTCTGCGCGACGAGAGCATGTCCTGGTCGCCGCCCCCGCTGGGCGGGCCGGCTGGGTACCGGATGGCCGGGCGCCAAACCGGAGCAGGCACTGAAGCGGGTGCCCGTGCTGGACGTGCACGGGTCCCTGCCCCTTGTCTCGCGCTACCGGGTGTCCGTCTTCGACGCGCGCCCGGCGGCCCCGGGCACGGTGATCGTGCCCGGCCTGCGCTCGGTGCTGGCGTGCACCGTGGCAGGCGCGGGGCTGGCGGTGCTGCCCCGGTACCTGAGCACGAGCGCCTTGGAACGCGGAGAGGTGGTGGCCCTGCATGAGCCCGCCATACCTCCACTGCGGACGTACTTCCTGGTGGTGCGCACCGGAACCCTGGCGATGCCGCATGTGGCGCGGGCGCACGAAGGGTTGCAGAAGGAGGCGGACGACTGGTGCTGAGGCGCGCGGGACACCGCCTCACTCTGGAAGCCCACGTGGTCGCATCACACGATGTTTCACGTGGAACCAGCCGGGCCACATTTTCCCCATGACCGTCCGACCCGTGGTCAAGCGCACCGCCCGCGCCGTTCTGCTGGACGGTGACGACCTCATTCTGATCAAGCGCACCAAGCCGGGTGTGGATCCGTACTGGGTCACGCCCGGCGGCGGGGTCGAACCCGACGATCCGACCGTCGTCGACGCACTGCACCGAGAGGTGTACGAGGAGCTCGGCGCAAAGATCACCGACGTGGTGCCCTGCTTCGTCGACACCGTTGAGCACATCGGTGACGATGGCGGCGCCACAGGGGTGAAGGTGCAGCACTTCTTCGTCTGCCACCTTGAGTCCATGGACGCCTCGCTCCGCCACGGGCCCGAGGTGGACGATCCCATCGGTGAGTACGAAATCGTGCGCGTGCCCTTCACCCGCGTCGGCATCGCCTCGGTCCACCTTGTGCCGCTCTCACTGCGGCATTACCTGGACGGAAACATCGAGGGCGTGCGCGCCATGCACGCGCCCGACCTGGGCTGAACCGGTGGTCAGTACCCGGCCATGGCCGGATCTTCGACATTCGACAGGGGCGCGTTGCGGCGATGCTCACCGGTGTTTCACGTGAAACAACCGGCATCTGACCGTGGGCTGTGCGAGCGGCTACAACTGGCCAAAAGCTCGTACCTCTCCACCGAAACAGGTGGACGCAAGGGGTCTGTGTCGGACAGCCTGACCTGCGTGCCGACTCCTTCCCTTGCCACTCTGCCTGTTCGCCGTCTGACGCTCCGCGATCTCAACGCCTGCGCCGACTTGTCCGAAGACCGGGGGTGGCCACGGGAGGAGCACAAGTGGCAGTTCCTTCTCACAGCCGGTAAGGCCTACGGTATCGACGACCCCGACGGCGGTCTGGTCAGCGCCTGCGTCGTCACCGAGTACGGACCGCACGACCGGCCCTCCCTTGCCGCCATCGGCATGGTTCTCGTGGCCGGACGGCACGCTCGTCAGGGTGTGGGCCGCCGGCTGATGCAGCATGTCGTGTCCGCGCTGGGCACCACGCCCCTCACCCTGCACGCCACTCCGTACGGCCGCCCGCTCTACGAGGAACTCGGCTTCAAGGTCACCGGACGGGCCGAGATGGTGAGCGGGCACTTCGTGCCCGGCGGACCCGATCCCGAGGTCGCCACTCGTGCGGCCACCGCCGAGGACCTGACGGCGATTCTCCGGCTCGACGAGCAGGTCTTCGGGGCGGACCGTACGCATATCATCACGCGGCTGCCCGCCTTCGCCGACCAGTTGCGCGTCGCCGAAGAGGGCGGCCGGATCATCGGTTACGCGGCCGCTTGGCCGAACATGGCCACCCAGGTCGTCGGCCCTCTCATCGCCCGGGACACCTCGGTGGCCCAGGCCCTCATCGCCTCCCTCGCAGCCCACACCGATCGCCCTCTGCGCACCGACATCGACGTGCGACACGAAGACCTCCTGGCCTGGGTGAAGGAGCGCGGCTTGGACTCCGTCGCCTTCAACTCGGTCATGACCTACGGGATCACGGAGCTGCCCGGGGACTGGAGTCGGCGGTTCGCCCCGGTCACGGTAGCGGCGGGCTGACGTTCCGGCACGACGAACGCCGGCTCCCCCACGATGAGGGAGCCGGCGTTCTCGCTGCGGGAGCGGAATCAGACAAGGGACTCCAGGGCCGCCGTGGCGAAGGCGTGGTCCTGCTCCGGTGCGCCGCCACCCACGCCGATCGCACCGATCAGGCGGCCGTCGCGGTGCACGGGCACGCCTCCCGCGATGAACAGCAGCGGCCGGTCGAGCGCCGTCGGCAGCGTGTGGAAGAGGCCGCCGGGCTGTACGGCGTCCACGAGGTCGGCGGTGGGCGCGTTGAGCTGGAGGGCCGTGTAGGCCTTGCGGGTGCTGGTCTCGCCGGAGATCAGCACGGCCCGGTCGTCACGCCGGAAGGCGAGCAGGTGCCCGCCCGCGTCGAGGACGGTGACGCTGACGGTGACGCCTGCGGCCTCCGCGGCACGGGCGGCAGCGGTGACGAGGGTGTCGGCGTCCTGCGTGGTCAGCGGGGTGACAGAGGTGGTGGTGCTCATGAGGGGTTCTCCTGATTGTTCATCGATGGGCGGGGAGGGGACGAGTCGGGCCCGGGTGACCGGGTGTTCACTGGTGGACGGTGACCCGCTGCCCGGCCGGGGCGGAGCCGGTGACGACCGCGGAGGACGTGGTGCCGCGGCGCTCCAGGGCTGCCGAGAGGACGGCGAGGACCAGGGCAGCCGCGGCGAGGACGGCGCCGACCCAGTTGGGAGCGGTGTAGCCGAGACCCGCGGCGATCACGATGCCGCCGAGCCAGGCGGACAGGGCGTTGCCGAGGTTGAAGGCGCCGATGTTCACCGCTGAGGCCAGCGTCGGGGCTCCGTGCGCCTGGTCGAGGACCCGCTTCTGCAGCGGCGGCACGGTGGCGAAGCCCAAGGCTCCGATCAGCGCGATGGTGACGGCGGAAAGCACCTTGTCGTGGGCGGTGAGCGTGAACAGCGCCAGGACGACGGCCAGAGCGCCCAGGGACACGTACAGCATGGGCATCAGGGCGCGGTCCGCGAACTTGCCGCCGACGAGGTTGCCACCGACCATGCCGAGGCCGAAGAGGACGAGCAGCCAGGTGACGGAGCCGTCGGCGAAGCCGGCGACGTGGGTCATCATCGGTGCGATGTAGGTGATGGCCGCGAAGACGCCGCCGAAGCCGAGGACGGTCATGGCCATCGCGAGCAGCACCTGCACGTTCTTGAAGGCGGCCAGTTCGTGCCGCAGGCGCACGCCCTCGGGCTTGGGCATGTCGGGGACCAGCCGGGCGATGCCGGCCAGGCCGACGACGCCGAGAGCGGCGACGATGCCGAAGGTGACCCGCCAGCCGATGGACTGTCCGACCAGCGTGCCCAACGGGACGCCGACCACGTTGGCGACGGTCAGGCCGGTGAACATCATCGCGATGGCCCCGGCCTTCTTGTCGGGGGCGACGAGATCGGCCGCGACGACCGAGCCGATGCCGAAGAAGGCCCCGTGTGCGAGCGAGGCGACGATACGGCCGATCAGCATGACGGAGAAGGCCGGGGCGAAGGCCGAGAGCAGGTTGCCGGCGATGAACAGGCCCATCAGCAGCATCAGCATCCGCTTGCGGGAGATCTTGGTCCCGAGCACGGTCATCAGCGGGGCGCCGAACATCACACCGAGGGCGTATCCGGTCACCAGGTAGCCGGCGGTGGGGATGGAGACCCCGTAGTCGGCAGCGACCTCGGGCAGCAAGCCCATGATCACGAACTCCGTCGTTCCGATCCCGAAGGCCCCGATCGCGAGGGCCAGAAGCGCGAGAGGCATGGAGGGGTTACCTTCCCAGAAGATTGCAGGAGCGCTTTGCGTGCGTCCACAATAGTTGCACACGCGGGCTATACGCAACCGCCGTCTATTGCGGCGTTGCCCTATCCTGGAAGACAGCTGCTCGGGACGGAGGAAACGCCAATGACAGCGACGGACCCCGCGCTCACCGCCCTCGCCCAGGGCTGGTGCGCCCTCTCCCTGCTCCACGGGAGGATCGAGGCCCACATCGAGCGCGCCCTGCAGGCCCAGCACGACCTGAGTGCGCGCGAATACTCCCTGCTGGACGTGCTCAGCCGACAGCACGACGGCGAGGGAGGCCATCTGCAGATGAAGCAGGTCGCCGATGCGGTCGTCCTCAGCCAGAGCGCCACCACTCGCCTGGTCACCCGGCTCGAGGACCGCGGACTCCTGGAGCGTTACCTCTGCCCCACCGATCGCCGGGGCATCTACACCAACGTCACCGAGGCGGGCCTGGCACTGCTGAAGGCAGCACGACCCACCAATGACGCCGCTCTGCGCGAGGCGCTCGACGAGGCGGCGAAGAACCCCGAGCTGGCTCCCCTGGTCCGGGTCGTCGAGACGCTGAAGGCCCCGGTACCGGCCTGAAAACAGGGACCGGACAGCCGGACTCCTGCGTAGGGTGCCGCTATGGGAGATCTTGAGATACGTCCTGCAGTCGCCGACGACGTCCCGGCGATCGTCGCGATGCTCGCGGACGACCCCCTGGGCGCCCGCCGCGAATCGCCGGACGACCTGGCGCCGTACCTGACGGCACTGGAGCGCCTCCGTGCCGATCCGCATCAACACGTGGTCGTGGCGGTCCGGGAGAACAGGGTCGTCGGCACGCTCCAGCTGACGATCGTTCCCGGACTGTCGCGGCGCGGAGCAACCAGGTCGATCATCGAAGGAGTGCGCATCCACGCCGACGAGCGCGGCAGCGGCCTCGGTACACAGCTCATCGAATGGGCGATCGACGCCTCCCGCGAGCAGGGCTGCCAGTTGGTCCAACTGACCTCCGACAAGACCCGTCTCGACGCCCACCGCTTCTACGAGCGGCTCGGCTTCGAGGCCTCTCACACGGGCTTCAAGCTCCCGCTCTGACCGAACAGGCTGAGGGGGCCGCGTTTCACGTGAAACGCGGCCCCCTCAGCCTGATGCCCTCTACTCGATCCCGCGCCATCCTTCGGGGTCGACCCCGCCCGGCACCTCGGCCCCCTCCTCATAGGGCTGGCGCGTGAACACGAACGACCCGAGGTCCACATGGTCGACGCGCCCGTCGTCCTTTCGGACGACCTTCAGCAGTTCGCCGGCGTAGTAGCCCTCCAGACCGGTCCACGAGCCGTCGCCGTTCGGCCGGAAGCGCGAACGGCGGCCGTTGCCGGACAACGGCTCCAGCGAGGCCAGCCCGTCGGACGTGAAGCGCAGGGCGAAGGCGTACGTCCCCCAGTACCACTGACCTGCCAGCTCGAGCACCACCGATGGATCGGCCTGGCGCAGCGGCGTCCACGGGGCCGGGATGCGCGGCTCGGCATCGGCCACGATGCGGACCAGATCGGCGGCGACCGTGGACACCAGAGGGCCGGAGGTGCAGTTGGCCAGGACGACCGCCGCGGCATCGTCCTCCACGCTGATGGTCACGGTGGCCAGGAAACCCGGCAGGGAGCCGGTGTGTCCGACGAGAAGCCGCCCGTGACGTCGCTGGACCTGCATGCCGAGGCCGTAGGCGTCACCGGACATCACGTCCGCCGCCTCCGCGGGAGCTGCAGGCGTCCGCATCTCCCGCAGGGTCTCGGTGCTCAGTACTCGCTCGTCGCCCCGCACCAGGAAGGAGGCGAACCGGGCCAGGTCCCCCGTCGTCGACCAGAGCTGCCCTGCGGGTGCCATCCGCCCGAGGTCCTCCACCGGCTCGGGCAGTAGTACGTCCGCCCAGGGGTGGACGGCCCATCCGCTCGCGTGGGGAGCCTCCGGCCGCACGCCGGTTCGGTTCAATCCCAGCGGTTCGAGCACTTCGCGCCGTAGTGCCTGCTCCCAGGACGTTCCCCGCACCTCTTCCACGAGCGCGCCCAGGAGCGTGTAACCGGGGTTGGAGTAGTGGTGCCGTCGGCCGACGGGATGCAGCAGGGGCTGCTCGCCGAGGACGTCGGAGAGCTCGGGCCGCAGGGACCCCGGTGTGCGTTCCCACCACGGCGCGGGGGACTCGGCCGCCAGCCCGCCGGTGTGCGCCAGCAGTTGGGCGATCGTCGCCTCTCCGGCTCCGGTGCCCGGCAGGTACTTCTCCAGGGGATCATCGAGCCCGAACAGCCCTTCGTCCCGCAGGCGCATCACGAGAACGGCGGTGAAGGTCTTGGTGATCGAGCCGACGCGGTACTGCGTGTTCGCGTCGGGTGCGCGCCCCTCACCCGAGGTCCGGCTCCCGTGCCACACCGCCCGCCCGTCGCGCACGACGGCCGCGACCAGCGAGGGCGCCCGCCCCTCGGCCTGGGCCACGGCGATCCGGTGCAGCAACGCACGCCGCGTCGCGGGCAGCAGCTCTCCCTGAGGTGTCGTCATGCCACCAGTCCACCCGCCCCCGACCCATGAGTCGACTTCATTTCACCACCGGCGCAGCGGTTCTCTCGATGGGTTCGGCGGAGCAAGCGGGGCGCTTCGGACGATCAGGTCTGTGCCATGTCCACAAAGCGGGAGTAGTGGCCCTGGAAGGCGACCGTGATCGTCGCCGTCGGGCCGTTTCGGTGCTTGGCCACGATCAGGTCGGCCTCACCGGCACGCGGGGACTCCTTCTCGTAGGCGTCCTCGCGGTGCAACAGGATGACCATGTCGGCGTCCTGCTCGATGGAGCCGGACTCACGCAGGTCGGAGACCATCGGTTTCTTGTCCGTGCGCTGCTCGGGACCACGGTTCAGCTGGGACAGCGCGATGACCGGGATCTCCAGCTCCTTGGCGAGCAGCTTGAGGTTACGGGACATGTCCGAGACCTCCTGCTGGCGGCTCTCGGCCCGCTTGGAGCCGCCGGACTGCATCAGCTGGAGGTAGTCGATGACGACCAGCCGCAGGTCGTTGCGCTGCTTGAGGCGCCGGCACTTGGCGCGGATCTCCATCATCGACAGGTTCGGGGAGTCGTCGATGTAGAGCGGCGCGGCCGAGACGTCCGGCATCCGCCGGGCCAGGCGCGTCCAGTCCTCGTCCGTCATCGTGCCGGACCGCATGTGGTGCAGGGCCACCCGGGCCTCCGCGGACAGCAGGCGCATCGCGATCTCGTTGCGCCCCATCTCGAGGGAGAAGATCACGCTCGGCAGGTTGTTCTTGATCGAGGCCGCCCGGGCGAAGTCGAGTGCGAGGGTCGACTTACCCATGGCGGGACGCGCGGCGATGACGATCATCTGACCGGGATGCAGGCCGTTGGTGAGCGAGTCGAAGTCGGTGAAGCCGGTGGGGACACCGGTCATCTCGCCGCTGCGTGAGCCGATCGCCTCGATCTCGTCGAGCGCGCCCTCCATGATGTCGCCGAGCGGGAGGTAGTCCTCGCTGGTGCGCTGCTCGGTGACCGCGTAGACCTCGGCCTGGGCGCGGTTGACGATCTCGTCGACGTCGTCGTCCGCCGCGTATCCCATCTGCGTGATGCGGGTGCCCGCCTCGACGAGACGGCGCAGCACCGCTCGCTCGTGGACGATCTCCGCGTAGTAGGCCGCGTTCGCCGCCGTGGGGACCGTCTGGACGAGGGTGTGCAGGTAGGATGCCCCGCCGACCTTGTTGATCTCGCCGCGCTTGGTGAGCTCGGCGGCGATCGTGATGGGGTCGGCCGGTTCGCCCTTGGCGTAGACGTCGAGGACGGCCTGGTAGATCGTCTCGTGGGCCGGCTTGTAGAAGTCGTGTCCCTTGAGGATCTCCACGACGTCGGCGATGGCGTCCTTGGAGAGCAGCATGCCGCCGAGGACGGACTGCTCCGCCTCGATGTCCTGGGGCGGGACCCGCTCGAACGACGGGGCCGAGCTGCCGTCCCACCCGCTGTCCCTGCCGCGCTCGTGCTGCTCGTCGCGGCCCCGGGCTCCGTCACCACGTCGGCGGGAGGCGGGCAGACGATCACTGGGGCCGCTGTCGGCCCACGGGTCGTCCAAGGGCTCGGAAATGCTCACCGAGCCACCTCCTCCCGTCCGCCGCAGCAGACCTCGCCGTGCCCCATCTTTCTACGGCACGGCACTGACAAATGAGAGGCCCAACTCCGGTTGACGAAGGCCGGTTTTGTGGCGTTTTGAAATCCGGCGGACGGAGCGGGCGCCGGACCACCGTAGGCCCGTCGGCACCGTCAGCCAATCTGGTTATCCACAGGCCATGTGGACGACGGCCCAGATGCTGTGGAGAACTCTGCGAAACCTGTGCACGACCCGGTGGACAGCCCTGTGAACAAGCTCTGCCCCACCCCACCCGCACCTCCTTGACCTGCACCTTTGCCGTCCACCGGTTGTGCAGAAGAAAAAGTTTCCCCAGCGGAGCAAGATCGCTTGGAATGAGGCACAGCAGTCCGCACGCCGGGACTAATAGTAAGGGTCCCGGAGCCTTTGCATCTCTTACCTGTGGACGATTAGATTGGTGCACATGACACAGGCCCCCGTGCGCCCCCGAAGCGGCCGGAGACAGCACGACCGAGAGATCGTCGCGCTGGCTGTGCCGGCGTTCGGTGCACTCGTCGCCGAGCCCCTTTTCCTCATGGCCGACACCGCCATCGTGGGCCATCTGGGCACTGCGCAACTCGCCGGACTCGGCGTCGCCTCGGCCCTGCTGATGACCGCGGTCAGCGTCTTCGTCTTCCTCGCTTACGCAACCACGGCTGCGGTGGCCCGACGCGTGGGCGCCGGCGACCTCCAAGCCGCCATCCGGCAGGGCATGGACGGCATCTGGCTGGCCCTGCTCCTCGGCGCGGCCGTCATCGCCGCTGCTCTGCCCACCGCACCCCACCTTGTGGACCTCTTCGGCGCGTCCGACGCGGCCGCTCCGTACGCGACGACCTATCTGCGCATCTCCGTCCTCGGTATCCCCGCCATGCTCGTCGTCCTGGCCGCGACCGGAGTCCTGCGCGGTTTGCAGGACACCAAGACACCTCTCTACGTCGCCGTCGCCGGATTCGTCGCCAATGGAGCCCTCAATGTTGGTCTCGTCTACGGCGCCGACCTGGGCATCGCCGGTTCCGCGTGGGGAACGGTCATCGCCCAGTGCGGCATGGCCGGGGTCTACCTCGTGGTCGTACTCCGGGGAGCACGCAGACACGGCGCCTCACTTCGCCCGGACGCGGCCGGTATCAGGGCGTCGGCCCAAGCCGGCGTTCCCCTGCTGGTGCGCACCCTCTCCCTGCGAGCGATCCTGATGATCGCCACGGCGGTCGCCGCGCGGCTCGGAGACGCCGACATCGCCGCCCACCAGATCATCCTCTCCCTGTGGAGTCTGCTGGCCTTCGCCTTGGACGCCATCGCCATCGCGGGGCAGGCCATCATCGGACGCTACCTGGGAGCCGGTGACGCTCAGGGCGCCCGCGATGTGTGCCGCCGCATGGTGGAGTGGGGCATCGCCGTCGGAGTCGTCCTCGGGGTGCTGGTGGTCGTCGCCCGGCCGGCCTTCCTTCCTCTGTTCACCAGTGATCCGGCGGTCAAGGACGTAGCACTGCCCGCCCTGATCATCGTCGGTCTCTCGCAGCCGATCTCGGGGATCGTCTTCGTCCTGGACGGGGTCCTCATGGGCGCCGGTGACGGCCCGTACCTGGCGTGGGCCATGCTCATCACGCTGGCGATCTTCACACCGGCCGCCCTGCTCGTGCCGGTGCTCGGCGGCGGGCTCACCGCCCTCTGGGCCACGATGACGCTGATGATGACCGTCCGGATGCTGACCTTGTGGCTGCGGAGCCGCTCGGGCCGCTGGATCGTGACCGGCGCGACGCGCTGACGCTCTCGCAGGCGCAGAAGGCGTTTCACGTGAAACGTGAACCGGTCCGCCGAGGGCACGTTTCACGTGAAACGAACCCTCAGCACGCACGACGAGGGGGCCGCACCCAGAAGGATGCGACCCCCTCGCTCACTTCGTCAGTGAGGGCGACACTCAGGCCGCGACGACCTCGATGCTGACCTTGGCGTCAACCTCGGGGTGCAGACGCACGGACGTCTCGTGGGCGCCCAGCGTCTTGATCGGCGAGCCGAGCTCGATGCGACGCTTGTCGACCTCGGGGCCACCGGAAGCCTTGATCGCCGAAGCGATGTCGGCCGGGGTGACGGAGCCGAAGAGACGACCGGCGTCGCCGGAGCGGACGGCCAGGCGGACCTTGACACCCTCGAGCTGGGCCTTCACAGCGTTGGCCTGCTCGATGGTCTGGATCTCGTGGATCTTGCGAGCACGACGGATCTGCTCGACGTCCTTCTCGCCACCCTTGGTCCAGCGGATCGCGAACTTCCGCGGGATCAGGTAGTTGCGAGCGTAACCGTCCTTGACGTCGACGACATCGCCGGCGGCACCGAGGCCGGAGACCTCGTGGGTGAGGATGATCTTCATGTGTCGGTCACCCTTCCCTTATCGCGCGGTGGACGTGTAGGGCAGCAGCGCCATCTCACGGCTGTTCTTCACGGCCGTGGCGACGTCACGCTGGTGCTGCGTGCAGTTGCCGGTCACGCGGCGGGCACGGATCTTGCCGCGGTCGGAAATGAACTTCCGCAGCATGTTCGTGTCCTTGTAGTCCACGTACGTGACCTTGTCCTTGCAGAAAGCGCAGACCTTCTTCTTCGGCTTGCGCACAGGCGGCTTCGCCATGGTGATTCTCCTGTGTGATCAAGAAGTGTGGGTACGAACCGACCCTTAGAAGGGGGGCTCGTCCGAGTAGCCGCCGCCACCGCCGCCGCCGGAGTTGCCACCCCAGCCGCCGCCACCGCCCTGGTTGCCACCGGCGGGAGCGCCGGTGGCCCACGGGTCGTCGGCGGGAGCGCCGCCGCCCTGCTGACCGCCGCCGGGGCCGCCGCCCCAGCCGCCGCCACCCTGGCCGCCGCCACCGCCGTAGCCACCCTGACCACCCTGGCCACTGCGGCCGCTGGTCTTGGTGACCTTGGCCGTGGCGTTGCGCAGGCTGGCGCCGACTTCCTCGACGTCCAGCTCGTAGACCGTGCGCTTGACGCCCTCACGGTCCTCGTAGGACCGCTGCTTCAGCCGGCCCTGCACGATGACGCGCATGCCTCGCTGGAGCGACTCCGCGACGTTCTCCGCCGCCTGACGCCAGACAGAGCAGGTCAGGAACAGGCTCTCGCCGTCCTTCCACTCGTTCGTCTGGCGGTCGAAGGTGCGGGGAGTGGACGCGACACGGAACTTCGCGACGGCCGCACCGGAGGGGGTGAAGCGCAGCTCGGGGTCGTCGACAAGATTGCCGACCACCGTGATGACGGTCTCGCCTGCCATGGGGGAACCTCTCGGCGGGTTTGCTCTGGCTGCTTGCTACTCGAATCCCGGGATCAGCTGAGCGGGGGAGCTCAGTGGGTCTCGGGACGGAGGACCTTGGTCCGGAGGACCGACTCGTTCAGGTTCATCTGGCGGTCGAGCTCCTTGACGACCGCAGGCTCGGCCTGCAGGTCGATGACCGAGTAGATGCCCTCGGGCTTCTTCTTGATCTCGTACGCGAGACGACGACGACCCCAGGTGTCGACCTTCTCGACCTTTCCGCCGCCGTCACGGACGACAGAGAGGAAGTTCTCGATCAGCGGGGAGACAGCGCGCTCCTCGACGTCGGGGTCGAGGATGACCATCACCTCGTAGTGACGCATGTGGAACCCACCTCCTTTGGACTCAGCGGCCACGGTCGTTCCGTGGCAGGAGGGTTGTGATGCGTAGGCAACGGTATCGGCCACCACTGACAATCAGGGGTTCTGTGGAGAAGCCCTCGCCATGGCATGGGCAGACACCGGTGCGGACGGTACAGACTACCCGCCCGGTGGCTTCCGGTTGAAATCCGGCCGCCAGGGCGGCCAATCTGTACGCATCGGGTGTGTATGGCGCTACGATGCGCCGACTTTCGCAGGAGGTGCCCTATGGCACAGGCATTGCGACCCAACACCGGCGGCGGCCTCTTGGCCACGGACGGAAAGCCCCACCCCCTCCAGGACGCCCTCCTCGCGGTGACCCTGGTGCTGGGCCTCACCGCGTTCCTCACGGCGATCGTCGAGGACGACCTGCACGTTCTCAGCTCCTGGGCCGGCCTTCTGGGCATCCTCACGGGTGCGTACGGCCAGTGGATCTCGGAGACGACCCGGGAACGCTTCGGCCTGATCCTGGGTCTCGGCGCATCCGGTGTCGGGTTCTTCCTCGGCATGGCGCACGGCGGCCTCATCGGCTGACGCCGGACACCCCCTTCCGCACACCGGATCCCGCCCCGGCCGGCCTCACGCCGGGGCGGAGATTCGTACGCCCAGACGACGCGCTCCCACGGCGCAGTAGGCTTCGCGCGAGAGCCGGAGCCCCTGAACCCATGGGGACACACCAGCCCGAGGAGCGCCCCGAATGAGCCTGACCCTGAGGACCATCAGTCGAGAGCAGCATCTGGCGTACATCCAGAGCCTGCCGTCGGCGAGCCACATGCAGGTCCCGGCCTGGGCTGACGTCAAGGCCGAGTGGCGCTCGGAGAATCTCGGCTGGTTCGACGACCGCACCGGTGAGCTGGTCGGTGTGGGCCTGGTCCTCTACCGCCAGCTGCCGAAGATCAAGCGCTACCTCGCCTACCTGCCCGAGGGCCCGGTCATCAACTGGTTCGCGCCGAACCTGCAGGAATGGATCGAGCCGATGCTGGCGCACCTGAAGCAGCAGGGCGCCTTCTCGGTGAAGATGGGTCCGCCGGTGATCATCCGGCGCTGGGAGGCCGCGTCCATCAAGCAGGGCATCCAGAACCCCGACGTCAAGCGCCTGCGTGACATCGAGGCCGACCACATCGAGCCGCGCGCCTTCGAGGTGGCCGACAAGCTGCGCCGCATGGGCTGGCAGCAGGGCGAGGACGGCGGCGCCGGCTTCGGCGACGTCCAGCCGCGTTACGTCTACCAGGTGCCGCTGGCGAACCGGTCCCTGGAAGAGGTCCACAAGAACTTCAACCAGTTGTGGCGCCGCAACATCAAGAAGGCCGAGAAGGCCGGCGTCGAGGTCGTCCAGGGTGGCTACCAGGACCTCGAGGAATGGCAGCGCCTGTATGAGATCACGGCCGTGCGGGACCACTTCCGGCCGCGCCCGCTGTCGTACTTCCAGCGCATGTGGACGGCCCTCAACACCGAGGACCCCAATCGCATGCGGCTGTACTTCGCCCGGCACAACGGCGTGAACCTGTCGGCGGCGACCATGCTCATCGTCGGCGGCCACGTCTGGTACTCCTACGGCGCCTCCGACAACATCGGCCGCGAGGTCCGGCCCTCGAACGCCATGCAGTGGCGGATGCTGCGCGACGCCTACGCGCTCGGCGCCACCGTCTACGACCTGCGCGGCATCTCCGACTCCCTGGACGAGACCGACCACCTCTTCGGCCTGATCCAGTTCAAGGTGGGCACGGGCGGCCAGGCCGCCGAGTACCTCGGCGAATGGGACTTCCCGCTGAACAAGCTGCTGCACAAGGCGCTCGACATGTATATGTCCCGCCGGTGACCCCGTTCGGTGCTTCCCTACCCCTGACACACGGCGACCGCCGTCCCACGGCACCGCTGATCCACCGCAATCGCTGATTCACGGCAACCACGAGAAAGGTTCCAGGTCCGGCCATGGCGCTCACGCTCTACGTCGACACCGCGCGCTGGCGGGCGCACCACAAGCACGTGCAGGAGCAGTTCCCCGGCCTCGTGCCGGTCTGCAAGGGCAACGGCTACGGCTTCGGGCACGAGCGGCTGGCGGAGGAGGCCACCCGCCTCGGTTCGGACGTGCTGGCCGTCGGCACGACCTACGAGGCCGCACGGATCAAGGACTGGTTCGGCGGCGACCTGCTGGTGCTGACGCCGTACCGGCGCGGTGAGGAGCCGGTGCCGCTGCCGGACCGGGTGATCCGCTCCGTCTCCTCGATAGACGGTGTGTACGGCCTCGTCGGCGCCCGCGTGGTGATCGAGGTGATGTCCTCGATGAAGCGGCACGGCATCAGCGAACAGGACCTCGCCCAGCTGCACGCCGCCATCGAGAACGTCCGCCTGGAGGGCTTCGCCATCCATCTGCCGCTGGACCGCACGGACGGCTCGGACGCCGTCGAGGAGGTCATCGGCTGGATGGACCGGCTGCGGGCCGCACGGCTGCCGCTGCACACCATGTTCGTCAGCCACCTCAAGGCCGAGGACCTCGCCCGGCTGCAGCAGCAGTTCCCGCAGACCCGTTTCCGGGCCCGCATCGGCACGCGGCTGTGGCTGGGGGACCACGACGCCACCGAGTACCGCGGCGCGGTCCTGGACGTCACGCGCGTCGCCAAGGGCGACCGCTTCGGCTACCGGCAGCAGAAGGCGGCCTCCGACGGCTTCTTGGTGGTCGTGGCGGGCGGAACGTCGCACGGAGTGGGTCTGGAGGCCCCGAAGGCCCTGCACGGCGTCATGCCGCGCGCCAAGGGAGTGGCCCGGGCCGGCCTGGCGACGGTGAACCGGAACCTCTCCCCGTTCGTGTGGGGCGGCAAGCAGCGGTGGTTCGCCGAACCGCCGCACATGCAGGTGTCGATCCTCTTCGTGCCGGCGGACGCGCCGGAGCCGAAGGTCGGCGAGGAGCTGGTGGCCCACCTGCGGCACACCACCACCCAGTTCGACCGGCTCGTGGACCGCTGACCGATCCAGTGGCGACGAGAGAGGCCGGACACGACTCCCGTGTCCGGCCTCTCTGCTTGTCGCGCCACCTCTGAGGGTGTTCGCTCAGAGCGAACCACCCGTGGCTCCCTGTCGTCCCCAGTCGACCGCGGGGCCGTCGAACCGGGCCGCCGCCTCCTGCCGCTCGGGTTTGGCTACACGGCCCAGGACGAAGACGTCCTTCGCCCCGTCCAGCACCCCGCCCGAAGGATCGTCGTCCCCGGACCTGCGCACCGGGTCCCGGTCCGGCCGCAGGATGTCGCGCACGACCATGACGCACAGGTAGAGCGTCCCGAGCAGATGCAGACCGATGGCCCAGTGGTAGCCGTCGGTGGGCAGACCCTTGTGGGCGTCTCCACTGGTCGTGTACGCGAGGTACAGCCAGATTCCCAGGAAGTACGCCACCTCGCAGGCCTGCCAGATCAGGAAGTCCCGCCACTTGGGCCGGGCGAGAGCGGCCAGCGGCACCAGCCACAGGACGTACTGCGGCGAATAGACCTTGTTGGTGAGGATGAACGCCGCGACGATGAGGAACGCGAGCTGGGCGAAGCGCGGGCGGCGCCGAGCCGTCAGGGCCAGCACGGCAACGGCCGCACAGCACACCAGCATCAGCAGTGTGGCGAGCGTGTTCACGGTGTCGATGCCGAGCGGGTCGTCCGAGTTCTGAGCCATGATCAGCCAGAAGGAACCGAAGTCGACGCCCCGCTCCTGGCTGAAGGTGTAAAACTTCGACCAGCCCTCGAACGCGAACAGCATCACCGGGCCGTTCACCACGACCCAGGCGACGATCGCTCCGCCCAAAGCCGCCCCGAACTCCCGCCATCGGCCCGCGCGCCAGCACAGCACCAGCAACGGCCCGAGAAGCAGGAACGGATAGAGCTTGGCAGCCGTTGCCAGCCCCAGCAGAACGCCGAAGGCGAGGGCCCGGCCACGGGACCACATCAGCATCGCCGCAGCCGTCAGAGCGACCGCCAGCAGGTCCCAGTTGATGGTCGCCGTGAGTGCGAAGGCGGGCGCCAGAGCGACCAGCAGACCGTCCCAGGGGCGCCGGGCGTGGGTCCGGGTCACGCAGACGGCGATGACCGCCGCGCAGACCATCAGCATCCCGGCGTTGACCATCCAGTACCACTGCTCCTGGTCCTGGATCGTGCCGCTGCCGGGCGTGAGCCAGGAAGCGACCTCCATGAAGACACCGGTCAGCACCGGGTACTCCAGGTACTGCATGTCGCCGGGGAGCCGGTCGAAGTACGGCACGAGACCGTCGGCGAAGCCGCGCCCCTGATAGAGGTGCGGGATGTCCGAATAGCAGGCGTGGGTGTACTGGGAACTGGCGCCGTAGAACCAGGCACCGTTGTAACAGGGCGCCTTCTGGACCATGCCGAGGGCGAACATGCCGATCGCCATCAGCGCGATCACTCGCACCGGCGTCCACCACGACGTTCCGAGCAGGGCACGCCGCCCGAGCGGACCGCCGATCAGCTCACTGCCGGCCGCGGCGACTGCGTCCTCCTTGGTCGGCAGCACCGGCTCCGGCTTGTGGACGCCTGCTCGCGTCGATTCTGCACTGGGCATGCCGCACATCCTGCCGTACGAGTCCGGCCATACGCTGAGGGCCGCCGCACCCGGTGGGTGCGGCGGCCCTCGTTTCACGTGAAACACCTTCGCGTTTCACGTGAAACACCCAAGCCGGGCGGTTGGCCGGCTAACCGTTGGGGCCTCCGAAGATGCCTCCGTTGTCGCTTCCTCTGTTGGTGCCACCGTCGTCGGCCGTTTCGCTGGGCCCTGTCGGCGGAGCGGTGATGCCTCCGTCCGTGCCGCCGTTGTTCTGTCCGCCGTTGTCCTGGCCCCCGTCCTCCTCGCAACCGAAGAAGCCGCAGGTGTCGCTCGGCGAGGGCGACGGAGACGTCGGCGTCGTCTCGCTGGGCGTGGCGCTCGGCGTCTCGGACGGCGTCTCGCTGGGCTGCTCACTGGGAGTCGGCTTGGGCGTGGGGGCGCCGAGGGCGTCCTGGATGGTGCCGATCTTCTCTGCCGGCGGGAAGCCCAGATCGGGCTCGCCATCGAGTGCGGCCTTCATGTACTCGGTCCACACCTGCGTCGGCACGTCACCACCGTGGATGGACTGCTCACCGGCGGTGCCGTTCATCGACAGCAGCCTGGCGCTCTTGGGGTCCTCCCGGAACATGGCAACGGAGGTCGACAGCTGCTTGGTGTAGCCGACGAACCACGCCGACTTGTTCTCGTCGGTCGTACCCGTCTTACCGGCCGCCTTACGGCCCAGGGCCAGCGCCTTCTTACCCGTACCGTTCTGGATCACGTTCTCCAGCACGTCCGTGATGTTGTTCGCCACGTTCTCCGGCATCGCCCGGGTGACCCTCGGCTTCTGGAAGCCCTTGATCTCCTGGCCGTTCCACTTGACGCTCGTCACCGAGTAGGGGGCAGCCTGCTTGCCGGCGGCGGCGAATGTCGCATAGGCGTCTGCCATACGGATCGCGCTGGGCGTGGACGTACCGAGAGCGAACGAGGGGTTGAGCTCCTGCACCATGCTCTGATCCAGGATTCCGGACCGCTCGGCGACATCACGTACCCGCGCCATGCCCACATCGACACCGAGCTGCACGAACGGAGTGTTGACGGACTGCTCCATCGCCTTGCGCAAGGTGATGTAACCCCACGGGTGGTCGCTCTCGTTCTGCTGCCGGAAGACCGAGTTGTCCTTGCGCAGGTAGTACGTGCCGTCCGGCTTCCGGACCTTCAGGTCGTCATTGCCGTTGTACTTGCTCAGCGGCGAGAGCGGGCCGTCGCTGCGGTACGTGCCGTCCTGCATCGCGGCGGCCAGCACGAAAGGCTTCCACGTCGAACCGACGGGCACGCCCGAGGTGTCGGCGTTGTTGTTGAAGTGGCCTTTCTCGTAGCCCGCACCGCCGTAGAGCGCGACGATCGCCCCGTCATTCGGCTTCACCGAAGCCGCCCCGAACTGGACGTGCCTGTCCAGCTCACGCTTCTTCGGGTCGAGCTTCTCCTTCTCGACCTTCTTCACGGCTTTGGCCATCGCCTCGACCTTCTCCTTCTCGAAGGTCGTCTTGATCTGGTAGCCGCCCTGGTCGAACTGCTTCTCCGAGATGTTGGAGTGGTTCAGGACGTACTTCTTCGCCGTGTCCACCAGGTAGCCGATCTGGCCCGTCATGCCCTTGGTCGCCTTGCGACCCTGGGGTTCGGGGTACTTGCTGATCGCCTGCTGGTACTGCTCGTCCGTCAGCTTGTCGTCGTTGTGCATCTGCTCGAGGATCCAGCCCCAGCGGTCCTCCGACCGCTTGCGGTTGGCTTCCTTGGTGGCAGCCGGATCGATGCCGTCATTGCCTGCGGGGTCGTAGTACGTCGGCCCCTTGAGCAGCGCGGCGAGGAACGCGCACTCACTCGGCGTGAGCCGGTCCGCGTCCTTGCCGTAGTACGTCTGCGCGGCCGCCTGGATGCCGTAGGCGCCACGGCCGTAGTACGAGGTGTTCAGGTAGCCCTGGAGGATCTCGTCCTTCGAGAGCTTGGTGCCCACCTTGACGGAGATGAACATCTCCTTGAACTTGCGGGAGAGCGTCTGCTCCTGGCTCAGGTAGGTGTTCTTGACGAACTGCTGGGTGATCGTCGAACCACCCTGCGTGTCACCGCCGCGGGCCATGTTCGCCAGGGCTCGGGCGATACCCATGGGGTCGACGCCCGAGTCGTCGTAGAAGGTCTTGTTCTCAGCCGAGATCACCGCATCCCGCATGGCCATCGGGATGCGCTCGATCGTGACGTTCTGCCGGTTGGTGCCACTGCCGGCCGCGACCATCCGACTGCCGTCGGCCCAGTAGTAGACGTTGTTCTGCGACAGGGCCGCCGCGTTCTCCTCGTTGGGAACGCTAACCATGGCGTACCCGATGCCCGCCACGGCCACCAGGCTGCCCAGGAAGCCGATGCAGAGGCCGGAGACGAGCTTCCAGGAGGGCATCCACCGCTGCCAGCCGTATTTCCCGGCACGCGGGTAGTCGATCAGCCGCTTCCTGTCGGGAACGGCTGCGGCGCGGCCCCCGCCCGGGGCGGCACGCCGGCCGCCACGGGTCGGTTCCGCACCTCGGCGACGGCTGCCGCCGGTGCTTCTCTGCGCAGCACGCCGGGCCTCTGCACGGCCGCCGTACTGACGCTCCTCACCCCCCGAGCCGGGAGAACCCGACCCGTAGGAGTCGGACGGAGACCCGGTTGCGCCTCGCGGTGCCGCGCGGCGGCCGGAGGACGAGCCGGACTGGCCGCGTCGGGCCGCGGCACGTCCGCCTCCCTGCGGCTGCGGCGGTTTGCGACGGTGCTCGCTCATCGAACGACTACTCCTCGGGCAGGCGCACCCCTGCGCGCCTGGAAACGGCGGCTTGTTTCCGGTCCCCCCGAAGTACGGATGCGGTGGGCTCGGCATTCATCGGTCCCGCGTGCACCCGTACTACACCGAAGACCACGACGCCCGCAGGCGTCACTCGGTTCCCGGTGATGTGCATGGCGCACAGACTACGCACCGCCAAAACCTGCCAGGACCCCAAGTTCACCTCAAATCAGGCAAGTAGCGTCCGACGAATCGGTGATGTGATCCCGTTCACCACACCCCCTCTTGTCGCATCCAAAAGGCCGTTCTATCGTGCTGATGTATCGAGTCGATACATCAGCACGACACATCGGCCCGAGACATCGGACCGATACATGCGCACCGCGGCAGAGGGGAGGCGACGATGAGCCGGCGTTCCGGGATCCTCGAGTTCGCCGTACTCGGCCTGCTCCGCGAGTCTCCGATGCACGGCTACGAGCTGCGCAAGCGCCTCAACACGTCACTGGGGGTGTTCCGGGCGTTCAGCTACGGGACGCTCTACCCCTGCCTCAAGACGCTGGTCGCCAACGGCTGGTTGATCGAGGAGCCGGGCAGCACCGCCGAGGACGCCCTCTCCGCCCCCCTCGCAGGGCGGCGGGCCAAGATCGTCTACCGGCTGACAGCGGAGGGCAAGGAGCACTTCGAGCAGCTGCTCTCGCAGACGGGGCCCGACGCGTACGAGGACGAGACCTTCGCGGCCCGTTTCGCCTTCTTCGGGCAGACGTCACGCGACGTACGCATGCGCGTGCTGGAGGGACGCCGCAGCCGGCTGGAGGAGCGCCTCGAAAAGATGAGCGCCTCCCTGGCCCGGACCCGGGAGCGTCTCGACGACTACACGCTCGAGCTCCAGCGCCACGGGATGGAGTCCGTGGAGCGCGAGGTGCGCTGGCTGAACGAGCTCATCGAGAGCGAGCGGGCGGGACGGGACCTGAAGGGTTCCGCCACCGGGGAGCCCGCTTCGCGCGACACCACATCTGGAGCGTCGGGCGGCCTGCCCCGGACGGGGGACGACCCCCGTCCGGATACGCCCGGCGACACCGCCACGTGAGAGCCCGCTGACGGGCCTCACTCGTACACACAGGGAGCAACCGGAATGGGTTCGGTCCGCGTAGCCATCGTCGGTGTGGGCAACTGCGCCGCATCGCTGGTGCAGGGAGTCGAGTACTACAAGGACGCCGATCCGGCGTCCAAGGTGCCGGGCCTGATGCACGTCCAGTTCGGCGACTACCACGTCCGCGACGTCGAGTTCGTCGCCGCGTTCGACGTGGACGCCAAGAAGGTCGGTCTCGACCTGGCGGACGCCATCGGCGCCTCCGAGAACAACACCATCAAGATCTGCGACGTGCCCCACTCCGGTGTGACGGTCCAGCGCGGTCACACCCTCGACGGTCTCGGCAAGTACTACCGCGAGACCATCGAGGAGTCCGCCGAGGAGCCGGTCGACGTCGTCCAGGTCCTCAAGGACAAGCAGGTCGACGTCCTCGTCTGCTACCTGCCCGTGGGCTCCGAGGACGCGGCGAAGTTCTACGCCCAGTGCGCCATCGACGCCAAGGTCGCCTTCGTCAACGCCCTTCCGGTCTTCATCGCCGGCACCAAGGAGTGGGCCGACAAGTTCACCGAGGCGGGCGTCCCGATCGTCGGTGACGACATCAAGTCGCAGGTCGGCGCGACCATCACGCACCGTGTCATGGCGAAGCTGTTCGAGGACCGGGGCGTCGTCCTGGACCGCACGATGCAGCTGAACGTCGGCGGCAACATGGACTTCAAGAACATGCTCGAGCGCGACCGCCTCGAGTCGAAGAAGATCTCCAAGACGCAGGCCGTCACCTCCCAGATCCGCGACCGCGAGCTGGGCGAGGGCAACGTCCACATCGGGCCGTCCGACTACGTCGCCTGGCTGGACGACCGCAAGTGGGCCTACGTCCGCCTCGAGGGCCGTGCCTTCGGTGACGTCCCGCTGAACCTGGAGTACAAGCTCGAGGTGTGGGACTCCCCGAACTCGGCCGGCGTCATCATCGACGCCCTGCGCGCCGCGAAGATCGCCAAGGACCGCGGCATCGGCGGTCCGATCCTGTCGGCGTCGAGCTACTTCATGAAGTCCCCGCCCGTGCAGTACTTCGACGACGAGGCCCGTGAGAACGTCGAGAAGTTCATCAACGGCGAGGTCGAGCGCTGAGGCGCCACAACTGATCGCTCCTGCCAGGGCTGTGAGGGTCCCCGGGTCGCATGACCCGGGGACCCTCCCCGTATGTGAGGCTGGGGCCCATGGCCGTCGTCCGTGACCTGCGCGTCCTCTTGCGCTTCCAGGGGTTCAGGCGCCTGCTCGCCGTGCGCCTGCTGTCCCAGGGGGCCGACGGCGTCTACCAGGTGGCGCTCGCCGCCTATGTCGTCTTCTCCCCCGAGAAGCAGACCTCGGCGGCCGCGATCGCCACCGCCATGGCGGTGCTGCTGCTCCCGTACTCGCTCGTCGGGCCCTTCGCCGGTGTTCTGCTGGACCGGTGGAGGCGCCGCCAGGTCCTCTTCTTCGGCAGCCTGTTGCGAGCCCTGCTGGCCATGGCGACGGCCCTGCTCGTGCTCAGTCCGGCCCCCGACTGGCTCTTCTACGTCTCGGCCCTGTGCGTCACGGCCGTCAACCGCTTCGTCCTGTCCGGCCTGTCGGCCGCCCTGCCGCGCGTGGTCGACGCCGAACGGCTCGTCATCGCCAACTCCCTGTCTCCGACGGCCGGGACGCTCGCCGCGACCGCGGGCGGCGGGATCGCCTTCGTCGTCCGTCTCGTGACGGTGGACTCGGACGCGGTGGTGGTGCTCGTGGCGGCGGGACTGTATCTGTGCGCCGCCGTCGCGTCGTTGAGCATGGCGCGCGAACTCCTCGGGCCGGATCGGAACGGGCAGACGCAGCGGCTCCGGACGGCCCTCACCGGCACCGCCCGGGAACTGGTGGCCGGCGTGCGCCATCTGGCCGCCCCGGGCCGCCGGGAGGCCGCGTGGGCGCTGGCGGCGATGTCGCTCATGCGGTTCTGCTACGGCGCCCTGCTGGTGATGCTGCTGATGCTCTGCCGGTACGCCCTCACCTCGACGCCCGACGACGGACTGGCCCTGCTGGGGCTGGCGTTGGGTGTCTCCGGCGCCGGGTTCTTCGCAGCAGCCGTGATCACGCCCTGGACCGCGGGACGGCTCGGACCGGGCCGCTGGATCGTGGTGTGTGCGGGGGCGGCGGCACTGCTGGAGCCCGCACTGGGGCTGCCGTTCGCCACCGTTCCGCTCCTGGCGGCCGCCTTCGTCCTGGGGCTGACGACACAGGGCGCGAAGATCGCCACCGACACCATCGTTCAGTCGTCCGTCGACGACGGCTTCCGTGGCCGGATCTTCTCCGTTTACGACGTGCTGTTCAACGTCTTCTTCGTCGGGGCAGCCGCTGTGGCCGCCCTGATGCTGCCGCCGGACGGCCACTCCGTGCCTCTGGTGATCACGATCGCCGTTACCTACGCGGCAGTAGCTGCCGCTATGGCCCGCTCTGTCCGCCGATAAGTGTCACATCAGTGCCACAGAGCCATTGTCGGCTACTGCACTGTCAGTGCGGGCCGATAACTTACGTGCGTCTTATCTCGCGACATGTTCGCGTCACTCATCGTGTTCTAGGGGGACCCCCGTATGTCCACTCCGCCGCCCCAGGGCAACCCGTTCGCTCAGGGCCAGCCGCAGGCTCCGTATCCGCCGCAGGGCGGCGTCCCTCAGCAGCCCGGTCAGCCAGGCTTCCCGCCCCCGGGCGGCGCACCGCTTCCGCCGCAGCCGACCGGTCGCAAGCTCAGCTTCAAGACCATCAAGACCATCGTCATCGTCCTCATCGTGGCCGGTGTGGCCATCGGCGGCTACATAGCCAGCCGGGACGACGCCAACACGGCCGCCGTCGGCGACTGCATGCACCGCGGCAGCACCAACGACAACGACCCGGACCTCGAGGTCGTCGACTGCAAGGACTCGGCTGCCCAGTACGAGGTGCTGGCCAAGATCGAGGGCAAGTTCCTCACGGACACGCTGGCTTCCAGCAAGTGCGAGTCCGAGGCCAAGGACTTCCAGTACGTCTACACCCAGAGCGGTGACGGCAAGGACTTCCTGCTCTGCCTCAAGGACCACAAGAAGTAGGACTGACATACGGAGGGGCGGTGTTTCACGTGAAACACCGCCCCTTCCGCTCGTAGCGACACCGTCTGATCGGGGGCCATGTTTCACGTGAAACATGGCCCTCGTTTCACGGGCTCAGTCCTGCTGTGCCGCCCACCACTCCTTGAGCGCGCTCACCGCAGCGTCATTGTCCATCGGCCCGTTCTCCAACCTGAGCTCCAGCATGTGCTGGTAGGCACGACCGATGACCGGCCCCGGACCGACGCCGAGAATCTCCATGATCTGGTTGCCGTCGAGATCCGGGCGGATGGAGTCCAGCTCCTCCTGTTCCTGCAGCTTGGCGATCCGCTCCTCCAGGCCGTCGTAGGCACGGGAGAGAGCCGCCGCCTTGCGCTTGTTGCGTGTGGTGCAGTCCGATCGGGTCAGCTTGTGCAGGCGGTCGAGAAGCGGACCGGCGTCCCGCACGTAACGACGGACCGCCGAGTCCGTCCACTCACCCGTGCCGTAGCCGTGGAAGCGCAGGTGCAGTTCGACCAGCCGCGAGACGTCCCGCACCAGCTCGTTGGAGTACTTCAGGGCCGTCATGCGCTTCTTGGTCATCTTCGCGCCGACCACCTCGTGGTGGTGGAACGAGACCCGGCCGTCCTTCTCGAAGCGGCGTGTGCGCGGCTTGCCGATGTCGTGGAGCAGGGCGGCCAGGCGCAGGGTCAGGTCGGGGCCGTCACTCTCCAGGGCCATCGCCTGCTCGAGCACGATCAGTGTGTGGTCGTAGACATCCTTGTGGCGGTGGTGCTCGTCACGCTCCAGGCGCAGGGCCGGCAGCTCCGGGAGCACGCGATCGGCGAGGCCGGTGTCCACCAGCAGCGTGAGTCCCTTGCGCGGGTGGGCCGAGAGGATCAGCTTGTTCAGCTCGTCCCGCACGCGCTCGGCCGAGACGATGTCGATGCGCCCAGCCATCTCCGTCATGGCCGTGACGACCTCGGGAGCGACCTCGAAGTCGAGCTGGGCCGCGAACCGCGCGGCCCGCATCATGCGCAGCGGGTCGTCCGAGAAGGAGTCCTCCGGGGTGCCGGGGGTGCGCAGCACACGCGCCGCCAGGTCTTCCAGCCCGCCGTGCGGATCGATGAACTCCTTCTCCGGCAGCGCGACAGCCATCGCGTTGACGGTGAAATCGCGGCGTACGAGGTCTTCCTCGATGGAGTCGCCGTAGGAGACCTCGGGCTTGCGCGAGGTCCGGTCGTAGGCCTCGGACCGGTAGGTCGTCACCTCGATCTGGAAGCCGCCCTTCTGCGCGCCGACCGTGCCGAAGGCGATTCCGACCTCCCAGACGGCGTCCGCCCAGGGGCGCACGATCCTGAGCACGTCCTGCGGTCGGGCATCGGTCGTGAAGTCCAGATCGTTGCCGAGCCGGCCCAACAGCGCGTCCCTTACCGAGCCGCCGACCAGGGCGAGCGAGAACCCTGCCTCCTGGAAACGGCGGGCGAGGTCATCGGCGACAGGAGCGACCCGCAGCAGTTCACTCACGGCGCGCTGCTGCACCTGGCTCAGGGCACTGGACGTGTCTTCATTGGCGTTCGGCACAACAAAAGAGGGTACGTGGCCCGGTGCCGTCGGCTCCCCCTGTTATCCATGCGAACACGTCCCGCCATACCAGGACAAGGTAGGGCCTGCGTCGGTAAGGGGTCGCTCGTTCCCCGTAGAGGCCCATACCGGGCAGGCGGACTCCGGTAGCCGATCTTGTGGTGCGGACCGCGGCACGTCACCTCAGCGCGCATCGTTACCATGCGTGGACGCACATTCCGACGACCACTGACGACGACGAGGGACGGACGAGCGCGTGGCCGAGGCGGCAGACTTCCAGGGGACCAGTGCCTCACCTGCCCGCCGGTGGCTGCGGCGCACCGGGGCATTGCTCGCGGGTGCGCCCCTGCTGGCCGGCCTGCTCCAGCTGCCCACCGCGAGCGCGGCGGACGCGGCCGGGCAGGATTCCGCCCGGGCCGCCGCCGGCTCGGGCTCAGTGGCCGTCGCCGTCGACTCGCTCACTCCCAGCGCCCCCACCGAGGGCGACACGGTGACCGTGTCGGGCACGGTGACCAACAAGGGCAAGCAGACCGTCACCGACGCCCACGTCGATCTCCAGGTCGGGCCGCCGCTCGACACCCGCTCGTCCATCGACGCCCTCGCCAGGAAGAGCGACGATGTCCAGGGGCCCGCGGGTGAGACGGTCGGCGGCAAATACACGGAGAAGTTCCCCGCGCTCACGCCGGGAGTCTCCGAGCCGTTCAGCATCTCGGTCCCGGTCGACGAACTGGACCTGGGCGGGGACGGCGTCTACCAGCTCGCCGTCGCGCTGTCCGGGGAGACCGCCGCGCAACCCTGGGACCAGGTCCTCGGCGTCCAGCGGACGTTCCTGCCGTGGCAGCCGGAGGAAGCCGGGACCAAGACGAGGACCACGTTCCTGTGGCCTCTCATCTCCAGCTCCCACATGGTCGCCGAGACGGGGTCGAACGAGCAGCAGACTCCGGTCTTCCGGGATGACGAGCTGGCCGAGGAGATCGCCCCGGGCGGTCGTCTCGACCAGATGGTGTCGCTGGGCAAGGGCCTCGACGTCACCTGGGTGATCGACCCGGACCTGCTGGCCTCCGTCGACGCGATGACCAAGAGCTACGAAGTCCGCGGCGTGGACGGCAGCACCATCGACGGCGCCCACCAGGCGGATGCCAAACGCTGGCTCGCCGAACTGCAGGAGGCGGTCGCAGGCGAGGAGGTCGTCGCCCTGCCGCACGGCGACCCCGACCTTGCGTCCATCGCCCACCACGGCACGAGCGTCACCGGCACCCTGAACCACCTGAAGGAAGCCACCGACGTCATCGACCCCACGATCCAGACGATCCTCCACGTGAAACCGTCCAAGGACTTCGCCTGGCCCGTGGACGGAGCCGTCGACCCGTCGATCGTGAAGGTCGCGACCTCCGCGGGTGCCGACAAGGTGATCGCCCGCAGCGACAGCCTGCAGGACAACCTCTCCTACACCCCGTCCGCCGCCCGCCCCATCGGCGCGGGCACCACGGCGGTCGTGGCCGACGCCCGGATGTCCTCGGCGTTCCAGGGCGACCTGACGCGCGCCTCGGCGTCCACGCTCGCGGTGCAGCGGTTCCTGGCCCAGAGCCTGGCCTTCGGCCTGCAGACGGGCAAGCAGCGCAGTGTCGTCGTCGCCCCGCAGCGCATGCCGTCCGTCAGCCAGGCCCAGGCCATGGCCGAGGCCCTGAGCACCTTGCAGGGCGGGAACTGGTCCGAGTCCCAAGACCTCACGGCCGCCGCCAGGACCAAGCCCGATCCTGCGGCCAACACCAGGGTGCCGTCGGCGTCGGCGTACCCCTCCTCGCTGCGCAAGCAGGAGCTGCCGCAGGCCGCCTTCGAGCAGATCGCCGAGACCCAGGGCAAGCTCGACAAGTTCAAGGTGATCCTCACCCGCCAGTCCCGCGTGGTGACCCCGTTCGGGCGCGCCATGGAGCGCGAGATGTCCACGACGTGGCGGGGTCGGGGCGTCGCGGCGGTGGGGTACCGGGACGGCATCGAGGGTTACCTCGACGGGCTCATCGACGGGGTCAAGCTGATCCAGAAGTCGGAGACCAAGCTCTCCGGCCGCAGCGCCACCATCCCGGTGACCGTCCAGAACAACCTGGTCCAAGGTGTCGAGCATCTGAGACTGCGGCTCACGTCGAAGAACCCGACACGACTCGAGATCGGCGGCGACGCCTACGAGGAGCAGCCGGTCAGCGTCAACGGCGGCCATGCCCAGTCGGTGAAGTTCACCACGTCGGCCAACGCCAACGGCCGGGCCGAAGTCGTCGCCCAGCTGTACACGCAGGACGGTCAGAAGTACGGCGCACCGGTCACCTTCGACGTGCGCGTCACCGAGGTCACGCCCACGGTCATGCTGGTCATCGGCGGTGGCGTCCTGCTCCTGGTCCTGGCCGGCTTCCGGATGTACACCCAGCGCAAGCGCGCCGCCGCCCGTGAGGCGGCCGAGGACGAGGCCGCCGAGGCCGACGGCCCGGTGGACGCCCCGCGGAACCCGCCTGCCCCCGGCGACCGTCAGCAAGAGGAGTCCGGCGCACGGGCGGGCACCCCCGAGCAGCCGAGTGACCCGGCCCCGGACACCGCAGCGGAAAGCGCCGACCCGTCCGGCACGGGTGAGAGAGTGGACCGTTGACATGTCGTGGCCGGTGGGCCCGGGACGATGAGGTGGGGTAACCATGAACGCGCCGTACGACGGTGACCGCGGCCGTGCCGCGGGCAGCCCGGGCCATCCCGAGGCGGGAGGGCCCGAGGGCGCGCCGGACGAGCACGGCCAGGTGCCGCCCCACCCGGCGGACGCCTACCTCCAGGACGCCTACGCCCAGGACCCCTACCGGGCGCAGAACCCCACCGCCCAGGATCCCGTCGCCCAAGCTCAGTACGACCACGCCGGGCACCAGCCGCCCGCCCCGGGCACCCACCAGGCGCAGCAGCAGCTGTACGCGCAGCCGCCGCAGTCGCCCTACGCGCCCGACCCGCGGGTCTGGGCGCAGACGCCCGCACCGGAGCCGGACGGCCCGACGCGGCACCTGCCCTACGGCGACGACCCCCGCACCACCCAGTTCGTGGGCGTGGACGACCTCGTCTCCCAGTCCGGGGAGCCGCGCCAGGAGCCGGACGCCTTCGCGCATCTCTTCCGCGACCAGCAGCAGGCAAGCGGACACCCCTCGTACGAGTCGCCCTCGTTCCCCGGTCCGTCGCCGGCCCCGGGCCATGCCCCGCAGGGCTCGTACGCGGCGTACGGGCAGACGGCACCGGCCCCGCTGGTGGAGGAGGCCCCTGAGCCGGAGCCCGCGCCGGCCCCCGCTGCCAAGAAGGGCGGGCGTGCCGCGGGTCTGCTGAAGTCCAGCGCCGTGATGGCGGCGGGCACGATGGTCTCCCGCCTGACCGGCTTCGTCCGCTCCGCACTGATCGTGTCGGCTCTGGGAGTCGGCCTCCTCGGCGACACCTTCCAGGTCGCGTACCAGCTGCCGACGATGATCTACATCCTCACCGTCGGCGGCGGTCTCAACTCCGTGTTCGTGCCGCAGCTGGTGCGCGCCATGAAGGACGACGAGGACGGCGGCGAGGCGTACGCGAACCGTCTGCTGACCCTGGTCATCGTGACGCTCGGCGGGCTCACCGTGCTCTCGGTCATCGGGGCGCCGCTGCTGATCCGTGTGCTGTCCAACGGAGTCGCCAGTGATCCGGCGGCCAACCGGGTCGCCATCACCTTCGCCCAGTTCTTCCTGCCCACGATCTTCTTCATGGGCGTCCATGTGGTGATGGGCCAGATTCTCAACGCGCGCGGCAAGTTCGGCGCGATGATGTGGACCCCGGTCCTGAACAACATCGTCATCATCGTGACGCTGGGCATGTTCATCTACGTCTACGGCACGGCTGCCGAGTCCGGGATGGAGGCCGGGACGATCCCGCCGGAGGGCCAGCGCCTGCTCGGCGTCGGCGTCCTGCTCGGGCTTGTGGTCCAGGCGCTGGCGATGATCCCCTACCTGCGGGAGACCGGCTTCCGGCTGCGGCTGCGCTTCGACTGGCGGGGTCAGGGCCTGGGCAAGGCCGTCACGCTGGCCAAGTGGACGGTCCTGTTCGTCCTCGCCAATCAGGCGGGCGCCATGATCGTCATCCAGCTGTCCACCGCGGCCGGCAAGGCCGCCCCCGTCGACGGCACCGGTTTCGCCGCCTACGCCAACGCCCAGCTGATCTGGGGCCTGCCCCAGGCCATCATCACCGTTTCCCTCATGGCCGCGCTGCTGCCGCGCCTGTCGCGCTCGGCGGCCGAGGGCGACGGCGGTGCCGTCCGCGACGACATCTCGCAGGGCCTGCGCACCACCGCCGTCGCGATCGTGCCGATCGCCTTCGGGTTCCTCTCCCTCGGCATCCCCATGTGCACGCTGATGTTCGGTTCCTCCGGCACCAGCGAGGCGACGAACATGGGCTACATGCTGATGGCGTTCGGCCTCGGCCTGATCCCGTACTCGGTGCAGTACGTCGTCCTGCGTGCCTTCTACGCCTACGAGGACACGCGCACCCCCTTCTACAACACGGTCATCGTGGCCGCGGTCAACGCGGGCGCCTCGGCGGTCTGTTACTTCGTCATCCCGTCCCGCTGGGCCGTCGTCGGCATGGCCGCCTCGTACGGGCTGGCCTACGCGATCGGTGTCGGTGTCGCCTGGCGCCGGCTGCGCAAGCGGCTGGGCGGGGACCTGGACGGCGCCCGGGTGCTGCGGACTTACGCCCGCCTGTGCATCGCGTCCGTTCCCGCCGCCCTGCTCAGCGGCGCGGTCTGCTACGGCATCGGCCGCACGCTCGGCCAGGGCGTCGCCGGTTCGCTCCTCGCGGTGTTCGCGGGCGGTGCCGTGCTGCTCGCCGTCTTCTTCGTCGCCGCCCGCCGTATGCGCATCGAGGAGCTCAACTCCCTGGTGGGCATGGTCCGCGGGCGCCTGGGACGCTGAGGCGGGGGGACAGGCGCACAACCATCGTCAGCCACCGCGTGTCGTGCATAGCGGCGGACTGTGGGCACAATTGGTTTCGGCGTCGGACGGCACGCAACGGATGCCGGCCGGCGCGCAATGGATGGGGAGGCAGGGACGACGGTGGCAGAACGGAGTACGGCTGCCGTCGACGTGGCAGACAACAGCGACGAGACGTCGCTGACCGCACAGGCGGACCAGTCCACGGCCGACGGGGTGGCCAAGAACCGGGAGCGGGACACGGACAGCGACGAGGTACAGGAGAGCCCCCGGGCCGACGGTTCCGGAAAGACCTCGCCGCCCGAACTGCACAGCGGTCACAAACTCGCCAGACGCTATCGCCTGGAGGAGTGCGTCACCCGTCTCGACGGCTTCAGCAGCTGGCGTGCCGTCGACGAGAAGCTCCGACGTGCCGTCGGGGTGCACATCCTGCCCGCGGACCACACGCGTGCCCGCACCGTCCTGGCCGCTGCCCGCTCCTCCGCCCTCCTGGGCGATCCCCGCTTCGTCCAGGTCCTGGACGCGGTGGAGGAGAACGACGTCGTCTACGTCGTCCACGAGTGGCTCCCCGACGCCACGGAACTGACCACGCTCCTCGCCTCCGGACCCCTGGAGCCGTACGACGCCTACCAGCTGGTGAGCCAGGTCGCCTCCGCCATGGCAGCCGCGCACCGTGAGGGTCTGGCCCATCTGCGGCTGAATCCCAACGCCGTACTGCGCACCTCGACCGGTCAGTGGCGCATCCGCGGTCTCGCCGTGAACGCCGCCCTGCGTGGCATCGCCTCCGACACCCCGCAGCGCACGGACACGGAGGCCATCGGAGCCCTCCTGTACGCGGCGCTCACCCAGCGCTGGCCCTACGAGAGCGACGCCTACGGGTTGTCCGGTCTGCCGAAGGACGTCGGCCTCATCGCACCGGACCAGGTGCGTGCCGGTGTCCACCGCGGGCTGTCCGAACTCTCCATGCGCGCACTGGCCAACGACGGTGCCACCGCTTCCCGGCACGAATCGCCCTGCACCACGCCCGAGGAGCTGGTGAAGGCGATCGGCGACATGCCGCGCATCCGTCCTCCGGAGCCGGCGTTCACCGCTCCGCCCGAGTACCAGCGCACCACCTACCAGCAGGGCAGCTACGGACGGCAGGGCGCGCATGCGGGGGTCACCCAGCCGGGGACCACTCCGCCGCCCCCGCTGCAGAGCCGCACGGGCAAGGCCCTGAAGTGGGCCGTGTCCGCGCTGCTGATCGCCGCCCTGGGCCTCGGCAGCTGGCAGCTGGCGGACGCCCTCATGGACCACGGCGGCAAGGACGACGATCCGGGGCAGACCCAGACGAACGACGGGAACGACAAGAGCCCGAGGAAGCCGATCAGCAAGCCCCTCGCGATCGAAGGCGTCAAGGACTTCGACCCGTTCGGCAGTGACGGATCCGAGAACCCGGACGAGACAAGCCGCGTCTACGACGGCGCTCCCGGCACCTACTGGGAGACCAGCTTCTACACCAGCGCCGACTTCGGCCGGCTGAAGTCCGGAGTGGGCGTCATCCTCGACCTCGGCACGGTGCAGGAGGTCGGGCGGGTGACGGTCTCGTTCCAGGGCGCCACCTCCGTGGAACTGCGCGCCGCCGGTGACGCCACCATCCAGCCCCAGTCCCTCGATGCCTACGCCGAGGTCGCTCAGGGGTCCGGTACGACGGTGACGCTCAAGCCCGGCGAGGCGGTCAAGAGCCGGTATCTCCTGGTGTGGTTGACCAAGCTGCCGCTGACCGCCGAAGGCAACTACCGCGGACGCGTGGTGGACATCAAGGTGACCAGCTGACGGCATCTGCCTCGAGGAAGGGGGCCGATGGCAGACGGCACCGGGTACGACGGCGTGAGCGACCGGGATCTCCTCGGCCAGCACGTCCAAGGCGACCCTGACGCCTTCGGTGAGATCGTGCGGCGCCACCGCGACCGGCTCTGGGCCGTCGCCCTGCGGACGCTGGGGGATCGCGAGGAGGCCGCTGACGCGGTGCAGGACGCCCTCATCTCCGCCTACCGAGCCGCCCACACCTTCCGGGGCCAGTCGGCCGTCACGACATGGCTGCACCGCATCACGGTCAACGCCTGCCTGGACCGTGCCCGCAAGGTGGCCTCCCGCAAGACCTCCCCCGTCGACGACATCGAGCGGCTGGAGCAGCTGCTGGAGCCGCACGAGTCGGCTTCGGCGCCGGCCGAGCGCAACGATCTCCACCGGCAGCTCATCCAGGCCCTCGGCACCCTGCCGGCCGATCAGCGCGCCGCGCTCGTCCTGGTCGACATGCAGGGCTACCCCGTCGCCGAAGCGGCCCGGATCCTCGACGTGCCGACCGGCACGGTGAAGAGCCGTTGCGCCCGTGGCCGAGCCAGACTCCAGCCGCTGCTGACCCACCTCCGGCCGGACGGCGACGGCCGAGGCCAGAATCCAGACGAGAAGCGGAACCGGACGCAGGAGCCGACCGTCCCACCCGCAGCGGGACCGGACGGAGCGGACCCGCCGGAGACAGGACCGAGTGACCCAGCTGCAGTGAAGGGCGGAGGTGGACGAGCGTGACGTCGACGAAAGGCATGGCCGGGCACCCGGACGTCACGGAGATCTCCGACCTCGCCGAGGGCCTGCTGCCTCCATCGCGCGGCTCCGCCGTGCGCCGTCATCTCGACGGGTGCGAAGTGTGCGCGGACGTCTATGCCTCCTTGGAGGAGATCCGCGGGCTGCTCGGCACGCTGCCGGGTCCACCGCGCATGCCCACCGATGTCGCGAACCGCATCGACGCCGCTCTGGCCGCCGAGGCACTGCTGAACACCAAGGAGCCACCATCCGCGGAGCAACCGATCGATGGTTCCGGTGGCTCGTCCGCTGACGCCGAGACGCATGTTTCACGTGAAACACCGACGTCCGCCGGTCGCCCGACAGGTCGCCCTCGCACTGCCACCACCGGCCCGGGCCGGAAGGGCCGAACCCGCTCCGGACGCCGCAGGGTCGCTGTCCTGGGCGCCGTCTTCACGGTTGCCGCGCTTGGTATCGGTTCGGCCCTGTGGGCGTCACTCGGTGAGGACCAGCCGACCCGTGACGCGGCGGGGGAACGGGCAACCACCCCTGCGGACACCTTCTCCGACGGAACGCTGAAGAAGCAGGTCGCCGGTCTCCTGGCCGAAGAGAAGACCGAGGGCGGAGGCGGGTCCCGTACCCCGCTGGGCGCCGCGACCGCACCCGACGGCAACCACCCCAAGGTCTTCAAGGAGCCCGTCGTCCCGGGCTGCGTTCGCGACGGCATCGGCCGGGAGGATGACGCCCTGGCTGTCGAGGACGGCAGGTACCAGGGGAAGAAGGCCTTGCTCGTCTTGCTTCCGGCCGCTTCGGACCCGACTCGGGTCACCGCGTACATCGTCGATGCCACGTGTGTGGATCACCGAGCGTCCGATGCCCGCGGCACGATCCTTCTGGAGCGTACGTACCCGTCCGTGTGACGCGGCGCTTCGTCTTCGCCCTGCGTGGTAACCGGCACGGTGGGGGGCGTCTCCGTGTGCCCGGGCACAGCGGGAATGCCAGCCCCTTAGGATCCGTTGGGTGGGGTGAGAGCTGCGAGACAAGCTCCCACCGGTCGACCGACGCAGTCCAGAGACGAGGAATCTAGCCGTGAGCGACGTCCGTAACGTGATCATCATCGGCTCCGGGCCCGCCGGCTACACGGCGGCGCTCTACACCGCGCGCGCGTCGCTGAAGCCGCTGGTCTTCGAGGGCGCCGTCACCGCCGGTGGCGCGCTCATGAACACCACCGACGTCGAGAACTTCCCGGGCTTCCAGGACGGCATCATGGGCCCCGAGCTCATGGACAACATGCGCGCCCAGGCGGAGCGCTTCGGCGCCGAGCTCGTCCCGGACGACGTCGTGGCCGTGGACCTCACCGGCGAGATCAAGACCGTCACGGACACGGCCGGCACCGTCCACCGGGCCAAGGCCGTCATCGTGGCCACCGGGTCTCAGCACCGCAAGCTCGGCCTGCCGAACGAGGACGCTCTCTCCGGGCGTGGCGTGTCCTGGTGCGCCACCTGTGACGGGTTCTTCTTCAAGGACCAGGACATCGCCGTGATCGGCGGTGGTGACACCGCGATGGAGGAGGCGACCTTCCTCTCGCGATTCGCCAAGTCCGTGACCGTCGTCCACCGCCGCGACACCCTGCGTGCCTCCAAGGCCATGCAGGAGCGCGCCTTCGCCGACCCGAAGATCTCGTTCGTCTGGGACAGCGAGGTCGCCGAGATCCAGGGCGACCCGAAGCTGTCCGGGCTGAAGCTGCGCAACCTCAAGACGGGCGAGCTGTCGGACCTGGCGGTGACGGGACTGTTCATCGCGATCGGTCACGACCCGCGTACCGAGCTCTTCAAGGGCCAGCTCGACCTGGACGAGGAGGGCTACCTGAAGGTGAACGCCCCGTCGACCCGGACGAACGTGACCGGTGTCTTCGGCGCCGGCGACGTAGTGGACCACACCTACCGGCAGGCGATCACCGCGGCCGGCACCGGTTGCTCCGCCGCTCTCGACGCCGAGCGCTACCTCGCCGCCCTGGCGGACGAGGAGCAGCCCGAGCCCGAGAAGACCTCCGTCTGACTCTCTCCCGACCCGCCCCACGCACCAACAGTTAAGGAGCCCGCTGTGGCCGGCACCCTGAAGAACGTGACCGACGACTCCTTCGAGCAGGACGTCCTCAAGAGCGACAAGCCTGTGCTGGTGGACTTCTGGGCCGCCTGGTGCGGTCCGTGCCGCCAGATCGCGCCGTCCCTCGAGGCGATCGCCTCCGAGTACGGCGACAAGATCGAGGTCGTCAAGCTGAACATCGACGAGAACCCGGGCACGGCCGCCAAGTACGGCGTCATGTCCATCCCGACCCTGAACGTCTACCAGGGTGGCGAGGTCGCCAAGACCATCGTGGGTGCCAAGCCGAAGGCCGCGATCGTGCGTGACCTGGAGGAGTTCATCGCCGAGTAAGGCGATCGTGCCGCCTGACCGGCGGCGCATGTTTCACGTGAAACACGCATGGGCCAGCCCGAGAGGGCTGGCCCATGCGTGTATCCGAGGAGCTACAACGGCCTCAACGCCGGTTCCTTCTGGACAGCGCCCAGCAGCCGGTCGAGAGCCATCTCGACGTCCTCCTTCCACGAGAGCGTCGAGCGCAGTTCCAGCCGTAGCCGGGGATACGTGGGGTGCTGTCGCACGGTCTTGAAGCCGACCGCCAGGAGATGTTCGGCGGGTAGCAGACAGGCCGGTTCCTTCCAGCGGGCGTCCCCGAACGCCTCGATCGCCTTGAACCCACGGCGGAGAAGATCCTTGGCGACCGTCTGGACCATGACTCGACCCAGACCTTGCCCCTGGTATTCCGGCAGGATGAATGCAGTCATCAACTGCACGGCGTCCGGTGAGACAGGGCTCGTCGGGAACGCGGTGGAGCGGGGAACATACGCAGGCGGGGCGTAGAGCACGAAGCCCACCGGGACGTCGTCCACATAGACGACGCGACCGCATGATCCCCAGTCCAGCAGGACCGCCGAGATCCAGGCCTCTTTCTCCAGTGCCGCTGTGCCCCCTTTTATCGCGGCCTCACCACTGACCGGGTCGAGCTCCCAGAAGACACACGAGCGGCAGCGCTGGGGGAGATCCTGAAGGTTGTCCAGCGTGAGCGGTGCGAGCCGGCGCCCCATGAAGGCTGATCCTCACTTCCTTCGCCCGCCGCGTCGCGGGCTGCTGTCAGAGCGCTCCGTTCCCTGAGAAGGCTGCCGATGAACCCACCGACCGCCCCCAGCCCCAAACCGGCGCTCACCAGTCCGGTGCGGCTCATCGTTCGCATGGGCCCCTGCCTCCCTTTCAGAGGTGCTGCAGAATGGTCGCGCCGTACTCGATCGCATCGTATCCACGATGCCATTCCGTCGATACCGCCAAAAAGGAAAGAGCGGGCCACTTTCCGGCACACACCGGACACGGCCCGCTCTGTCACCTGCGCGGCAGGGATTCCCTGTGTGCGTCAGGACTCGCTGTCCTCGGGGTCGCCCTCCAGGAGGCTCCTCTGCAGGACCGGCCCCTCACCGGGCGCGAGTGAGCCGAG
The DNA here is from genome assembly GCF_036857595.1 of Streptomyces sp. AHA2. Lineage (NCBI taxonomy): Bacteria > Bacillati > Actinomycetota > Actinomycetes > Kitasatosporales > Streptomycetaceae > Streptomyces > Streptomyces sp. AHA2. Next base: position 230,259 of record NZ_JAUQWJ010000003.1, read on the forward strand.
GATCCGCTCGAGGTCCTCCATCGAGGCGAACTCCACGGTGATCTTGCCCTTCTTCTGCCCCAGGTCGACCTTGACCCGCGTCTCGAAGCGGTCCGAGAGCCGCGTGGCGAGGTCGGAGAGCGCGGGAGAGACCCGTGCACCGGCTCGCGGCCCCTTGGGCTTCTGAGCCTTCTGCGGACGCGACCCCATCAGGGTCACGATCTCCTCCACCGCACGCACCGAGAGCCCTTCGGCCACGATGCGGTGGGCGAGCCGGTCCTGCTCCTCGGAGTCCTCCACCGAAAGCAGCGCCCGGGCGTGTCCGGCCGAGAGGACACCGGCCGCGACCCGGCGCTGCACGGCCGGCGACAGCTTCAGCAGCCGCAGGGTGTTGGAGACCTGTGGCCTGGAACGACCGATGCGGTCCGCCAGCTGGTCGTGCGTGCAGTTGAAGTCCCTCAGCAACTGGTCGTAGGCGGCAGCCTCTTCCAGCGGGTTGAGCTGAGCTCGGTGCAGGTTCTCCAGGAGCGCGTCCAGGAGGAGCTTCTCGTCGTCCGTGGCCCGCACGATGGCCGGGATCGCCTCCAGTCCCGCCTCACGGCAGGCACGCCAGCGACGCTCACCCATGATGAGCTCGTAACGCGCGGGACCGACCTGTCGCACGACGACCGGCTGGAGGAGCCCGACCTCCTTGATGGAGGTGATGAGCTCCGACAGCGCATCCTCGTCGAACACCTCACGGGGCTGCCGGGGGTTCGGCGTGATGGCGTCGAGAGGAATCTCCGCGAAGTGCGCCCCGATGGGTGCCGCGTGGGCAGGAGAACTCGGCTGCTTCGGCTCCTCTGTTTCACGTGAAACAGTCGGCAGTGTCGCCACCTTGGCTGCGGCTACGCCGCGCTCGTTCGGCAACGTGGGCACTGCCGCCGGGGACGCGGAAGCAGCACTCCCCACCGCGGCCTGGGCCACCGACTTCTCCGTCGGGGCGGCAGGGATCAGTGCGCCGAGACCACGGCCCAGCCCCCTCCGTCGCTCGCTCACTGGATGCCCTCCACCATGCTCGGGTCGTTCTGCTGTGCACCGATGTGGGCGTGGGTCGCGTCATAGCTGATGCCGACACCCTTCAGTGCGATCTCGCGTGCTGCCTCCAAATAGGAGAGAGCACCGCTCGATCCAGGATCGTAAGTCAGTACGGTCTGGCCATAACTCGGCGCCTCGGAGATACGGACGGACCGGGGGATGCTCGTCCGCAGCACTTCGTCACCGAAATGGGTGCGGACCTCTTCCGCGACCTGGGACGCGAGTCGCGTCCGGCCGTCGTACATGGTGAGGAGAATGGTCGACACGTGCAGGGCGGGGTTGAGATGCCCGCGCACGAGATCGACATTGCGCAGGAGCTGCCCCAGCCCTTCCAGCGCGTAGTACTCGCACTGGATGGGAATGAGCACCTCCTGCCCCGCCACCAACGCGTTGACCGTCAGCAGGCCCAGAGAGGGCGGGCAGTCGATGAGGATGTAGTCCAGCGGCTGCTCGTACGCCTGGATGGCACGCTGCAGCCGGCTCTCGCGTGCCACCAGGGACACCAGCTCGATCTCCGCACCGGCGAGATCGATCGTGGCGGGTGCGCAGAAGAGTCCTTCGACGTCGGGAACCGGCTGGACCACCTCGGAAAGGGGCCTGCTGTCCACCAACACGTCATAGATGGACGGGACTTCGGCATGGTGGTCGATACCCAGGGCAGTGGACGCGTTGCCCTGAGGGTCGAGGTCGACCACGAGAACACGGCCACCGTGCAGAGCCAGGGATGCGGCAAGGTTGACGGTCGTCGTCGTCTTGCCCACGCCGCCCTTCTGGTTGGCGACCACGATGATCCGGGTCTGCTCGGGCCTCGGCAGGCCCTCACCGGCGCGGCCCAAAGCCTCCACCGCCAGTTGGGCAGTGCGACCGATGGGAGTGTCGTCCATCGGAGGCGGTGTTTCACGTGAAACATCCGCCCCCATCGATTCGGTACGGGGGCCGGGGACCGGATCGGTCATCGGTCCCGCGATGTTGGCGTCGGACCGCAAGGATTCACTCTCCTCGACTTCAGGCTCGCAATGAACAGAGCCTCCCATGTCTTCGGGGTCATGAACCAGTGAGGCCTGGCGTTCTGTGGAGAAATCCACCTCTGTGGACATCTCAGGTCCCTCATCGAGTGAACCGAGGGGCTTGCGGTCGCGGGGTTCGGCCGCAGCGCGGCCACGACTGATGATGCCGTGCAGGAGTGAGCGACGTTTCACGTGAAACACGATGCACAGCAGCCGAAGCCGTTCTGCCGCGACACTCCGGCATGCGTAGGTTTGGCAGCTTGTGTGGAGTACGTCCCGCCGTCAGGACGGCTCAGTACCGCCAGTGACCGACATCACTGCGTTCGCCCGCCGAACCAGGCCGTCGACATCGGCTCAGCGCCTGCGGCGCGTGCGTCCGGTGCGAGCCGCCTTGGCCCGCTTGGCAGCGAATCGGACTCCGCCGGGGCTCTCCCCGACCTCGACTCGTACGACGGTGGACGCAGGATCGACCACCCCCTCACCTACGTGCAGGATCGACGTCCCCACCGCACCCAGCTTGCTCAGAGCCGTCGAGGCGCTCTTCAGCTCCTCCTCGGCCGTGTCACCCTTCAGGGCCAGCATCTCCCCGTAAGGCCGCAGAAGCGGGATGCCCCAGGTGGCGAGACGATCGAGCGGAGCGACAGCCCGGGCAGTCACCACATGGACAGGCTGGATCTTCCCCATGACCTCCTCCGCCCGCCCCCGCACGACGGTCACGTGGTCGAGGCCGAGCAGCTCCACCACCTCGGTGAGGAAGTTCGTCCGCCGCAGCAGAGGCTCCAACAGCGTGATCTTCAGGTCGTCCCTCACCAACGCCAGTGGAATACCCGGCAGGCCGGCACCCGAGCCCACGTCGCACACCGTCACGCCCTCAGGCACGACCTCCGAGAGCACCGCGCAGTTCAGCAGATGCCGCTCCCACAGGCGGGGGACCTCACGTGGGCCGATGAGACCGCGCTGCACGCCCGCCTCGGCGAGCAGCTCGGCGTACCGCACCGCATCCGCGAAGCGATCGCCGAACACCTCACGTGCCTGCTCGGGCGCGGGGGGAAGCTCCGCTGCCTCCGTCACGGGGGGACCGTCCTTCCGTACCGCGTCAGCGCACCCGGCGCCGACACCCAAACCACCAGAACTATCAGGCTGACAAAGTTCGGCCCCGTCTGCGCAACAGACGGGGCCGGTGAACAGAAGAGGCCGATCAGGCGGGCAGTACGACGACGAACCGCTGCGGCTCCTCGCCCTCGGACTCGCTGCGCAGCCCCGCGGCCTTGACCGCGTCGTGGACGACCTTGCGCTCGAAGGGCGTCATCGGCTTCAGCTTCACGGCCTCACCGCTGCTCTTCGCCTCGGCGGCGGCCTCGGCACCGAGCTCGGACAGCTCGGAACGCTTCTGGGCCCGGTATCCCGCGATGTCGAGCATCAGCCGGCTGCGGTCACCGGTCTCCCGGTGCACGGCCAGACGGGTGAGCTCCTGGAGAGCTTCCAGCACCTCGCCGTCACGGCCGACCAGCTTCTGCAGGTCGCGGCTGCCCGTGTCGCTGATGATCGACACGGAGGCGCGGTCGGCCTCGACGTCCATGTCGATGTCGCCGTCGAGGTCGGCGATGTCGAGCAGACCCTCCAGGTAGTCCGCAGCGATCTCGCCCTCCTGCTCCAGGCGGGTCAGGGTGTCTGCACCCTCGGCAGCGGCGGAGGTGGTGCCTTCCGTCACGGGATGGACTCCTTCTTACTTCTTGGACGGGGACTTGGGCCGCTGCGGGCCCTTGCGCTGGCCGGACTGGGCCTTGCTGCGGGTGCCGCCGGCCGGCTTGGGGGCACCCTTCTTGGCAGCGCCGGCGGGCTTGGCGTCCTCCGGGGCCTCGGACTTGGTCAGCGACGTCTTCGGCTCCTGGTCACCGGCCGTCTTCGCGCCGGTGACCGTGCCGGACTGGCGCTGCGACTTGCTCTGGCGCTTGGGCTGCTGCCGCTTCGGCGTACCGGCAGGCGTACCGTCCTCGGCCACGGCGACAGCGGCGGCGTCGCTCTTGACCACGGTGCCGTCGGGCTGGGCGGCGAGTCCGGCCTTGCTCAGGCCGTTGATGAACTTGCGCTCGAACTCGTTGCGGTCGCGGCCCTTGGCGACGATCGCCTTCACGATGGCGCGGTCGCGGCGGCGGCTGACCTTGTTGCGCTGCGTGACGTGCTTGTGCAGGCGGTCCAGGTACGAGGCCTGGGCCTTGGAACCCGGGGTCGGGTTGTTGTGGATCACGTACATCTGCTGGCCCATGGTCCACACGTTGGTGGTCAGCCAGTAGACGAGGACACCGACGGGGAAGTTGATGCCGAAGACGGCGAACATGATGGGGAAGACGTACATCAGCATCTTCTGCTGCTGCATGAACGGCGTCTTCACCGTGGTGTCGACGTTCTTCGTCATCAGCTGGCGCTGGGTGAAGAACTGCGAGGCCGACATCAGGACGATCATGATCGCGGTGACGACCCGGACGTCCGTGATGGACGAGCCGAGGGCCTCGACCTTCGAGGAGCCGTCGGTGAACTTGGCCGCGAGCGGCGCACCGAAGATGTGGGCCTTCTGGGCGCTCTCCAGCAGGCGGGTGTTGATCACGCCGATGGTGTCGTTCGACGCGATGCTGTTGAGCACGTGGTACAGGGCGAAGAAGAACGGGGACTGCGCCAGGATGGGAAGGCACGAGGAGAGCGGGTTGGTGCCCGTCTCCTTGTACAGCTTCATCATCTCTTCGGACTGACGCTGCTTGTCGTTCTTGTAGCGCTCCTGGATCTTCTTCATCTCGGGCTGGAGCGTCTGCATCGCCCGGGTCGCCTTGATCTGCTTCACGAAGAGCGGGATCAGGCAGATACGGATCAGGATCACCAGGGACACGATCGACAGGCCCCAGGCCCAGCCGGTGTCAGGGCCGAAAAGGGCGCCGTACACCGAGTGGAACTGGACGATGACCCAGGAGACGGGTGTGGTGATGAAGCTGAAGAGGCTGGCAATCGTGTCCACTAATCATGCTCCTTGGGCATGGGACGGTGTCTCTGCGGCCGGGCTCGAAGGACTCGACGAACTCGTGGGAGAAGTCTGTCCCTCGGTGGCCGGGTCGGCGGCGGAGGGCCCGCCCTTGCGTGCGCGCCACGCGTTACGCAGCATTTCGTGCCACCGCGGACGCTTGCGCGGGGGGACATGGTCCACACCGCCCAGCGACCACGGATTGCACCGCAGGATGCGCCAGGCCGTGAGCGCCGTGCCCTTGACGGCACCGTGCCGGTCGATGGCCGTGTAGCCGTAGTGGGAGCACGACGGGTAGTACTTGCAGACCGGCCCGAGCAGCGGACTGATCGTCCACTGGTACAGCTTGATCAGAGCCAGCAGCGGGTACTTCATCGCGCGCCCCCTCCCAGCAGCCGCTGGAGAGCGGCGTCCAGGTCTCGGGCCAGCTGTGCATGGTCGGCGTCGCCCGCTCCGGGCAGCGCTCGTACGACTACCAGGCTACCGGGGGGCAGCTGGGCGACTCGCTCGCGCATCAGGTGGCGAAGCCTGCGCTTGACCTTGTTGCGGACGACCGCGCCGCCCACCGCCTTGCTCACGACGAAACCCGCACGCGTCGGGGGAGCGCTCTCCCCAGGCGCATGCGGGTCCGTGGCACCGCTTCGAAGGTGGACGACGAGGTGCGGGCGTCCTGCCCTACGGCCTCGCCGTACCGCGGTCGCGAAGTCCTCGCGCCGCCTCAGCCGGTTCTCGGTGGGCAGCACGACGTCATGACCTGATCGGGATCAGGCGGACAGGCGGGCGCGACCCTTGCTACGGCGGGACGCGAGGATCGCGCGGCCGGCACGGGTGCGCATACGCAGCCGGAAGCCGTGGGTCTTCGCGCGACGACGGTTGTTCGGCTGGAAGGTGCGCTTGCTCACTCGGGGGCTCCAGAAAGATTCGGTAGTTGCGGGGTGCCGTCCTGGCTGTCACCGTGCGCCCACGAGTAGCTCGCAGTTACGCCCGAGTGCACCGCTGACCGATCACCCAAGTGACCTGTGCCCATCGGAGGCAGGCGGCAGCAGCCATCGACAACTCGACCTGGTTACGGTACGCGCGGCTACGCCATCCGGTCAAACCGGGAGCCGCCGGGAGACACTTGTCCACAGCCTGGGGACAACAACTTGAACCGTACCGGCCGCCCTGACTACCGTGGCGGACTCCGATTCGTTCCCTTGTCCCTGCCCCGGTGGGTTTGCCCCCGTGGCACCCACCCGGATGACAATCCCGACCCGTCCCAGAACCACACGTTCGTGGGACCTGCGAGAGAGCGTGCCCTGTGGCTGACGTACCTGCCGATCTTGCCGCAGTGTGGCCACGCGTATTGGAGCAGCTCCTCGGGGAGGGCCGCGGCCAGGGCGTCGAAGCCAAGGACGAGCACTGGATCCGCCGCTGCCAGCCGCTCGCGCTGGTCGCGGACACGGCCCTGCTCGCCGTACCGAACGAGTTCGCGAAAGGCGTGCTCGAGGGCCGGCTGGCGCCGGTCGTCAGCGAGACGCTGAGCCGCGAGTGCGGCCGGCCGATCCGCATCGCGATCACCGTGGACGACTCCGCGGGCGAACCCCCGGCGCCCCCGTCGCGCCCCCAGCCGCGCTACGAGGAGCCCGAGCTCCCGTCCGCGCGCCAGGACAGCGACCGCTACGACCGCCAGGACGCCGCCGACCGGTACGACCGCCCGGACCGGGACGCCTACGACCGCCAGGGCCGGGACGGCTACGACTCCCGGTCCGACAGTGACCGCTACGACCCCCGCCAGGAGCGCCAGGAGCGCCAGGAGCGCCAGGAGCGCGACGGGTACGAGGGATACGGCCGCCACCGCGCCGAGCCGCTGCCCGGCACCGCCTCCGACCAGCTCCCGCCTACGCGCGGAGATCAGATCCCGAAGGCCCGCCCCGCGTACCCCTCCGAGTACCAGCGCCCCGAGCCGGGTTCCTGGCCGCGGCCGTCGCAGGACGACTACGGCTGGCAGCAGCAGCGACTGGGCTTCCCCGAGCGTGATCCCTACGCGTCACCGGGCCAGGACGGCTACGGCGCGCAGGACCCCTACGGTTCCGGAGCCGGCACCCAGGACGCCTACGGCTCGCAGGACGCATACGGGCCGAAGGACTCCTACGGATCTCCCTCCCAGGACTACCGGCCGCAGTCCGTCGAGCGCCCGCCGTACGAACAGCCGCGCTCGGACTACGACGCGTCCCCAACCCCGCACCCGCCGCGCCCGGAGTACGACCAGCGCGACGCGGTCCGCCGGGAGCTGCCCGAGCCGCCGGCCGGCTCCGGGCACGTGCACCGGGGCGGGCCCGTCGGCCCGAACCTGCCCACGACCGGTGCGCCCGGCCCGCTGGCCGCCCAGCCCGCACCGGCGACCGGCCCGGGCGAGCCCACCGCGCGGCTGAACCCGAAGTACCTCTTCGACACCTTCGTCATCGGTGCCTCGAACCGTTTCGCGCACGCGGCGGCGGTCGCCGTCGCCGAGGCGCCGGCCAAGGCGTACAACCCCCTGTTCATCTACGGGGAGTCCGGGCTCGGCAAGACGCACCTGCTGCACGCGATCGGGCACTACGCCCGCAGCCTCTACCCGGGCACGCGGGTGCGGTACGTGAGCTCCGAGGAGTTCACCAACGAGTTCATCAACTCCATCCGCGACGGCAAGGGCGACAGCTTCCGCAAGCGGTACCGGGAGATGGACATCCTGCTCGTCGACGACATCCAGTTCCTGGCGGACAAGGAGTCGACGCAGGAGGAGTTCTTCCACACGTTCAACACCCTGCACAACGCGAACAAGCAGATCGTGCTGTCCTCGGACCGCCCGCCGAAGCAGCTGGTCACGCTGGAGGACCGGCTGCGGAACCGCTTCGAGTGGGGACTGATCACCGACGTCCAGCCGCCCGAGCTGGAGACGCGGATCGCGATCCTGCGCAAGAAGGCGGTGCAGGAGCAGCTGAACGCGCCGCCGGAGGTGCTGGAGTTCATCGCGTCCCGGATCTCGCGGAACATCCGTGAGCTGGAGGGCGCGCTGATCCGCGTCACGGCGTTCGCCTCCCTCAACCGGCAGCCGGTGGACCTGGGCCTCACGGAGATCGTCCTCAAGGACCTGATCCCCGGCGGTGACGACTCGGCCCCCGAGATCACGTCCACCGCGATCATGGGTGCGACAGCGGACTACTTCGGGCTGACCGTCGAGGACCTGTGCGGCACCTCCCGCGGCCGTGCGCTCGTCACGGCCCGGCAGATCGCGATGTACCTCTGCCGTGAGCTGACGGACCTGTCGCTGCCGAAGATCGGCGCGCTGTTCGGCGGCCGCGACCACACGACGGTCATGCATGCAGACCGCAAGATCCGCAATCTGATGGCCGAACGCCGCTCCATCTACAACCAGGTCACCGAGCTGACCAACCGCATCAAGAACGGCTGACGAGGCGCCAACCGCCTGAGAGCGACCACACACCGCTGAGGGCGAACCACACACCGCTGAGGGCGTCCCCGGGGCTTCCCGGGGACGCCCTTCTCCGTGCCCGCCCGTGGAGCGGCCGGGAGACGGATCCCCGGCGAGCGGAGAACACGCGGCCGAGCACGCCTCCGGGGATCTCGACGACGATCACCGGCCGGGTCCACGGCTACCCGATCGCAACCCTCTGTTCGAATAGCTACCGGGTTACGGCTTCCCTCCACAGATTCGCTGACTTTCTGCCGTCCACATCCTGGGGACCGGGGAGTTGTCCAGAGCGTGTCCACAGCGCCCCCCGCGGACGGACCATCAGGGCAGCTCAGCTGCTTGTGGATTCGTGGACGAACGATCTCCACAGACTGTGGACGAAGGATTGATCCACAGGCTGTGCATCGAGTTGTCCACCGCCGACCCACAGGCTGAGGGCGGTTGTCCCCAGTGTGGGGCCCCTTCTCCACATGGCTGTCCACTGTTCGGCAACGCGGCGCGCCTCCTCACCGGGTCGAGTGAAAGGCGTCACACGAAGGTGCCGGGTTGCACTGTGGGAAAGGTGGGTAAACCTGGGGACGGCACTGGGGAGAACTCGCCCTTCCCTGTGCACGGGGTGTGCAGAACTTTCCGTTCTCCACAGATACCCAGGGTTGTCCACCGCCCCCACCCACAGGCCCCGTGGACAAAATCTCGGCTCTGAGCAGGGCAAACGTGGTTATCCACGGTATCCACAGGCCCTACTACTACTCCCGACTAGAGAGAGCTGGGAATTCGTTTCGAAGCGGGTCCTGTGCACAACTCGCTCTCCGGTGCCCGACCGCCCCTCGTCACGACTTGACCCCGAGAGGCACCTACTGCCAGTGGGGTGCGTCAGACTGGTCCCCGGTGTCCTCCCCCTCACGGGGACCGTCGACACCGAGACAGACGACGAGGGCCAGGCAGAGCGAGAAGCGCCGGCAACAGCAGGAGGCGGCAACAGTGAAGATCCGGGTGGAACGCGACGTACTCGCGGAGGCAGTGGCCTGGGCGGCACGCAGCCTCCCGGCCCGTCCGCCGGCGCCTGTCCTCGCCGGCCTGCTGCTGAAGGCCGAGGAGGGCCAGCTGAGCCTGTCCGGCTTCGACTACGAGGTCTCCGCCCGGGTGGGCGTCGAGGCCGAGGTCGAGGAGGAGGGCACGGTCCTGGTCTCCGGCCGCCTGCTCGCGGACATCTGCCGCGCGCTGCCCAACCGCCCGGTGGAGATCTCCACAGACGGTGTACGGGCGACGGTGGTCTGCGGCTCCTCGCGGTTCACCCTCCACACCCTGCCTGTGGAGGAGTACCCGGCCCTGCCGCAGATGCCGAACGCGACGGGCACGGTCCCCGGTGAGGTCTTCGCCTCCGCGGCCGCCCAGGTCGCCATCGCGGCCGGCCGTGACGACACGCTGCCCGTCCTCACCGGCGTCCGCATCGAGATCGAGGGCGACACGGTCACCCTGGCGTCCACCGACCGCTACCGCTTCGCGGTCCGCGAGTTCCTGTGGAAGCCGGAGAACCCGGACGCCTCCGCGGTCGCCCTGGTGCCCGCCAAGACGCTCCTGGACACCGCCAAGGCCCTCACCAGCGGCGACCAGGTGACCCTGGCGCTGTCCGGCTCGGGGTCCGGCGAGGGCCTGATCGGCTTCGAGGGCGCCGGCCGCCGCACGACGACCCGTCTGCTGGAGGGCGACCTCCCGAAGTACCGCACGCTGTTCCCGACGGAGTTCAACAGCATCGCCGTGATCGAGACCGCCCCCTTCGTGGAGGCCGTCAAGCGCGTCGCCCTGGTCGCCGAGCGGAACACCCCGGTGCGGCTGAGCTTCGAACAGGGCGTGCTCATCCTGGAGGCCGGCTCCAGCGACGACGCACAGGCTGTGGAAAGGGTCGACGCCCAGCTCGAGGGCGACGACATCTCGATCGCCTTCAACCCGACGTTCCTGCTGGACGGCCTGAGCGCGATCGACTCCCCGGTGGCCCAGCTGTCGTTCACGACGTCCACCAAGCCCGCCCTGCTCAGCGGCAGGCCCGCACTGGACGCCGAGGCGGACGAGGCCTACAAGTACCTGATCATGCCGGTGCGGCTGAGCGGCTGAGGCGGCCGGATCCGGCGGTCGCTGTCCACAGGCTGAGGACAAACCCGCAGGTGGGGCGTACGACTGAGCGCGTACGCCCACAGATGTGCGTGAGCGTCCGGGTCTAGGCTCGGACGCGGGTACTTCAGTGCCGCAACGCCAGTCGGACACCTGCGAACCAAAGGAAAACAACTGATGGAGCTCGGTCTCGTCGGCCTCGGCAAGATGGGCGGCAACATGCGCGAGCGGATCCGCCGCGCCGGCCACACCGTCTACGGATACGACCGCAACGCGGACCTCGCCGATGTCCACAGCCTGCGCGAGCTTGTGGGCAAGCTCAGCGGCCCGCGCGTGGTGTGGGTGATGGTCCCGGCCGGCGAGGCCACGCAGTCGACCATCGACGAGCTCGGCGAGCTGCTGGAGCCCGGCGACGTCGTCGTGGACGGCGGCAACTCCCGCTGGACGGACGACGAGAAGCACGCCGAGCAGCTGGCGGCCAAGGGCATAGGCTTCGTCGACTGCGGCGTCTCCGGCGGCGTCTGGGGCCTGGAGAACGGCTACGCGCTGATGTACGGCGGCGACGCCGAGCACGTCGCCAAGGTGCAGCCGGTCTTCGACGCCCTCAAGCCGGAGGGCGACTTCGGCTCCGTGCACGCCGGCAAGGTCGGCGCGGGCCACTTCGCGAAGATGGTCCACAACGGCATCGAGTACGCGATGATGCAGGCCTACGCCGAGGGCTGGGAGCTGCTGGAGAAGGTCGACTCCGTGACCGACGTCCGGGAGGTCTTCCGCTCCTGGCAGGAGGGCACGGTCATCCGCTCCTGGCTGCTCGACCTCGCGGTGAACGCGCTCGACGAGGACGAGCACCTGGACGGGCTCCGGGGTTATGCACAGGACTCCGGCGAGGGACGCTGGACTGTGGAAGCCGCGATCGACAACGCGGTCCCGCTGCCGGCGATCACCGCGTCGCTGTTCGCGCGGTTCGCCTCCCGCCAGGAGGACTCGCCCCAGATGAAGATGATCGCGGCGCTGCGGAACCAGTTCGGCGGCCACGCGGTCGAGAAGAAGTAACCGAGCACCGAGGGAGGTCGGCGGAACGACCATGCACGTCACGCATCTGTCGCTGGCCGACTTCCGCTCCTATCCCCGGGTCGAGGTCCCGCTCGACCCGGGGGTGACGGCCTTCGTCGGGCCGAACGGGCAGGGCAAGACCAACCTCGTCGAGGCCGTCGGCTATCTCGCCACCCTCGGCAGCCACCGGGTCTCCTCCGACGCCCCCCTGGTCCGCATGGGCGCCGAGCGCGCGATCGTCCGGGCCCAGGTCAGGCAGGGCGAGCGGCAGCAGCTCGTCGAGCTGGAGCTCAACCCGGGGCGCGCCAACCGCGCCCGTATCAACAGGTCCTCGCAGGTCAGGCCGCGTGACGTGCTGGGCATCGTCCGGACCGTGCTGTTCGCGCCGGAGGATCTCGCCCTGGTCAAGGGCGATCCCGGGGAGCGGCGGCGCTTCCTGGACGAGCTGATCACCGCCCGCTCGCCGCGCATGGCCGGGGTCCGTTCCGACTACGACCGGGTGCTCAAGCAGCGCAACACCCTGCTGAAGTCGGCCGCCCTGGCCCGCCGGCACGGTGGCCGCTCCATGGACATGTCCACCCTGGACGTGTGGGACCAGCACCTGGCGCGCGCCGGCGCCGAGGTGCTCGCGCAGCGCCTGGACCTGATCGCCACGCTCCAGCCGCTGGCCGACAAGGCGTACGAGCAGCTCGCCCCCGGCGGCGGGCCGATCGCGCTGGAGTACAAGCCGTCGGCGCCGGGTGAGGCGCACACCCGCGAGGACCTGTTCGAGCAGCTGATCGCGGCGCTCGGCGAGGCCCGCAAGCAGGAGATCGAACGGGGCGTCACCCTGGTCGGTCCGCACCGCGACGACCTCCAGCTCAAGCTGGGCCAGCTGCCCGCCAAGGGCTACGCCTCCCACGGCGAGTCCTGGTCGTACGCGCTCGCGCTGCGTCTGGCCTCCTACGACCTGCTGCGGGCCGAGGGCAACGAGCCGGTGCTGGTGCTGGACGACGTCTTCGCCGAGCTGGACACCCGCCGGCGTGAGCGCCTCGCCGAACTGGTCGCGCCCGGCGAGCAGGTGCTGGTCACGGCCGCGGTCGACGACGACGTGCCGCACGTGCTGTCCGGAGCGCGGTTCGCCGTGTCCGAGGGGACGGTGGAGCGCGTATGACGGAGAACGCACCCCAGGTCCCGAAGCCGTCCGGGCAGCCCGAGCCCTCCGGTGTCGACCTCGCGCGCGTGGCGCTGCGCGCGGCCAAGGACGCCGCCCGCGCGCGCGGGGACGCGGCGCAGCAGAAGAAGCAGGCGCGTCGCGGTGGCGGGCTGCGCTCCGGGGCGCGCGCCGACGGCCGCGACCCCATGGCGCTCGGTGCCGCGATCAACCGGCTGATCACCGAGCGGGGCTGGGAGGCCCCGGCCGCGGTGGGCGGGGTGATGGGCCGCTGGCCGCAGATCGTCGGCGAGGACGTGGCCAAGCACTGTGTGCCCGAGAAGTACGACGAGGACGAGCGCGTCCTGGTCGTGCGCTGTGACTCCACTGCCTGGGCGACGAACCTCAGGCTGCTCGCGCCGACCCTGGTCGCCCGTCTCAACGAGGACCTGGGGCACGGCAGGGTGCGGCACATCAAGGTGCTCGCCCCGAGCGCTCCCACGCGCCGTTACGGCCCTCTGCGCGCCCCCGGAAGCACGGGTCCCGGAGATACCTACAGGTGACTTACGTCACGTCACACCGGCCCGGAACGACGGGTGCGGTCCCTGCGGCATGGCGCCGCACAAGGTTGCGAATCGGGAACTGACTCCTAAGTAGCAACGGGTTGACGGCTGAAAGCGCTGAGTGGCGCTGTGAGCCTCTTGGAGCCCCCATCCGTATATCGGGAGTCGGACGAGACCCGTCGAGGGCGGCACATGCGGACTCAGGTACCCGCAAACCCCCATCAGTGTCAGTGCTACCGGTAGAATGGAGAGCAATCCCGCCCCCAGCGTGGGGACCGTCCGGGAAAAGCTGAGCAACGCTGATTTCAAGGCTTACCAACGCAACATGCCGCAGCCGCTCCGGCAGCCCTCCCCCGCGGAGGGGGCACCCCCAGGAGCCCGGCTCGTGCTGTGCCAGAAAGGGCGCTTCGTGGCCGATTCCGGCAACCCCAACGAGAACATCCCGTCCACCGACGCAGGCGTGACCGGCGAGGCGATCACCTCCAACGGCGAGGTCACCGCCTCGTACGACGCCAGTGCCATCACCGTCCTCGAGGGTCTGGACGCGGTCCGCAAGCGACCCGGCATGTACATCGGCTCGACCGGTGAGCGCGGCCTGCACCACCTGGTGCAGGAAGTCGTCGACAACTCCGTCGACGAGGCCCTGGCCGGTTACGCGGACACGATCGACGTCACGATCCTCGCCGACGGCGGCGTCCGGGTCGTCGACAACGGCCGTGGCATCCCGGTGGGCATCGTCCCCTCCGAGGGCAAGCCCGCCGTCGAGGTCGTGCTGACCGTGCTGCACGCGGGCGGCAAGTTCGGCGGCGGCGGTTACGCGGTCTCCGGCGGTCTGCACGGCGTGGGCGTCTCCGTCGTCAACGCCCTGTCCACGAAGGTCGCCGTGGAGGTCCGCACCGACGGCTACCGCTGGACGCAGGACTACAAGCTGGGTGTCCCCACGGCCCCCCTGGCCCGGCACGAGGCCACCGAGGAGACCGGCACGTCGGTCACCTTCTGGGCCGACGGCGACATCTTCGAGACCACCGACTACTCCTTCGAGACGCTCTCCCGGCGCTTCCAAGAGATGGCCTTCCTCAACAAGGGCCTGCGCATCAACCTCACCGACGAGCGCGAGTCGGCGAAGGCCACCGCCGGCGCGGACGAGGCGGGCGAGGACGAGAAGCACGAGGTCAAGAGCGTCTCGTACCACTACGAGGGCGGCATCGTCGACTTCGTGAAGTACCTCAACTCCCGCAAGGGAGAGCTGGTGCACCCCACCGTGATCGACCTCGAGGCCGAGGACAAGGACAAGAACCTGTCCCTCGAGATCGCGATGCAGTGGAACGGCGGCTACACCGAGGGCGTGTACTCGTTCGCCAACATCATCCACACGCACGAGGGCGGCACGCACGAGGAGGGCTTCCGCGCGGCGCTCACCTCGCTGATCAACAAGTACGCGCGCGACAAGAAGCTGCTGCGCGAGAAGGACGACAACCTCACGGGTGACGACATCCGCGAGGGTCTGACCGCGATCATCTCGGTCAAGCTGAGCGAGCCTCAGTTCGAGGGCCAGACGAAGACGAAGCTGGGCAACACCGAGGTGAAGACCTTCGTGCAGAAGGTCGTCTACGAGCACCTCACCGACTGGCTCGACCGCAATCCGAACGAGGCCGCGGACATCATCCGCAAGGGCATCGCGGCGGCCACCGCGCGCGTGGCGGCGCGCAAGGCCCGCGACCTGACGCGCCGCAAGGGCCTGCTGGAGTCGGCGTCCCTGCCGGGCAAGCTCTCCGACTGCCAGTCGAACGACCCCGAGAAGTGCGAGATCTTCATCGTCGAGGGTGACTCCGCCGGCGGCTCGGCCAAGTCCGGCCGCAACCCGCAGTACCAGGCGATCCTCCCGATCCGCGGCAAGATCCTCAACGTCGAGAAGGCGCGCATCGACCGCATCCTGCAGAACCAGGAGATCCAGGCGATGATCTCCGCGTTCGGCACGGGCGTGCACGAGGACTTCGACATCGAGAAGCTCCGCTATCACAAGATCATCCTGATGGCGGACGCCGACGTCGACGGCCAGCACATCAACACGCTGCTGCTGACCTTCCTGTTCCGCTTCATGCGGCCCCTGGTCGAGGCCGGGCACGTGTACCTCTCGCGTCCCCCGCTGTACAAGATCAAGTGGGGCAAGGACGACTTCGAGTACGCGTACTCCGACCGCGAGCGCGACGCCCTGATCGAGATGGGCCGCAACGCCGGCAAGCGCATCCGCGAGGACTCCGTCCAGCGGTTCAAGGGTCTCGGCGAGATGAACGCCGAGGAGCTGCGCATCACGACCATGGACCAGGAGCACCGCGTCCTCGGCCAGGTCACCCTCGACGACGCCGCCCAGGCCGACGACCTGTTCTCGGTCCTCATGGGCGAGGACGTCGAGGCCCGCCGCGCGTTCATCCAGCGCAACGCCAAGGACGTCCGCTTCCTCGACATCTGAGTCGGTCTCAGCTGACCGCACCAGGAAGGACCTTCACCAGCAATGACCGACGAGAACACTCCCGTGACGGCGCCCGAGGGTGACGCCCCGGCCATGCGCGTCGAGCCCGTCGGGCTCGAGACGGAGATGCAGCGCTCGTACCTCGACTACGCGATGTCCGTCATCGTCTCGCGTGCGCTGCCCGACGTCCGCGACGGCCTCAAGCCCGTCCACCGCCGCGTGCTGTACGCCATGTACGACGGCGGCTACCGCCCCGAGCGCGGCTTCTACAAGTGCGCACGCGTCGTGGGCGACGTCATGGGCAACTACCACCCGCACGGCGACTCCTCCATCTACGACGCGCTCGTGCGCCTGGCCCAGCCCTGGTCGATGCGCATGCCGCTCGTCGACTCCAACGGCAACTTCGGTTCCCCGGGCAACGACCCGGCCGCGGCCATGCGGTACACCGAGTGCAAGATGGCGCCGCTGTCGATGGAGATGGTCCGCGACATCGACGAGGAGACCGTCGACTTCACGGACAACTACGACGGCCGCTCCCAGGAGCCGACCGTCCTGCCGGCCCGCTTCCCGAACCTGCTCATCAACGGTTCGGCCGGTATCGCGGTCGGCATGGCGACCAACATCCCGCCGCACAACCTGCGCGAGGTCGCGGCCGGCGCGCAGTGGTACCTGGAGAACCCCGAGGCCTCCCACGAGGAGCTGCTGGACGCGCTCATCGAGCGCATCAAGGGCCCGGACTTCCCGACCGGCGCGCTCGTCGTCGGCCGCCGGGGCATCGAGGAGGCGTACCGCACCGGCCGCGGCTCCATCACGATGCGCGCGGTCGTCGAGGTCGAGGAGATCCAGAACCGCCAGTGCCTGGTGGTCACCGAGCTGCCCTACCAGGTCAACCCGGACAACCTCGCGCAGAAGATCGCCGACCTGGTGAAGGACGGCAAGATCGGCGGCATCGCGGACGTCCGCGACGAGACGTCCTCGCGCACGGGCCAGCGCCTGGTCATCGTGCTGAAGCGGGACGCGGTCGCCAAGGTCGTGCTGAACAACCTCTACAAGCACACCGACCTGCAGACCAACTTCGGCGCCAACATGCTGGCGCTGGTCGACGGCGTGCCGCGCACGCTCTCCCTCGACGCGTTCATCCGCCACTGGGTGACGCACCAGATCGAGGTCATCGTCCGCCGTACGCGCTTCCGGCTGCGCAAGGCCGAGGAGCGGGCGCACATCCTGCGCGGTCTGCTGAAGGCCCTGGACGCCATCGACGAGGTCATCGCGCTGATCCGGCGCAGCGACACGGTCGAGATCGCCCGCGGCGGCCTGATGAGCCTGCTGGAGATCGACGAGATCCAGGCCAACGCCATCCTCGAGATGCAGCTGCGCCGGCTGGCCGCCCTGGAGCGCCAGAAGATCGTCCAGGAGCACGACGAGCTCCAGGCGAAGATCAACGAGTACAACGAGATCCTGGCCTCCCCGGTCCGCCAGCGCGGCATCGTCAGCGCGGAGCTGGCCGCGATCGTCGAGAAGTACGGCGACGACCGCAAGACCACGCTGATCCCGTACGAGGGCGACATGTCCATCGAGGACCTGATCGCCGAGGAGGACATCGTCGTCACGGTCACCCGGGGCGGCTACATCAAGCGCACCAAGACCGACGACTACCGCGCCCAGAAGCGCGGCGGCAAGGGCGTACGCGGCGCGAAGCTCAAGGAAGACGACATCGTCGACCACTTCTTCGTGTCCACCACGCACCACTGGCTGCTGTTCTTCACGAACAAGGGCCGCGTCTACCGCGTCAAGGGCTACGAGCTGCCCGACGCGGGCCGGGACGCGCGCGGTCAGCACGTGGCGAACCTGCTCGCCTTCCAGCCGGACGAGGCGATCGCCGAGATCCTCGCGATCCGCGACTACGAGGCGGTCCCCTATCTCGTCCTGGCCACCAAGGCCGGTCTGGTGAAGAAGACGCCTCTGAAGGATTACGATTCGCCGCGTTCCGGCGGTGTCATCGCGATCAACCTCCGCTCGATGGAGGACGGTTCCGACGACGAACTGATCGGTGCCGAGCTGGTCTCGTCCGACGACGATCTGCTCCTGATCAGCAAGAAGGCGCAGTCGATCAGGTTCACCGCGTCGGACGAAACCCTGCGTCCCATGGGCCGTGCCACCTCGGGTGTCAAGGGCATGAGCTTCCGCGAAGGGGACGAGCTCCTCTCGATGAATGTTGTTCGACCCGGTACGTTCGTGTTCACTGCCACAGACGGTGGGTACGCGAAGCGGACCGCCGTCGACGAGTACCGCGTCCAGGGTCGCGGCGGCCTCGGCATCAAGGCTGCCAAGATCGTGGAGGACCGCGGCTCCCTCGTCGGCGCGCTGGTGGTCGAGGAGACCGACGAGATCCTCGCCATCACACTGTCCGGCGGTGTGATTCGTACGCGAGTCAACGAGATCAGGGAAACCGGCCGTGACACCATGGGCGTCCAACTGATCAATCTGGGCAAGCGCGATGCCGTCGTGGGCATCGCTCGCAACGCCGAGGCGGGGCGCGAGGCGGAAGAGGTCGACGGCGACGTGGTCGTCGACGAAACCGCCGAGGGGGCCGCTGCCACCGGCACGGACGAGGGTGAGGCGCCCTCGGCCGAGTAGGCACGAGGAGTGAGTCAGCGTGAGCGGAGCCACGGGCGCCGGACCGAGCGGTACCTCGACGGGTACGGACACGGGCGACGGCGGCCGTGGCTCCGCCGCGCGGGCGACGGACCCGCAGACGACCAACCTGAAGCCGATCAAGTCCACGGACACGGACACGCCCGCGCGCGGCGCCCGTGACGCCAAGGGAGCGGCGGGGACGGACGCCCGCGGTGCGCAGACGCGGCAGAAGGGCGGCGCGGACGCGGCCGTCCAGGAACCGGGTGCCGCTTCGCCGCTGCCGGGCGAACGGCAGGCCCAGCAGCAGACAGGGCCGTACCACCCGCCGCAGGCCTACCCGGCGCAGCAGGGCGCCGCGGCCGGCGCCGCCGCGGCCGTACGGCGGCCGCGCACCGGGGCCGGGACGCGGACCGTGCCGCGGGTGCGCAAGGCGCGGCTGCGGGTGGCGAAGGCCGACCCGTGGTCGGTGATGAAGGTGAGCTTCCTGCTCTCCATCGCCCTCGGCATCTGCACGATCGTCGCGGCCGCGGTGCTGTGGATGGTCATGGACGCGATGGGCGTCTTCTCGACGGTCGGCGGCACGATCTCGGAGGCCACCGGCTCGAACGAGTCGAACGGCTTCGACCTGCAGGCCTTCCTGTCGCTGCCCAACGTGCTGATGTTCACCTCGATCATCGCGGTCATCGACGTCGTCCTCGCCACGGCCCTCGCGACGCTGGGCGCGTTCATCTACAACCTCTCCGCCGGCTTCGTCGGCGGCGTGGAGCTGACCCTCGCCGAGGACGAGTGAGGACCCCTCCTCCGCACGTCTGACGTCCTGCGGAGGGGCCTCGCGGGTGTCCGGTACGGGTGTCCCGGCAACCGATTTTGGGACTGCCCGTGTCGTGCGCTAATCTTCAGGAGTCAGCGCGCGGGACACACCGCAGAGCGCGGCGGGGCTATAGCTCAGTTGGTTAGAGCGCATCCCTGATAAGGATGAGGCCACAGGTTCAAATCCTGTTAGCCCCACATCTGAGAAGACCTCCAGTCGGTAGCGGCTGGGGGTCTTCGCCGTTCACGGCTGACATCAACCGGATCACGGCGGAGGCCGACCGGCTGCTCGACCTCCACGCGCGGATTCTGGCCGGCCCGCCGCCGGTGACGCCCCGCGCGCCGCGGCCGGTGCCGCCCTCGACGACAACGGCCGCAAGCGCCGCCTCCCTTGCCGGAGGCCGGACGGTACGTGCCCGGCCGGTCGCCGGTCCGAAGGCACGTCAGGCACGTCCCCCGCGATCGCCGGGGGACATGCGTGAGCCCGGCGGCTCTGTCGAGCTGCCGGGCTCTGTACGCAGGATCGCCGGGGTGGGATCAGGGGATCAGCGCTGGAGCGGTGTGAGGCGGTCGCTCTCGGCGTCGCTGTCCTCGTCGGCGCAGTCGGTGGTGGCGGGGACCGCCTGGTCCGCGACCGGGCGGTGGCGGCAGCGGGGCGCCTTCCCGTGGGCCTCGGCGCGGATGCGCTGCTTCATCGTGGGGGGCAGGGCCCTGGCTTGGGTCCAGGGGAGCGTGGCCGGTGCCGTCCGCTGCTGCGGGATGCTGCCGCCGGTGCTCGTGCTGTTGCGCTCCCGCTCGGCCTGCGGTACCGCCGCGGCCGCGGCGGTGGTGACGAGTCCGAGCGCCGTGCACAGCGCGAGGAAGGCGGTGACGATGGCGGTCCACAGCTTCATGACCTTGTTCCGGGCCATGGCCCCTCACTTTCGGGTCGGGCGATTTGCGTACTTTCCTCATGATGTGTATGTGGGCCGGGATGTGGTGGATCTCCGACCGTGGCGCCGCGATGTTCAGATGAACACCACTCGGATGGCCCCATGAGGGTCGAAAAGGTGAGGAGAGCGTCGAAGAACGGACAGAAGTAACCGTCCGTCGGGGTGTGATCACCCTCCGATCGGATCGGCTGCCTCCGCTCCTACCCGGCTGTACGGGAGGCGAGTTGAGGGCCCACTCAGGTCACCGATCGGTATCGGTCGGTGTGTATAGTCGGGCGCCAGAGGTCCCCTACGTCAAGGAAAGACGAGGTCGCGCGGTGAAGAAGCTTCTCCTGGTCGCACTGGCCGCCATCGGCGGGCTCCTCGTGTACCGCCAGATCCAGGCGGATCGCGCCGAGCAGGATCTGTGGACGGAGGCGACCGACTCCGTGCCCACGGGTTCGTGAGTCACGACCACCCATAACGAGCACACCCCGGCCGCCTCGCGGTCGGGGTTTTGTGTGCCGAGGGGCGTCCGCGGAGCCCGTCGGCGGGGCAGGATGGGCCACGGCTTCACGGTGCGTGGTCCGGCGACGGTGAGGGGTGGCGCGTGAGAGGACGGTGCCGTACGGCCCGGGGGCGGGGTACGAGGGCGTGGCACGGCCGCCCCGCGCGGGTGGTGCGCCGGGGAGCCGCGGTGGTGGCGCTGGTGCTGTCGGCCGCTGTCGCACCGGGACGGGCGGTGGCCCTGCCGGCGGCGCCCGGGACGGCCGCGGCGCCGAGCCCCTACGGGTTCGCCGAGGACGCCACCGGCATCGAGGGGGCCCGCAGCACCGCCGACGCCGACCCCCTGACGCCCGGCCGGCCCTACCGGAGCTCGCTGCCGAGCAGCGACAGGATCAGCTACCGCCTCGACCTCGACGCCACCACGAACGCGTACGTCTCGGTCACCGCCGTTCCTCCCCCGGGCGCTTCCGTCTCCGTCATCGACGGCCTCAAGGTGGCCGTCCAGGACGCGGAGGGCAACTCCTGCTCCGTCGACACCACGACGTTCGGCGCCGCCCGCAGCCCGCACCCGATAGCGGCCTGGGGCATGCGCGAGATCTCCCCCGGCAAGCCCCTGTGCCGCAAGGCCGGGGCGTACTACGTGTCCGTCGAGCGGGCCGACCCCGAGGGCGAGGGTTCCTCGCCGGACACCTGGGAGCTGGAGATCCTCGCGGTGACGGAGCCGCGGACGGCGAAGGCCGGTGCCACCGGTGCCCCCCAGGTGTGGGACTCCGCAACCCCGCAGCCACTGCGGGGGGACGCCGAGCAGCGTGCGGGTGGTACCGGGTTCGCCGGGGCGACTCCCCTGGAAGAAGGGGTCTGGCGGGGCGACCTGCGTCCCGGGCAGACGGTCTTCTACGCGGTGCCGGTCGACTGGGGTCAGCAGCTCTCCGTCACCGCCGACCTCGGCAGCTCGGAGTCCGGGGGCACGGGCTACGCCTCGGACGCCCTGGAGGTGACCCTCTACAACCCCGCGCGCGGCCGTGTCGCCCGCATCGGCGTCGGCTACGACGGTGGCCAGAAGTCCGGCAGCCTGCCGCCGCTGCCGCCCGTGGACCACGCCAACCGCAACTCTCCCGTCGCCCAGACCGGCGCCGTGCGCTTCGCGGGCTCCTACTACCTGGTCGCCCATCTGTCGGAGAGCGTCGCCGACGGTTTCGGGGACGGGCCGTTCGCGGCGACCCTGCGGGTCCGGGTGAGCGGGACGGCCCAGGCCGGACCCGACTACGCGGGGGAGTCCGACCCCGGGGGCGTCTTCGACGTCTCGGAGGAGGACAGGGAGGCGGCGGCCGCCGGAGAGCCGGGGGGTGACGACACCGCGCTGCGCGTGGTCGCGGTGAGCGGCATCGGCACCGGGAGCGCGCTGCTGGTGGGGCTCGGTGTCTGGACCCTGCTGGCCCGTCGGCGGACCACTGCGTAGGGGCGCCGCCCGGGAGCCCCGTCAGATCCTGGTCAGGGCCCAGAAGCCGACGGCGTAGCAGGCGAGCGCGAGGAGCAGCAGGGGGACGACCGCCTTGGCCGGCGGGCCGGGGCGGACCGGGCGCCGCGCGCGGTGCCGTGCCGGCTGCTGGCCGGGGGGTGGCGCGGTCCGCGGGCTCTGCGCTGTGTACGAGGCCGTGACCGGGTCGGCGCGGTAGTGCTGCGCGGGTGGCAACGGCTGGGCCGTGTACATCGACGGGAGCGGTTGCGCCGGTGGCAGCGGGTGCGTGGGGTCGTGCGGGGAGACCGGGTTCTGCGGGGGGAGGGCCCCGGCGTGCTGTTCCGGGGTGGGGGAGGAGGTGCCGGTGGCCTGCGGGGGCGGCAGGTGGAAGCTGCCGGTGTCCGACATGGAGGGCCCCGGGGCCGGGCCGGCCGCCTCACCCGTGCGGTGGCCCGGGTCGGAGGACACAGGCTGCTGTGCCGCCGACGTGTGCCAGGAGGTGCCCGAGAGGTCCGGCGGGGCGGTGGGAATGACGGGATTCACGGGGGTGCTGGGGGTGAGGGGGCGGGCGCTGGGCTGCGAGGGCTCGTACGGCTCGGGCGGTCCGTCGGCAAGCGCAGGGTCGGCCGGCCGGGGTGTGCTGTGGCCTGTCGCGGGGTCGGCCGGTAGGTGGTGTGCGCTGTGGCCTGGTGCGGGGTCGGGCGATGACGGGCGGTGGCTGTGGCCTGTGGCGGGGTCGGCCGACAGGCGTGAGCTGTGGTCCGCTGCGGGATCGGACGAGGGGTGGGGGCTGTGGCTCGTTGCGGGGGCGGCCTGGGGCTGGGGCTTCTTCTCTCCCGATGTCGTCGAATCGGTCGCCCGTCCCGAAGGGACGCTGTCCGTCATTCCTGCGCCGGGGCCGGGCGCCTCGCCGCCCGGTCCGGCTCCCCGGCCGGCTTCCTCGCCGTCCGTCTCCGGTCGGCCGGACGGCACCCCCACGGGTCCGAGCCCCTTAGCCCGCCGCAGCGGGCCCTCCGCGGCGAAGCCCTGGGGGAGCGGGCCGAGTTGGTCGAAGATCTCGATCAGCTCGTCGTCCGGGCCCGGCTCGGGGAGCAGCTCCGCCGCGGCCACGAGGGCCTTGCGCGCACCCGTGGCCGTGCGGAACCGCGCCTCGGGGTCCGGCTGGAGCAGGGTGGCCACGACCTGCCAGAGCGGCTCGGGGATGCCCTTGGGCGCACCTGGCGTGCCGTGCTCGGCGAAGTACTGGATCAGCGCCTTGCTGTCCGGCTTGGCGCCCTCCAGCAGGTACAGGGCGACCAGCCCCACGGCGAACAGGTCGGCCGGGAAGTCCGGCTCGGCTCCCATCAGCTGCTCCGGCGCCAGGTAACCCGGCGTGCCCACCACGAGGTTGGTCTCCGTCAGGCGGGGCTCGCCCAACCGCATGGCGATGCCGAAGTCGGACAGGCGCAGACGCGGCCGGCCCGTGCCGGTGGCCTCCAGCAGCACGTTGGCGGGCTTGACGTCACGGTGCACGACACCCTCCGCGTGCACGGCGGCCAGCCCCGCGAGCAGCTGGTCGAGCAGGGTGCAGACGAACGACGGCGGTAGCGGGCCGTAGTCCCCGACGAGGTGGACGAGGGAGCCGCCCGCGACCAGGTCCATGGTGAACAGGACCTTGTCGTCGTCGGCCGCCCAGCTGGTGGGGGCGAGGACATGGGGGTGGTCGATCCGCAGGGCCTGTTCGCGGACGAACCGGAGCAGGGAGTGGGCGTCGCTCTGCAGCAGGACCTTGGCGGCCACGTAACGGCGGCGGCGGTGGTCCCAGGCGCGCCAGACGGCGCCGACCCCTCCGCGTCCGATCGGGTCGACCAGTTCGTACCGGCCGGCGAAGACCTCACCCATGGCTGTACGTCGCTCCTCCCCCAGTGGCTACCCCCGTTGCCTCCCCCGCGGCGGGCCCTGCGACTCCCCCGGGCTTGCTGAGAAGCGGTCCCCGTGGCGCATCCCCCGTCACTTCACTCACAGCCCGCGGCCGAACCCCCTTCGGCGGCGGGCGTGGGTTCAGTTCTGGTGGGACTGGTAGTGCGCGACGGCGTCCGAGGTGCGGCCGGCACCGTAGACCCGGAGGAACTCTGCCAGCTCCGGATGGGTGGGGGCGAGGGTCTCGGCGGCGTCGATGATGTCGCCGGCGGCCGCGACGGAGCGCAGCAGCGACTGGATCTCACGGACGACGCGTTTGACGGTGGGCGCTCCCGAACTGCTCGTCGTCTGCGTGGTGTTGCTGAGCACGGAGCCCCCCTGCGACTTCTTGATCTCCTCCATGCGCTCGGTGGCCTCGGCGGCGCTGACGCTGCCGTCCGCGACCTGCCCCGCCAGGTCCTGCAGCAGCTGCACCCGCTGCACCACGGCCGGATTGCCGATCTTCGCCCGCTGACCGCTCATCAACTGGGACAGCATCGGCGCGGACAGTCCCAGCACCCCCGCCAGACGAGCCTGGTTGAGCCCGAGATCGTCGATGAGCCTGCGGAAGAGCGCCCCCAGCGGCTCCCCGTACCAGTTCCGCTGCAGTTCCCGCGCTCTTGCGGTGGCTTCCTGCTGTGCGGCGTCCATTGCGTCTCCCCATCGCTTCCCCAAGTACGGCGGTTCGCGGTAGCGAACCACGCCGAGCATCTTACGGAGAGTGGTCGTCGACGGGGACCCCCAATCTTTTTGCGGAACCACGGGGGTGACCCGGTACTCTGGTCTCCGACGCCCGCCGGGACGCGGTTTCCCCGTCGGACGTCTCCTTCCGGGGCCTTAGCTCAGTTGGTAGAGCGCTGTCTTTGCATGGCAGATGTCAGGGGTTCGACTCCCCTAGGCTCCACACCGGAAAGGTCCCCCGAGCTGCGGAAACGCAGGTTCGGGGGGCCTTTTTCCTGGCCGCCGCACGCCATGCGGACGGGTGTTTCACGTGAAACAGCGCGGCGGGCCCGGAGACCACAAGTCTCCGGGCCCGCCGCGCTGTTGGCTCCGGGGCCGTCAGGAACGGTCGTCGCGCTGGGCGGCCTCTTCCTCGGCCTGCTTGGCCTCGACCTCCGGGTCCAGGACCGACTCGCCCGTACCGTCCACGGAGGACAGACGTCCCGCTTCGGGGACCTCCGTCGCCGCGGGCGGCTCGACCAGCCAGTCCGGGTTGGCCTGCTTGTCCCACCACTTCCACGCGGCGAAGGCACCGCCCGCGACGGCACCCAGAATCACCAGCGTCTTCATGGCCTTGCCGGCCCTGGCCCGCCGCTGCTGCTTGCGGACGAGCTTCTGGATCTCCTTCGACGAGACCTGCCCACGCAGCGCGGCCATGACAGCCGCACTCCGCGCCGCGGCCTCGGTCGTGACGGGCCCGGCCGCGGCCATGGCCTGCTCGATCCTCGGCCGGGAGTACTCCGCCGCCTGACGGGCGGCCTTGCGTGTGCGGACTGCAGCCTCATGGGCGGCCTGGTCGACCTTCGGCGGCACGTGCGTGCGGGCCTGCTCCAGATACGGCTGTACGTGCGTGCCGTACTGAACGCGAGCCTGCCCTGCGGCCTGCGTCACCTTGGGCGCTAGCCGTACGCGTGCCTCGTGTGCGTAGTGCGCGGCCCTGTCCTTGGCCGTGTCGGCGTAGGGCGCCACCACTTCCGCGGCGTGCAGCACGCTCTCCTTCGCCGAACCGGTCGCGGCGCGCACGCTGTCGATGCGGGTCACGGGTTCCTCCTCCTCGGTGGCGTACGGTATTTCGACTTTCCACCCTTTTACGGATCATGCCTCTCGGTGCACGACCAGGCATGCGCGGACGGGCATCCGGGTCACGGAAACCGGCAACCAAGCGCCGATCACGTGCAATAGCGGATGAATAAGGGGCAACAGGAGCTTGTCGTCGACAATGCCACGGATCGTCGCCGTCCGCCCCCGACCCGGAAGGACTCGACCGGATTTCTGCGGCCGCCCGCCGAGGGTTTCCCCCCGCTGCACCGAGGCCGGGCGACGTGGAGGCCCGTCCATGCGAGGATCAGGGAGTCACAGAAAGACAACGGAAGGCAGATCGTGGCTGAGCAGCTCTACGCCACCCTGAAGACCAACCACGGCGACATCGAGGTCCGGCTGCTGCCGAACCACGCCCCCAAGACGGTCAAGAACTTCGTCGAGCTCGCCCAGGGCGAGCGGGAGTGGACGAACCCGGAGACGGGTCAGAAGACCACGGACAAGCTCTACGACGGCACGGTCTTCCACCGGGTGATCAGCGGTTTCATGATCCAGGGCGGTGACCCGCTGGGCAACGGCACCGGCGGTCCCGGCTACCAGTTCGAGGACGAGTTCCACCCGGACCTGCGCTTCGACAAGCCCTACCTGCTGGCGATGGCCAACGCCGGTCCGGGCACCAACGGCTCGCAGTTCTTCATCACCGTCTCCCCGACGGCGTGGCTGAACCGCAAGCACACCATCTTCGGCGAGGTCACGGACGCGGCCAGCCAGAAGGTCGTGGACACCATCGCCACGATCCAGACGAACCCGCGCACCGACCGCCCGCTGAACGACGTGGTCATCGAGTCGGTCGTCATCGAGACCCGCTGAGCCGGGTACCGAGGCCCCCACGGGGAACCAATCGCCCTGCTCGTCCGTAAGGATGGGCAGGGCGGGCCTTTTCACCACGACCGAGGGGATCCCATGGACGACCAGGCTGCGGGCAGCCCGCAGGACGCCCACAGCGTCCCCCTGTGCTACCGCCACCCGGACCGCGAGACCGGCATCCGCTGCACCCGCTGCGAGCGCCCGATCTGCCCCGAGTGCATGGTCAACGCCTCGGTCGGTTTCCAGTGCCCCGAATGCGTGCGCACCGGCTCCGGCACCGGGCACGCGCCCTCGGCCGCCCTGCCCCGGACGATCGCCGGCGGTGCCCTCACGGCCGACCCCCGGCTGATCACCAAGATCCTCATCGGGATCAATGTGGCCGTCTTCATCGCCGTCCAGGTCCGCGAATCACTGCTGAGCGACCTCGTCCTGCTCGGCGCCTGGCCCCCCGCCCCCTTCACGCCCACGGAGGGCGTCGCGGGGGGCGAGTGGTACCGCATGGTGACCTCGATGTTCACCCACCAGGAGATCTGGCACATCGCGTTCAACATGCTCAGCCTGTGGTGGCTCGGCGGCCCGCTCGAAGCGGCTCTCGGCCGGGCGCGCTACCTCGCCCTCTACTTCGTCTCGGGACTCGCGGGCAGTGCCCTGGCCTATCTGCTGGCCGCGCCCAACACGGCGACGCTCGGCGCCTCCGGCGCGATCTTCGGGCTGTTCGGTGCCACGGCCGTGCTGATGCGCCGGCTGAACTACGACATGCGGCCCATCGTCGCGCTGCTGGCGATCAACCTGATCTTCACGTTCAGCCCGGGCTTCAACATCTCCTGGCAGGCCCACATCGGAGGCCTCGTCGCCGGTGTCGTCGTGGGATACGGCATGGTCCACGCCCCGCGCGAGCACCGCGCCCTCGTGCAGTACGGCACCTGCGCCCTGATGCTCGGCGTCGTCGTCCTGCTGACCGTGCTCAGGACCGCACAGCTCGCCTGAGCAGGCGTTGTCCACAGCGGGTGGCGGATCCTGTGCACACGGTGCGGGAACATACGTGCCCCCTGTCACCTCTCTGCGTCGCCGCAGGTCAGACAGGGGGCGAACGTACTTTCGAGTCGTGGTACTTCCGTCATACCGGCGTCAACACTCAGCAAGTTATCCACAGATCGTCGTTTCTTTTCCACCTGTGGAAAACCGCTGTGGATAACTCGGTGAACAGCCCTGGGCAGAGCTGAGTTCACCGGCCGGTGACCGCTACTTCCACTGCGTCGAGACACCGAATCCGGCGGCGATGAAACCGAAGCCCACCACGATGTTCCAGTTGCCCAGGGAGTCGATGGGCAGCGTGCCGTCGGTGACGTAGAAGACCACGATCCAGGCCAGGCCGATGAGGAACATGGCCAGCATGACGGGCGCGACCCAGGCACGGTTGGTCAGCTTGATCGCGGTCGTCTGCTTCGCAGGCGGCGGCGTGTAGTCGGCCTTCTTGCGGATACGTGACTTCGGCACGAGGGTCTCTCCTGTCGATGCGCTGCGTGGCCGCGCAGGTAACTGGGTCGGTCTCGGGGCAGCGGGAGGGGACTCCGACGGCTCCCCCGGGGCGTCCGTTAGCGTAGTGCTTCCGCCGCGCCGAAGGAGATAAGGGTACGTTGAGCAATTCTGCCGACTCCCCCGGGACGGGATCCACCCCCGAGCGCGAACGTCGTTTCCGGCCGGTGCGGATCCTCACGGCGGCCGTCTTCGCTCTCGCCGGACTCATCTTCTTCACCAGCTTCAACACCGCCAAGGGCACCAACATCCGCACGGACACCTCGCTGCTGAAGCTGTCCGACCTCATCCACGAACGCAGCCGGGCGAACGGCGAGCTCGACGAGAGCAACGGAACCCTGCGCAAGGACATAGAGGCCCTCGCCGAACGGGACGACGGCAGCACGCGCGCGGAGGACGCCAGGCTCGCGGCCCTGGAGAAGCGGGCGGGGACGCAGGAGCTCAAGGGCCAAGGGCTCACGGTCACGCTCGACGACGCCCCGCCGGACGCCACCGCCAAGCTGCCCGGCTACCCCGAGCCGCAGCCCGACTACCTGGTCATCCACCAGCAGGACCTCCAGGCCGTGGTGAACGCGTTGTGGCAGGGCGGAGCCAAGGGCATCAAGGTCATGGACCAGCGGCTGATCTCCACCAGCGCCGTCCGCTGCGTCGGCAACACCCTGATCCTCCAGGGCCGCGTCTACTCACCGCCGTACAAGATCACGGCGGTCGGTGACACCGAGCGCCTGAAGAAGGCGCTGGCCCGGGCGCCCGCCATCCAGAACTACATGGTCTACGTCAACGTCTACGGACTCGGCTGGAAGGTCGAGGAGAACGGCCCGGTGACGCTGCCCGGCTACTCGGGCACCGTGGACCTGCACTACGCGAAGCCTGTGGAGCAGTAAGCGAGGCGCCACCGCGACCCTGGAGAAGGGCCCGGCCACCCCGCCGGGACCACCCGGCTCGGGCAGCCGCTGACCGACGGCACGAGCCGGTGCACGGATCGGATCGGCGAAGGCCCGTACGAAACAGTGCCCTCCGGCATCGAGGTGATCGACGCTGTCCCCCGTACATCCGGGTACACGCGTCCGGGCCGGTACCTCACGCCGACCACCCGCGAACCGGAGTGGGGCACGGCCACCGGCTGATCACCCGGGCGCACCCGGACTCCACCCGCCCTGTGGAGGCCGGGAAACCAGAGGCGCCGCGCCGTTAGTCTGGTTGCTGTACGGCGTGGGTCTGGTGCCGTGGTACGACGGAAGGGACGGCATGTACGGCTGGATCTGGCGGCATCTGCCGGGGAACGCGTGGGTGAAGGCGTTGATCTCACTCGTCCTGGTCGTGGCCGTGGTCTACGTCCTCTTCCAGTACGTCTTCCCGTGGGCGGAGCCGCTGCTTCCCTTCAACGATGTGACGGTGGACAACCAGTGAGCGCGCGCATTCTGGTCGTGGACAACTACGACAGCTTCGTCTTCAACCTGGTCCAGTACCTGTACCAACTGGGTGCCGAGTGCGAGGTCCTGCGCAACGACGAGGTCTCCACGGCACACGCCCAGGACGGCTTCGACGGTGTGCTGCTCTCCCCCGGGCCCGGCACCCCGGATCAGGCCGGCGTCTGCGTCGACATGGTCCGGCACTGTGCCGCGACGGGCGTCCCGGTCTTCGGCGTGTGCCTCGGCATGCAGTCGATGCAGGTGGCCTACGGCGGCGTGGTCGACCGGGCGCCCGAGTTGCTGCACGGCAAGACCTCCCTGGTCGAGCACGCCGGCGACGGGGTCTTCGCCGGCCTGCCCACGCCCTTCACGGCGACGCGCTACCACTCGCTGGCCGCCGAGCCGGCCACGGTGCCGGCCGAGCTGGAGGTCACCGCCCGGACGCAGGACGGCATCGTCATGGGGCTGCGGCACCGTGAACTGCCGGTCGAGGGCGTGCAGTTCCATCCTGAGTCGGTGCTGACCGAGCACGGGCACCGGATGCTGGCCAACTGGCTGGCGGAGTGCGGGGACGAGGACGCGGTGGCGAGGTCGGCCGGGCTCGCCCCGGTGGTGGGCAGGGCCTCGGCGTGACCGCCCTGCGCCCCGAGCGCGAGTCCGACACCTCGTACGGGCAGCAGTCGTACGGGGCGCCGGGCGCGTTCGAGGAGCGGCCGGGGCGGGGGGCGTACGCGAGTGGTCCGCAGGCGGGGCCGCAGCCGTACCCGCCGGGGCCGGGACGCGGGCCGTTCCCGCCCGGGGCGCGGCAGCCGGGTCCGGCGTCGTACGAACAACCGGTGCCGCAGGAGTACCAGCCGCAGCCCGTGATCGACGAGGAGACCGTGGCGCTGCGGATGCCGGATCCGCCGCCCGCGGAGGACTTCACAGCGGGCTCTGAGGGCACCGGCGAGGCCCGGGGGACCGGATCCGCCTCCGGCGGCCGCGCGGCCCGCAGGAAGGCCGCCAAGCGCCGCCACGGACGCCACGGTGACGCCGCCGGAAGTCCGTCGGGCCGGAGGGCGGCACGGGGGAGCGGGCAGGCGGCCCGGGACGAGGCGCGGGCGCCGCTGTCCCGCGTGGAGGCGCGGCGGCAGGCGCGGGCGCGCAAGCCGGGTGCCGCGGTCGTGGCCAGCCGGGCCATCGGCGAGGTGTTCATCACCACCGGCGTGCTGATGCTGCTGTTCGTCACCTACCAGCTGTGGTGGACGAACGTCCGGGCGCACGCACAGGCCGGCAAGGAGGCCAGCAGCCTCCAGAACGACTGGGCGAGCGGCAAGCGCAATCCGGGCACCTTCGAGCCGGGGCAGGGGT
Source organism: Streptomyces sp. AHA2 (assembly GCF_036857595.1). Taxonomy (NCBI): domain Bacteria; kingdom Bacillati; phylum Actinomycetota; class Actinomycetes; order Kitasatosporales; family Streptomycetaceae; genus Streptomyces; species Streptomyces sp. AHA2. The sequence goes on from NZ_JAUQWJ010000003.1 coordinate 261,298, forward strand.
TCGCCCTGCTGCACATCCCCAAGCTGGACGTGGTCGTGCCGATCGCCGAGGGCACCAGCAGCAAGGGCGTCCTGGACCGGGGCATGGTCGGCCACTACGCGGAGGGTGCGCTCAAGACCGCGATGCCCGGCGACAGGACCGGGAACTTCGGGCTCGCGGGCCACCGCAACACGCACGGCGAGCCGTTCCGCTACATCAACAAGCTCTCTCCGGGCGATCCGATCGTCGTGGAGACGCAGGACGACTACTACGTCTACAAGATGGCCTCGATCCTGCCGGTGACCTCGCCCAGCAACACGAGCGTCCTGAACCCGATCCCCGAGGGGTCCGGCTTCACCGAACCCGGCCGCTACATCACGCTGACCACGTGCACCCCGGAGTTCACCAGCAAGTACCGGATGATCGTCTGGGGCAAGATGGTCGAGGAACGGCCGCGCAGCAAGGGCAAGCCGGATGCGCTCGTCAGTTAAGGGCAGATGACCAGTGGCAGCGACCACCGACACGAGTTCAGAAGAGCACACCGGCAGGGGGGCCCGGCCGCCCGCGGCGCGACGCCGTCCCGGTCCGATCGGGACGGTGGTCAGCCTCTTCGGCGAACTCCTCATCACCGCGGGCCTGCTTCTCGGCCTGTTCGTCGTCTACTCGCTGTGGTGGACCAACGTGGTCGCCGACCGCGCGGCCGGCAAGCAGGCCGACCAGGTCCGGGACGACTGGGCCCAGGGCCGGGGCGGCCCCGGCGTGCTCGACACGAAGAACGGCATCGGTTTCCTGCACGTGCCGACGATGACCAAGGGCGAGGTGCTGGTGGAGAAGGGCACCTCGAACAAGATCCTCAACGACGGTGTCGCCGGCTACTACACGGACCCCGTCAAGGCGACGCTGCCGATGTCCGGCAAGAACGGCAACTTCTCGCTGGCCGCCCACCGCGACGGCCACGGCGCCAGGTTCCACGACATCGACAAGATCGAGAAGGGCGACCCCATCGTCTTCGAGACGAAGGACAAGTGGTACGTCTACAAGGTCTACGGCATCCTCCCCGAGACCTCGAAGTACAACGTCCAGGTCCTCTCGCCCGTCCCCAAGGAGTCCGGCAGGAAGAAGCCGGGCCGCTACATCACGCTGACGACCTGCACGCCGGTGTACACGAGCACCTACCGGTACGTCGTGTGGGGCGAGCTGGAGCGGGTCGAGAAGGTCGACCAGGAGCGCACCCCGCCGAAGGAACTGCGGTGAGCTGAGGGCCCAGCGCTCCGGCGGAGGTGCAGAGCCCCGGCGGAGGGAGCCCCGGCGGAGGTGCAGAGCCCCGGCGGAGAAGCACCGCGACAGCGAAGCGCCCCGGCACTCGAGGAGTGCCGGGGCGCTCGCCGTTCACCCGCGAGGTGAGGCGGTCAGTCGTCCTCGTTGCGGCCGGTGATGCCGCCGAAGATGCCGCCTCCGCCGTTGTCGCCGCCGCCGTTGTTGTTGCCACCGCCGCCGCCGCCGGCCGTCGTCAGCGTGATCGTCTGGCCGCCCGGGTTGTCGACCTCGGTGCCGGGCTGCGGGTCCTGCTGGGTGACGATGGCGTTGTCGTCCTGAGGCCCGGACACCTGGATGTTGGTGAAGCCCTGCTGCTGCAGGATCTGCTTGGCCTGGCCCAGGGGCCGCAGCCGCGCCTCGGGCACCTTCACTTTCTGCTGCTGCTGCTTGGCCTTGCCGACCACCATCTGCACGGACGAGTTCTTGTCGACCTGCTGGTTGGCCTGCGGGGTGGTGGAGATGACCTTGCCGACCTGGTTGGGGTCGTCGGTCTCCTGCTCGGTGCAGTTGCCGACCAGGTCGTTGGCCTGCATCTGGGCCTTCGCCGCGTCACAGCTCTGGCCGACCACGTCCGGGACGGTGGACTTCTTCTCCGCCTTGGCGATGGTGAGGGTGATCGTCGAACCCTTCTCCACCTCTTCGCCGGTCGTCGGGTTCTGCTCCAGCACGGTGCCCGGGTCCTCGGGGGACGTCCGGGTCTCCGTCTTGACGTCGAACTGGTACTTGTCGCCCTCCAGCTTGTCCTTGGCCTCGTCGATGCTCAGGCCGGTGACGCTGGGGACGCTCACCTTCGGGGCGCCGGTCGAGACGACGACCTCGATGGTGGTGTTCTTCTTGACCTCGGCCGGCGGCTCCGGGGTCTGTGAGCAGATCTTGCCCTTGCTCTCGTTCTCGCACGGCTTGTTGGTCGTGGTCAGTTCGAGCTCGCTGTTGCCGGCCAGTCTCCTGGCGTCCTCCAGCGTCTGTCCGACCAGGTTGGGGACGGGGACCGTGTCGTTGGACACGCCGTCACCGCCGAACGCCCAGCGCCCGATGAGGATCGCGCCGACCAGGACGAGGATGCCGGCCACGACGAGCAGGATCGTCGAGGTGTTGGACTTGCGCTGCTGGCCGCGGCGCCGGTCGGGTCGGTCGTCGTAGCCGTAGCCGCCGTCGTCCGGGTTCATCGGGGGCAGCATCGAGGTGGCGCCCGCGCCCGAGTCCGAGCGCAGGGCCGTCGTCGGCTGGTCGTCGGGGTAGCCGCCGTAGCCGACCGAGCCCATGGCCGCGGCCGCGGCGACGGGCTGGCCGTCCAGGCAGGCCTCGATGTCGGCGCGCATCTCGTCGGCCGACTGGTAGCGGTAGTCGGGGTCCTTCGTCAGGGCCTTCAGCACGATCGCGTCCATCTCGGGCGTGATCTCGGGGTCGAAGACCGACGGGGCCTGGGGCTCCTCCCGCACGTGCTGGTACGCGACGGCGACCGGGGAGTCGCCGACGAAGGGCGGGCGGACGGTGAGCAGCTCGTACAGCAGGCAGCCCGTGGAGTACAGGTCCGAGCGGGCGTCCACCTGCTCGCCCTTGGCCTGCTCCGGGGAGAGGTACTGGGCGGTGCCGATGACGGCGGCGGTCTGCGTCATCGTCATGCCGGAGTCGCCCATGGCGCGGGCGATGCCGAAGTCCATCACCTTGACCTGGCCGTTGCGCGTCAGCATGACGTTCGCGGGCTTGATGTCGCGGTGCACGATGCCGCTGCGGTGGGCGTACTCCAGGCCCTGGAGGATGCCGATCGTCATCTCCATGGCGCGCTCCGGCAGCAGCTTGCGGCCGGAGTGCAGCAGCTCACGGAGGGTCGAGCCGTCCACGTACTCCATGACGATGTACGGGATCGACACGTTGTCGATGTAGTCCTCGCCCGTGTCGTAGACCGCGACGATCGCGGGATGGTTGAGCGAGGCGGCCGACTGGGCCTCCCGGCGGAACCGGGCCTGGAAGGAAGGGTCACGCGCGAGGTCCGCGCGCAGCGTCTTCACCGCCACGGTGCGGCCGAGGCGGGTGTCATGCGCGAGGTAGACCTCGGCCATGCCACCACGCCCGAGCACCTGGCCCAGTTCGTACCGGCCGCCGAGGCGACGCGGCTCTTCCATAGCTACCTACCAGCCCTCTCCGTCGGTCCCGACCGGAAGCGTGTGCGGTCGGAGGCTGCCGTCCGGGCCTACCGTACCCGGCTCGTTTTGTGTGACCTGGCCAAGCCCGTCAGCCGATACCGGACCGGTACCGCAACGTGCACCGATGTGAAGCAGACGTGAGCGGGGTCACTTCTTGCCGTCGATGACCGCCTCCATCACGCTCCTCGCGATGGGTGCCGCGAGGCCGCCGCCGGAGATGTCGTCGCGCACCGCGTTGTCGTCCTCGACCACGACCGCCACCGCGACCGGCGCGTTGCCGTCGGCGTCCTTGGCGTAGGAGATGAACCACGCGTAGGGGTTCTCGCTGTTGTCGACACCGTGCTGGGCGGTACCCGTCTTGCCGCCCACCTTGACGCCCTGGATCCGGGCGTTGGAGCCGGTGCCCTTCTCGACGACCGTCTCCATCATCGACTGCAGGATCTGCGCGTTCTCCGGCGACAGCGGCTGGCTCAGCTCCTCCGGGTCGGTCTTCTCGATCGGGTCGAGGCCGGGCGACTGGAGCTCGTCGACCATGTACGGCTTCATCAGCTTGCCGTCGTTGGCGACGGCCGAGGCGACCATGGCCATCTGCAGCGGGGTCGCGGCGGTGTTGAACTGGCCGATGGAGGACAGCGCCGTCTGCGAGGGGTTCATGTCGTCGGAGAACACCGAGGCGTTGGCCCGGACCGGCGTGAACTGCTCCTCGCCGAAGCCGAACTCCTCGGCCTCCTTCAGCATCTTCTCGTTGCCGAGGTCGGCGCCGATCTTGCCGAAGACGGTGTTGCAGGAGTACTGCAGGGCCACGCGCAGCGTCGCGTTCTTGCAGGGGATGTTGCCCTCGTTGGGGAGCTTGGTGGTGGTGCCCGTCATGACCCAGGGGTCCGGCGAGTCCGTCTTCTCGTCGGCGCTCGTGTAGAGCCCGTCTTCCAGGGCCGCGGCCGCGGTGACCACCTTGAAGGTCGAGCCGGGCGGGTAGGTCTCGCGCAGCGCCCGGTTGAGCATCGGGTCGTTCGGGTTGTTCTTCTTCTGCAGCTTCTGCCAGGCCTCGGTGTCCGTCGTCGTGGAGTTGCCGGCGAAGGACGACGGGTCGTACGACGGGTAGGACGCCAGGGCCAGGATCTTGCCCGTGGACGGCTCCAGGGCGACGACGGCGCCCTTGCCGCCCTGCTTCTTCAGCCCGTTGTAGGCGGCCTTCTGCGCGGCGGTGTTCAGCGTCGTGACGACGTTGCCGCCCTGCTGCTTCTCACCGGTGAGCATGTCCAGCGTGTTGCGGAAGAACAGCCGGTCGTCGTTGCCGGTGAGGATGCCGTCCTCGAGGGACTCCAGCTGGGTCGCGCCGAAGGCCTGGGAGGCGTAGCCGGTGACCGGCGCCCACATCGGGCCGTTCTTGTAGGTCCGCTTGAACTTGAAGTCGCTGCCCGACGCCTCCACGGAGCCGGTGACCGGCTTGCCGTCGACGATGATGTCGCCGCGCGGCGAGGCGTAGCGCTCGATGGTCACGCGGCGGTTGTTCTTGTCGGACCTGAGCTCGTCGGCCTGGACGTACTGGATCCAGTTGTCGCGGATCAGCAGGGCCAGGACCAGCAGGCCGCAGAAGATCGCGATCCGGCGCAGGGGCTTGTTCATGACGGGCGGACCACCTGGGTCATCTCGGCGTCGGGGTTGGCGGCGGGGGCGGGGGCCGGGCGGCGGGCGGTGTCGCTGATGCGCAACAGGATCCCGATCAGGGCCCAGTTGGCGATCACGGAGGAGCCGCCGTACGCCACGAAGGGCAGCGTCATACCGGTCAGCGGGATGAGGCCCATGACACCGCCGGCCACGACGAAGACCTGCAGGGCGAAGGCTCCGGACAGGCCGATCGCGAGCAGCTTGCCGAAGGGGTCGCGGGCCGCGAGGGCGGTGCGCACGCCCCGCTCCACGATCAGGCCGTACAGCAGCAGGATCGCCATGACGCCGGCGAGGCCCAGCTCCTCGCCGAAGGTGGCGAGGATGAAGTCGGAGTTGGCGGCGAAGCCGATGAGGTCCGAGTGGCCCTGGCCCAGGCCCGTGCCCAGGGTGCCGCCGGAACCGAAGGCCCACAGGGCCTGCATGGCCTGCTCGGAGTGGACGATGCCGTCCTGGACGCCGGCCCGGGAGAGCTCGAACTCGCGCATCGGGTCGAGCCAGGCCTGCACACGCGTCTGGATGTGCGGCTCGAAGCTCGCCACGCTGACCGCGCCGACCGCCGACATCAGCAGACCGAAGACGATCCAGCTGGTCCGCTCGGTGGCGACGTACAGCATGATCACGAACATGCCGAAGAACAGCAGCGAGGTGCCGAGGTCGGTCTCGAAGACCAGGATGAGGATCGAGAGCACCCACACGACGAGGATCGGGCCGAGGTCCCGGCCGCGCGGCAGGTACAGCCCCATGAAGCGGCGGCTGGCCAGCGCCAGGGCGTCTCTCTTGACCATGAGATAGCCGGCGAAGAAGACCGCGAGGACGATCTTCGCGAACTCACCGGGCTGCAGCGTGCCGAGGCCGGGGATCTTGATCCAGATCTTGGCGCCGTAGATGTTCGCGCCGAGTCCCGGCACCAGCGGCAGGATCAGCAGGACCAGCGCACCGGCCATGGAGATGTACGTGTAGCGCTGCAGGACGCGGTGGTCCTTGAGGAAGATCAGCACCGCCACCAGCAGGGCCACGCCCATCGCGGAGTACAGCAGCTGACGGGGTGCCGCCTCGACGAACGTGCTGGACGCCTGGAGCTTCTTGGACTGGTCCAGCCGCCAGATGACCACGAGTCCGATGCCGTTGAGCAGTGTCGCCAGCGGCAGCATCAACGGGTCCGCGTACGGCGCGAACTTCCGTACGACGATGTGGCCGACGCCCGCGAGCAGGCCGAGTCCGAGACCGTAGCTCAGCAGGCCGGGCGGCACCGAGCCGTTGATGGCCAACCCGACGTTGGCGTAGGCGAACACCGGGATGACGACGGCGAACGCCAGCAGGGCCAGCTCGGTGTTGCGGCGGCTCGGGGCGCCGATCGCGCCGATCGTGGACGTGTGGTGCGTCGGCGAGTGCGATGCATTCGTGCTGCTCATCGTGTGACGGGGCCTCTCACGGCTTGCCTACTGCTTACCGCACAGCGAGACGACCTTCTGCTCTTCCTCCGAGAGGCTGGGGCCGGGGCTGGGAGTGGGTGCGGTCGTGGTCGGGGGCGTGGACTTCGAGGGCGCCGACGGCGAACCCGACGGGTTCGACGGGTTCGGCGTCGGTGTGGCTGTGGCCTTGGACGCGAAGGAGGCGGGAGTGGTTCCCGTGGTGCCCCCGGCCTCGCCCTCACCGGTCTTGGCGTTCTTCTGGCTCTCGGCTTCGCGCCGCTGCGCCTGCTTCTTGCACGCGGAGGCCTGCACCGACAGTTCCTGGATCTTCGCCCGGGCCTTCTTCAGGTCGCCCTCGGCGATGGTCGCCTTGACCAGCTTCTGCTGGTAGGGCGGCAGGTACTTGAGTTCGATCTCGGGGTGGTCCTTCTCGACCTTCGACAGCGACACCCAGGCCAGATCCTGGCTGATGCCCCGGTACAGCGCGACGTGCTCGTCCTCGGCACCGACGTAGTACTGCGTCTGCGTCCAGCGCCAGCCGCCGTACAGGCCGCCGCCGACGACGGCGAGGGCCAGGGCGATGTAGAAGGACCTCTTGAGCCAGTGGCCCTTCTTGCGGGGCTTGTCGAAGTCGCCGTCGCCGTAGTCGAATCCGGCGGCGGGGATGTAACCGGTGGTGTCGCCCGAGCCGGGCGGGCCGAACTCGCCGCCTCCGCCGCCGTGTCCGCGGCCCTGGCGGCCGAGGCCGGAGGCGCGGCCGGCGGGGGTCTGCATGATGCCGTTGTCGTGCAGCTGGTGCTGGTTCTCCGCGACGGCGCCGACCACCACCGGGGTGTCGGAGAGCTGCCCGGCGAGGGTGTCACCGGTGTCCAGGTCCAGGACGTCGGCGACGATGACCGTGATGTTGTCCGGGCCGCCGCCGCGCAGCGCCAGCTCGATCAGGTTCTGGACGGTCTCCTGGGGGCCCTGGTAGCTGGCGAGGGTGTCCTCCAGCGTCTGGTGGGACACCACGCCCGACAGGCCGTCGGAGCAGATCAGGTAGCGGTCGCCGGCGCGCACCTCGCGGATGGACAGATCCGGCTCCACGTGGTCACCGGAGCCGAGCGCGCGCATCAGCAGCGAGCGCTGCGGGTGCGTGGTGGCCTCCTCCTCGGTGATGCGGCCCTCGTCGACCAGGCGCTGCACCCAGGTGTGGTCCTGGGTGATCTGCGTCAGCACGCCGTCGCGCAGCAGGTACGCGCGCGAGTCGCCGACGTGGACCAGGCCGAGGCGCTGGCCCGTCCACAGCAGGGCGGTCAGGGTCGTGCCCATGCCCTCCAGCTGCGGATCGTCCTCGACCATGGAGCGCAGCTGGTCGTTGGCGCGCTGCACCGCCGTGCCGAGCGAGGTGAGCACGTCGGAGCCGGGGACGTCGTCGTCGAGGGCGACGATGGTGGAGATGGCCTCGGACGAGGCGACCTCACCGGCGGCGGCGCCGCCCATGCCGTCGGCGATGGCGAGCAGGCGCGGGCCGGCGTACCCGGAGTCCTCGTTGCCCTCCCGGATCATGCCCTTGTGCGATCCGGCGGCGAAGCGCAGTGACAGACTCATGCGCACCTCGCCCGTCGGCTCCGGGTACAGCCGGTCGTGTCGAGCCACACTGCCCACCCTCCGGTCGGGAGCGCGCCGGGGGCCGGGGTGGGGCCCGCCGCTGCGTGCTCGCTCCGCTCGCGCCTATCCATGATGTAGCACTACTTCCGCAGCTCGATGACGGTCTTGCCGATGCGGATCGGCGCGCCCGGCGCGATCGGTGTGGGAGTCGTCAGCCGCGTCCGGTCCAGGTACGTGCCGTTGGTGGAGCCGAGGTCCTCGACGATCCACTGGCCGTCGCGGTCCGGGTAGATCCTGGCATGGCGGCTGGAGGCGTAGTCGTCGTCCAGCACGATCGTCGAGTCGTGCGCCCGGCCCAGGGTGATGGTCTGCCCCTGGAGGGCGACCGTGGTGCCGGTGAGGGTGCCCTCGGTCACGACGAGTTTGGTGGGGGCGTTGCGGCCGCGCCGGCCGCCCGCGGACTGCTGGCGCTGCGGCGGCGGCGCCTGCCGGGCGGCCTGCTGCTGCCGGCCGGCCTCGCGGCGCGATCCGCGCTGTGTGACCCGCGTACCGAACAGGTCGCTCCGGATGACCTGCACGGCCACGATCACGAACAGCCACAGTACGGCCAGGAACCCCAGCCGCATGACCGTGAGGGTCAGCTCTGACATTGCCCCCGCTTCACCCTTCGGCTTGCCTATAGATAACGGTGGTGCTGCCCACGACGATCCGCGAGCCGTCGCGGAGCGTAGCGCGGGTGGTGTGCTGCCCGTCCACCACGATGCCGTTGGTGGATCCGAGATCCTGGATCGTCGAGGGCGTTCCGGTCCGGATCTCGCAGTGCCGGCGGGAGACGCCGGGGTCGTCGATCCGCACGTCGGCGTCGGTGCTGCGGCCCAGCACGAGCGTCGGGCGGGAGATCTGATGGCGGGTGCCGTTGATCTCGATCCAGTGGCGGGTGCGTCCGCCGGCGGCCGGCGCGGCAGGGGGCCGCTGGCCGCCCGCGGGCTGCGGATAGCCGTACCCGCCGGGGCGGCCGCCGGGGGGCGGCGCGGCCGGCATGGGCGGTGCGCCGGTGGGCGAGGCGGCCGGCGGGTAGCCGTAGCCGCCCGGGCGCGCGCCCTGCGGGCCGGCGGGCGCGCCGCCGGCTCCCGGTCCGCCCTGCTGGCTGCTGGAGGAGGCGAGCGTACGGCTGCGCACCCGGTACAGGCCGGTGTCGAGGTCGTCCGCCTTCTCCAGGTGCACCTTGATGGGGCCCATGAAGGTGTAGCGCTGCTGCTTGGCGTAGTCGCGCACCATGCCGGCGAGCTCGTCGCCGAGCTGCCCGGAGTAGGGGCTGAGCCGCTCGAAGTCCGGCGTGCTCAGCTCCACGATGAAGTCGTTGGGGACGACCGTCCGGTCGCGGTTCCAGATGGTGGCGTTGTTGTCGCACTCGCGCTGCAGCGCGCCCGCGATCTCCACGGGCTGGACCTCGGACTTGAACACCTTGGCGAAGGTGCCGTTGACCAGACCTTCGAGACGCTGCTCGAACTTCTTCAGGACTCCCATGGGGCACCTCCTCCGTCGCTGCCGTCCTGTGTACCGCCCTGCGGGCCACTTGCCTGGTACTGCTTACTGATCGTATCCACGCGCCGGTCGATCGGCTGGTTCCCCCTGTCGGCCCCGCCGACAGGTGTCGACGCATGACGAAGTTCCCTGTGGAGCTCCTCTTCGAACTCCCGCCGGAGTACTGGTGCGCGCAACCGCCCGGGGTACTCCTGCCATGGATCGTAGAGGCGGCGGGGAACCAGTGTCCCGCACCCGGCTGTGGACTCGGACCCTCTCCCGGGGAGACCCGGGGTACCGGTACGAGGTTGATACGTGAACAGGTACGCGCTGATACGTGGCAGGGACATCGATGCCGCGCACGGCCCCCGCCTGCGACGGAAAGGGATGTGAAGCCACCCCGTCCAGCGTGCTAATGTTCTCGGTGTCGGAAGGCGCCGGCCCGCAAGGGACGGAGCCCAGGACACACCCAATGCGCGGGTGGCGGAATAGGCAGACGCGCTGGATTCAGGTTCCAGTGCCCGCAAGGGCGTGGGGGTTCAACTCCCCCCTCGCGCACCGTCGGAACGGGCGGCATCGATCAGATGCCGCCCGTTCGTCGTTTCTCCGGGATGTGACGGTCCTCTCGTCCTGACGGTTCTCCCGCGGGAGCGGAACCTCCGTCCGTCCGCCGTGTGAGGAAGCTCTCAGGACCGCTCGGAGCGGCCCTGGCCGAGGGTGCGGCCCGGGGCGAAGCGGTCCCGGACGGCCGGGTCGTCCAGGAGGCGCGCCGGGTAGCCCGGGCCGGTGCGGGCGCTGAGGTCCCGGTGGTCCAAGGGGTCTCCGCAGGAGGAGCAGACGACCTGCGCCTCGGTGTCGTGGCCGCAGGTCGTGTGGTGCAGGACCACCGGGACGCCCTCGTCGCCGGCCAGCCAGCGGTCGCCCCAGGCACTGAGCGCGGCCAGCACGCCGAAGAAGTCGCGGCCCTTGTCGGTCAGCAGGTACTCGTGACGGACCGGGTCGCTCCGGTAGGCCCGGCGGTGCAGCAGTCCCTCCGCCTCCAGGCGCCGCAGCCGGTCGGTGAGGGTGTTGCGGGCGATGCCGAGAGTGCCGATGAAGCCGTCGAAGCGGGACTCGCCGTAGAAGACCTCGCGCAGGACCAGCAGCGTCCAGGCGTCGCCCAGGAGGTCGGCGGTGCGGGCGATGGAGCAGGGCCAGCCGTCGAACGAGGTCCGTCTCATGCGTCCCACTGTAGGAGGCCGGGCCCTGGTCGGTCTCATGATGAGATCCGGGGGGCGGTGAGGGGACGGGGCCTCACTCCCGGAGGCCCGCCAGGTCCGCCGGGCGGCGGCGCAGGGCGAGAGCCGTGGGGATCAGCGCCGAGGTCACGGCCAGGACGGCGCACGCGGTCGCCGTCGTGCCCAGCGCCTGCCAGGGCAGGGTGACGACGGGCGGGGCGGACAGCAGTGCGAGGGCGCTCCACAGGCCGGCCAGGTGGACGGTGGTGACCAGCAGGCCGAGGAGGGCGCCCGCGGCCACGACCGTGAGGGACTCGGCGCCGATCACCTTCAGCACCTGCCGGCGGGTGGCCCCGGCCAGCCGCAGCACCGTCAGGTCGCGGAGCCGGCCGGACGCCGCCATGGCCGTGGTGTTCGCCACGGAGATGCCCGTGTACAGCAGGGCGAGGCCGAGGACCATCAGGAGGCCGAGCCGGGTGGTGCGGTCGGTGCCCGGCCGGGTCTCGCGCAGCCATGCCTCCCGGGTGAGGACCCGGTCGGTGCCGGCGGCCCGGTGCAGGGCGACGGACACGGCCGCGGCGTCCGCGCCCCGGGCCAGGGCCACGTCGACCCGGTCGACCGTGGCGCCGGGGGCGTTGCGCGGGGTGACGTGGGCGCCGTTGCCGCCGGTGCCGGTGGGCATGACCGCGGCGATCCGCAGGGTCCGCCGGGTGCCGTCGCCGAGCCAGACCGTGACGCGGTCGCCGACCCGGTGCCGCTGCCATTCCTCGTTGACGATGATCGAATCGTCGTCGAGGGCGCTCACCGTGCCGGCGGTCAGCGGCAGGCGCGAGGTCGCGGCCAGGGTGCCCGCGGGTGCGGCCCGGGCCTCCGAGCGGATCAGGGCCACGCCGTCCTCCAGGACGTGCACGGCCGTCGAGGACGAGGGCGAGACCACGGTGCCCGGCACCTGCCGCAGCCTGCGCAGGGTCGCCTCGTCGAAGCCCGCCCGGCCCTCGGGCAGCACGACGAACGCGGCGGTGGTCCGCTCGCGTGCCTCGTCCGCCCCGGCCCGGTCGAGGGTCGAGGTGGTGCCGAGCAGGCACCCGGCGAGGGCGACCGTGACCAGGACCGGGGCGGCCGGCGCGGCACTGCGGTGCAGCCCGGTGGCCGTGCTCTCGCGCACCAGCAGGGCGCTGACACCCGGCAGCGCGGTGAACAGCCGGGTCAGGGGCCGCAGGAGGAGCGGGGAGAGCAGGGCGGCCGCGGAGATCAGCAGCATCGGACGGCTGACGTAGGTCTTGCGGTGGAGGAGGTCGCCCGGATCGGTGCCCAGCGCGAGGAACAGGGCCACCGCGGCGGTGAGGAGGAGGGCCGTGCCGCACAGCAGCCGGCCCCGGGTGAGGCCGCCGTCGTCGGCCGACGCCTCGCGCAGGGCCTCGGCGGGCGCGATGCGGCCGGCCCGCCAGGAGGCCGCGCCCGCCCCGGCCAGGGCCACGAACAGGCCGGCCCAGAAGGCCGCGTGGTACGGCCAGGTGTGGGCGCCGAGGGTGAACCAGGCGGGGGCCAGATCCTCCTCGACGGCCCGGGCGACGAGGTGCGGTGCCGCGCAGGCGCCCAGGACGCAGCCGGTGGCCGAGGCCAGGACGCCGACCACCAGGGCTTCGGCCAGGACCACGCGGCGGATCTGGCCCGGGGTGGCGCCGGCGGTGCGCAGCAGGGCGAACTCCCGGCGCCGTTGCGTGACCGCGAACGCGAACGTGGACGCCACGACGAAGACCGACACGAACGCGGTCACGCCTCCGGCGGTGCCGAACAGGGCGTTCAGGGCGGCGAGCGCCTCCCGGTCGCGGTCGTGTGCGGGGTCGCCGAGCCGGCGGGCGTCCCCGGTGAGGACCCGGGCCGTGCCGCCCACGGTCCTCCGCACGGACGCGGGGTCGGCGTCGGTCTCCAGCCGGAGGACGCGGGAGGGACCGGACCGCCCGTCGACCCGCACCGGGCCCAGCCTCCGCAGCTCCGCCACGGTCGCGGGCGGGATCGGGCGGGGGTGGGCGAGCCGGGCCGTGCGGACGCCGGCCGGGGTCGGTACGCGCAGGGTGTCCCGGGCCTGGACGACGACGGAGGCGGCCGGTGCGCGGCCGGGGTCGGCGGAGAGGGAGGAGGCCAGGGCCAGGCCCGTCACGGTGAGCAGGGCCACGCCCAGCGCGAGCGCGACGAAGCTGCCGGTGAAGACGGACCGATGGGCGCGCAGTGTGCGCAGGGCGGTGCTCAGCACGGCGGGGCCTCCGGGTGGGTGGTGCGGGGGGTGAGGGGAGTGCGCAGGACGGTGCTCAGCACGGCGGGGGCTCCGGGTGGGTGGTGCGGGTGGCGATGGTGGCGGCGTCGGCGCCGGTCAGCTCCTCGCTCACCCGGCCGTCGACGAGCACGACGACGCGGTCGGCGTGCGCGGCGGCGACCGGGTCGTGGGTGACCATCACGACCGTCATGCGCTCGCGGTCGGCCAGGGCGCGCAGCAGAGCGAGCACCTCATGGCCGGTGCGCGTGTCCAGGGCACCGGTGGGCTCGTCGGCGAACAGCACGTCGGGCCGGGTCGTCAACGCCCGGGCCAGCGCGACCCGTTGCTGCTGGCCCCCGGAGAGCCGGGCCGGCCGGTGCCCGGCCCGGTCGGCGAGTCCGACCTGCCGCAGGGCCTCGCGCACCCGGTCCCTCGCGACCCGGCGGCCGGCCAGGCGCAGCGGAAGGGCCACGTTCTGCTCCGCGGTGAGGGAGGGAAGCAGGTTGAACGCCTGGAAGACGAACCCCACGCGTTCGCGGCGCAGCAGGGTCAGCCGGCGTTCGCTCAGGCCGGTCAGCTCGGTGCCGCCGACGGTGACCGAGCCGGACGTGGGCCGGTCCAGGCCGGCGGCGCACTGCAGCAGTGTGGACTTGCCGGAGCCCGAGGGCCCCATGACGGCGGTGAAGGACCCGGCCGGGAACGCGAGCGAGACCCCGCCGAGCGCGGTCACCGGCCCGTACCTCCTGGTGACGGAGTCGAGCCGGACGGCGTCGTGTGTCACGGGAACCCCCTGGTGTCGGTGTCGTTCCCACGAAACCGGGCCGGAGGTGCCCGGCGCAGTGCGGCGGGACCTAGACCCGGGGTAGGGCCAGACCTACCCCCGGCGCTCGGCCCAGGGCCATGGCCGCTGCCGCGACCGGCTCCTACGGTGATCCCCATGCGCCCTCGCAACGTCTGGCAGGCCCTGTCCCGCCCCGGCTACCTGCTCTCGGCGTGGCCGTGGCGGTCGGCCGCGTACCTGCTGACGGGCGCGGTCCTCGGGGCGGTGGTGCTCGTGGGCCTGGTGACGTCGCTGGTGGCCGGCGGGGTGCTCGCGGTCGTGCTGGTCGGGCTGCCCCTGCTGCTCGGCGCGGCCCTGGCCGGTGTGCCGGTGGCGGCCCTGGAGCGGTACCGGCTGCGGCTGGCCGACGCGGAGCCCGCGCGGGACCCGCACGAGCCGCCCGGCGGGCCCGGGCCGCGGGCCTGGCTGTCGGCCCGGCTGCGCGAGCGGGCCACCTGGCGCGAGCTGGGCCACGCCCTGCTGTTCGCGGGGGTGTTGTGGCCGGTCGACGCGCTGGCCCTCGTCGTCTTCCTGCTGCTGCCGCTGTCCGTGGCCGCGACCCCGCTGCTCCTGGCCGTGGCGGGTGAGACGAAGGTGCTGAAGGTGTGGCTCGTCACGGACTGGACGGCCGGTGCCGGCTGGGCCGCGGCGGGCCTGTTCCTGTTCGCGGCGGGGGCCTATCCGCTGGGCGCGGCGGCCGGGGCGCGGGCCGGGCTGGCCCGGCTGCTGGTGGCCCCGCGGGAGGCCGGCCTCGGGGCCAGGGTCGTCGAACTGACGCGGTCCCGGGTGCGGTTGGTGGACGCCTTCGAGGCGGAGCGGCGGCGCATCGAACGCGATCTGCACGACGGGGCGCAGCAGCGGCTGGTCGCCCTGACGATGACGCTCGGCCTGGCCCGGCTCGACGCCCCGCCGGGCCCGCTCGCCGATCAGCTCGCCCGGGCGCACCAGGAGGCCGGGACGGCCCTGGCCGAACTGCGTGAGCTGATCCGGGGCATCCACCCCAAGGTCCTCGCCGACTTCGGCCTGGAGGCGGCCGTCGCCGACGCGGCCGACCGCTCGGCCGTGCCGGTGGATGTTGATCTGGAGCTGCCCGGCCGGTTCCCCCAGGCGGTCGAGGCCGCCGCGTACTTCGTGGTGTGCGAGGCGCTCACCAACGTCGGCAGGCACAGCGGGGCGAGCCGGGCGGAGGTGAGCGGCGGCTACCGCGACGGACGGCTGACGCTGCGCGTACGCGACGACGGATGCGGCGGGGCGCGGGCCCGGGACGGCGGCGGGCTGACCGGGCTCGCCGACCGGGTGTCGGTGCTCGATGGCACACTCTCCCTGTCCAGCCCGCCCGGCGGGCCGACCCTGCTGCATGTGGAGATCCCCGGTGAGCCTGCGAGTTGAGCGGCCCCTGCGGGTCGTCCTGGCCGAGGACGGCGTGCTGCTGCGCGACGGACTCGTCGGGCTGCTCGAACGCTGCGGGCACCGGGTCGCCGCGGCCGTGGGGGACGCGGAGGCGCTCGTCGCCGCCGTCGCGGAGCACGAGCCCGACGTGGTCGTCACGGACGTGCGGATGCCGCCCGGCTTCCAGGACGAGGGCCTGCACGCCGCCGTGCGGCTGCGCCGGGAGCGGCCCGGGCTGCCCCTGCTCGTGCTCAGCCAGTACGTGCAGCGCCGCTACGCCGCCGAGCTGCTGGACACCGGCGACGGCACGGGCGTCGGGTACCTGCTCAAGGACCGGGTCGGCCAGGTCGGCGAGTTCGTCGAGGCGCTCGGCAAGGTGGCCGACGGCGGCACGGTCGTCGACCCGGAGGTCGTACGGCAGTTGCTGCGGCGCCGCCGCGACCCGCTGGAGCGGCTCACCCCGCGCGAGCGTGAGGTGCTGGCACTGGTCGCCGAGGGCCACTCCAACAGCGCCGTGGCGCGCCGGCTGGTCGTCTCCGAGGCGGCGGTGGGCAAGCACATCTCCGGCATCCTCACCAAGCTGGACCTGCCGCCGGCGGACGACACCCATCGCCGGGTGCTGGCGGTCCTGGCGTATCTGCGGGCGTAGAGGGCCCGCGGGGAGCGGGCCGCGTTCCCGGCAGCGGCCCGCCCGTGGCTGACGACGGGTGAAGTATTGGCCAAAACAAGCCGGACGCCCCGTGCGCCGGGTGCCCCATCGCACCATGGTGGCCCAGCCTCCGGACCGAGGAGCCACGTCATGGCACAGCAGGGCTGCCCCTTCCTCACGATCGATCCGTCCGGCCGTGACCTCTACGGCGAGATCGCCCGGATACGCGCCCGCGGCCCGGCCGTCGAGGTCGAACTCCCGGGCGGGGTACGGGCCTGGTGGGTCAACGGGCTGGAGCTGAACAAACGGCTCCTGGCCGGGCCCGAGACCAGCAAGGACGCCTACCGGCACTGGCCGGCCTGGATCAACGGGGACGTCTCCCGCACTTGGCCGCTGGCCATCTGGGTCTCGGTGCGCAACATGGTCACCGCCTACG
This sequence comes from Streptomyces sp. AHA2, assembly GCF_036857595.1. NCBI lineage: Bacteria > Bacillati > Actinomycetota > Actinomycetes > Kitasatosporales > Streptomycetaceae > Streptomyces > Streptomyces sp. AHA2. The sequence continues at coordinate 277,697 of NZ_JAUQWJ010000003.1, forward strand.
GGGAGGACCACAGCCGGCTGCGCAGGCCGATGGCCGCCGCCTTCACCCGGCGCCGCGTCGACGCGCTCCTGCCCCGGGTGCGGGGGATCGTCGACCGGGCCCTGGACCGCCTGGCGGCCCGCCCCCCGGGCGAAGTCGTCGACCTGCGGGCCGAGTTCGCCGCCCCCGTGCCGCACGAGGTGGTGTGCGAACTGTTCGGCGTACCGCGCGGCGAGGACGGCCCGCGGGCGGCGTTGTACCGCATCATCGACCGCTTCTTCGACACGGCGATCTCCCTGGAGGACGCCCGGGCCAACGCCGTCGACCTCTACGGCACGCTGACCGCGTTCCTGAGCCACAAGCGCGAGCACCCGGCCGACGACCTGACGACGGCCCTCATCGCCGCACGTGACCGGGACGAGCTCAGCGAGCAGGAGCTGAGCGACAACCTGATCCTGCTGCTCACGGCCGGTTTCGAGACCACCGTCAACCTGATCGACAACACCGTGCACAGCCTGCTCGCCCACCCCGGTCAGCTGGCCCTGGTCCGCTCCGGCCGCGCGAGCTGGGAGGACGCCCTGGAGGAGTCGCTGCGCCTGGAGGCTCCGGGCGCGATGTCGGGGCTGCGCTACGCCGTGGAGGACATCGAGATCGAGCCGGGACTGACCATCCCGCAGGGCGATCCCCTCGTGGTCTCCTTCGCCGGTGCCGGACGCGACCCCGAGCGGCACGGGCCGGACGCCGACCGGTACGACCTCACCCGCCCGACCAGCCGCGACCACGTGTCCTTCGGTCACGGGGTGCACCACTGCCTGGGCCGGCCCCTGGCCATGGCCGAGGCAACGGTGGCGCTGTCCTCCCTGTTCGAGCGCTTCCCGCGGCTGGCCCTGGCCGATCCCGCGCGCCCGCCCCGGCGGCTGCGGTCGATCATCTCCACGGGCCACGAGAGCCTGCCGGTGCTGCTGCACGGCGCGGGGCCGGGAACCGTGCCGGGGCACCGGGGGCAGCCGGGGCAGCCGGAGCGGTCCGAGCCGGTCAAGGAGCCGTCCGGTCCCTGAGGTAGGAGCGGTACCAGGGCGCCGCGCGGGCGAACCCGGCCGCGAACCCCTCGCCCGGCGGGCAGTCCAGGTCCTTCCAGAAGGTGTCGTCCGTGAACCAGTGGTCGACCGTGAGCATCTCCAGGTGGTGCAGGGCCCGCGGCGAGCCCGCGGCCCGCTCCAGGGCGGTGGGCACGTCCATCCGGGCGTCGCCGCAGGGCCTGGCGACCTCGGCGCACACGGCCCCGAGCAGGTCCGTGACGGGCACCGGCTCCGGGTGGTTCACGTGGTGCACACCGGCGGTGTACCGGGGGGACAGGGCCGCGGCGACCACCGCGCGGGCCAGGGTGCCGACGTCGATCATCGACTGCAGCGCGTCGCAGCCGGTGAGGGTGGCCGACAGTTCGTCCATCAGCCACACCAGCCCGGGGATCACCCAGCGGTCGCCCTCGCCGTACACCAGGTGCGGACGCAGCACCAGGCCGCCCGCGTCCCGCACGTGCCGTTCGGCGGCGGCCCGGGTGCGGCTGGTGGGCGAGACCGGGGCGATCGGCGCCTGAGCGGGGCCCACCCGGCGGAAGGGACCCCGGCCGTGGACGGCGGCCGTGCTCACGTACACGATCCGGCGCACGCCGGCGTGCACGGCCTCCTCGACGAGGGCGCGGGTCCCGTGGTCGTTGACGGCCGCGGCGGTGCCCGCCGCGCCACCGACTCTGGAGGCGCAGTGGACCAGGACGTCGGTGCCGGCGCAGGCACCGCGCAGGGAGGGCGGGACGGCCAGATCGCCGTGGACGTACTCGGGGCCGGGCGGGGCCTGCCGGGACAGCAGCCGGACGCGCACGTCCGGCCGGCGCCGTGCCTCGGCGGCCACCCGGCTGCCGACGAATCCGCTCGCCCCGGTGACCAGAAGGTGGGTCGTCACCCCGGGGACCGTACCGGCGCCGCTCGCGCGGACTCCAGGACGGCCGTGAACACCGTCTCGCCGTCCTGACGTCCGGTGACCCGCACCGTCACCTCCCGCGGGTCCGCGTCGAGCACCACGGTCTCGAGCAGGCAGGGGTCGCCCAGTTCGGCGTAGCGGGCGAAGCCGACCGACATGGAGCGGGGCAGGAAGGGGCGCAGGCCGGACGCGGCGGCGGCCGCCTGGCGGGCCGCCTCGAACAGGGCCATGCCGGGGACGTGGTCGTTGGGCCGGGGGAAGAGGTGCGGGTGGCCGGTGTCGACCCGCAGCCGCCAGACGCCGGTCCGGCCGGCGGGGGCCAGCAGGACGTCCGCGGCGCGGGACCGGCCCACGGCCTCCGGGGCGAGGCCCGGCGGCGGGGGTACGGCGGCGTCCCAGGCGTCCAGCCGCCCCGCGCGCAAGCGGCGGTAGGCGAGCGGCGAGGTGCAGCCGGTGCTGCCGGTGCCGCGGGCGACGAAGCGCCCCGCGCGGCGGAACTCCATCGTGGTGCGCATGCTCGCCAGACCGCGACCGCGGCGGCGTATCTCCGAGCACTCGACGTCGATCTCCACCGGTTCGTCCGCCTCCGACAGCGCAAGCGCGGCGGGGTCCGTGCCGACCGCCAGGTCCCACATGACGAAGCGGGTGTCGAGCGGGGCGCCGAACTCGGCGTGCGCCAGCACCATCGACGCCTGGCGCAACGTTTCTCCCACGATCATCGGGTCCTGGTGCCGCTCGTCGACGGGCCCGAAGAAGGGGTGGGCCGCGGGCCAGTACGCGGTGAAGCGGAACCGGGTGTCCGAGATTCGGTGCCACCGGGTGGGGAAGACGTCCGTGTCGGAGGTGCGGTGTGCGAGTTCGCGGGTGACGGGGGTCTGCGGGGGGCGGGGGCCGCGGTGCGGCGGCGGGTGTCCGACGGTCACGAGGGCCCTGTCCGCGGGGTGGCGCCGGGGCCCCGTCCGGCCCTGCGTCAGCGCGCTCGAAGGGCCTGTCTCCGGCATGGGAACCCCCCGGGATCGGCTGCCTGGCTGCGGTCGGCGTCCGACTAAGGTACGGACGCGCCGGTCTTTTTCAAAGGCGCGCCGGTCCTTTTCGACGGGTGGAGCACACCGCCCGGACAGGGTCTCCCGCCGCCGACGCAGGGCGACGTCATGCGATGTCACAAGGACAGACGGAGATCAGGAGGCACCCGATGACGCGGCAGGAGCGCGCGATCCGTACGCGGCGGACCATCCTGGAGGCGGCGGCGGCCGTCTTCGACGAACGCGGCTACACGTCGGCGACGATCGGGGAGATCCTGGACCGGGCGGGCGTCACCAAGGGTGCGCTGTACTTCCACTTCGGCTCCAAGGAGGAGCTGGCGGCGGGGGTGTTCGCGGAGCAGCTCTCGCTGACCCTGCCGCCGCAGGCCAGCAAGCTGCAGGAACTCGTCGACTCCGGGCTGGTGCTGGCCCGCCGGCTGAAGTCCGAGCCCCTGGTGCGGGCCAGCGTCGGACTCGCCCTCGACCAGGGGGCCGTCGACCTGGACCGCTCGCCGGCCTTCCAGATGTGGATCGACCAGAACGCGCAGACGCTGGAGGAGGCGAAGGAGCGGGGCGAGCTGCTGCCGCACGTCGACGTGGCGGCCACGGCGGAGCTGCTGGTCGGCAGTTTCTCGGGGGTGCAGCTGCTGTCCCAGCTGCGCTGCCAGCGGCAGGACCTGGAGCAGCGGGTGGTGGTGCTCTTCGAGCACTTCCTGCCGAGCATCACCGTCCCCGCGGTGCTGGCCCGGCTCGAGGTCTCGGTGGACCGGGGGGAGCGGCTGCTGGCTGGGGGCGGCGACACCCGGCCGGCGGGGGCTCCGGCCGCCTCCGGGAGCTGAGGGGCCCCGGTTCGGCTCCCCCGGGGTGTTGTCCACAGGCGCGGAGTCGTCCACAGGGTCTGACGCGGTCCGGGCGCCGGTTGTACGGTCGGCAGGAGGTGATGTTCGTGCGGGTACGGGGGAGGCGGTCGCCATGACCGGGACAGACAGCGGATCGACGGCCGGGGACGGGCCCGGGGCGGTGCGCCGGCTGCCACGGGTGCGCGGGTTCGCCCAGTGGCCGGCCGAAGGGGCGCCGAAGCGCGAGGGCAAGGGCCTGCGCCGGCGGACCCCGCGCCGGGCGCACGCCGCGCTGGACCTGGACACCTCCCGCCCCGACGCGCTGGGCGCGGTCGAGGAGTCGGGCCGAGGCCGGCTGCCCGCGCTCGCCCCGATCCGGGTCGGCCGCATGGCAGCCTCGCCCTTCTCCTTCCTGCGCGGCTCGGCCGGCCTGATGGCGTACGACCTGGCGCGCACACCGATGACCGGCATCCTGGCGCAGATATGCGGGGACGCCCACGCGGCCAACTTCGGCCTGTACGGCGACGCGCGAGGCGGACTCGTCATCGATCTGAACGACTTCGACGAGACGGTGCACGGCCCCTGGGAGTGGGACCTCAAGCGCCTGACGACCTCGCTGGTGCTCGCGGGCCGCGAGGCGGGCGCGGACGAGGACCAGTGCCGCAAGGCGGCGCACGACACGGCCGGGGCCTACCGCCGCACCATGCGGCTGCTGGCCCGACTGCCCGTGCTGGACGCGTGGAACGCCATCGCGGACGAGCAGCTCGTCTCCCACGCCGACGCCCACGACCTGCTCGGCACGCTGGAGCGGATCTCGGACAAGGCCCGCCACAACACCAGCGGCCGTTTCGCGGCCAAGTCCACCGAGGCCACCGAGGACGGCGGGCGCCGCTTCGTCGACGCCCCTCCGGTGCTGCGGCGCGTGCCGGACGAGGAGGCCGCGGCGGTGGCGCTCTCCCTGGAGGGCTACGTCGGCACCCTGCCGGAGGACCGCCTGCCGCTCCTCGCCCGGTACGCCGTGCAGGACGTGGCGTTCCGGGTCGTCGGCACCGGCAGCGTCGGCACCCGGTCCTACGTCGTGCTGCTCCTGGACCACCGCGGTGAGCCGCTGGTGCTGCAGGTGAAGGAGGCGCGGGCGTCGGCCCTGGTGCCGCATCTGCTGACCGCCGGCATCGAGGCGCCGGAGGCCGGGCACGAGGGCCGCCGGGTGGTGCTGGGGCAGAAGCGGATGCAGGTCGTCAGCGACAACCTGCTGGGCTGGACGACGGTCGACGGACGGGCCTACCAGGTCCGCCAGTTCCGCAACCGCAAGGGCAGCGTCGATCCGGCCGCCCTGGCCACCGGCCAGCTCGACGACTACGGCCGGATGACCGGCGCGCTCCTGGCCCGGGCCCACGCCCACAGCGCGGACCCGCGGATCGTCGCCGGTTACTGCGGGAAGAGCGAGGAGCTGGACGAGGCGATGGCGGACTTCGCCGTCGCGTACGCCGACCGCACGGAGGCGGACCACGCGGAACTGGTGGCGGGCATCCGGGCGGGGAAGCTCGCGGCGGAGACGGGGGTGTAGGCCCGGAGCCGGGAGCCGTCGTCCCGGGACGACGGGGCCGGGCGCCGGAATCGTCGCGCGGGGCGCGGGCGGGGGTGGGGCGTGGCCTACGCTGGTCGGGTGACGACCCCGGAAGCTGAGCAGGATGGCGGCGACGCCGCCCGGCCCGAGGCGCGGCTGGAGCGGGCCGTACGGGCCGCCGAGCAGGCGCTGATCGAGTACGAGATCGCCGTCGAGACCTTCCGCGTCGAGGTCGAGAACTTCTCCCGGCTGCACGAGCAGAAGCTCGGGCCGCTGTACGCCCGCCTGGAGGAGCTGGACGCCAGGATCCTGGAGGCCAGGGCCGTCCGCACCGGCGACCCGGACGACCGGCGCCGGGCGGAGGAGGCCCGGGCCCGCCTCGCCCCGATTCCTGGCGTCGAGGAGCTGCTGCACGGCTGGATGGACGACAGCGGCCTGTTCCCGGAGGCCGCTGCCATGCTCACGGACCAGCCGGTCCGGCCCCCGCAGCGGGTCCGTCCCAGCGAGGAGGCCCGCAAGCTCTACCGCGACCTCGCCCGCAAGGCCCACCCCGACCTCGCGCAGGAGGAGAAGGAGCGTGCGCGGCGGGAGGAGTTCATCACGCGGGTCAACGCCGCCTACGCCCGCGGTGACGAGACCGAGCTGCGGGAACTCGCCGCGGAGTGGGCGAAGGGACCCGAGCTGAAGCGGGGCCCGAGCCGGGCCGAGGAGCTGTACGCGCGCCTCGAGTGGCTCGCCCAGCGCAAGGAACTGCTGGCCCTGCTCGCCAAGGAGCTGGAGGACAGTGCGATCGGGCACATGCTCCAGCTGGCCCCGGACGACCCGGACCGGCTGCTGGACGAGATCGGGCAGCAGTTGCTCACCCAGGTCGGCGAGCGGGAGACCGAGCTGGCCGCGCTGCTCGGCGAGGGCACGGGCTGAGTCCCGGCGCGGGCCGTGGCGGCGGGCGGTTCCGGTAGCGTCGGACGCATGAACTTCGGAGCTGGTGTGCCCACGGTCGCGGTCGCGGACCTCAAGGACGGCGACTTCCTGCTGGACGTCCGGGAGGACGACGAGTGGAAGGCCGGTCACGCCGAAGGCGCGCTGCACATCCCCATCAGTGACTTCGTCGCCCGGTACGGGGAGCTGACCGAGGCGGCCCCGCAGGACGGCCGGGTCCACGTGATCTGCCGGTCCGGGGGGCGTTCCGCCCAGGTCACGATGTACCTGGCCCAGCAGGGCATCGACGCCGTGAACGTCGAGGGCGGCATGCAGGTGTGGGAGGCGGCGGGCCGCCCGGTGGTGACGGACGACGGGCAGCAGGGGTTCGTCCTCTAGGCCTGCGCGAGGACGGGTGCCGCGGTGGTACCGCCCGGGCCGGCCACCCGCCGGGCCGGGCTGTCCGCATCCGAGGCGGTGGCTCCCGCGATGCGGGGTGCCCGCTCCCGCGATGCGAGGCGGTGGCTTCCGCAGCCGGGTGGCACCGGATGGCCCGTTCGCGCCCCGGGCCGGCCGGGACCGCCGTACGGTCGAGCCCCGGGCGGTGTGGCGACGGCCACGGCCGCGGACCCGTGACGGGGGATGTGCCCGGGCGGTCCGCCTGAGTACCGTGCCGTGCCGGAGCCGCGCTGCGGTGCGCGGCGGCACGACGCCCTCGCGACCGGGCGGGCGCAACGACGGACCGTGATCGGGAACGGGGCGGAATGGACGCGTACGACGAGGGCTCGACGACCCGGCGCGCGCCGGGCGAGCCCGGGCCCGGGAGGCCGGACGGGGGCCCGCCCCCCGGTCCACCACCCGTGCACGACGTCCCCGCCGAACCCCGTACCGGGATCGACTCTCTCTCCCTCGGCTCCCGGATCGCCGTCGCGGTGGCGCTGGCGGTCGTCGCGGTCGGGGTCTGCGCGCACATCGGAATGACGTTCCTGCACGTCGCTCCGGCCAACACGCTCACCCGGCAGCACGGCGAGGCCGTGAACGACTGGATCTACCCGGAGTTCGAGCAGAACTGGAAGCTGTTCGCGCCGAACCCGCTCCAGCAGAACATCTCGGTCCAGGTCAGGGCCCAGGTCAGCGGGCGCGACGGCACCGCGCTGACCACCGGCTGGTACGACCTGTCCGCCGAGGACGGCCGGGCCATCGACGGCAATCCGCTGCCCAGCCACACCCAGCAGAACGAACTGCGCCGCGCCTGGGACTTCTACGTGGCCACGCACGACAGCGAGAACCGGCCGGTGGGACTGCGGGGGAACCTCTCGGAGTCGTACCTGCGGCGGATCGCGGTGCTGCGCCTGGACCGGGCCGACGCGGTGCGCGCGACGACCGGCGGTGAGGGTGCCGTCGAACGCGTCCAGTTCCGCTCCCGCACGAGCAATGTGCCTCCGCCCGAGTGGAGCCGGGAGAAGGTCGCCACGACGCCGTCCTACCGTGAGCTGCCCTGGTGGAAGGTGCCGCGGGACGAGGCCGAGGGAGGCGTGGGATGAACCGCTGGTCCCTGGCCCTCTCGCGCGGTGTCGCCCGGGTCACGGAGGCCGCCCTCGGCCCGTACCAGACCGCGATCGTGCGCATCGGCCTCGGCGCGACCTGGCTGCTGTTCCTGCTCCGCGAGATCCCCCACCGCGGGGAGCTGTACGGCCCCGACGGCCCCTGGAGCCGGGACCTCGCCGAGCAGCTGATCGGTTCCAACGGGTCCTTCACCGCCCTCATGTGGTTCGACGGCCGGGTCTGGTTCGAGGCCGTCTACGCGCTGGCGGTCCTGGCCGCGGCCCTGCTGCTGCTGGGCTGGCGCACCCGCACCATGTCCGTGCTGTTCATGGTGGGGGTGCTGTCGCTGCAGAACCGCAGCGTCTTCATGGGCGACGGCGGCGACAACGTGCTGCACCTGATGTCGATCTACCTGGTGTTCACGCGCTGCGGGCGGGTGTGGTCGCTGGACGCCCGGCGCTCCGCACGGGACGACGCCGCCCGCGCCCGGGGCGAGCGGGTCACCGACCGGACGGGCCCGGCCCTGTGGGCGGTGCTCGGGGCCGTGCTGACCGCGGTGACCCTGTCCGGGCGGATGGAGGGCGACTGGCTGATCCCGGCCCTGCTGTGGACGGTGTGGGCGGGGCAGGCCCTGTGGTGGGTGGTGGGGCGGCCCGCCCGGAGCGATGAGCCGCGGATCCTGCTGGACGTCGTCGCCGACGTCGTGCACAACGGCGCCCTGTTCGTGATCATGGCGGAGACGTGCCTGATCTACGCGACGGCCGGCTGGTACAAGATCCAGGGCTCGCGCTGGCAGGACGGCACCGCGGTCTACTATCCGCTCCACCTGGAGTACTTCTCGCCCTGGCCCGCCCTCGCCGACCTGCTGTCGGCCAGCGGCACGATGGTCATGCTGGTGACGTACGGGACGGTCCTGGTGCAGGTGGCCTTCCCGTTCACCCTGCTCGACCGGCGCGTGAAGAACGTCCTGCTCGCCGTCATGATCACCGAGCACGCGGCGATCGCCGTCGTGCTGGGGCTGCCGTTCTTCTCGCTGGCGATGATCGCGGCGGACGCGGTGTTCCTGCCGACGGGCTTCCTGAAGCGCCTGGGAGGAGCGACGGCCCGGGCGCGGGACCGGCTGCCGCGGCGCGGCCGGCGGGCACCGGTGCCCGAACAGCGCACCCCTCGGGACACCGATGCCGCGCACGTAGGCTTCCGGGCATGACCGACCCCGTCACCCTCTGGCACCGAATCGCCGGCGAGACCGTCCTGCTCGACGGCTTCCACGCCCTCAAGCACGCGCTGCGGTTCGGCGCCGAGGTGCCGGTGGCGGTCGCCGCCGACCGGGCGGCCACGCTCGCCCTGGCCGGCGAACTGGCCCCGGACGTGCGGCAGGCGCTGGACGGCCTGCTGACCCAGGTGCCACAGGAGACGTACGCCTCGCTCGTGCCGCGCCCGCACCCGACGGCCGTGGCCGCCCTGGCCGTCCGCCCCTCGCGCGCCGCGCACCTGGAGAAGCTCGCGCGCACTCCGCGCACGGCCCCGGTCGTGGTCCTGGACAACCCGCGCAACCTGGGCAACGCGGGGGCGGTGATCCGCCTGGCGGCCGGTTTCGGGGCGACCGGTGTGGTGACGACCGGGTCGGTCGACCCCTGGCACCCGACCGTCGTGCGCGGCGGCGCGGGCCTGCACTTCGCGACGGCGGTGGAGCGCCTGACGGTCGCCGAACTGCCGCCGGGGCCCCTGTTCGCCCTCGACCCCGAGGGCGACGACCTGCGGGGCGTGAAACTCCCGGACGACGCCGTCCTCGCCTTCGGCTCGGAACGCACGGGTCTGTCACCCGAACTGCGCGCCCGGGCCGGCCACCTGCTGTCCCTGCCCATGCGGCCGCAGGTCAGCAGCTACAACCTGGCGACGAGCGTGGCCATGACCCTGTACCACTGGAGCCTGGAAGCGCCCCGTTAGGGGGCACGGGCAACTGCGCGAGGAACCACGGACGGCCCTCGGCCGCACAGCGACCCGCACCCCTCCCCTCAGGCCTCCCTGCGCACCTCGACCACGCGGAACCGGTTGGCGACGAACGCGCCGTCGCACAGGGCCGCGCTGGCCGCGGGGTTGCCGCCGGAGCCGTGGAAGTCGGAGAAGGCGGCCGTCTGGTTCACGTACACCCCGCCCGTCAGGTTCAGCGACAGCTGCGCCGCCTCCTCCAGGCACACCTCCTGCGCGGCCTGCTCGACCTCGGGGTCGGTGGTGTAGGCGCCCACCGTCATCGCGCCCTTCTCACGGACGGTCCGGGCCAGCAGGTCCACCGCGTCCGTGACCGAGTCGACGGCGACGGCGAAGGACACCGGCCCGAAGCACTCGCTCATGTACGCGGCCTCCGCGTCCGGCTTGGCCCCGTCCAGCTTCACGATCACCGGCGAGCGCACCACCGCCCCCGGGAAGTCCGGGTTGGTGATCTCGCGGGACGCCAGGGCGACCTCGCCCAGGCCGGCGGCCGCCTCCAGCCGGGCCTTCACATCGGGGTTGACGATGGCGCCGAGCAGGGCGTTGGCCCGGGCGTCGTCCCCGAGCAGTCCGTCCACGGCCCGGGCCAGGTCCGCGACGACCTCGTCGTAGGACTTGGGGCCCTGGTCGGTGGAGATGCCCTCGCGCGGGATCAGCAGGTTCTGCGGGGTCGTGCACATCTGGCCGCTGTACAGGGACAGCGAGAACGCCAGGTTGGACAGCATGCCCTTGTAGTCGGACGTGGAGTGGACGACGACCGTGTTGACGCCGGCCTTCTCCGTGTAGACCTGCGCCTGTCGGGCGTTGGCCTCCAGCCAGTCGCCGAACTCGGTCGAGCCGGTGTAGTCGATGATCCGGATCTCGGGGCGCAGGGCGAGCGTCTTGGCGATGCCCTCGCCGGGCCGCTCGGCGGCCAGCGCGACCAGGTTCGGATCGAAACCGGCCTCCGTGAGCACCTCGCGGGCGACCTGCACGGTGAGCGCGAGCGGCAGCACCGCGCGCGGGTGGGGCTTGACCAGGACCGCGTTGCCGGTGGCGAGGGAGGCGAACAGGCCCGGGTAGCCGTTCCACGTCGGGAACGTGTTGCAGCCGATCATGAGGGCGATGCCGCGCGGGACCGGCGTGAACTGCTTGGTGAGGGCCAGCGGGTCGCGCTTGCCCTGCGGCTTGGTCCACTCGGCGTGGTCGGGCGTGCGCACCTGCTCCACGTACGCGTACGCCACCGCTTCCAGGCCGCGGTCCTGGGCGTGGGGGCCGCCCGCCTGGAACGCCATCATGAAGGCCTGGCCGGAGGTGTGCATGACCGCGTGCGCGAACTCGTGCGTCCGGTCGCTGACGCGCTTGAGGATCTCCAGGCAGACCACCGCGCGCTGCTCGGCGCCCGCGTCCCGCCAGGCCCGCTGCCCGGCCTTCATGGCGGGCAGCAGCACGTCCAGGTCCGCGTGCGGGTACGTCACGCCCAGGTCGATGCCGTACGGGGACGTCTCGCCGCCCACCCAGTCGTCCGTCCCGGGCTGGCCGAAATCGAGGCGGCCGCCGAGCAGGGCGTCGAAGGCGGCCTTGCCCGCCGCCGCGTCCAGGCTGCCGTTCTCCCCGTAGGCCTTGGGGTGCTCGGGGTGGGGGGACCAGTAGGCGCGCGTGCGGATCGCTTCCAGCGCCTGGTCGAGGGTGGACCGGTGCCGGGCGATCAGCTCGTGCGCCGAGAGTGCGGCGGTCATGGATGACCAACTCCTCGTCTCAAGAACTCCTCGTCGAGTTCATGACCTGGGCAGAAACCTGGGCAGGAACACTCGGACAGAGCTAGAGTAACCGAACGATCGGTCGGTTCAAGGGGGTCCGCCGCATCTGTGGAAAACCCCGTGCGGGAGGATCGCGCACATGACAGCACTCGACCTCAGCAGCCCCGTGGCGGTCGTCGGCACCGGCACCATGGGCCAGGGGATCGCCCAGGTCGCGCTGGTGGCGGGCCATCCGGTGCGGCTGTACGACGCCCTGCCGGGCCGGGCGCGCCAGGCGGCCGACACCATCGGCGCCCGGCTGGACCGGCTCGTCGAGAAGGAACGGCTCTCGGCGTCCGACCGGGACGCCGCCCGGGCCCGCCTGCTGCCCGCCGAGACCCTCGCCGAGCTGGCCGGCTGCGCCCTGGTCGTCGAGGCGGTCGTGGAACGCCTGGACGTCAAGCAGGCGCTCTTCCGCGAGCTGGAGGACGTCGTCGACGACGACTGCCTGCTGGCCACCAACACCTCGTCCCTGTCCGTCACCGCCATCGGCGGCGCCCTGCGCGTACCCGGCCGGTTCGTGGGACTGCACTTCTTCAACCCCGCGCCGCTGCTGCCGCTGGTGGAGGTCGTCTCCGGCTTCGCCACCGACGTCACCTCGGCCACGCGCGCGTACGAGACCGCGCGGGCCTGGGGCAAGACACCGGTGGCCTGCGCGGACACGCCCGGCTTCATCGTCAACCGCATCGCCCGGCCCTTCTACGCCGAGGCCTTCGCCGTGTACGAGGCGCAGGGCGCCGACCCCGCGACCATCGACGCCGTGCTGCGCGAGTCGGGCGGCTTCCGGATGGGCGCCTTCGAACTGACCGACCTGATCGGCCAGGACGTCAACGAGTCGGTCACGCGCTCGGTGTGGGAGTCCTTCTTCCAGGACGTGCGCTTCACCCCGTCCCTCGCCCAGCGGCGCCTGGTCGAGTCCGGCCGGCTGGGCCGCAAGACCGGCCACGGCTGGTACGACCACCGGGACGGGGCCGAGCGCCCCGAGCCGGACACGGCGGAGCACCGGCAGCCGCCCGCGTACGTCGTCGCCGAGGGGGACCTGGGGCCGGCCGGCGACCTGCTCGCGATGATCCGCGAGGCGGGTGTCGAGGTCCGCGACGAGGACGAGGACAACGGCACCCGGCTGGTGCTGCCGAGCGGCGGACAGTTGGTCCTCGCCGACGGGCAGAGCTCGGTGGAGTTCCGCGACGTCGTCTACTTCGACCTCGCCCTGGACTACCGCAAGGCCACCCGGATCGCCCTGTCCGCCTCCCAGGACACCTCGCCGCGGACCCTCGCCGAGGCCACCGGCCTGTTCCAGGCGCTCGGCAAGAAGGTCAGCGTCATCGGGGACGTGCCCGGCATGATCGTCGCCCGCACGGTGGCGCGGATCATCGACCTCGCGCACGACGCCGTCGCCAAGGGCGTCGCCACCGAGGAGGACGTCGACACCGCGATGCGCCTCGGTGTGAACTACCCTCTGGGTCCCTTCGAGTGGAGCCGCCGGCTCGGCCGCTTCTGGGCCTACGCGCTCCTGGACGACCTGCACCTGCGCGACCCCTCGGGGCGCTACGCGCCGTCCCTGGCGCTGTACCGCCACGCCCACGCCTCCGACAAGCGGGAGGGCCCTGCCTCATGACCACGGCCAGGCGCGACACGTACACGCCGGACACCCTGCTGTCCGTCGCCGTCCGGGTGTTCAACGAGCGCGGCTACGACGGCACCTCGATGGAGCACCTGTCCAAGGCGGCCGGCATCTCCAAGTCGTCGATCTACCACCACGTCACCGGCAAGGAGGAGCTGCTGCGCCGGGCCGTCAGCCGCGCCCTCGACGGCCTGTTCGGCATCCTCGACGAGGAGCACGCGCGCGTGGGCAGCGCCGTCGAGCGGCTGGAGTACGTCGTGCGGCGCATGGTCGAGGTGCTCATGGCCGAACTGCCCTACGTGACGCTGCTGCTGCGCGTGCGCGGCAACACCGACACCGAACGGTGGGCCCTGGAGCGGCGCCGCGACTTCGACCACCGGGTCGCCGACCTGCTCAAGGCGGCCGCGGCGGACGGTGACGTGCGCGAGGACGTGGAGGTCCGGCTGGTGACCCGGCTGGTCTTCGGGATGATCAACTCCATAGTGGAGTGGTACCGGCCGGACGGCCGCGGCATGGGCGAGCGCGAGGTGGCCGACGCGGTGGTGCAGCTGGCCTTCGGGGGCCTGCGCAGGAAGGGCTGACGACCCGGGGCCCGGCAGGACCGCCGCGCACCCGGGACGCTAGCCCTGCGGCTCCAGGTCCTCCTCCTCGAAGACCAGCAGCGTGCGCGAGCTCAGCACTTCCGGGATCGCCTGGAGCCGGGTCAGCACCAGCTCGCGCAGCGCGCGGTTGTCCGACACGTGCACCAGCAGCAGCACGTCGAAGTCCCCGCCCACCAGGGCGATGTGCGAGGCGCCTGGCAACTGCCGGAGCTGCTCGCGGACCGTGCGCCAGGAGTTCTGCACGATCTTCAGGGTGACGTACGCGGAGGTCCCCTGACCTGCCCGTTCGTGGTTGACCCGGGCGCCGAAGCCGCGGATCACCCCGTCCTCGACGAGCCGGTTGATGCGGGCGTAGGCGTTGGCCCGTGAGACGTGGACGCGCTCGGCGACCGACCGTATCGAGGCGCGGCCGTCCGCCTGGAGCATGCGCAGGATGTCCTGGTCGATGGCGTCCAGCGGCCGGGGCGGCGGCGTCCCGCCGTCGTCGCGGCCGTCGGCCATTTGTTCAGATGCCACCTGCGTCCGCCTCCCGGTGATGGACGTACTGCGTTCATCACAGGCTGTGGAGAACCGTTTGTCCACAGCCTGAGGCCAGCCGTAGCCAAAATGTGCCGACGACCGAACAATCGGTAGGTGAGGCGCGTCACAGGCGACGTGCCTCCGAGTCGCTCCCACGAGGAGGTGCCGTCATGACGGTCATGGAGCAGCGGGGCGCGTACCGGCCGACCCCGCCGCCCGCCTGGCAGCCCCGCACGGATCCCGCGCCGCTGCTGCCGGACGCGGAGCCCTACCGCGTCCTCGGCACCGAGGCGGCCGCGAAGGCCGATCCGGAGCTGCTGCGCAGGCTCTACGCGGAGCTGGTGAAGGGCCGCCGCTACAACGCGCAGGCCACCGCCCTCACCAAGCAGGGCCGTCTCGCGGTCTACCCCTCGACGACCGGCCAGGAGGCCTGCGAGGTCGCCGCCGCACTGGTCCTGCGGGAGCAGGACTGGCTCTTCCCGAGCTACCGCGACACGCTCGCCGTGGTCGCACGGGGCGTGGCGCCGGCCGAGGCGCTCACGCTGCTGCGCGGCGACTGGCACACCGGCTACGACCCCTACGAGCACCGGGTCGCGCCCCTGTCGACCCCGCTGGCCACGCAGCTGCCGCACGCCGTGGGCCTCGCGCACGCCGCCCGCCTCAAGGGTGACGACGTGGTCGCGCTGGCCATGGTCGGCGACGGCGGCACCAGCGAGGGCGACTTCCACGAGGCGCTGAACTTCGCCGCCGTCTGGCAGGCCCCGGTCGTCTTCCTCGTGCAGAACAACGGCTTCGCGATCTCCGTCCCGCTCGCCAAGCAGACCGCGGCCCCCTCCCTGGCCCACAAGGCCGTCGGCTACGGCATGCCCGGACGCCTGGTCGACGGCAACGACGCCGCCGCCGTGCACGAGGTGCTCTCCGACGCGGTGCGCCACGCCCGCTCCGGCGGCGGTCCCACCCTCGTGGAGGCGATCACCTACCGCATGGACGCGCACACCAACGCCGACGACGCGACCCGCTACCGGGGCGACGCCGAGGTCGAGGCCTGGCGCGAGCACGACCCGATCCGGCTGCTGGAGCGCGAGCTGACCGAGCGCGGCCTGCTCGACGAGGCCGGCATCGAGGCCGCCCGCCAGGACGCCGAGACCATGGCGGCCGCCCTGCGCGAGCAGATGAACCAGGACCCGGTCCTCGACCCGATGGACCTGTTCGCCCACGTCTACGCCGAGCCCACGCCCCAACTGCTGGAGCAGCGCGAGCAACTGCGGGCCGAGCTGGAGGCCGAGGCGGAGCCGGAGGAGGGCACGCACCGATGACCACCGTCGCCGTCAAGCCGGCCACCATGGCGCAGGCCCTCACGCGCGCGCTGCGCGACGCCATGGCCGCCGACCCCGCCGTGCACGTCATGGGTGAGGACGTCGGCACCCTCGGCGGTGTCTTCCGGGTCACCGACGGACTCGCCGAGGAGTTCGGCGAGGACCGCTGCACCGACACCCCGCTCGCCGAGGCGGGCATCCTCGGCACGGCCGTCGGCATGGCCATGTACGGCCTCAGGCCGGTCGTGGAGATGCAGTTCGACGCGTTCGCCTACCCGGCGTTCGAGCAGCTCGTCTCGCACGTGGCCAAGATGCGCAACCGCACCCGCGGCAAGATGCCCCTGCCGATCACCATCCGCGTCCCCTACGGCGGCGGGATCGGCGGCGTCGAGCACCACAGCGACTCCTCCGAGGCGTACTACATGGCGACCCCGGGGCTGCACGTCGTCACGCCCGCGACCGTCGCCGACGCCTACGGGCTGCTGCGCGCGTCCATCGCCTCCGACGACCCGGTCGTCTTCCTCGAACCCAAGCGGCTCTACTGGTCGAAGGACTCCTGGAACCCCGAGGAGCCCGCACCGGTCGAGCCCATCGGCCGGGCGGTCGTGCGGCGCCCCGGCCGCAGCGCCACGCTCGTCACGTACGGGCCGTCCGTGCCCGTGTGCCTGGAGGCCGCCGAGGCGGCCCGGGCCGAGGGCTGGGACCTCGAGGTCGTCGACCTGCGGTCCCTGGTGCCCTTCGACGACGAGACGGTGTGCGCCTCGGTGCGGCGCACGGGCCGCGCGGTCGTCGTCCACGAGTCGGGCTCCTACGGCGGCCCGGGCGGCGAGATCGCGTCCCGGGTCACCGAGCGCTGCTTCCACCACCTTGAGGCGCCGGTGCTGCGGGTGGCCGGGTTCGACCTGCCGTACCCGCCGCCGATGCTGGAGCGTCACCACCTGCCCGGCGTGGACCGGATCCTGGACGCCGTGGCGCGTCTGCAGTGGGAGGCCGAGAGCTGATGGCACAGGTGCTGGAGTTCAAGCTGCCCGACCTCGGCGAGGGGCTGACCGAGGCGGAGATCGTGCGCTGGCTGGTCGAGGTCGGTGACGTCGTCGCGATCGACCAGCCCGTCGTGGAGGTCGAGACGGCCAAGGCGATGGTCGAGGTGCCGTGCCCCTACGGCGGTGTGGTCACGGCCCGCTTCGGCGAGGAGGGCACGGAACTGCCCGTCGGCGCACCGCTGATCACGGTGGCGGTGGGGGAGCGCCCGGCGCCCGGTGACGGCGGGGACGCGGCCGTGTCCGGTGAGGCCCCCGCGGCCGCCGGTGCCGAGGGCTCGGGCAACGTCCTGGTGGGGTACGGCACCTCCGAGGCGCCGGCGCGGCGGCGCAGGGTGCGCCAGACCCGGCCGGTGCAGGGCACCGCGTCGGGGCGCACCGGTGCTGCCGTGGACGGACGGAGTGCCGCGGCTGCCGTCACCGGCCGGAGCGCAGGCCCCGGTGTGAACGGTCATGACGCCGCCCCCACGGCCCCCCGGGCCGAGGACGGGCCGGTCCCCGTGATCTCGCCCCTGGTGCGCCGCCTGGCCCGGCAGAACGGTCTGGACCTGCGGGAGCTGACCGGCTCAGGGCCCGACGGGCTGATCCTTCGGGCGGACGTCGAGTACGCCCTGCGCGCGGCCGGGCAGGGCACCACGGCCGCGCCGGCGGTGCGGCCCCACCAGGACGCCGGCCGGGCCCCGGCCGTCACGGCCGCACCGCGGGGTGCGGGCACGACCGCCTCCGCGCCTCGGTCCTCCACGACGACCCGGTCCTCCGCGACCACCGCGCCCGGCGAGATCCGTACGCCCCTCAAGGGTGTTCGCGGTGCCGTCGCCGACAAGCTCGCGCGCAGCCGGGGCGAAATCCCGGACGCGACCTGCTGGGTGGACGCCGACGCCACGGAGCTGATGCGGGCCCGGGCGGCCATGAACGCGGCCGGCGGGCCGAAGATCTCCCTCCTCGCCCTGCTGGCCCGGATCTGCACGGCGGCGCTCGCGCGCTTCCCCGAGCTGAACTCCACGGTCGACACGGAAGCCAGGGAGATCGTCCGGTTCGACCACGTGCACCTGGGCTTCGCGGCGCAGACCGACCGGGGGCTCGTCGTCCCGGTCGTCCGGGACGCGCACGCGCGCGACGCCGAGTCGCTGACCGCGGAGTTCGCCCGGCTGACCGAGGCGGGCCGGGCGGGGACGCTGACGCCCGCCGACCTCACCGGCGGCACCTTCACGCTGAACAACTACGGCGTCTTCGGCGTCGACGGCTCCACCCCGATCATCAACCATCCCGAGGCCGCCATGCTGGGCGTCGGCCGCATCGTCCCCAAGCCGTGGGTGCACGAGGGTGAGCTGGCGGTGCGTCAGGTGGTCCAGCTGTCCCTCACGTTCGACCACCGGGTGTGCGACGGCGGCGTGGCGGGCGGCTTCCTGAGGTACGTGGCGGACTGCGTGGAACAGCCGGCGGTGCTGCTGCGGACGCTCTGATCCCGTCCGCTCTGTGAGCCGGTGTCCGTGACCGTGTCGCTTCCCCCGCGTTCCGTGTGATCGCGGGGGCACGCATACTCGGTGCGTGACCGCCAACGAGCCCACCGGCCCGCCCCGCGCCGGCACCGGTCGAGCGCCGGGCGCCGGCACCGGTCCGGCACCGCGCGCCGGGAACGGCCGCACGCACGATCCGGGCCCCGCCGCGCACGACGCCGTCGTGCTCGCCGGCGGTGCCGCACGGCGCCTGGGCGGCGCGGACAAACCCGGGGTGCGGGTGGGCGGCCGGGCGCTGCTCGACCGTGTCCTCACCGCCTGCCGGGACGCCGCCGCGACCGTCGTCGTGGCGGCGCCGCGGCCCACCGCACGGCCCGTCACCTGGGCCCTGGAGGACCCGCCCGGCGGCGGCCCGGTCGCCGCCCTCGACGCCGGGCTCCGCCGCACCGCCGCCGGGGACGTCGTGGTGCTCTCCGCCGATCTGCCGTTCCTGGGCGAGCACACCGTCGGCCGGCTGCTGAGCACGCTGCGGGCGCGCGCCACGGACGGTGTGCTGCTGACCGACCCCGACGGCCGAGACCAGCCGCTCGTGGCCGCCTACCGCGCGCCACGGCTGCGTGAGGCCCTCGCGGTCCTGCGGGAACGGCACGGCACCCTCGCCGGCCTCCCCCTGCGGCGCCTCGTCGCCGAGCTGAACCTCACCCGGATCCCGGACCCCGTCGCGTCGTTCGACTGCGACACCTGGGACGACATCGCCACCGCCAGGGCACGCATCAGGGAGCATGGGCACGTGTTGGATGACTGGATTTCCGCCGTCAAGGACGAACTGGGGCTCGACCTCGACGTCGACACCCGCGGACTGCTCGACCTCGCCCGCGACGCCGCCCACGGGGTGGCGAGGCCGGCGGCGCCGCTGACCACGTTTCTCGTCGGCTATGCCGCCGCGCAGGCCGGGGGCGGCCCCGAGGCGGTCGCCGAGGCCGCCCGCAGGGCCGCGGCCCTCGCGGAACGCTGGGCGCGGGAGAGCACCGCAGCCCCCACGCAGGGCGCGGGCGACGCAGCCCCCGCGCAGCCCCAGGGCGACGTCGCCCCCGACGCCACCCCCGACACCCGTCCGGACGCCGGATGACCCCGCCCGGCACCCGCGCCGGCGAGGACGCCGAGGACCTCGACGTCGAGGAGGTGCTCGCCCTGGTGCGCCACAGCAACGACAGCACCCTCGGCGGCCGCGACCACGGCTCCGGCGCGCAGCACCGCGCCACCGGGAAGCACGGGTCCGCGGGGTCCGCCGCACAGGGCGACGCCCGTGGCCCCGCGTCCGGGCCCGAGCCCGGTCACCGGGCCACGCCCTGGGCCGAGGCCCGTTCCCGTGCCGAGCGCAGCGCACGGGACACCGTCCGGGACGCCCGCCGCGAGCCTGTCCGCGTGCCCCTGGACGGCGCCCTGGGCCTGGCCCTGGCCGCCCCGCTCGACGCCCTCACCGACCTGCCCTCCTTCGACACGTCCGCGATGGACGGCTGGGCGGTCGCCGGACCCGCCCCCTGGGCCGTCCGGGACGAGGGCGTCCTCGCCGGGCACGCCGCGCCCGCCCGCCTCACCGACGGCGAGGCCGTCCCGATCGCCACCGGTGCCCGCATCCCGGCGGACACCACGGCCGTCCTGCGCAGCGAGCACGGCCGCACCGACGACAAGGGCCGGCTGCACGCCACCCGGGACGTCGTCCCCGGCCAGGACATCCGCCCGCGCGGCCAGGAGTGCCGCGCCGGTGACCGGCTGCTGCCCGTCGGCACCCTCGTCACCCCGGCCGTCCTCGGGCTGGCCGCCGCGGCCGGGTACGACTCGGTCACCGCCGTGGCCCGCCCCCGGGTGGACGTCCTGGTCCTCGGCGACGAACTGCTCACCGAAGGTCTGCCCCACGACGGCCTGATCCGGGACGCCCTCGGTCCCATGCTGCCGCCGTGGCTGCGGGCACTCGGCGCCGAGGTCACCGCCGTCCGGCGGGTCCGGGACGACGCCGGAGCCCTGCACGAGGCGATCACCACCTCGGAGGCCGACGTCGTCGTCACCACCGGTGGCACGGCCGCGGGCCCGGTCGATCACGTCCACCCCACCTTGGACCGCATCGGCGCCGACCTCCTCGTGGACGGCGTCCGGGTCCGGCCCGGGCACCCCATGCTGCTGGCCCGCACCGGCGAGACCCAGCACCTGGTCGGTCTGCCGGGCAACCCGCTCGCTGCCGTCTCCGGGCTGCTGACGCTCGCCGAGCCGCTGCTGCGGATCCTCTCCGCCCGCCCCGCCCCCGAGCCGTACACGCTGCCGCTGGGGGACGCCGTGCAGGGGCACCCGTACGACACCCGGCTCGTCCCCGTGGTGCTGCGCGGTGACCGGGCGGTGCCGCTGCACTACAACGGGCCCGCCATGCTGCGCGGGATCGCGGCGGCCGACGCGCTGGCCGTCGTGCCCCCGGGCGGCGCCCGTCCGGGACAGGAGGCGGAGCTGCTCGACATGCCCTGGGCGTCCGCAGGAATCGGGGTGTGTTTCACGTGAAACTTCCGGGCCAGGACGCCATCGCCCGCCAGGCCGACGAGCACCTGGTGACCCATCGGGTGAAACTCCCGCGGCAGGTCGTGGAACACCCGATCCGCCAGGTCGCCAAGCGGCTCTCCATGGCACTGGTGGTCCTCGTCGTGACCGCGCTGATCGTCTACGCCGACCGGGACGGCTACAACGACAACGCGGGCGGCGGTCTCACCCTTCTCGACGCCTTCTACTACGCGACCGTCACCCTCTCCACCACCGGGTACGGTGACATCACCCCGGCCAGCGAGAGCGCCCGGCTCACGAACATCCTCGTCATCACGCCCCTGCGCGTGCTGTTCCTGATCATCC
This sequence comes from Streptomyces sp. AHA2, assembly GCF_036857595.1. Taxonomy (NCBI): domain Bacteria; kingdom Bacillati; phylum Actinomycetota; class Actinomycetes; order Kitasatosporales; family Streptomycetaceae; genus Streptomyces; species Streptomyces sp. AHA2. The sequence continues at coordinate 298,758 of NZ_JAUQWJ010000003.1, forward strand.
TGGTCGGTACGACCCTCGAAGCCCTCACCGAACGCACCCGGGAGGAGTGGCGACTGACCCGCTGGAGGTCCACCTTGCGCGATCACACCGTCGTCATCGGCTTCGGCACGAAGGGCCGCTCGGCGATCCGGACCGTCTGCGCGACGGGTCTGAAGAAGGAACAGGTGGTCGTGGTCGACCCCAGCTCCAAGGTGATCGACGCGGCGACCGCCGAGGGCTACGCCGGCATCGTCGGCGACGCGACCCGCAGCGAGGTCCTCAAGCGGGCCGAGGTCCACAAGGCGCGCCAGATCATCATCGCGACCCAGCGCGACGACACGGCGGTCCTGGTGACCCTGACGGCCCGGCAGCTCAACCGCGGGGCGAACATCGTCGCCGCGGTCCGCGAGGAGGAGAACGCCCCGCTGCTCAAGCAGTCCGGCGCCGACGCGGTCATCACCAGCGCGAGCGCCGCCGGCCGGCTGCTCGGCCTGTCGGTGCTCAGCCCGTCGGCCGGCATGGTGATGGAGGACCTCATCCAGCAGGGCAGCGGCCTCGACATCGTGGAACGTCCGGTCGTGAAGGCCGAGGTGGGCAAGACGCCGCGGGAGATCGACGACCTGGTGGTCAGCGTGATACGCGGTCACCGGGTGCTCGGCTACGACGACCCGGCCGTCGGCCGGCTGGAGCTGACCGACCGGCTCATCACCATCGTGCGCAAGACCCCGGCCACGCAGGTGGCGCCGGACATCCGCCCGATGCCCCCGATGCCGCGCAACAAGTAGGCACGCGCACGGGCGCACGCGCAACCGAGGGCAGCAGGAGGCCGGCCGTCCCGCACGCAGCGTGCGGGACGGCCGGCCGGTGTCTCCGGGGCTACTTGCGGTTGTACAGCCGCATCGTGACCGGTCCGAAGACCGCGACGAACAGCCCCGCCCAGCCGAGCGACCAGGCCACCTCGTCGGCCGGCCAGTCACCGGCCATCAGCCCGCGCACCGCCGACGCCAGATGCGTGATGGGGCTGTTGTTGACGAAGGCCTGCAGCCAGCCCGGCATGGTCCGGGGGTCGACGAAGACGTTCGACAGGAACGTCAGCGGGAAGATCACCATCATGCTGACGCCCATTACCGACTTCTCGGTGCGCAGCATCAGCCCGAACATCGTCCAGATCCACGAGAACGCGAACGAGAACAGCACCAGCAGGGCGATCCCGGCGAGCACGCCCGCCGGCCCGCCGTCCGGCCGGTAGCCGAGGATCATGCCGACCGTGAGCATCACGACCGAGGCGATCGTGTACCGCAGGGCGTCACCGAGCAGATAGCCGACCATGGTCGCGGGCCGCCAGATCGGCAGGCTGCGGAACCGGTCGAAGACGCCCTTCTCGATGTCGGTGTTGACCGAGACGCCCGTGTACATCGTGATCATCACGACGGACATCACGAGGATGCCCGGCAGCAGGAACTGGATGTACTCCTTCGGCGAGCCGGCCAGTGCCCCGCCGAACAGGTACGTGTACATCAGCACCATCATGATCGGGAACGCCGTGACGTCGAAGAGCTGCTCCGGCACGTGCTTGATCTTGAGGATGGCCCGCCAGCCGAAGGTCATCGAGGCCGACCACGCGCTGGGGCGCGGCGGACGTTCCTTGGAGATGAGCAGCGCGGCGAGGGACTCGGCGCTGACCGGGGCGAGTTCCTTGCTCTCGGTGGTCGTCGCGGTGCTCATGCCGCCACCTCGTCCTTCGGGTCGTCGGAGCGGTCGGAGGAGTCGTGCGTGTCGTGCCCGGTGAGGGCGAGGAACACCTCGTCCAGGCTGGGCTGGCCCAGCGAGAAGTTGTCGACGGTGATCCCGGCACGGGCCAGCTCGCCCAGGGCCCGGGAGGCCTGCTCGGCGGCGGAGTCGTCGCCGGCCGCCGCGAGCCGGGCGGTCAGGGCCACCGGGTCGGGCTCCGGCTGGACCTGCGCGCCGAGGGTGCGGCGCAACAGGTCGCCCGCGAGATCCCGTTGATCCGGATCCCGCAGCCGCAGATGGACCGATCCGGCGCCGACGGACGACTTCAGCTCGCCCTTGGTGCCCTCGGCGATCACCCGCCCGCGGTCGATGACGGCGATCCGGGACGCCAACTGGTCGGCCTCGTCCAGGTACTGCGTGGTCAGCAGCACGGTGGTGCCCTGGGCGACCACCGCCCGCACGATGTCCCACACCTGGTTGCGGCTGCGCGGGTCCAGACCGGTCGTGGGCTCGTCCAGGAACAGCAGGTCGGGGGTGTTGAGGATGGATGCGGCGATGTCGATACGGCGCCGCATGCCGCCGGAGTAGTGCTTGACCTGCTTGGCGGCGGCCTCCGTCAGCCCGAAGGCCTCCAGGAGCTGCGCCGCGCGGTCCCGGGCGGCCCGCTTGTGGTGGCCGAGGAGCCGCCCCAGCAGGACCAGGTTCTCCGTGCCGGTGAGGTCCTCGTCGACGGAGGCGTACTGGCCGGTGAGGCTGACCCGGCCGCGCACCTCGTCGGCCTCGCGGACGATGTCGTGACCGAAGACATGGGCCTGACCGCCGTCCGGACGCAGCAGGGTGGCGAGCATCTTCACGGTGGTGGTCTTGCCGGCGCCGTTCGGGCCGAGGACGCCGTAGACCGTGCCGGCGGGCACGGACAGGTCCACCCCGTCGACGGCCCGGGTCTCGCCGAACGTCTTCACCAGGCCCGCGGTCTCGATCGCCAGGCCGGACGTCTGCGTGCTCATGCTTCGGGTCCTTCCGCGTACGTGGGCTACGCATGGGGAGACCTTCACCGTCGCGCAAACTCATCGGTGGCGCACATGGATTTCCGCCGGCACCCGCCCGAGGACCGGGCGGGGAGGGCGTTGCGGGACCTGGAGGACCACCGCCCGGGGACGGATCGGACTCGGCCCGGGGGCCGGCGGGTACGGTCCCCTTCATGCATGCGATCACGATTCCCGAACCTGGTGGGCCCGAGGCGCTGGTCTGGGACGAGGTCCCGGACCCCGTGCCCGGCGAGGGCGAGGTCCTGGTCGAGGTGACGGCCGGTGCCGTCAACCGGGCCGACATCCTGCAGCGGCAGGGCTTCTACGACCCGCCGCCCGGCGCGGTCCCCTACCCGGGCCTGGAGTGCTCGGGCCGGGTCGCCGCGATCGGCCCGGGCGTCTCCGGCTGGAACGTCGGCGACGAGGTGTGCGCGCTGCTCTCCGGCGGCGGTTACGCCGAGAAGGTGGCCGTCCCGGCCGGGCAGCTGCTGCCGGTGCCCGAGGGGGTGGACCTGAAGCAGGCGGCGGCGCTGCCCGAGGTGGTGTGCACCGTCTGGTCGAACGTCTTCATGGTCGCCCACCTGCGCCCCGGCGAGACGCTGCTCGTGCACGGCGGCTCCAGCGGCATCGGCACCATGGCCGTCCAGCTGGGCAAGGCCGTCGGCGCGCGGGTGGCGGTCACGGCCGGCACGCGGGAGAAGCTGGAGCGGTGCGCCGAGCTGGGCGCCGACATCCTGGTCAACTACCGCGAGCAGGACTTCGTCGAGGAGGTCAGGAAGGCCACCGACGGGGCCGGGGCCGACGTCATCCTGGACAACATGGGCGCGAAGTACCTGGACCGCAACGTCCGGGCCCTCGCGGTCAACGGCCGGCTCGCGATCATCGGCATGCAGGGCGGGGCGAAGGGCGAGCTGAACATCGGCGCGCTGCTCGCCAAGCGCGCCGCCGTCAGCGCGACGTCCCTGCGCGCCCGGCCGGCGGAGGAGAAGGCGGCCATCGTCGCGGCGGTGCGCGAACACGTCTGGCCCCTGTTCGCCGGCGGGCGCGTGCGCCCGGTCGTCGACCGGGAGATCCCGATGCCGGACGCGGCGACGGCCCACCGGGTGGTGGAGGAGAGCGGCCACATCGGCAAGGTGCTGCTGATCGCGCCGTAGCGCGGGGCGCTCGTGGACCGGAGGACGCTGCGGCAAGGGAGAAGCCATTTCTACCCCCGCCGCAGCCGCAGCCCCACGAACGCCAGGCCCAGGCCCAGGCCGATCAGCACCAGACCGCTGCCCAGCGGGAGGACGCGCAGGACCGGGGTGGCGGGGCTCTCGGCCGTGGCGGCCCGGCGCACGGGCTCGTCCTCGTCCGTCGGCTCGGGCGGCTCGGGCGGCTCGGGGACGGGCTCGGGGGGCACCTCGGGCGGGGCGGAGGCGTCGGTGACGCCCGGCTCCTCCGAGGCGGCCTCGGGGCGCCCCGGGCGCTCCCGCCCCTGCCCGGCCCGGCTTCCCGCCCACGAGGGCTCGCCCGGGCCGGACGGGACCGGCGAGAGGGTGGGGGCTGCCACGGCATCCTCGTCGTCATGGGCGAGGACGGCGGCGTGGGACGGGGCGGCCCCGTACGGTGCGACGACCGCGCCCGCCCCCAGGGCGAGTGCCAGTGCCGCCGCCCGCAGGGCGCGTTGCCATGGAGTCACGTGGGTGACCCCCTCCCGCCGGGCCCCGGTGGGGCGGAACGGCATGTCGGGTCGTGTCCGGGCCATCAGCCTCACACCGCTGCCGAGGACCGGCACTCCGGGTACGGCCGACGGGCGGAACCGGGCGGGCTTCCCGCCGGACGGTGGATCAGACGCCCGCGGGGGCACCACGAAGGGAGGGGCAGGCGTGCGAGAGAATGGCGGCATGGAGATGCCGAGGAACGAAAGGTCGCCGGAGAACCCGCAGATCCTGGTCGTGGGCCAGGACGGCATGGCGCTCAGCGGCGGCGGCGGAGACGAGGACTCCCGCGAGACCCCGGTCACGGAGCAGGTCGAGCAGCCGGCGAAGGTCATGCGCATCGGCAGCATGATCAAGCAGCTGCTCGAGGAAGTGCGCGTGGCTCCTCTCGACGAGGCCAGCCGGGTCCGGCTCAAGGAGATCCACGCCAGCTCGGTGAAGGAGCTGGAGGACGGCCTGGCGCCCGAGCTGGTGGAGGAGCTGGAGCGGCTGTCCCTGCCGTTCACGGACGAGGCCACGCCCAGCGACGCGGAGCTGCGCATCGCGCAGGCCCAGTTGGTGGGCTGGCTGGAGGGGCTGTTCCACGGGATCCAGACGACGCTGTTCGCCCAGCAGATGGCGGCCCGCGCCCAGCTGGAGCAGATGCGCCGCGCCCTCCCGCCGGGCGTCGGTCACGAAGGGCTCGACGAGCAGCAGCCCGGCGGCCGTTCCGGCGGCCCGTACCTGTAGCCGGCGGCAGACCCCGTACACGACAAGGGCCCGGCGGCCGCGGCCGCCGGGCCCTTCTATCGGCCCGCCGTCAGGACGGGGGGTTGCCCGTGGAGACGTTCAGCACGATCGTCGGCATGTCCTTGGGATCGACGTCGGTGCCCTTGGACGGGAACTGGTTCATGACCGTGCCCTCGCCGTAGGTGTTCTCGTCGACCTTCTCGGTGCTGACCTGCCAGCCGGCCGCCTGGGCGCATGCCTTCACGGACTGGATGTCCTTGAACTTGAAGCTCGGGATCTCGATCTTCTCGGGGTCGTTGTACGACTCCTGCGGCTCCGTGCACTCCTCGGTGTCGATGGTCCTCGACCGGTCCGGGCCGCGGTAGCCGGGCTTCTTCTCCGCGGAGGCCGAGGTGCTCGGGCTGCCGCCGCCGCCCTTGTCGTCCTCGCCGCCGCCGTTCATCAGCAGTGCCGTGACCAGTCCGCCGACGGCGAGCAGGGCCACGACGACCGAGCCGACGATCACCGGCTTGTTGCTCCTGCCGCCGCCCTGCGCGACGGCCGCCGTCTGCGGGCTGAGGTTGTAGGGCGGCGGGGTCGACGGGCCGGGCTGCGGGGAGTAGGCGGCCGGAGTGGGCGCCTGGTAGCCGCCCTGCTGCGGGTAGCCGTACGCCGGGGCCGGGGTGCCGTACGGGTTCGGGGGCGGGGTCGGCTGGTACGGCGTCTGCACCTGGCCCGAGGGGGCCGGGCTCGCCTGGTCGACCGGCGGGAACACCGCCGAGCCGACGCCCGAGCCGCTCGGCGCCTGCGTGCCCGGCACGATGCTCGGCGGCGCGGCCTGGAAGGAGGCCGCCACCCGCAGGCACTCGTCGCGCATGGCCTCGGCGCTGGGGAAGCGCTCGTTCGGGTTCTTCTTCAGCGCCCGGGCGATCAGCGCGTCCACCGCCGGGGGCAGCGAGCGGTTGATGGAGGAGGCGACCGGCGGCTCCTCCTGCACGTGCGCGTAGGCGATGGCCAGCGGCGAGTCCGCCTCGAACGGCAGCCGCCCGGTGACGAGCTGGAACAGCATGATGCCGACCGAGTACAGGTCGGAGCGGGCGTCCACGCCGCGGCCCAGGGCCTGCTCGGGCGAGAGGTACTGCGGGGTGCCGACGACCATGCCGGTCTGCGTCATGGACGTCACACCGGACTGCATGGCTCGGGCGATGCCGAAGTCCATGACCTTGACCACGCCGCGCTTGGTCATCATCACGTTGCCCGGCTTGATGTCCCGGTGGACCAGGCCCATCTCGTGGCTGATCTCCAGCGCGGCCAGCACGTCACCGGTGATCTTCAGCGCCTTGTCGGCGGGCATCGCGCCCTGCCGGCGGACGTCCTCGTCGAGCACGGAGCCGAGCGGGCGGCCCTCGACGTACTCCATGACGATGTACGGCGTCGTCATGGAGTCGAGGGTGTCCTCGCCGGTGTCGAAGACCGAGACGATGTTCGTGTGCGTGAGCTTGGCCACGGACTGGGCCTCGCGGCGGAACCGCTCGCGGAACGCCTGCTCCCGGCCGAGGTCGGTGTGCAGTGTCTTGATCGCTACCTGCCGGTCGAGCACGCTGTCGTAGGCGAGGTGCACCGAGGCCATGCCGCCCTGGCCGAGCAGGTCGCGCAGCTGATAGCGGCCACCGGCGAGCGCCCGCCCCGTGTACTGGCCCTGTGCGCCGTCCTGGCTCATGTTCCCTGTCCCCCGTAGCCCCCGCAGGCGCCGCCGACCTGTCGCTGGTCCGTCGTGATCCACACCGTCATTCCCGGCCAAGTCTGCCCCAGGGCAGTGACACGTCAAGCTCGGTGCCCGTTCCGTGACCGTACGCGCAAGAAGCGTCGCGGAAGCGTTACAGGGGGCGTACGGCCCTCCACGGAATTTGCACGACGGTACGGAGTGAAGGTTTCATGGCCGGTCCGTCCCGTGCCGGTTCCCGGCACCCGTCTCGCACCTCAGGCTTGCGCGGAGGCTGTAGCGTGGCCGACGGAGACCGTAACAACACCGCGCGCACCGCGGGCAGAAACGACGGCGAGGACTGATGGCACAGCAGCAGCGCGCTCAGGGCCCGTCCGACCCCGAGGCGACTGGCGGCGGCATGTCGGACGCGCCGGACAACTGGGGTAACGGCGGGCTCGTCGGGGACGGCCGGTACCGGCTGACCCACAGGCTCGGCCGGGGCGGCATGGCCGAGGTGTTCGCGGCCGAGGACGTCCGGCTCGGGCGCACGGTCGCCGTCAAGCTGCTCCGCTCCGACCTCGCCGAGGACCCGGTGTCCAAGGCCCGCTTCACGCGTGAGGCGCAGTCGGTCGCCGGCCTCAACCACCACGCGATCGTCGCCGTGTACGACTCCGGCGAGGACGTCGTCGGCGGCCAGTCCGTGCCGTACATCGTGATGGAGCTGGTCGAGGGCCGCACCATCCGCGACCTGCTGCTCAACGCCGAGGCGCCCGGCCCGGAGCAGGCGCTGATCATCGTCTCCGGGGTGCTGGAGGCCCTCGCCTACTCGCACCAGCACGGCATCGTGCACCGCGACATCAAGCCCGCCAACGTCATCATCACCCACAACGGCGCCGTGAAGGTGATGGACTTCGGCATCGCCCGCGCCCTGCACGGCGCGTCCACGACGATGACGCAGACCGGCATGGTCATGGGCACCCCGCAGTACCTGTCCCCCGAGCAGGCGCTCGGCAAGGCCGTCGACCACCGCTCCGACCTGTACGCGACCGGCTGCCTGCTGTACGAACTCCTCGCGCTGCGCCCGCCGTTCACCGGCGAGACCCCGCTGTCGGTGGTCTACCAGCACGTCCAGGACATCCCGACCCCGCCCTCCGAGGCCTCCGACGCCTGCCCGCCGGAGCTGGACGGCCTGGTCATGCGCTCGCTGGCCAAGGAGCCCGACGACCGCTTCCAGACAGCCGAGGAGATGCGCGGCCTGGTTCAGTACGCGCTGCAGATGCTGTACGACCAGGGCGGCCACACCGGCACCTGGAACACCGGCCCCGTCGTCCTGCACGAGGGCCGCAACACCCCTTCGGGCGGCTTCGCGCAGACGGCCGTCATGGGCCACCCGGGAGACGCCTCGGGCACCACCCAGATCCCCTCGCCGATCCTGCCGGCCGGTTACGGCGGCGGGGACGACGGCGGCTTCGAGGGCCACGGGAACAAGGGCAGCGGCCGCGGAAAGCTGTGGATCCTCGCCGTCCTCGCGGTCATCGCCGTCGCCGCGGGCGTCGCCCTGGCGCTGCAGAACACCGGCGGCGGCAAGGACGAGCCGGGCAAGAAGCAGTCGCCGACCTCCTCGCAGACCACCGAGGACAAGAAGCCCAGCGAGAAGCCCAGCGAGAAGCCGAGCGAGAAGCCGACCGGCAGCACCACGGACGGCGGTACCGGCACGGGCAACGGCAACGGCGACTGGACCCCGTCCTACACGCCCTCCTACACGCCGTCCCAGAGCGCACCGCAGTCGCCCACGGGCCAGCCGTCGAACCCGCCGACCACCACGCAGCCGACCGGCGAGCCCACGGGCGGCGAGGAGCCCACCGACCCGGAGACGCCGCCGGACGACACGGGCGGCACCGACGCGGGCGGCACCACCGCCGGCGCCGCGGGCGGCCCCGGCGGCGAGACCGGCGGCTGACCCGTCCGGCAGACGGCGGCTGGTCCGGCCGCCGGAGAAGACACGATCCACGCGCGCGTGGGACCCCGCAACGGGCCCCACGCGCGCGTGCCGTTTCACCGCGCCCGGAAGTTGGCTCTTCCCGTGACCTGGGTCACCGGGTTAACGTGCGGTAGCTCCGGCCTCCTGCAAGGCTGTGACCAGGGCCCCTTCCACCCCTTCCCGATTTACTTGGATATCCAAGCAAAATCGCAGGTCAGGAGGGGTTTCACAGAAATGTGGCGCACTGGGTAACGTGCTTTCAGCAGGGCGCTCGCCGGGGCACCTGTCACGCCTGTCCCCGGCTGAGCGGCACCCACCCCGTGCCCGTGGTCGAGAACAGGTGAGCCGCTCCCCCAGGCTCCAAGCGAGCAGGGGGACCCCCAGGCCCACCGGCAACCCCGGGAGCCGGACCGACGGAGGAGCACACGTGACCGTGGAGAGCACTGCCGCGCGCACACCGCGACGCAGCGCCGGAAGCAAGGCCGGCACCACCGGCGCCAAGCGCACCACCACCGCCAAGAAGGACGCGGCCGCCACGGGCGGCGAACCGCAGCTCGTGCAGCTGCTGACGCCCGAGGGCAAACGGGTCAAGAACGCGGAGTTCGACAAGTACGTCGCCGGTGTCACCGCCGAGGAGCTGCGCGGCCTCTACCGCGACATGGTGCTCACCCGCCGCTTCGACGCCGAGGCCACCGCCCTGCAGCGCCAGGGCGAGCTGGGCCTGTGGGCCTCGCTGCTCGGCCAGGAGGCCGCCCAGATCGGCTCCGGCCGGGCCCTGCGCGACGACGACTACGTCTTCCCCACCTACCGCGAGCACGGCGTCGCCTGGTGCCGCGGCGTGGACCCGACCAACCTGCTCGGCATGTTCCGTGGCGTGAACAACGGCGGCTGGGACCCGAACGGCAACAACTTCCACCTCTACACGATCGTCATCGGCTCCCAGACGCTGCACGCCACCGGCTACGCGATGGGCGTCGCCAAGGACGGCGCGGACAGCGCGGTGATCGCCTACTTCGGCGACGGCGCCTCCAGCCAGGGCGACGTGGCCGAGTCGTTCACCTTCTCCGCGGTCTACAACGCCCCGGTCGTGTTCTTCTGCCAGAACAACCAGTGGGCCATCTCCGAGCCGACGGAGAAGCAGTCCCGCGTGCCGATCTACCAGCGCGCCCAGGGCTTCGGCTTCCCCGGGGTCCGGGTCGACGGCAACGACGTGCTCGGCTGCCTCGCGGTCACCCGCTGGGCGCTGGAGCGGGCGCGCAGCGGCGAGGGCCCGACCCTCGTCGAGGCGTTCACGTACCGCATGGGCGCCCACACCACCTCCGACGACCCCACCCGCTACCGGGGCGACGAGGAGCGGCAGGCGTGGGAGGCCAAGGACCCGATCCTGCGCCTGCGCCGCTACCTGGAGGCCTCGAACCACGCGGACGAGGGCTTCTTCGCGGAACTGGAGACCGAGTCCGAGGCGTTGGGCAGGCGGGTGCGCGAGGCGGTCCGCGCCATGCCGGACCCGGACCACTTCGCGATCTTCGAGAACGTCTACGCGGACGGGCACGCGCTGGTCGACGAGGAGCGCGCCCAGTTCGCCGCATACCAGGCGTCCTTCGCCGACCAGGGGGGTAACTGAGATGGCCGAGAAGATGGCACTGGCCAAGGCGATCAACGAGTCGCTGCGCCGCGCCCTGGAGTCCGACCCCAAGGTCCTGATCATGGGTGAGGACGTCGGAAAGCTCGGCGGCGTGTTCCGGGTGACGGACGGCCTGCAGAAGGACTTCGGCGAGAGCCGCGTCATCGACACCCCGCTCGCCGAGTCGGGCATCGTGGGCACCGCGGTCGGCCTGGCCCTGCGCGGCTACCGCCCGGTGGTCGAGATCCAGTTCGACGGCTTCGTCTTCCCGGCGTACGACCAGATCGTCACGCAGCTCGCGAAGATGCACGCCCGCTCGCTGGGCAAGGTCAAGATGCCCGTCGTCGTGCGCATCCCCTACGGCGGAGGCATCGGCGCGGTCGAGCACCACTCGGAGTCCCCCGAGTCGCTGTTCGCGCACGTGGCGGGCCTGAAGGTGGTCAGCCCGTCGAACGCCTCGGACGCGTACTGGATGATGCAGCAGGCCATCCAGAGCGACGACCCGGTGATCTTCTTCGAGCCCAAGCGCCGCTACTGGGACAAGGGCGAGGTCAACACGGAGGCCATCCCGGGCCCGCTGCACAAGGCCCAGGTGGTCCGCGAGGGCACCGACCTGACCCTGGCCGCCTACGGCCCGATGGTGAAGCTCTGCCAGGAGGCCGCCGACGCGGCGGCCGAGGAGGGCCGGAACCTGGAGGTCCTCGACCTGCGCTCGATCTCCCCGGTCGACTTCGACTCGATCCAGGCGTCGGTGGAGAGGACCCGCCGGCTGGTCGTGGTCCACGAGGCGCCGGTGTTCTTCGGCTCGGGCGCGGAGATCGCCGCCCGGATCACGGAGCGCTGCTTCTACCACCTGGAGGCCCCGGTGCTCCGGGTCGGCGGCTACCACGCCCCGTACCCGCCGGCCCGCCTGGAGGAGGAGTACCTGCCGAACCTGGACCGGGTGCTGGATGCCGTCGACCGCTCGCTGGCGTACTGAGGAGAGGGCCGTGACGACGATGACGGAAGCGTCCGTGCGCGAGTTCAAGATGCCCGACGTGGGCGAGGGGCTCACGGAGGCGGAGATCCTCAAGTGGTACGTCCAGCCCGGTGACACGGTCACCGACGGGCAGGTCGTGTGCGAGGTCGAGACGGCGAAGGCGGCCGTCGAGCTGCCCATCCCCTACGACGGCGTGGTCCGGGAGCTGCGCTTCCCGGAGGGCACCACGGTCGACGTGGGCACGGCGATCATCGCCGTGGACGTGAGCGGCGGTGCCGCGTCCGCGCCCGCCTCCGGCGAGCCCGCGGCCGCCCAGCCCGCCGCCCGGCCCGCCGAGGAGCCCAAAGCCGAGGGCTCGGGCCGCCAGCCGGTCCTGGTCGGCTACGGGGTGGCGACCTCCTCCACCCGCCGCCGGCCCCGCAAGGCCCAGGAGGCCCCAAGCCGGCCGGCCTCCACGGCGGTCCAGTCCGAGCTGAACGGCCACGCCCCGGCGCCCGTCCCGGCTCCGGCGCCCGTCCCGGTGGGCGGGGACCGGCCGCTGGCCAAGCCTCCGGTGCGCAAGCTCGCCAAGGACCTGGGCATCGACCTGACGACGGTCACGCCGACGGGCCCGGACGGCATCATCACGCGGGAGGACGTGCACGCGGCGGTGGCCGCCCCCACCGCCGAGGCTCCCGCGCCGGCCGCCCCGGCGCCCGCCCCGGCCGCGGCAGCGGCAGCCGCCCCGGCCTCGTACGACACCGCGCGCGAGACCCGCGTCCCGGTCAAGGGCGTGCGCAAGGCCACGGCGGCGGCGATGGTCGGCTCGGCGTTCACCGCGCCGCACGTCACGGAGTTCGTCACGGTCGACGTGACGCGCACGATGAAGCTGGTCGAGGAGCTGAAGCAGGACAAGGAGTTCACGGGCCTGCGCGTGAACCCGCTGCTGCTGATCGCCAAGGCGCTGCTGGTCGCGATCAGGCGCAACCCGGAGATCAACGCGTCCTGGGACGAGGCCGCTCAGGAGATCGTGGTCAAGCACTACGTGAACCTGGGCATCGCGGCCGCGACCCCGCGCGGATTGATCGTGCCGAACATCAAGGACGCCCACGCCAAGACGCTGCCGCAGCTGGCCGAGTCGCTGGGCGAGCTGGTGGCGACGGCGCGGGAGGGCAGGACGTCCCCGTCGGCCATGCAGGGCGGCACGGTGACGATCACCAACGTCGGCGTCTTCGGCGTCGACACGGGCACGCCGATCCTGAATCCGGGCGAGTCCGCGATCCTCGCGGTCGGCGCGATCAAGCCGCAGCCCTGGGTGCACAAGGGCAAGGTGAAACCCCGTCAGGTGACCACCCTGGCGCTGTCGTTCGACCACCGCCTGGTCGACGGCGAACTGGGCTCGAAGGTCCTGGCCGACGTGGCCGCGGTCCTGGAGCAGCCCAAGCGCCTGATCACCTGGGCCTGACACACGAAGAGGGGGCTCGCCACCGGCTGTGGCGAGCCCCCTTCCCGTTGCCCTGTCCGCGGGCGCGTCCTACTTGGTGAAGCCGTAGTTCAGCAGCTTCGTCGCGTCGGACTTGCGCGTGGTGGCGTTGGTCGAGGAGAGGACCGTGCCGATGACCGTCTTGCCGCTCCGCGTCGCCGCGAAGACCAGGCAGTACCCGGCCTCCGGGCCGGAGCCGGTCTTCACACCGATCGCGCCGCTGTAACTGGCGAGCAGCGGGTTGGTGTTCTCCCACGGCGCCATGGTCCGCGTGCCGCCGGACTTGGTGGTCGTCTTCGCCGTGTACTTCTTCGTCTTGACGACCGTGCGGAACGTGGAGTTCTTCATCGCGGCGCTGGCGAGCTTGGTCAGGTCGCGCGGCGTGGAGTAGTTGCTGCCCTTGCCGATGCCGTCGAACGAGTCGAAGTGGGTGTTCGTCAGACCCAGACTCTTGGCGGTGGTGTTCATCTTGCCGATGAACGACTGCACGCGCTTGGCCCGCGTCGAGCCGGTCCCGTACTTGTCGGCCAGCGCGTACGCGGCGTCGCAGCCGGACGGCAGCATCAGCCCGTACAGCAGCTGGCGGACGGTGACCTTGTCGCCGACGATCAGCTTGGCGTTGGACGCCCAGTTGTTCTCGACGATGTAGTCGCTGTACGCCTTCTGGACCGTGACCTTGCTGTCCAGGTTGAGGTTCGACTGCTTCAGCACCACCAGGGCCGTCATGATCTTGGTGGTCGATCCGGTCGAGCGGCGGGTGTCGGCCGCCTTGGTGTAGAGCGACTTGCCGGTCGCGTTGTTCATCACGTAGCCGCCCTTGGCGGCGATGGAGGGCGCCGAGGAGGCGGCCTGCGCCGGCGCGACGGTGAGAGCACCGGTCGCGAGCATGGCGCCGGTGGTCACGGTGACGGCCGCGGCTCTGCGCAGACGAGTGCCCTTAATGCCGGTTATCAAGTCAAGTACCCCGATTATGTCGAATGCCCCATCGGTGCGGCCGAGTTGAGGACGAGGGGAAAGGGGCCGCACGTGTCTGACTCGTAACTAGCACACGAGGTTGTGCTGTTGCCGGGAGGGGTCCCCGCTTTGCCACGGATGTGTGACATTCGGGTCCGGATACTGGACGGATGCATCCACGCACACCTGATGTATCTATCCTGTTGATATGACTGTGGCCGTGAAGCAACCCCCCGCCGCCGACCGTGTCTACACGCACGTCAAACAGGGCGTCCTCGAGCGCCGCTACGAAGGCGGGACCCTGCTCACCGAGGGCGAGCTCGCCGAGGCCGTCGGGGTCTCGCGCACACCGGTGCGCGAGGCGCTGCTCCGGCTGGAGGTCGAGGGGCTGATCCGGCTCTACCCGAAGAAGGGCGCCCTGGTCCTGCCCGTTTCCGCGCAGGAGATCGCCGACGTCGTGGAGACCCGGCTGCTCGTCGAGGAACACGCGGCGCGCAAGGCCGTCCCCGCGCCCCACGGTCTCATCGAGCGCCTGGAGGAGCTGCTGGCGCGGCAGAAGAAGCAGGCCGCCGCCGGTGACCTCGCCGGCGCCGCCGTCACCGACCGCTGCTTCCACGCCGAGATCGTCCGCAGCGGCGGCAACGAGATCCTCTCCCGCCTGTACGACCAGCTGCGCGACCGCCAGCTGCGCATGGGCGTCGCCGTCATGCACTCCCACCCCGACCGCATCGCCAAGACCCTCGCCGAGCACGAGGAGATCCTCGACGCGCTGCGCGCCGGGGACGCCGAGGCGGCCGTCGGCGTCGTCCACCGGCACGTCGGCTGGTTCTCCCACCTGGCCCGCGGGGAGGTCCGATGAGTTCGGCCGCGCTGCCGGAGGATCCCCCGGGCGGCCGCCGGGCCCTGGCCGTCTGGGGCATCGGCGTCTCGGTCTACTTCGTCGCGGTCATCTTCCGCACGTCCCTGGGCGTCGCCGGCCTCGACGCCGCCGACCGCTTCCACGTCAACGCCTCGGCGCTGTCCACCTTCTCCATCCTCCAGCTTCTGGTCTACGCCGGCATGCAGATACCCGTCGGCCTGCTCGTGGACCGGCTCGGCACCAAGAAGGTGCTGGCGCTGGGCGCGGTGCTGTTCACGGCCGGACAGCTCGGCTTCGCGTTCTCCCCCTCCTACGGCATGGCCCTGGCCTCCCGCGCCCTGCTCGGCTGCGGCGACGCGCTGACGTTCATCAGCGTGCTGCGCCTGGGCAGCCGCTGGTTCCCCGCCCGGCGCGGACCCCTCGTCGCCCAGTTCGCGGGACTGATCGGCATGGCCGGCAACCTCGTCTCCACCCTCGTGCTGGCCCGGCTGCTGCACGGCGTGGGCTGGACGGCCGCCTTCGCGGGCAGCGCCGCCGCCGGTGCCGTGGTCTTCGTCCTGGTGGTGCTGTTCCTGAAGGACCACCCCGAGGGCCACGCCTGCGAACCCGTCCCGCACCAGGGCGCCGCCTACGTGCGGCGGCAGATCGCCGCGGCCTGGCGTGAGCCGGGGACCCGGCTGGGCCTGTGGGTGCACTTCACCACGCAGTTCCCCGCGATGGTCTTCCTGCTGCTGTGGGGCCTGCCGTTCCTGGTCGAGGCCCAGGGCCTGACCCGGGCCACCGCCGGTGAGCTGCTGACCCTGGTCGTGCTGTCCAACATGGTCGTCGGCCTCGTCTACGGCCAGATCGTCGCCCGGCACCACGAGGCGCGGCTGCCGCTCGCGCTCGGCACGGTCGCGGCCACGGCCGTGCTGTGGGCCGCGACCCTCGCCCACCCGGGCGCGCACGCCCCCATGTGGCTGCTGATCGTGCTGTGCACGGTCCTGGGCGCCTGCGGGCCGGCCTCCATGATCGGCTTCGACTTCGCCCGACCGGCCAATCCGCCCGAGCGGCAGGGCACCGCCTCCGGCATCACCAACATGGGCGGCTTCGTGGCCTCCATGACCACGCTGTTCGCGATCGGTGCGCTGCTGGACGCCACCGGTGACGACTACCGCGTCGCCTTCTCCGTGGTGTTCGTGCTGCAGGCGGCCGGTGTCACGCAGATCCTCCGGCTGCGCGGGCGGGCGGCCCGCCGGGAGCGCGAGCGGCTGGTGGCCAGCCGGGTGGAGACGGTGCACGTACCGGTGTAGGCCGGCCGGCGCGTACCGGTGTGCGCGGGAGCTGCCCGGGGGGTCGGTTGCACTGCCAGCGTGGCATCCGCCCGGGACGGCCGAGGGGTTGTGTGCGCGGGAGCCGTCCGGGAAGCCGCGTGAATCCCAACGCCGCATCCGCCCGGGAGCGACGCGTGGGTCCGTGTGCGCGGCAGGCGCCCGGGCGGTGGCGGGTGGATGTCCGTGTGCGCGGCCGCCCGGGTTACGGCGTCACCGTGAAGTGCCGCAGGATCGCCGCCGTCAGGTCCGGGTCGCCCTCGGTCTTGACCCGGTCGGTCACCGCCTCCGGCGACACGCGCCCGCACGCCAGGCGGACGTACGTCTCCCAGTCGAGGGTGAGGGTCGCCGCGGGCCCGAGGGCCGGGGCCGTCTCCAGGGTGCCGCGGCCCTGGATGTCGACCCGGATCGTGCGCAGGAACTCCACCGGCCCGTGGACGTCGATCACGACCGCCGAACTGCGCGGCGCCTGCGCGTCCTCCGCGACCACACGCGGCAGTTCGGCGAGCAGCACGTCCCGGGCCACGTGCGCGCCCGGGGAGTCCAGGTTGCCCGGGCGGCCCAGAGCCGTGCGCAGGTCCTGCTCGTGCACCCACACCGCGAACGCGTGCCGCCGCATCGACTCCTCCAGCGTCAGCTCGCTGCCCAGCGGCCCGCGCACCTTGGTGCCCGGGTCGCGCGACTCGTTGCGCAGCTGCCGGTTGCGGCGGATGATCACGTACTCCAGCTCGGAGGTCATCTCCGGGGCCGTGTGGTGACGGCGGACGTCGACCTGCATCTCCATGTACCGCTGGTGGTCGTTGGTGACGTGGAACAGGTCGCGCGGCAGCGAGTGGATCGGGCGCGGGTCGCCGAGCATCTCGCAGTCCAGGCCGATGACGTGGGACACCACGTCCCGCACCGACCACCCCGGGCACGGCGTCCGCCGGTTCCATTCGGCCTCCACGAGCGGCTGGACCAGCTCGGATATCGCTTCGACGGAGTGGGTCCAGGCGTCGGCGTAGGGCTGGAGGGTGGGATGCAGACTCACGGAACGGGACCCCTCGGCGGTCGGTGCACGGGCAGGTGGTGGCGGCGTTGCCAGTGGGAGGTGGCGGCTGTCGGTGGGTGTCTTGCGAGCTAAGTTACGCTGCTGTGGGGCACCCCGGCAGTGCTTTCGTGTGACGATCGTAGGCCCGTGTGGACGGCTCGAATGCCAGGACGGTGGTAGTGTGCGCGCCTCTGTGATCCAGATCGCCGTGGACGAGGGCGAATCGGTCGAATCGCGCCGCCGGCGGGCCGCCGGGATGATCCGCGAACAGGCCGGGAGCGACCTGGTCGTCCTCCCCGAGCTGTGGACCACCGGAGCCTTCGCCTACGACGCGTTCGCCACCGAGGCCGAACCGCTCGAAGGCCCCACCCACGAGGCCATGGCCAAGGCCGCGAGCGACGCGGGCGTCTGGCTGCACGCCGGGTCGATCCCCGAGCGCGACCCCGAGGGCCCCCTCTACAACACCTCCCTCGTCTTCTCGCCCTCCGGCGACCTGGCCGCCGCCTACCGCAAGATCCACCGCTTCGGCTTCGACAAGGGTGAGGCCGTCCTGATGGGCGCGGGATCGGAACTGGTGACGGTTCGTCTGCCGGCCACCACCCTCGGCCTGTCCACCTGTTACGACCTGCGCTTCCCCGAGCTCTTCCGCGGCCTCGTCGACGCCGGGGCCGAGACGCTCGTGGTGGCGGCGGGCTGGCCGGAGCGCCGCCGCTCCCACTGGACCCTGCTCGCGCGGGCGCGGGCGGTGGAGAACCAGTCGTTCGTCGTCGCGTGCGCAACGGCCGGGACCCACGCCGGAGTTACCCAGGCCGGGCACTCGACCGTCGTCGACCCGTGGGGCGAGGTGCTGGCCGAGGCCGGCGCCGGCGAGGAGGTCCTCACGGTGGAGTTCGACCCGGGGAAGGTCGCCGCGACGCGGGAGCAGTTCCCCGCGCTGAAGGACCGGATGCTGGGGCTCCGGCCGCCGCGCAGGCCCTGAGGACGCCCGTCGGCTCAGGTACGCCCCGGCGGCTCAGTCCTCGCGCTCCTTCTCCGCCAGGTGGATCACGCACACCGCCACCGCGATGAGCAGCGCCGGGTCCGCGTCCTCCCGGACGACGTCCACGCCGTAGGTGTCGCGCAGGGTCAGCCACCGGCGGGAGATCACCGCCAGCAGCTCCCCGTCGTACTCGACGGCGAACTCCCGGTCGAGGATCTTGCCGCTGACGTCCAGCTCGTTGCCGTCGGCCAGGGACACGCGGTAGTGGTTGCGCAGCAGGGACAGCCGCTTGCGGCGGATCGTCGCCAGCGGCTCCCCGGCCCGCTGGAGCACCATCGTGTCGCGCAGGGCGAGCATCTTCTGGTGGATGTCGACCAGGACGTTGCCCCGGGGGTCCTTCAGCTCCCAGGTGTCCCGCAGCCGCAGGGCCTTGCCGTCGACGAGGAACACCTTCGAGCCGTGCTCGTCCTCGATCCAGTAGTCGTCACCGAAGCCGAGGAGCCGGTCGTACACGAGGAATCTCATGAGACGAGGGCTTCCCCGTCACCGCCCGCGAAACGCCGCCGCTAGGCCGACGGGCTGAGCCGGGACGGGAACGCGTCAGCCGCCGACCCGGTGCTCCACGCGGTGGCGGCCGTGGCCCTCCGGGTGCGACCGGGCACGGCCACGGCCTCGTCCACCGGAGCGTGCGGGGCGGTCGGATGGGTGGGCCGGCGCAGCGACGTCGACTCCGCCCGGCACCGGCTGACCCGGCTGCGGTTGCCTCAGGAGGCGTGAAGGCGCCCGGCGTGGCCCTCGGCGCCCCCGCCGGAACGGCTGCGCGGCGGTGAGGACGCGGGGACGGATGCCCCGCTCCCGCGCACTCGGCCCCGCCGTGAGGGAGGGCGTGCTGCACGTCTGCGCCGGGGCCGCCTCCTGCGACGAGGACCCGGGCGGCGCGCATCCGGCCTGCCACGTGCACCGGCAGGACCGGGACGTGCCCGCCCGCCTCAACGACTCGGGAACGGACCGGTCGCGCCCGGTGCCGGCCGGGACGGACACCGCCTGAGCGACGGTGTCACACCCCGTAGCCGCCGTGGTAGCCGTCGCGGCGGGCCGCCGGGTCGTCCACGACCGGCGTCGTGGGGGGCATGACCACGCGCCTGCGCCGGTAAATGCTGCTGAAGACCGTGACGCCAATCAGTCCGACGATCATGAAGATGATGCCGACCAGGTCGAGGTTGACCCCCTGCATGTCCCAGTCGGTCGCGAACGTGAGGATGGCTCCCACGGCGATGAGGATGATGCATCCGCCGAGGCCCATGAGTGTCGCCTCCCTGTACGGTCCGGACGTTCCGGTACCGGAACACCGGGTACCCCGGAGGCGAACACCCATGCGGTGAGGGGCCGTTCTACCTTTCCAGAAACGCCGTCAGGGCGTTGGCCAGGAGGAACGGGTCGTCGGCGCCGCAGAGTTCGCGGGCGCTGTGCATCGACAGGATGGCCACGCCGATGTCGACGGTCCGGATGCCGTGCCGGGCGGCGGTGATCGGGCCGATCGTGGTGCCGCAGGGCATGGCGTTGTTGGAGACGAACGACTGGAACGGCACGTCGGCCGCCTCGCAGGCCGCGGTGAACTCGGCGCGGCCCGAACCGTCGGTGGCGTAGCGGTTGTTGACGTTGACCTTGAGGATGGGGCCGCCGTTGACGCGCGGGTGGTGCGTCGGGTCGTGCCGCTCGGCGTAGTTGGGGTGGACGGCGTGGCCGGTGTCGGAGGACAGGCAGACGGTGCCGGCGAAGGCGCGGGCCCGGTCCTCGTAGGTGCCGCCGCGGGCGAAGACCGAGCGCTCCAGCACGTTGCCGAGGAGGGGGCCGTCGGCGCCGGTGTCGGACTGGGAGCCGTTCTCCTCGTGGTCGAAGGCGGCGAGGACGGGGATGCAGGCGGGCGCGCTCGTGCCGGCGGCGACGGCGGCGAGGGCGGCGGTGCCGGCGTGCACGGACAGCAGGTTGTCCATGCGGGGCCCGGCGACGAGTTCGCGGTCGCGGCCGAGGTAGGCGGGCGGTTCGACGGAGTGGGTCATGAGGTCCCAGCCGGTGACCTCGCCGGCGGGGATGCCGGCGCTCTCCTCCAGGAAGGCGATGAGGTCGCCGTCGCGCACGTCGCGGCCCAGGCCCCAGATGGGCTGCATGTGCCGCTGCTTGTCGAGCTTGAGGCCGTCGGCGGTGACCGAGCGGTCCAGGTGGATGGCGAGCTGCGGGACGCGCAGCAGCGGCCGGTCGACGTCGACCAGGCGGGTGGAGCCGTCGCGCAGGGTCAGCCGGCCGGCGAGCCCGAGGTCGCGGTCCAGCCAGGAGTTGAGCAGCGGGCCGCCGTAGATCTCCACGGCCACCTGGCGCCAGCCGTGCGCCCCGCTGTCGGGCAGGGGCTTGACGCGCAGGTTGGGGGAGTCGGTGTGGGCGCCGACGATCCGGAACGGCGTGTGCGGTGCGGCGCCCTCCGGTACGTACCAGGCGACGATCGCGCCGCCGCGCAGCACGTACTTGCCGCCGCTCGTCCCGTCCCAGGCGTCCGTCTCGGCGACCTGCCGGAACCCGGCCTTCTCCAGCCGCTCGGCGGCGTTGGCCACGGCGTGGTACGGCGAGGGGCTCGCCGCGAGGAAGGCCATGAGGTCGTCGGTGTGGCCGCGGTCGAACGAGCGGGTCGCGCGCGGGGCGCTCGCGGGGGAGGACGGGCGGGCAGGTTGGGTCATGGCTTCACCTTAACGACGGGCGAGGGCCTGTTCCCCACGGTGGGGAACAGGCCCTCGCTCACAGGACGGGAGTGAGGACTAGAACGCGGCCTCGTCCAGCTCCATCAGGTCCAGCTCGACGCCCTCGGCGACCTTGCGGGCCAGGGTGACGCCCGGCAGGACGCTGGCGGCGAAGAACTTCGCGGCGGCGATCTTGCCGGTGTAGAAGGCCTTGTCCTTGGCGGTGGCGGTCTCCAGCTTCTCGGCGGCGATCGCGGCGCCCTTGAGCAGCAGGTAGCCCACGACGACGTCACCGGAGGCCATCAGCAGGCGGGTGGTGTTGAGCCCGACCTTGTAGATGTTCTTGACGTCCTGCTCGGTGGCGGCGAGGTCGGTGAGCATGAGGCCGACGATGGCCTCCAGCTCGACGGCGGCCTTGGCCAGGTGCTCGCGGGCGCCGGCCAGCTCCTCGCCGCCCGTGCCGAGGGCGAGGAACTTCTTGATGTCCTCGGCGAGGGAGTTCAGCGCGGCGCCCTGGTTGCGGACGATCTTCCGGAAGAAGAAGTCCTGGCCCTGGATGGCCGTGGTGCCCTCGTAGAGGGTGTCGATCTTGGAGTCCCGGATGTACTGCTCGATCGGGTACTCCTGCAGGAAGCCGGAGCCGCCGAAGGTCTGCAGGGACTGGGCGAGCTGCTCGTAGCCCTTCTCGGAGCCGTAGCCCTTGACGATGGGCAGGAGCAGGTCGTTCAGCGCGTGCTCGGCGGAGGCGTCCTCGCCGGCGGCCTCCTTGATCTGGATGGCGTCCTGGATCGAGGCGGTGTACATCACCAGGGCGCGCATGCCCTCGGCGTACGCCTTCTGCGTCATGAGCGAGCGGCGGACGTCCGGGTGGTGGGTGATGGTGACCTTGGGCGCGGTCTTGTCCATGAAGTTGGCCAGGTCCGGGCCCTGGACGCGCTCCTTGGCGTACTCGAGCGCGTTGAGGTAGCCCGTCGACAGCGTGGAGATCGCCTTCGTGCCGACCATCATGCGGGCGAACTCGATGATGCGGAACATCTGGCGGATGCCGTCGTGCTTGTCGCCGATCAGCCAGCCCTTGGCGGGGTGCTTGTCGCCGAAGGTCATCTCGCACGTGTTGGACGCCTTCAGGCCCATCTTGTGCTCGACGTTGGTGGCGTAGACGCCGTTGCGCTCGCCCAACTCGCCCGTCTCGAAGTCGAAGAGGTACTTCGGGACGAGGAACAGGGACAGGCCCTTGGTGCCGGGGCCGGCGCCCTCGGGGCGGGCCAGCACGTAGTGGAGGATGTTCTCCGACATGTCGTGCTCGCCGGAGGTGATGAAGCGCTTCACGCCCTCGATGTGCCAGGAGCCGTCCTCCTGCTGCACGGCCTTGGTGCGGCCGGCGCCCACGTCGGAGCCCGCGTCGGGCTCGGTGAGCACCATCGTGGAGCCCCACTGCTTCTCGGTGGCGATCTTGGCTATGTGCTTCTGGACCTCGTTGCCCTCCTCGAAGAGGATGCCGGCGAAGGCAGGGCCCGAGGAGTACATCCACACGGCCGGGTTGGCGCCCAGGATCAGCTCGGCGTAGGCCCAGATCAGGGAGCGGGGCGCGGTGGTGCCGCCGATCTCCTCGGGCAGGCCCAGGCGCCAGTACTCGGAGTCCATGAAGGCCTGGTAGCTCTTCTTGAAGGAGGCGGGGACCGGCGCGGTGCTGGTCTGCGGGTCGAAGACCGGCGGGTTGCGGTCGGCGTCGGCGAAGGACTCGGCCAGCTCGTTCTCGGAGAGGCGGGTCAGCTCCTCCAGGATGCTCTTGGCGGTCTCGACGTCCATCTCCTCGAACGGGCCGGTGCCGTACACCTTGTCGCGCCCGAGTACTTCGAAGAGGTTGAACTCGATGTCGCGGAGATTCGACTTGTAGTGCCCCATGGCGACGGCTCCCGGCTCCGTAGAGAGATCGGCGAGGCACTGGATCCTCGCGCTAGTTCACGTACCAACAAGTAGCTACGATGATGCTACCCGCCAGTAATAAGGCGCAACCCCACCCGGCCATCTGTGACAGGTCCCACCGGGTCGGTCAAGGGTCCCGCGGCCGGTGATCCACCGGAGCGGCCCGCGGGAGGGGCGGCCCGGCCACCGCGGGCTCCCGGGCCCGCCGTACCGCCACCTCCGCCCCGCCGCGCTCGGTACGCTTGCGCCCATGTACGGCTACGACCAGACAGCGGGCCCGCAAGCGCAGTACGCCCCTCCGCAGCAGCCGATGTCCGGCGGGTACGGGCAGCAGCCGCCGTTGTACCCCGAGCCGTCCCCGCCCTCGCTCACGGACGCGGTGCGCGCGTTCACCACCGGGCAGATGGCCGCCGAGGACTTCCAGCAGGTCTTCGCCACGTCGAAGGTGTACTGCCCGCGCGGCGACAACCCCGGTTTCCTCGCCCTGCACAACACCCAGCAGCCGGTGATCCCGATGTTCAGCACCCTCAAGGAGCTGCGCCGGTACGCGGGCAAGGAGTCCAAGTACTTCGTGATCACCGGCGCGGAGGTGCTGGACCTGCTGCCCACCGGCTACGGGTTCGTCCTGGACATGGAGGGCGAGCACCGGATGGTGTTCGACGCGAAGGCGGTGGAGCAGATGGTGGAGTTCGCGATGCGGCGGATGTACGGCTAGACGCCGTTGCCGCGCAGGCGGCGGCTGACCGCCGTCCCGGCGGACGGCCGGGCGTCCCGAGGCCGTCACCCCGTGAGGGGTGGCGGCCTTTCGCCGTGCCGGTCCCCCGTGGTTCGCTGCGCCGTCCCCCGGGGCGGGAATGCCCTCCGGGGTTCCGTGGTTGGGGGTGGCAGAAAGTTCAACGCTCAACTAAACTGGGCGTACACGAGGAGGAACCGACATGCCTGCTGTGACCGTCGAGAACCCGTTGACGCTGCCCCGGGTGACCGCACCCGCCGACGCCGTGGCACGTCCCGTGCTCGCCGTCACGACCGCTCCGAGCGGTTTCGAGGGCGAGGGCTTCCCGGTGCGCCGGGCGTTCGCGGGGATCAACTACCGCTACCTGGACCCGTTCATCATGATGGACCAGATGGGCGAGGTGGAGTACGCGCCGGGCGAGCCCAAAGGTTACCCCAGTTGGGGGAGTAGTGGGCAAGACCGGTGCTGACCTGCGACGATGCCCGGCATGATTGAGCTTGAGTACAAGATCACGGACGCAGAGGGGCGCCGCACAGTCACGTGTGCCGACACGGCCGCTTCCGTCGTCCTGGGCGTGATCGGGGAGCTGTGCGCCGGGTACCCCATCGACGCCATTGCCGAAGTCATGACCCGTGTAGGCGCCCCGCTGTGGCGAGAGATCACTACGCACGGTAGGCAGGCACTCAGCGAAGGCCGGGCATGGGAGTACCGGTCGGCGCGCACATTCGTATGCATGAAACCGGCCACGGCTGGGAAGGCGCCCCGCCATGTATGACGCGGTAGAACTTGCGCGCGGCCTTTCGCTGAGGGCAGCCGTCGACATGTGGCACGAACAGGCAGCGAAGCTGCGAGCAATGGGGGAGGCCGAATACGGGCGTTGCGTCGGCATCCGGCACGCCGGGAACGGCGCGTACGTCGTCTTCGTCGGCATGCAGGACGGCGCTCCCGTAAACGAGTGGCCGGTCATGAGAGACGAGAAAAAGCCCCGGCGTACCCCTCGAAAGAGGTAGCCGGGGCTTTCGTGTGTCAGCGCCCTAGTACGGCCCGTACATGGGCGTTGTGTGCCCTTCCCAGGGCGATCGTGTCGGCGGGCGGAAGCCGCGCCAATCCTCTGGCACGTCCGCCTTCCGGCCGCTGTGCTCCCACTCCTTCCACGTCTCGGCGCACTGATACAGCCAGTCGTACGCCGCTGACCGTGAGCGCCACTCCAGCGGCTTCAGCTTGCCGTTGACCGGCAGCGCGCAGAAGTCGCCTAACACTTCGTCGAAGATAGCGAAGGGCGGATTCTGGCGGCGCGTCCACGTCCCGTCCGACATGCGCTTAAGCGCGCGCTGCATCACCCGATAGCGCTTCATACGCGCTCCTGCTTGGGGTTGTACGGCTCGTGCTCGCCATGCATTAGCGGCACGTTGCCCCACATTCGGTAGCAGCGCACGAGCCACGCATTAGCACCGGCCTTCGTGCGCCACTCCAGCGGATAGCGCTCGTCGCCGTCGGGCAAGGTGCAGTACCCCTGAAGTTCCTGATCCAGAATGACCCACGGCCGGTCCCCACGGGGCGGCGGGGCTTCGCCATTCCTGGTTACCTCTTGCCGCCAGTCCGGCGGCTTCTGAGTGATCCGGTATCGACGCATGGGGGCAACCGTAGCGGGCTTCACTCAGTTGGGGGAGAGAGTGACGAAAATTCCCCCCTGACGGGCTTCCCACGTGCGCCCGTGCTCGACTGCATACCGGCCGTCGGTCACCAGTTGCATGCGCAGTGGGGCGACCGTGTTGAGCAGGATGTTGGCGAGTGTCTCGGTGCTCTCTTCGGCGTACGCCTGCCGGACAGCAGCGGCAAGGGCTTCAGCGGCCGTGTCGACAGTCGGAACGTCGGCGCTGTCTCCGCCGTGATCTTCAATGACCCAGGTAATACGCATGCCTGAAGGTACCCGGTAGTGACTCCGCTGGTGCACTTCAAGCTTGCCTTCCATGACTAGCTTCGCGAGCACTTGTCGGAGCGCCGTCCGCCCGATGCTCAGCTCTTCGCACATGGCGCGTTCGGAAGGGAGCTTGTCGCCCGGCCTGTACCTTCCGGTGAGCACCCATCCGCAGATGGTCACATACGCCGCTTCGGTCTTCGGTCCCATGTCGGCCAGCGTATGACGAAGCCCCGTTCCGAACGGACAACGGAACGGGGCTACGCCTGCCCTGGGGCGCCTATGGTGGTTCTGGCACACGCCCCGGGGCTCCTCCAGACTCCTTCGACAGAAGGTGCCCGACCAGGGAAGCACGAAAGCCCCGTGCCTACCGCCGGAGTGGCAGTAAGCACGGGGCTTGTGGTATGGGCGCTCAGACCTTCAGTTCGGCATCGAGCTGGGCGAACTTCTTCCGCACGGTGGCCGGGTGACGTCCGGCGGCAGCGGCGACTTCGACAGGGTTCAGCTTGTGCCGCCAACCCTGCTCAATGATCTTGTTGGCTTCGGCGTTCGTCAGGCGCGTCTTCGGCTCTTCGTCGGCAGGCTCAGGCTCCGGCTCAGGAAGTGCTTCCTGAACGACCTGGGGCGCGCTGAAGGTCTCAGGAACGGGCGGCACGACCCAGCGGGCGGCAACCGGCTCAGCGGGCTTCTGAGGGGCGCTCAGCGCCTTCGCCTCAGCGTCGGCAAGTGCGGCCATGTAGACCGGGCCGACTTCGGCCAGAAGCATCACTAGCGCGGGTGCAATCAGGTGGACGGCGACGCCGACCCAGTCGCTTGCGCTGACGCTCAGCCACACGTTCAGGAAGACGGAGCTGAGCCCCGTAACCCAGCGGAAGGCGACCGGCCACGCCCCCAGCTTCGTCACGCCGTACTTCGCCAGAGTTGACTCAGCGCTGAGCGCCATGATGAACGCCGCATCAACGATCAAGCCCAGTACCCATCCGGACCACTGCCATTCGCTGTGGGCGCTGACGAACGGGGTCGTGGTCATGAGGCTGTAGAACACGAGCCCCGTAATCAGAAACCAGCGTCCGCCGGTCAGCACCCTGCGGGTTGTCTTGATGGCTTTCGTATCCAACTTCCGTACTCCTTCGCCCAGTTGTGTTCTCTGGGCGTGGGTAAGGGAGTCGGTGACTTGCCGTCAGTCGGTCACGGGGTGCCAGGTGTCGACCTTGCTCGGCTCAGCCGCGCAGTCTCCCAGCGGGACGCCCAGTGCCTCAGCCATCTCGGCATCACACACGACGCCCGGGTCGGCGTAACCGGGGTCGCCGTCAACGACCAGGGTCACGTCGTCAGCGGGCAGACCTTCGCCATGGCCGGGGAACGGCAGGAAGACTTCCGGCACGCTGATCGGGAAGCCCGGCATGATCGTCTTGCCTATGTCGTCCAGCACCTTGCCGTCGTCCTGGGCGTCGGTGAACGGGCCTTCGCTGCCGGGTGACTGTTCGGCGGGCTTCGCCGTCTCCGGCGCCGTCGTCCTGGTGCTCGTCGTCGGCGCGTCGGCGGGCGGCTTGCTGGCCTTCTGAGGGGCCGTCGGCAGGCTTCCCGGCTCCGTGCCCGCTGCTTCCCGCTGCGCGTCTTCCTGCGCCGTCTGAGTGGGCGCCTGACCGGCAACGGGCGGTGCGGTGACAGTCTTCGTCGGCTGGGGGACCGGCGATGCGTCTGCGGGCGTGTTCGGGTTCGTGAAGACGAGTGCTCCGATGCCGAACGCCACAGCGGCAGATGCCACGGACGACATGGGAAGGATGATCTTGTTACGCATTGCTTGTCCCCGATGTGATGGTTGCCGTTTCAACGGCATGTGTCCCGATGATCGCATGTGCACAGCGTGCACACAGCATTTAGTTCGTAACGGTCACGCTACGGACACGCGCGACTCCGGATGGACGTAGTCACACGCCGTCCACGTGGCCGGAAAAGGGACCAGCTCCGCCGTTTCGCGCGATCGGATCCACTCGACGGCCGCAACCAGGATTCCGGAGTCCTTCCGGCGCCCCAGGATGCGGAACCCGTCGTACCGAGGGACGGCCGGAGCCGACAGAATCCGCGCCACGAGCCGCCCGTGTGCCCGCAGGACTGCGCGCAACTCGCCACAGGAGTTGATCAGTTCGTCCGTCATGGCGTCCCCGAGCACGTCACACGCCGTCCAGTGTCGTTCTGGCCCGGTAGGCACGTTGACGGACAGTGAGAGTGTGAACGGGACGGTGTGCGGCATGACTTGCCCCCCAGGGTTGCGCGGAATCGCTTGCTCCATGATGCGTTTTCGGCCAGTCACTTTCCGTCATACGTGCGGATGATGTTCATCACCCTCCACAGGTCGTACAACCTTCACCCACACGAAACAGTCGGTGAGGTCTGTTTCTGGTCGAACGGATGTACGAAGTTACAGCGCGCCATGGTCATATGCCAGCGAGTAAGGAGTGAATTTTCTGACGGCCCGTCAGCAAACACGAAAGCGCCCCAACCTACTCACGTGAGTAAGCTGGGGCGCTTCGTTGTTGTCAGCGCTCGTTGCCGGGCCACCCGTAATAGCAGCCCTGAAGTTGAAGGATCAGGCTCTTCAGGTCGTCGCGCGACCCTAGAACGATCTCGTTCCCGTACGACGATCCCCCAGCGACATGCGCCGAGTGAACTCGCACGCGAAGGGCGCTATCCCGCCACCGGTCCCGGACAAGCTCCGCGCCGATCTCGTCCACGGGTGAGCCGACCGACTTTACCGGAATCTCGGGCAGCAAGGCTCTTCCCCTTCTCCAGAAGTGTGCGGATCGTGTCGGCGTCGGCAGCGCCCACGTGCTCAGCGAGCGGCTCGCCGTACGGGTCCGCGTCGTCGAAGATGCGGATGGTAGGCACCGTATGGACGCCGTCGGCGCGCGAATCGGACTCGGTAACGTTGACGAACTCCGGCTCAACGTCAGCGGCCCAGCATTCGTCGCGGAACGGACGCCACACGAGCGAGCCGGAGCTATGGCCGGGAAGACCGACCAGTACGGCGTAGATCACTTCTCGCTCTTCTCCCAACAGGTCGTGTGCACGCGCGGAAGGCTAGGCTGAGCCTGGCCGGTCTTCGGCGGCTTGTTGAAGTTGGGCTTCGGGGCCGAGGGAGCGACGCGCGGAGCGGGTGCCGGTCGGGGCGCAGGAGCCGAAGCGGCAACCGTGCTGTAGGTCGTGCACTCCGTGTTGTCATCGGTCAGCGAGCATCCGGCCAGCGCACCCAGGGCGGCGACGGCAGCGGCGGCAGTAACGGCAAGGGGCTTCTTCATGCGCTTCTCTCCTTCACGATCCAGTCGGCCAGCACGCAATCCGCGTACGCCGTAATGTCTTCCGTGCCGTCCTCGTACGGCTCAGCGAGCACAACGTGAACGTTGACAGGGGCGCCGAACATGTCTCTCCTCGCTGGGCACCCAACCTACTCACGTGAGTAGGCTGAGCGCCCCAGGTTGCTAGTCGTCTCCGGCGATCCACTGGGCAAGCTGAAGCACGTCGTACGACTTCCGGGGCGGCTTCGGCTCGTCGCTCACGAGAACTCACGCCCGTCGCCGGACGACATGCGGCGCTCGTACGCGACGCCCCGAAAGCTCACGCGGTCACGGTTCAGCGCTGCCCGTATGTCGGCCTGCCGCTTCGCTTCCTGCGCACTCCAGTCGTTCAGACTCGTCGCCGTCGTCGGCCTGATCTTGTCGGCTTCTTCGACGAGCCACGCGGCAAGCTGTCGAGCCTGCGCCGGAGTCATCACAGCACGGTCAGCGGGAACGGCGAGGCTGATCTTCCCCGGCTCGTTCGACTTGACGAACCCGACCACGCGCCCCTTCTCGCACGTCATCGCGGCCTTCGTTTCGGTGGTGACCTGAAGCATTTTGCTTCTCTCCTTTGCGATATCGGCTATCAGATGAATGCGCGCCTCTTGCCACGGCGTCAGCCTCATGCGAAAAGCGTCAACTGTTCGGCCGAAAGGTCAAGGGGTGACCGGTGAATCTCGCGCGCGAATTCCTCGTGAAAGACCACTTGTCCGTACTGGCCGACACGGGCGCGATCGTCGGGAACCTCGTACTCGAAAAGCCGGAATCCGGCTTCGTCCAGCCTCCCCAGCCATCCGGCGAACCATCGGAAAAGCGCCGCCTTCGAGTTGAAGCCGCAACGCTCCCAGTCCCGGACCGTTTGAAGTTCCGCGTCGGCGTACGGGGACGGGTGCTCATCATCGGCGTGGGAAAGCCCCATGCCCCAGATGAGATCCAGCGACTCTTTCGGAACCACCGAGCTGCACGCGTACGGCCCGGCGGGAAACCCTGCGCACTCCGCCGACTCGTGGGCGACTCGCCATACCTTCACGCCGTCTCTCCTTCGCCGTGATGTGTGCTTGCGTGCGCGGGGAAGGAATCGAACCTTCCTAGGCGGGGTGCCCCCCTATTAGCCACCATGGTTAAGGGGAGTCGAACCCCACAACGGCTCCAGCCGAATACCGGAATCGAACCGGCTTACCTTCTGCCAATCCGCGCCAAGCGCCCCGGAAGGGAGTCGAACCCTTCGCGCCGTACCGGTTACGCCCGGGGCTTGAGGGGGCCGAAGCCCCCGGGTGTTACGCCGCCTTACAGGCGAGCTTCTTCAGCAGCGGGACCGACTCCGCGAAGGTGCGCGGAACGGTGCTGATCACGTCGCCGTCGGCGTTCTTCGTGGTGAACTCCAGAACGTTGCCGACGCGCGACACCGTCACCGTGTGGTCGGAAAGCTGGAAGGTCTGAGACTGCATGGCGTTTCTCCTGTCTTCTGAGTGCCAGTAAGGGAGTCGGTTACTTGCGCCCGGCGGGCTTCAGGTTGGCCGCAGCGGCGGCTTCGAGAACGGCCGCGTAGCTGGTGGCACCGGTCAGCGCAACGGCCGCCACGTAGCGCTTCGCAAACGCCTTCCGGCCCTTCGAGCGGTGCGCCTTCACGTTGGCGTACGTCATCCCCAGGGCTTCGCACAGCCCGTCCATGTCGCACCCGTCGCCCCAGCCGAAGTCAGTGGCGCCGCCGATGCCGAAGGAGTGCCGGAGAACGTCCCGCTGTGCCTGCCCCATCGACTTCAGGGTGTCGTGCACACGGGTGTGCTTCTCGGCGGATTCGGCCATGCGCTCATCACGGACGTCCCGAAGGTCGTCGGCCAGCGCGCCTTCGGTGGCAGTGGACACGGCGGATCGGAGCACGGCCATGGCGTCCAGCACGTACCGGCGCTCAGTCGGGTCGCTGGGGACGCGCACGACGTCCTCAAGGGCTTCGACGGCGGGAAGGGTCGGGTAGCCCCAGACGCACGCGCTCAGCGTCTCCGAGAGGGCGGCAGCGGCCTTCTCGTCCTTCGGCACGGTCACGTAGCGCATGAGCACGTGAACGGCTTCGGAGGCGGCGCCCACACCGACCTTCGGGCGAATCTCGCCGTCCGGCTCTTCGTCGCTCGCGGGGATGAAGTCGGCAAGGGTGCTGTTCTGATAGACGCTGGACGAATTCGACCCGCCCATGGGCTTGTCGATGGACACGGTGCCTTGCCACGCAAGCCGGGCGGCTTCGGCACGGTCAGCGCTGAGGCGGCGTCCCTTCGGCGGCAAGGTCTGTGCGAGCTTCGCCGCTTCGTACACGTCGCCGTCGGCGGCTTCCACCATGGCTGCGAAGGTCTTCATGGCGTTCTCGTCGGCACCCGCCACCACGTTGCGCGCATCGCGCACGGCATCCTTCAGCCGGTTGTCAACGGTCGTGTACGTGAGCCGCAGGAAGGCTTCGGCCGTGTCGTCCGTGAAGCGGCTGAGAAGCTCCCAGACGGCGATCCGGCCCACCTGCGTGAACTCTTCGCGGTAGTCCGCGAGACGGGCACCACCGTGGGGGGCCATGCGGCGCGCTGCCTGATCGGCCAGCACGGCAACCCGCGAATCGGTGGCTTCGATGACTGCCGCCGTGGCAGCAAGGTCGTTGTTCTGGGCAGCGCGAATGACGTCGATGGTCAGCACTGGGTTACTCCCCTAGGTCGGTGTCGAATCCGGGTAAGGGAGTCGGTGACCTAGGGGGCGACGGCGGGCGTCACAACCAGCTCACGGCAAGGTTCCGCACGCGCTGAGGGCATGCGGAGGTAACCAATCGGTCACCGACTCTTGCCGACGGGGGTTGATCAGTTCCGGTCCGTCGTGCACCACGAACATAACCCGGTGCCTACTCACGTGAGTAGGCACTTTCTCTGCCGTGGCACTAGGGAAGACTGCTGATGGCGTCGGACAGTTGTTGAGGATTCGAAGGCGTAACCGCGTCTCATCCTTGGGTATGACTGGTCTGGCATATGCACGAAGGCCCGTTACCTTCGTTTAATAGGCAACGGGCCTTCGGTCATCCGTTCGGATGATGGCCAACCTACTCACGTGAGTAGGCAGGATCGTTACTCGGGCGTGATCTGACGGCCGAACAGGTCAGACGTCGGCGCCGTACAGCGACCCCCAGGACCGGCCGCCCAGCTCCGCCTCAGCGACGACAGGGACACCGAACAGATCCATGGTCATGCAGCGCTCAAACTCACGCGCAATGTCCTTCGCGTCCGACTTCGGGGCGCTGAACACGATCTCGTCGTGAATCGGAAGCTTCATGTACTCCAGAAGTCCGGCTTCGCGCATGTTGAGCATGGCTTGCCCCAGGACGTCACGCGCCGCCGACTGACACTGATAGTTCACGACGGCGTACGTGCGGTTACGGTCCAGCGGAAGGCGACGGCCGGTCACGGAGACAGTGACGAGCCCCGTAGCCCGCGCTTCCCGCTGCCACTTCGACGACGCGCGCTTGATCTCCGGAAACACGCGGTCGTACTCCGCGACGGCGCGGGCAATCTCCGACTCGGGGGCGCCGGTTTGCCTCGAAATCGTGGTGATACCTCCGCCGTATACCTTTCCGAACCCGGCGCCCTTGAACACCTTCCTGTCGCGTTTCGTGGCGCCTTCGCCCTTGATGAGCTTGGCCGTATACATGTGAATGTCGAAGTCGGATCCGCCGGACACGAAACCTTGCTTCATGCGCTTCACATTGGCCAGCGCCGCGAGCACGCGCATTTCGATGGCTTGGAAGTCGACGCTTCCTATGACGTGGTCCGGCTGGTCGCCCAGGATTGCGCGGCGAATCATCCAGTCGGATGACGGCAGCGTTTGTGCTGCGAAGTCGCCCGTGATGGACATGCGCCCCGTGCGGGCCTGAAGCGTGTTGATGGTCGGGTGAATGCGCCCCAGCGGGTCCACGTTCGCCGCGAACTTGTCGGCGTACGCCGTGACCCACTTACCGGCCCGCTTAGCCCGCAGGACGGCTTCGGCCAACGGGTTCGGCTCACGCGCCCCGATGCGCTGCCAGTCCCGATCAAGGTCCGCCAAGGGCAGCAACACGGCCTTGTCGACCTTCAGCGCCCCGCCGTCGGTGTGCTCCGTCAACGTCTCGCCCATGGCCAACAGAGCTTCCGCGACCTGCGCCCCGGAGTTGACGGAGTCGACGCCCCAGCCTGCCGCTACTTCAAGATGCTTCGCTTCTTCTTCGCGCAGCATCCGGCGGAGCGTGTCGACGTACTCAAGGTCAAGCACGAGCCCTGCGCGCTGCATATGCGCGCACATGTACGCAATCTCGTGTTCGTACTGGAGAAGCGTCGGGCGGACACTCAGACGCTCGTGCTCGGCGTCAAGCCGTGGGTTCAGGCGTGCCGTGTAGATCACGTCAAGCCCGGCGTACAGGTTGTACGTCGGGTGCTCCAGCGGGATACCCGCCCAACCGGTCTTCTTCGTGAGCCCCAGGGACCGGAACACGGCCGTAAGGTCGCCCTGAGTGTCCGGCGCCCCAGGGTCGACGTAGAACGCGCTGAGCGGCTTCAGGCCGGTACCAATGCCGCCTTCCTGCGGCTGACGCGGGTCCAGCAGCGTGGCCTTGATCTTCGTATCCGTCGTGCGCGGCGCAAGCGACTCCATGGACACGTTCGTATGTGCGTCCAGGACGAGCCAATCGAACGGCGCGTTGTGAATCAGGAAGCGCGGGCAGTGCTTCAGCACCCATTCCGCTGCCTCAATGAACCGGCCGCGAAGTTCCCAGTGGATTACCCACGCTTCGTGCGCAGTGCCGAATTGCACGGTGCGGAGCCGGTATCCGTCGGCGTAGATATCAAGGCCGGTCGTCTCCGTGTCCAGGGCAAGTTCCGGTTTCGAGCGCGCCCAGTGCATGAATTGTCGAAGGTCAGTGTCAGTCTCCGGGATTCGGATCGTGACGACGTCCCCGGCAACGTCATGGCGATACGTGATCATGCCTCAACTCCCTTCACTCACTGGCCTAGAAGGGAGTCGGTGACGTCACTCTCCGCGCATACCGCGGTAGTAGCTATGTCCGTTTCTGTCCGGGTTCAGCCCATGCCGGCATGGGGCAAGATCGTCACTATACGTAAACGCGAAAGGGCCCCAACCTACTCACGTGAGTAAGCTGGGGCCCCGTGGGCTAGTCCTTCGCGAAGATGCCCGAAGCAGGCGCAGCGGCAGGCGCATCGGCAAGGCGCACGCCGACCAACGCGATACCCGTGCGCGTCTTCTTCTTCGTCACGTTGCGCTCTTCCATGGCCTGATAGAACGCCTTACGCGACCAAACCTCCGTGCTCTTCAGCCCCTCCGCCTCGCACCAGTCGCGATACTCGTTGTACGCGTCGGCACCCGGAAGGACATGAGTGTCGTCCGCCGCTTCGAGAATGCCCGGGTAGAAACCGGCCAGCGCGTCAGACGTGGCCCGGTATTCGCGGGTCGCGCTGGAAATCGACTCCGGGTCGCGAAGCCCCTTTGCGTACCATTCCACGGCTCCGCGTACGGCCCACGCCACAATGCCCGCAGCTTCAGCCCGAAGCTTCTGGTCCAACGTGTAGTCCCGTTCATCCGGCGCGAAATACCGAGTGAACGGAATCAACTTGACGCGGCGCCACAGTCCTTCATCCTGCGACTTGAAACGCGGCTTGTGATTCGTAGCGAGCAGGATCAAGAACGTGGGGGAGAAGGTGAAGAATTCCTGCCGCAGGAAACGCGCAGTGACCTTATCCTTGCCCGTTACGCGCTTCAGGACGGCTTCCGACATGGGCTTGCCCGACTCGCCCTCAGACGCCATGACGAGACGGGCACCGCGCAGGGCTGCAAGGTCGTTCGGAATCCCGCCCCCATTGCCCTTGTCTTCGAACGTGGCGAACGGCGTCGTCTTCGTGATCCGGCCGAACACGTCAGTCAGCGTCTCCGTGAACACGCTCTTCCCGTTGGCGCCCTTCCCCCACAACACGCCGAAACACTGCTCTGACGTATTCCCGGTGATTCCGTAACCCACGAGCCGCCGGACGTAGTCCACGAGATCCGGGTTGCCGGGGAAGATCTCCGTAAGGAACTGTTCCCATCGCGGAGCCTGCGCCGTCGGGTCGTACTCCAGCGGCAGCGACACCGTGAGCATGTCGCCCTTGTCGTGCGCCCGGAGCTTGCCGGTACGAAGGTCGACGACCCCATTCGAGAAGCTCAACAGGTGCGGCTTCGCGTCGAACTCCTCAGCGTCCACATACACGCTGGGAACGCTGCGAAGCTCAGTCATGAGCGCGTCGATGCGCGTCGTCATCGTGAAGCCGCGCGACTCCGGCAGGCACCCAGCGAGCACGAGCGCCGCACCCATGGCGTGGATTTCCTGCCGCACGCGCGTGGCCGACTTGACCCACGTCACGCCGTCCCACACGAAGTAGCCCAGTCCCGGCGCGTACTTGATCCGGCCGTCCGTCCACGCCACAAGCGCGTGAGCGTTCATCGCGTCCGACTCGCCGTACGTCGACACAAGGTCGCCCAGGATGCGGGCAGCGTCGGCGCCCTGGTCGCTGGACACGGCAACGGCGCCCGTTCGCTGAGCCACTTCAGCCCGACGGTGCTGCGCCTCCATGGTCGCGCGGTCGCGTACTGGACGCGCACGCTTCACAGCGTCATGAAGGACACGCGGGAACTCCGCCGGATCGCCGTCGTTACGCCAGTCAGTCAAGTCCCAACCGGCGCGCGGGATCTCCAGCGCGTACACGTCGATACCATGCGCCGCGAGTCCTTCCGACAGTCGGAGAGTGAACGCGGCTCCGGCCGTGTCGTTGTCCCCAGCTACGATCACTTGAGAGCCGCGCAGCCCCTCCGCCAACTCAGCGATCAGTTCAGGGGAGTTGACGAGCGAAGCACCCCGCACGGCGACCGCGTCGTACCCGACGGCAACGGCTGTGAGCGCGTCTCCCGGCCCCTCAGTGACCAGGGTGACCCCGTACCCGGCTTCGCCCCTGAAGACGCCGTACGGTGCCCAACGCTGGCCGTCGGGGTTGCTCAGGCTCAGCCAACGCCCCGGGCACCTCCCGCTTAGGTCCCGCCCCTGCGCACCACGGATCACGCCGTCAAAGCCCCGCAGCGGAACCACGAGACGCGGGTACCGAGCGAAGGCGCCCGAAACGAACATCGGCCACGTGTCGCACACGTCGGTAGACCAGTAGCGGAGCCCCAGCCGCGCAGCCTCAGCAGCGTCGATACCGAACCGGTCGGCAGCGTACGAGCCGTCGCCCAGTGGCAGAGACTCCAGCCACGTGCGCAGCGCCGCCACGTTCGCCGTACCGACCATCTTCGGCTTCTCCTTCGGGACAGTCAGACCTTCGCCGGTCGCGTTGAACAGGTCGCCCCACGTGAGCCGCGCAGCCTCAACGACCTTCTCCGTCTTGCACGACGCCCGGCACGTCAGCCGGACCTTGTTGTCATCCCCCCGCCAGATACGCAGCGACGGACGGGAGTCGGCGTGAGCCGGACACACGGCCAGATAACCGCCGTCCGGCTCTTCGCTGACCTGCTTGAAGCGGCTCAGGATCTCTCGGAACTCCATGGAACGTCCCCTCTCTTCGGCTTCGTTGGCCTAGAAGGGAGTCGGTTACCTGCCGTCGGTCCGAACGTCTCCGCCCACTCAGCGAGCGTCTTCGCGCCCTTGCTCAGGTTGCACCTCGCGCATGCCGGAAGCATGTTGTGCGCAGCATCGGCGCCACCCTTGCTCAGCGGGTGCACGTGGTCAAGATGCGTGGCCTTCGCGTCGCAGTAGGCGCAGCGGTAGCCCCAGCGGCGCATGATCTCCGTGCGGCTGTACTCCTCATGCTGGACGCCGTACGCCGTGGCCCGCCGCTTCTGACTCAGCGTGTGTCGCTTGTCCTTCGGGAGCTTGCGGTAATAGTCCTTGATGTACGCCTTACGCCTCTTGTTCCGGCAAGGCTGGCAAGGGCACTTCGGCGGGTGCGCGCTCACGGCGTCCACCACACAACGGAAGCGCCACGGGTGACGGCCGTTATCAGCGCGTCGGCGTAGCGTGCCCAGTCGGGCCGGTCGGTCACGCCCGGCTTAAGGCAGATCATGTCCCCAGCCTTGCCGCCCCGCACGTCCCCCAGGGCAGGCGCGGAGTCCGGCCCAATGACCAGCGATACTCGCATTTCTTACCTACTCACGTGAGTAGGCTGAAACGACGACGAGCCCCGGCACGAAGCGCAT
Organism: Streptomyces sp. AHA2; assembly: GCF_036857595.1. Taxonomy (NCBI): domain Bacteria; kingdom Bacillati; phylum Actinomycetota; class Actinomycetes; order Kitasatosporales; family Streptomycetaceae; genus Streptomyces; species Streptomyces sp. AHA2. Next base: position 335,654 of record NZ_JAUQWJ010000003.1, read on the forward strand.
TGCTCCGCCCGGGGCTCCGTCGTTCAGCCGTTCCTTTGGCCGGTCACGTTGCTGCGCAGAAGCCGCACGTGATCCGTCCCTATCCACTCCTCGCGCAACGACTTGCGCTCGTCCAGTCCACTGCGGGATTCCACGCCGGTCGGCTGCACCTTCAGGAACGGAATTCGCTTGCCGTACGCGTAGCGAATCTCGATCTCCCGGATAATTGCGTCCGATGCGCGCGTTCCGTTCCCGCAGCGGGTTGCGTAGTTGATCAGGTCACCGACATACAGGGCTTCCCCTGCATAGTCGGTGACCGTTCCGCGTTGTGCCATCTATCGGTACTCCGGGTCGAAGTCGTCGGCCGACGGCGTACCGAAGCGAACAGCGCGCACGTGAAGGACGGCACGGCGGGCTTCCGGCGGGTACTCCCACAGCGGCGCCCGTACGGCTTCGTCGCTCGCGTGTTGCATCACGCGCGCCCATGCTTCAGGCGACGCGCGTTCCACCCGGCTCACTCGGCAATGGCGTCGTTGTACGCCTTCACGATCTTGATGACCGGCTTCGTGTACGACACGAGCTTGTTCCGCATCGGGCCCTTCGTCGGCGTGTACTCGACGTACTCCAGCTCCAAGTTCGCGAGCGCCGTCGTGCCGACACGGTCCAGCGCGTCCATGGCCTCATGGAGCACGGCCGCGAGCGTCCACGAGCCAGTGACGAACTTGAACTTGCCAAGCTCCGGGTCATCCGCGAGCCGGAACGTCACGGTGATGGACGGGTTCGGCCCCTGATAGTCCTTCGCAGCCTGCTTGCGCTCAGCGAACAGGGTCGGGCACCCGCAGGGCTCACCGGCCTTGTCTTCGGGCGACAGGAAGGAGACGCCGTCACAGTGGTGGATCAGCTTGCCGTTGACCCACTGCTTCATGTCGGCATGGATGCCGTCCGGTTCGATGATGACCGGCACCTTCGTGGCGGACGAGAAGACGTCGATGAAGTTCTCCGACTGAGACTCCTCGTTTTCGACCGGAGTGCCGCCGAAGAGCTGAGCCACGGCGTCCGCCACAACCTTTTCGCCGGTGCTGAAACGCCACTCAGACAGCGCCACGGGACGGGCCTTCTTGCCGGTCTCGTCCATGTAGCCGGAGTGCAGTCGGCCAACGGTGTCGTCGCTGTACGTCTCGCGCTGCTTCGGCTTGTTCTCGGGGTCGGTCGCCCAGAGGTTGAAACCAGCCATACTAGGGATCTCCCTTGATAGGCGGGCGGGAAGGGTCGGCGTTAGCTCATATCGCTGCGCTTCCGGCTTCCCGCCCGTCCGTGTTTCTCTGTCACTTGTGGTGAAGGGAGTCGGTGACTTGCTACAACGGGCAACACAAAAAGCCCCCCAGCGCCCTTGTGAGGCACTGAGGGGCTCCGTGTGGTGAGTTGGGCCGGTAGGTCGCTAGTTGCGCGTGGCAGGCGACGCCAGAAGGCCCAGCAGACCCACTAGGCCGACCGCGTAAGCGGCGTCGACGAAGCCGACGGCAGGCACGGCAGCGTTGTGGTGATGCCACATGGCCGTGTACGCCATGATGGCCAGCGCGCCCACGGCGACGCCGATGATGCTCAGCACGAGCCACACGGCGAACACCTTCAGGAAGTCGGAAGCCTTCAAGGGGAACTCTCCTTTGTTCGGTGCCTTCGGGAGTGGGTAAGGGAGTCGGTTACCCGCCGCAACTACCGCAGAGGCCGGAGCGCTGGGGGTTGCACAGACAGTTGGGGCCGCTCATTCGTCGTCCGTTCCGTCGGCCATCAAAAACCGGGCAAGCCGTTCGACGGCGGCAATCTTCTCCGGGAAGCGCACGCCGTCCTGATAGCCGCGCGAATTCGTCGCAAGCTTGTCGACGTGCTCAGTCGCCGTTTTCAGCGCCTCTTCGCGAGTCACTCGCTGTCTCCCGTCAGTTCCAGCGCCGCCCGGTATCTGGCACGCGCAATCTCGCTGGCACGATGCTGCTCCCGAACCCGGCGCTTCCCCTCGCTGATTGCGTCGGCAGCCGTCCGGTATTCCGCCGGGTAAACGAAGGTCTCTTCCAGTACGCGACTACCGAACCGGCGCCGCTTACGAAGCTGAACTTCCAGCGCGAGACCGAATGACGCCGACTGCACGCGGATGAACGTGCCCTCGAAAATGTCCCGTTGTCCATGCACGAAAAGAACTCCCTTCCTGATCTTCTGAAGACCAGGAAGGGAGTCGGTTACTAGCGCGCGCGGCGCTGCGTGCCGGTCACGATCTTCCCGGCCTTCTTCGCCAGGGGCTTGCCGATCACCTTCCGGCTCAGATCACGGTCCCACTCGAACGTGCCCCGCAGGCGCAGGAACTCCGCGAACACGGCGTCACCCGTCTCGACCGGCTTGAAAGCCCACGTCTCATCCGTGATGTGCAGCACCGCCGCGCCGTCGAACTCCGGCATGGGTTCCGTCTCGCCCGTCTCGCCGTCGATGACGAAGTCCGCACGCTGATACGCCGCGAGCTGAAGCGCAACGTCCGGGTACGTGGCCTTCGACGTCTTCCAGTCGGCCATGATCAGATGCGGCTTCCCCGACCGGTCCGGCGTGATGTTCCCCGCAGCGTCCAGCCACACGCGGAGCCACACATCGAACGACCCGGCGTACCCGTACGTGTCCGACCATGCCACATCTTCAGCGCGCACGAACTCCGGGTTGACGGCCTTCAGGAACTCGCGGAAGTGATCAACGTAGGGCTGAAGGTCGCTACGGACCCGGCCCACGTACTCGCCCCTCATGATGCGCTCGAACAGGTCGTGTGCTTCGGACCCGACGTCAGCGCGCACCTTCGTGTACCGGCGGGCGGCGCCGCTGAGGTACTGAATCGCGCCTTCGCGGTCGCGCGCTGCCATGTCGGCAACGAAGTCGATGCTGTCCACGGCGAGGGTTGCGGCCATCTTGGCATTCCACGGCCCAAGGAAGTTCTGCTTGGGCAGCATGCCGATTACGGACGTCACGCCCGGGTGAATGATCTCCCTGTCTTCGGGATGGACGTAGAAGCGGCTTCCGCCACGGTAGATAGTGCGAACCTTCGGCAAGGTCGCCCCCTTCAAGCGTAGGTGTCTTCTACGTGGTTTGAAGGGAGTCGGGGACCCGGGTGACGCTGTGATGATGGGACGCGAACTCTGGATTGCCTATAGAGAAGTCTTATGTGATTCCAGAAAACAAGTCACAGCGTCACAGCATCACACCCCGCTGCTCAGCGCTGTACGCCGCTGTGAGGGCGTGACGAAGCCCCGCCGGTACGTGGTGACCCGACGGGGCTGAGAGGGGCTGTGGTGGGCGCTCAGCGTTCGCGCTGCCCCTTCTCGCGCTCCAGCCGGGCTTTCACGCTTTCGCCCAGCCGGTCGAACGCTGCGACGACGGCCGGGTCCTGGTCGACCGGCAACCCCAGGGCCGTCCGGCACGGTGCGCACGTGGGCTCAGCCTTACCGACGGGGAAGGACGGCGCGGCTCCGCACTCCGCTACGTAGTGGTTCGGGTCCGACTTCAGTGCGTGAGTCTCTTCGTCGTCGTGGGACTCGACTGTCAGGTACAGCATGCGGTTACCCCCTTCTACGGAAGGCGCCCCCAGGTCGATTCCCAGGGGCGCCACCTACTGTGTCCGGTTGATTACTCTTCGTCGCTGGTGACCAGGGCGGACAGGTCAAGTTCGAACGCGTCGGCGGCAGCGCGAATGATCGCGTAAACCTCCGCCTTCGCCTTCCGCTTCTCGTTCGCGCCCTTGACCTTCGCGAAGCGCTTCCCGGCCTTCTCCACCTGAGCCTTCAGCGCGTCGAGCGCTTCCTTCGTCTTCTCGGCGTCGGTCTTCTCCGGCTTCGGCGCAAGCTTCTCGGACAGGTAGTCGGCGGGAATCTCCCCCTTCAGCTCTTCGATCTTTGCGTTGACTTCCTGAAGCTCAGCCTCAGCGCCGGGTTCCGTGGACTCAACCAGCGCTTCCTTCTTCTTCTCGGCGGCCTCCAGCGCCTTCACGCGCCGGTCGTAGCGGGCAAGCTCCGTGCGGCCGTACCGGGGAAGGGTGATCCCGTGGGAGGCGTACAGCTCCCGAATGGCGTCGCTGATCTTCAGCTCCGGGTCGGCTTCCGCACGCTCAGCCACGCCGGGAAAGAGTCCGCGCGCAACGTCGATGGACGTAAGGCGCTCCGGGCCGTCGAACGACTCCAGCCATTCGACAAGAACGTCACTCATCTTGTTCTGAGAAGCGCGAACGAGGGACGCGTGCGCCGCGAGACGCTCAACGTCATCGTCGGCAATGCCCTTCTTCGCCTGCTCGTAGATCTCGGCGGCGGCGTTCTTCGTGGTCTTCCGGTCCGCCATGAGGTCAGGCAGATCGTTCGCGTCCGGGTTGGGGATGCGGGTGCGGACGTCCAGGATCGTGTGTGCGAGCTTCTGACCGACGTTGCCCAGCTTCAGGCCCAGGTCAAGACCTTCGGTCAGGTACTTCACGCCGTCGGTGACAAGCTTCTTCACGCCGTCGTACTGGTAGAAGTCGTCAGCCACTTCGGCGCTGCCGCGAACGGCTACCTCCGTGGACGGCGCGTCGGCGGGCTTCTGGTCGGCCACGACCTTGAAAGCGGCGTTGAGGTCAGCGCGCAGCGTGTTGCGCTTCGCCGTCGGAAGCTGACGGATCTTGTCCTCAGCCTCAGACTTCAGCTTCGAAGCCTGCGTGAACGCGCCCTCACTGCCCGGCTCAATGGCCTTGATCTGGTCGATGGTCGCGTGTACGTCGCTGATCGTACCGTCGACGTCGTTCGTCTCCGCCGTGTCGGTGGCGGGGGCTTCGGCCTTCTTCGCGGCCGTCTTCTTCGCAGCGGCAGGCATGTTCTCTCCCTTGTTGTGAGCGTCGCGCGCCGCACTGGCGCGGTCAGCGGCTTCGGCGTGGTCAGCGCCCAGGGCACGGGCACTCTCGAAAGCGGCGGTGTACGCGGCTTCGGCGCCGTCCTCAACGGGCGTGATCTTCTTCTGAGTGACCGTCAGGTCAAGGCCGGGAACCTGAACCGGCTCTTCGGTCACGATGACGTCGCCAGTCGGCACGACCTTCGAGCAACCGGCGCACAATTCAAGCTCCGGCTTCTGATCCATGGCCGGGCCCCAGTACTGAATGGGTGCCTTCGTGCGAACCGTGCACATCGGCAGGTTGCGCCCCCGCTCATCCACGTCATTGCGCAGCGCGTGAATCGCGTCAGCTCCCGGCACGGCGCCAATGCGCACGTCGCCCCGAACGTCCTTCAGCTTCAGCTTCTTCGCGGCCATGGTCCGCCCCCTCGTTTCGGTCGTGTTGTCCTGCGCAGGCGACTCTACGGCCTGCGCGCTGTCCGTGTCCAGCTCACTCACGTGAGTAGGCTGGATTTCCTCCGCGCCTTCCGGCGTGACTTCCACCGTGGCGACTCGCTCAGCCTCCCAGCCGTGCGGCAGACGCTTCGCGGCGGCTTCGGGGGACATGCTCCAGCGGGCGTCAATGAACTCGCCGTCCCGTTCAATGACAACGACGTGCGTGTACCTGCGGGCGCTGGTGCGCGTGAAGGTCGTTCCCTTGTACTGCGCAGTCTGCTTCGCCATGCCCGCCCCTTAGTCGCTGTCGTTATCCTGCTCCGCTGACCCTAGCCTACTCACGTGAGTAGGCACAACCCGAACACGCGAAAAGCCCCCAGGTTTCCCCAGGGGCTTCGCTCAGCGCTGGTCTAGCCGCACGTCCCAGTCGGTCCCGGGAAGCCGTGCCAGCCATCGGGCCACACATTCGCGTGCATCCTGCACCGGAACGCCGGTCTCCTGCTCATCCCAGTATTCGATCATCGTTCCGGCGGCGTTCAGCAGGTGCCGCGCCACTTCGCGCTTCTGTTCGTTCGTCACGGCTAGGCCACCCAGCCGCCGTAGTTCGACCACACGGGGCCGAAGTCGTCGTTCATCGGGTCATACGGGCGCGGGTCGTGCTCCGGGTTCAGCGCCCACCACGCTTCAAGCGCGTCATACGTAGTGGGGTAGGTCTCGCCGTCGAGTTCTTCGATGAAGAGCGATGACATGTTCGTCTCCCTAGTTGGTCGGGGTCGCCGGACGGGCAACCCAGTCAGCGATTACACGGTGTCGGCGGGTGCGGTACGTGTACTCGTCCCGCAGGGTCCATTCAACCGTCACCAACCCTTCGCGCTCCAACACGGCGATGGTTGCGCGGCTCACACCGTTGTACGCATAGAGAACGCCGTTGCGCTTGATGGTCTCCAGCGCTGCCGCCTGAGTCTTCGTGAGCTTCACGCCGTTCCCCTTCGTTGGTGCGGAGCTTCAACCTAGCCTACTCACGTGAGTAGGCACAACCCGAACACGAGAAAAGCCCCCTACCGGCCAACCCGAAGGTCAGTCAGTAGGGGGCGTGCGTCAGCGGCGCTGCGCGGAGCGGGGGAGAAGGAGACTGTCAACGATCCGGTTCAGGTCGTCCAGCGTCCCCGTGTTCGCGATGGTCAGCGCCGTCGGGTAGTTGGCAAGCTCCGTTTCGCTCGCGTGCTGCGCACCACCGCCACGGACACCCGCACCCGGGCGTGTGACGCGGATCATATGGAATCCCATGTCTTGCAGCGCGCGGGCTTCGTTCTCGTACCGGACGTCGGTCACCACAACCGGCAGGCTCAGCCGCTCCGCCGCTTCGATGGCAGGCAGCGCCGCGCGAACCCAGAATCCCGGGTCAATCTCGCGAACCGTCTGCCCGATGTGCTGAAGGACGCGCCGCACTTCCGGGTACGTGATCTTCGCGTAGTCCCAGCCGACGCCCTGAACGAGCTTCGACAGACGGCCGTGAACGCCGTAAGACAGGGGAATGAGCGGGTCAACCTTCAGCGCCGCACGCTTCAACGGGTCGGCAAACGCCACGCGCTGGTATCCGTAGCGCTGACCGAGTCTCTTACCAATGGAGTCCTTCCCCGACTGGGCCGGACCGATAAGGCCAATGCTCTTGTAATAGGCCACGAAAAAGCTCCCTTCCTGATCTTCTGAAGACCAGGAAGGGAGTCGGTTACCTACACGCCCAGGACGGAATGCGCGAAGCCCAGGACGGCAGCGGCGGGGAAGTCCGGCCAGATGGCAGAAGCGACGCCGATGACGCCAACAACGACCGCGCTCACGACCTTCGGATGCCGCTTGATCCATCCCGGGACGGCGCCCAGGTACGAGCCGCCCGGCTTGCTGTGCTCACCCATGCTTTTCCTAACTGTCAGTTACGATCTTGGGAAATGCCGGCGTGGGGCACACCAGGGTAAAACCGGACATACCCCACACCGCGGAGCTAACGCAGAGTTAGCTAACCTTCGGCACCTTCAGCGCGTCCCACGTGGACTTGCCCGGCCACCCGTCAGCGTCGGAGCCGGTGAAGTTCCGCTTGCGCTGCCACTTTGCGTAGCTAGCACGGTCGGCGTCCGTCCACTGCGGACCAGGGCCGTCCTTGTAGGCGGAGCACCCCTCAGCCACGAGCCGCTTACCCATGGCCGTGATGACCGGCGACTTCGGCTCACGCTTGAAGAACGCGGCGCCGGGGAACGGCTCGTACTTCGGCTTCACGGGAGCGGACGGCTTCGGCTCAGCGGGCTTGCCGGGCGCTGCCACCTTGCCCGTCTTCGCGTGCTTGTACCCGTACTTCGGGGCGTCCGGGTCAGCAGACACGCCCCCCGCTATGTCCGGGTAGCCGTAGCCGTACACGTACGCGTCACGACGACGCCGCGTCTTCAGGTACACACCGTCGCCCTCAGCCCCGCCGGAAGCGTTCGTGTTCCCCTCAACGGTCGTGATCGTGTCGGCGTCATACGCCACCACAAGACCCGTGTGAGTACCGCCACCGTGGCCGAAGAACACCTGCGCCCCCACGGCCGGGTACTCGCTGAAGCGGCCCTTGTTCTTGAACCACGACACGCCCACGGCACACGAAGCCGTCTTCGGAAACAGCGCCTTCATACCGGCCTGATCGGCGCACCATGCAACGAACGCAGCACACCAGGGGTAGCCGTAGCCGTCGCGCGGGTAACCCGGGATCTTGCCCAGCCAGCGATTGTACTTCGAGTCGTTGACCCAGTGGCCACCCGCCCGCGACTCGTGCGTACCGACTTCCGCCTTCGCGACGGCGACAAGCTTTGCGATGCTCACTCGTGCTCCATTCTGTGCAACACAAAGCCCCCCAGTCGGATTACTGAGGGGCTCAGCCTGCTCACGTGAGTAGGCTGGGTTAGGCAGCGGCAATGGTCGTGACGGTGCCGTTGGAGCCGCGCCACTTCAGCGCGCCACCTTCCGCGTACAGCACTCCTCCGCCCGTGATCGTGGCAGCGTTCGGCACGGTGGTTGCGTTGGCGATGCCTAGCACGCCGGATCCGCCACCGAAGGTCACTGAGGTGGAACCAACCTGAAGGCCCGTACCGGCCGCGTATAGCGTCTCCAGCGTCACGAACTGGGCAAGCGGCGTGATGCGCGTGCGAACGGCTCCGTCAGTGCTCCGCTGCCACTCTGTCAGGTTCGCGCCCGTCGTTCCCGCAGCGCGCACAATCAGGGCAGGCACGGCCGTATCCGGCATGCGAAGGTCAACCATCGCCGTAGGGTTGTAGCCGATGGCTGCACCCATGGACAGGCGTCCGTTACCGGCAAGCTTGAAGTCCTCGAAGCCCTTCCGGTTCCGGACGGTGATCAGGTTGCCGGTCGTGCCCGACTCGCCGTCGAGACGTTCGACCGTGGAGTTGATGAAGATTCCCTGCGCGGCCGTACCGGCGCCCACAAGGTCGATACTTAGCGCCGCCGCACCCGCGTCGTTCTCCGTGCCCGGCTTCGCGTGCGTGACCTTGATAGTGCCCGTGTTCGTTTCCTTGCCGCTGATCTGAACAGCGGAGAAACCAGGGTTGTCCGACACCGCGTTGAGCGCGCTACCCGTGCCGCTCGTCGCTGCCATCCATGCCGTGACAGCGTGCCCGTTCGCCGTGACAGTGGACTTGGCCGTGAAGCCGTGCTGAGCCGTGTCCACCCGCAGCGTGCCCGTGATGGTCCCGCCGGTCAGTGCGAGCGCCCCCACGTCGGCAGCGTTCAACGTCACGGACGACGTTGTCTTGCCGTTCACGGACGTGATGGAACCGGGATCGCCCTTAGCGCCCTTCAGGGACGCGACCCACTCAGACTCGGTGCCAACGAAGCCTTCCTTGACGGCAATCTCGTACGCACTCGCGCCCATGACCGGCACGTAATTCGGCGTGGTCGGGTCCGTCGGGGCGACGTCAGCAAGGTCAACGCTGCCGCCGGGCGTGTCCTGGGGAAGCAGCATGGCGTACGTGCGGGTTCCGGTGACGCCGGTCAGCGACTCCTTCACCGTGTACGCCCAGCCGGTCGGATTCATGTTGGGTGAATCCGTCGCCGGAAGGAGAACGCCCAGGTTCCCCGCCGGGTCGATAAGTCGCCCCTGTTCGTCCAGCGTGCACACGACGGCGCCCGCGATGAACAGATCAGCTTCCGGGAAAGTCAGAAGCGGGGGACCGTTGAACGTGACCGAACCCTTCAGCGGTCGCTTGTCCGGACCCAGGTACGTCGCCATAACGCGCACCGTGGGAATCAGGTCGGGATTACTCATCTCCGCCCCCAATCAGCAAATCAATGTGCGCGCGAAGCTCACGATTCTCGGCGCGGAGAAGCGCCACTTCACCCCGAAGCTTTTCGTTCTCGGCGCGGAGAGCGCGCACTTCGTCGACGAGCGTTTTAACGTCTTCGGCCAACCGGTCGCCGCGCGCCGTCTGGGCTTCAGCCTCCTCGCGCCACGCATCACGAGCACCGGTCTTCACCTGTCGGTAGACCAGCATCAAGAACAGGCAGACGCCGCCCGCAATTTCGGCGGCGCCCACCATGTCGGTCAGACCCATGTCACCGGCCCCCCGTCCGTCGGCGTAAGCCCGCCACCGATGCGCGGGTTTCCGTCCCGAGCCTCTTCTTCGTACGTGTCCGCCGGGACACCCGTGATCAGCAGCGGGTTTCCCATGCCGACGGTTAGCGACTGTCCGCCGAAGTCGGCGCGCTTGTTCACGCGGTACTCGACGGCGAAGCCCTTCCACTCGTTCGTGTCGTCGAAGCTGACCGGCTGAGGGTGCTGCCACGCCCACGTGATCGTGCGCGTATTGCCAGGCGTGGACGCGTCGTCAGCGGCCGTCAGGGTGATTTCGCGCGTCTTCGCGCCGCTGATCATGTCCCGAAGCCACACGGTCACCGACACGTCAAGCGCTGCCGTAGTGCCCTGCGGAATGTGGAAGGGAATGAGCATGATCAGCGTCGGCATGTTCAGGCCGGTCGAATTGATGACGCCCAGCGTGTGAGCCGTCGGACCCGGCGTGCCCTCAAGCGACGGAGACTGAAACGAGCCGTACGGCAAGCGCTCATTCACGCTGCCCAGCTTCGGCTTACGCTCCAGCGCAGCAACCCGCCGCTTCAGCTCTTGCAGCTCAGCCACCAGGGAAGGCGGCCGGGCGTTAGCTTGAATCGTCACTGAGAAAGACCTCTTTGCTTGCGAGTGCCAGAGAAATGGATTCGGTGCCGTTCTCGTTCACGTTCACGTGGCGCTCGGTAAGCACGTAATCGTCACTCAGCCGCACGTAACCCGCGCTGGCCTTCACGTAGCCGACGGCACCCGGCATGAATTGAGAAGGCCGGAACAAGCCCGGATAAACGGTCAGCGTAGGAATGGCGATGGGCGCCCTCCCGGCCGCTGCCATCGCAGACGCTTTCGGCTGAAGCTCCGCCGTCCCCTTCACGTCAGAGAACGTCGTCACCTGATGCAAGGTCGGCGTGTCAAGCGCGTTGTCCCTCGTGGCTATCGGCTTCGACCCTTTGCCGTCGTCAGCACCAAAAGCCCATGCCCGGGTCGCTAGCTTCGTGCCGTCGTAGGAGACCTGCGTAACGTCGGCGTTGCTGCGGTGCGTCAGCGTGGGGAACGAGCGCGACAGGCGGGGGCGCGTGCGGATCCGGTTCGCGATACGAGTGCGCGCCGAATTGCGCCACACAGTCTCGTACCAAAAGTCAAACCCGCTGCCTTCTTCGGCAAGCTCCGCAATGCCTTCCGCCATGTTCTTGAATTCGGAGAACGACCAATCCCGCTTCCGGAAAAAGCCCCGTTCCGTCAGCATCGACGTGTCAGTGTCGATACCGCCCGTGCTCGTCAGTTCGTACCAATCGCGCAGCATTTCGGAGCGCTCTTTACGCGCCGTATAGCCGCGCCACTTTCCCAGCGTGACATTCCCCGGCCGGGGGACCCACCGCACCAGAAAGCGCCGGTCGTAATAGCTGTGCCACCCGGACGCGTTCAGCGTCAGCGTCCCGGCAGCAAGGTCAGCGGTAGCGCCCCACAAAAGCCCGCCCCACACGGGTTCGCCGTCGGCCGTCGGAACGAGTGCGCTCCGGCCCACAAGCAGCGTTGAAGGGTCGGCGGCGTCCAGGGGAATGGTCACGGTGGCCGACCCGGCGCCGTTAAGTGCCTCACTGTAGGAAAGGCCCGTGAACGGCAACGACGCTTCAACGTCGCCCGTACGGGCCTCAACCTGAAGGACTTCGTATTTCGTCGACATGAGTAAACCCCCTACCCTCTATGAAGGGAGTCGGGGACTCACGTGTTCGCCGGACTCTTCGAAAGCTGGGCGTTCACGTACAGGGCGGAGATCGTGCCCCCGCCGTCCGCTCCCATTTCCAGCCCGCCCGACGTCGTGTACGCAAGCCGCGCCGCGTTGATGCCCGACGCCGAACTGTACGACTGACCCACCACCGTGTACGTGTGCGCCGTCGGCCGGGAAATGGTCGACGGAACCGACCCGATGGACGACACAAGCCCGTTCGGAGTGAAGCCGGGGGAGAAGTCCACCCGCCCGGAGATCTCCCACGCAGCGGACGACTCCCGTGCCCACAGCTCACCCGACGTCGTGACGTTTGTCGAACCAACCGTGAAGTTCAACAGCGACACGGCAGCCCACGGCCCGTAGTCGGTCGTGTACCAACTCTGGTTAGCCCGCCGTACCCATCGCTGATTCGTGCCGTAGTCGTACAGCGTGAAGCCCGTAGGAAAGCCCGACGCCGACGGCAGAACGCCCGCCCAGTCGATAGCCGCGAAACCGTCGCACAGCGCCGCCTGATCCGCGTACTGCCCCGTAGTGCGGACCGGCGTCAGCGTCCACGTGGCAGACGACTTCGGCACGTCCAGCACCAGCAGCGCAACGGCGTTATCCGGCCGTGCGGGCGCCACGGGGGCAGCGGCAGGAGTGCCTTCGAGAAGCTCAATGGAAAGGCCGTTCGCGCCCTCAACGGCCGTCGTCGTGAGCCGGGCAATGATCAGGTCCTTACGCGGGTTCAGGTTAGAAGCCGCCGGGACGTTCAGCGTCACGCCACTAGACCACGCCCACGTGGCGCCGCCGGTAGCGCTGCCCACGAGCACGCTGCCCGCAGCAACAGCAACCGTACGAGCCACCGTGTCCGACGTGCCGCGAAACTCCTCCGCCGTACGGAACAGATGACGGAAGGTGCCGCGCGACTGAAGAAGCGCCTGCCACGTGGCAAGCTCCGACGCGCCGTACCCCACGCCGTCCTGAAACCATGCAAGGGACGCCATATCAAACCCACCTATCCGACCATGTAAGAGTTGCCGTCGCTGCCGTGTACTCGTCCCGACTCCGCAGACGAAGCCGATGCTCACCCGGCGCAAACTCCGGCCACGACGAGCCAACCGAAATCCGGCCGCTCATATCCGTACCGGCCGCATTCGTAACCGTCTCCGCAGCGCAATCCACCAGCAACGTGCCGTCGTAATCGACACCGAAGAACAGCCCCGTGACGTCGTCGATAAGCACGGGGGAAGCCGCATTCTCAATGATGATGAACGGGCGCGCAGCGAAAGATCCGTACTGCGTGAAACGCGTAACCGGGTCAACCGGCTGGGCGCCCTGCGTGCTGATATTCCACGGCACCACAGCGGGCGGCACGAAGCCGTTCGGGGAAACCGTGCGCCGATAGCTCCGCGCCGTGATCGTGCGGGGCGAGTCCGCATAGATGTACGGCTGAGTAGCGAACAGCTCAATGACCATGTTGCACGTCAGGTACGCAAAGTTCAGATCCAGCGGAGCACTCCGCCGACGAACCCGGGCGTTCACGTACCCGGCGCGGTCGCCCGCTACGCCAGGAAACAGGAACCGAAACGGGCGCTCATCCTGACCCGGCATGAAAGCCGCCTGAAGGGCGTTCAGCGCCGCCGTGAACTCTTCCCGCGTACTGCCGTAGATCTCCAGCGTCAGCGTGACCGTGCGGCCGTTCAGGTAGTCGTCACCCGGCCATAGCCCGTCCCGCTGCACCAGGACCAGATCCGAAGAACGGACTTCCGGCAGCGACAGAAGGCCATCGACGCCGACGATTGAAATGGCGGAGTCCGGCAGACCCATAACAAGTCCGCCGTACTCGCACGTCCAGTCGCTCAACTCCGCCACTTCAACACCCCTCCCAGCCTACTCACGTGAGTAGGTTGAAACGTCGTCATCCGCTAGTCCGCAGCGCCCACGCCACTTCGCGGCCGATCTGCCACGGGTCCGCGTTCGTCTGCACGTTAACCACCACTCCGGCGTTACCGCTGAGTCGGTGATTCGGCACGACCGTTGAGCCGTTCGGCAAAATGACTTCCTCCGGTCCACGCTCGCCAACGCGCACACGGCCCGACGCCGGACCACCCATGGCGCGAATCTTCGGAATCGGATTAGCGGGAAGATCAATGCTGAGCTTGCCCCAACCCAGCTTGTTCGGAATGGCGAAGTTCAGCAGATCAATGACGCCGTTGATCGCACCCTTCGCTGCCCCCGCCACCGAAGCCGACAGTGACGACGCGAAACCGCCCAGCCGCGAAAGCCCCGACTTGATTCCGTCGATGACGTTGCCGCCGATGTTCCGGCCCGCCTGCACCAGCCGCACCGCAGCGGACGCAAGCCGGGAAGGCAGGCTGCGAACGAAGTTCACAACAGCGTCCAGCGCGTCACTCGCGAACTTCCGCACGTTGTTGAACGTGCTCCGCGTGGCCGACCAGATCTTGTCCCAATGCCTGATCAGGATGCCCGGCCCGGAAAAGTTCAGGAACAGGTCTCGGAGCCACCCGAAGATCTTCTGAACCCAGCCCCACAGCCACCCGAACACCTTCTGCGTGTACTTCCACACGGTGTCCCAGTTGGCGACAATGACGACCACGAGCCCCACAATGGCAGCGATCAGCAGACCAATCGGGCCCATGGCGATAAGCCACGCCCCAGCCATGCGCGCCGCGTTAGCCACTGCCTGAGCGCCCATGAGCACCCATTGGCCGACAATGACGGCACCCGCCCACACGGCACGAGCGGCGGCAGCGATCCACCCGCCGATGGTCGCCCACGACGACGCAACCTGAGTCGCTGCCGAAGTGGTGGACGCCGTTGCCGTGGTCACCCAACCGGCCACGACGCCCGCCGCAGTAACGCCCTGTTGGTACAGCCACGCCACGAGCGCCGGAAGTATCAGCGTCATGATCAGCCCGCCGACCACGCCGAATATCGTGCTGTGCTGAGACACGAAACCGGCAGCCGTAGCGAAGGCCGCGCCCACGGCCCCAAGCTTCCCAATCAGGAACTCGACGGCCGGGATAACCGTGCCGCCCAGGAAATCCGTAAACTCCGACTGAAGAGCGCGCGTGAATTGCTTGACGTTCGTTGCGGCATTGTCGTGCATTGTGTCGCCCGCCTTTTTGGCGGCGCCGTCCACCTTGCCCAGCGCATCAACGGCCGACTTCGGGTCCAACGCAAGAAGGGCATCCTGCATATCCTCTGCCTGCGTACCGAAAAGCTTCACGGCAATGGCGCTGCGCTCGACTGGATCCTTCACCTTACGAAGCCCGTCAAGCGTCTGTTCCAAAGCCTTCGCGGCCTTCGGTCCGCCCTCAGCGACGGCCGCCGTCATTTCCTTACCGGAAAGGCCAATCTGCTTGTACGCGGCGTCAACGTCGTCTCCGCCCGCTCGGACGATAAGACCGAATTCCTTCAGCGAGTCGGCCACGATATCGGCGTCCCGCGCGCCGCCCTGAAGACCCTGGGAGAGCAGACCCATTGCCGTCTTACCGTTCAGGCCCAGCGAACGGAACTGAGTGCCGTACTCATTGAACGTGTCCAACAGGTCTTCCGACTTGTTGGCCCCAAGCTGGGCGCCGCGCACCAGAATGTCGAAGGCTTCGTTGGCGTTAGCGGCAAGGCCGGTCTTGAGCATCTGACCAACGGCGGCAGACGTAGGCCCGACTTCGTCGCCCAGGACCGTAGCTACGTCCATTGCGCGCTTCGAAATGTTGGCCATCTCGTCAGCCGTCGCGTCCGCAGGCACGAGCCCCTGTTGCCAAAGCCCCTTCAGTGCTTCATTGGCATCAGCCACGGACTCTCCGTAACCCGCCGAATAGACCGCTCCGGCCGCTTCCCCCAGCTTCTTAGCCTCAGCGGGAGACGCGCCCAACTGAGCCGCGAGAAGGTCACTACTGACTTCCTTCTCCAGCGCCGAAGCAATGCCCATACCGATGCCGACGGCGATAGCGCCACCCGCAGCAAGGGCAAGCCCCTTCGCCGTCTCACCGAACGCGCTGACTTCTTCCGACGCTTCGTCAAGCGTCTGTGACAACTGGTCAGCGTCGCCCATGATCGTGACCTGAATAGGCTGAGCCACGGCGCCCCCTTACGTCATGACCGGCGTGCGCCGTTCGCCACCCTGGGCGCTTCCGCCCCTTCCACGGGACGCGCGACGAAGTTCCTTCTTCTCCGCCTCAACGTCCTCAGCCATCTGTTCAACCAGCGCGTTGAAGTCGCGAAGCTCCATGCTGCGCACGTCCGACCACGTCAACCCCTTGAAGTGACCGATCAGACGCGCGCACGCAATCACGCGCTGGCTTCGGTAGGGTCCGGCTTTCCCTTGCCCTTCAGGTTCAGCTTCAGCCGACCGACGTCTTCCGGCGTAATCTCCGGGTACTTGCGCTTCATGACCACGTACGCCATAGCCCGCAGCATGGGTGCGCGCCGGGAACCGGGCTTGTTCAGCATGTCAAGCGGCTGACCCGTGATCTCCTCAATGGCGTCAATCTCGTCGATGCTCAGAGAATCAAGCTTCAGGTCAAGAGTCAGGTTCTCGGGAAGGGTGAACTCAGACTTCTTCGCGGGCATATCAACTCTCCAAGTATTGGGCGACGACAGCGCGAATACGGCGCTCGTACGTCTCAGCCACCACAGCGGACTTACGCGCCATGGCACGGAAAAGGAACCGGTTCGGCTTGATGTTTCGGCGCTTGAAGCCGAAGTGAATTGCTGCGGCATATGGCACGCGCGCAGCGGAACCGGCCTTGATGACAGCGCCCTTCGCGGACGCCGTGACCTTGATGGACTTGTCCAGCTTGCCGGGACGGTACTTCTTCGACGACTTTGAGTCGCGATGCCCGTCCGGGCTTTCTAGCTTCGCCTGCGGAACAAGGACTTCACCCGATGCCTTATTGGCGGCACGGACAGCCTTGTTCAGTTCCTTGTTCCGCAGGGTGCGAACGTTCCGCTGAAACTCCCGAAGTCCCTCAACGCGAACCGTGTAAGCGGACCGCTGAGCCACTACGGACCGGCAACCGTGCCCGGCTCAACGTACGTGAGCTTGATGGCTGCCTTGCCGTCGCCCGGGTCAAGCACTCGGAACGGCAGGTTGTGAACGGTGACTTCGTCAGTGGCCGCTTCAGGAGACTCGCCGGTGAACTGAATAGCCGGGCACTCAACGGTGAGCGACGTCCCGGGAAGCAGCCCGCCGAACGTGAGCTTCAGCGCGCAGATTTCACCGGCAACGAACGCGTCGTACAGCCCCAGCGAAGCGGCGCTGAACTCGCCCTCAAGCGTGCCTTCGTACGTGGGCACGGCATTGCGAACCGGCTTCTTCTTCAGCGCGTTCGACCGCAGGAAGCGCCGGTCCGTCTTCATGCCCAGTTCGCCGGTCAGCTCAACAGACGTTGCGTCGAACGCCACGGCCACGTCATCCCGCTTCAGCTCGATGGCCGTGCGGGTCCAGTCGTACGGGTACGCGGCAGCGGGGTACGTGGGCGCCACGATCTGAGCCGGGTTCGTCGTGTGCGTCACGTCCTGGAAGTCGAACGAAACGCTGAGCTTCACCGCTTCTTCAACCTCAGCCGTCAGGCTCCATTCGGTGGCCACGCAGCCCAGGTGCTTATACGCGACCTTCGTGCCGTCGGTGCCCGGCCGGACCATCTGCGCTGAGAAGCTCGGAGCCTGCGTGACGTCCGACGTCTCAAGCACGGTGGTCTTCACGCCGCCGGTGTCGGTGACCGTGGTCTTGTCGAAAGCAGCGCTCAGAAGCGAACCGGCTCCGGCGTCGAGAAGGTCTACTTCAAGCTCACCTTCCCCGCCCATGTTGACGATGTTTCGCCGGTCGGCACGCGCTGTCTGCATGCCCGCGCGGAAGCCGACAGACTCAATGAACTCGCGCGTGGTCTTCCATGAGTCGGCCTGTCCCTCGTACCCCTCAACGACGGCCGACAGGGACCCGTACGAATCCTCACGGCCAATGCCAATGCTTGCGTCCAGCGCCATGCGTGCGCCCCCTCCTATTGGTAGACGCGCCCACGAACACGGACGCGAAGTGTCAGCGCCGCGTAAGCGCCGTCTGTTGTCTCAGTGGATTCGACGCTTGCCGACTCCGGCCGAACGTCGAGCAACCCCGGCACGGAAGTCAGGTTGGCGTTCAGTGCCGCGCAGGCAACCCGCACGCTGTCCCGAATTTCGTACACGGCGCGTTCGGCGTCGACAGGGTTGCCGGGCGTCGTCACAACGGCGTGAGCCTCTACGTAGCCGGTCACGTTCGTCGGCTTCGCCCCGGCACGCATAGCCACGGGCGCAAGTTCATCGTCCGTCGTCGCCCCCAGCCAAACCGACTTGCGCCGGGCCGTGTCGCCCGTCTCAGCGAAGGTGCACTGCACGCCCGCAGGAACAGCCGCCTTCAGGGCACCGAAGAGCGCCACCTTCGTATCAAAGATCAGTGCCACGCCCCGCCCCCTACATGAAGATGAACGGCAGGCGGGCGCGATACAGATTCAGCTTCGCGTTCACTTCAGGCAGCGACGTCGGGCGCCAGTTGCCCCCGGCCTGCGCAAGCTGAATTGACCCGAATTCCGACTGGAGCTGAAGTGCCCTATCGGGAATGCGCGATACGCCGTCAAGGACGTACTGCCGCGCCAAAGTGCGGACGCACCACCGAATGGTTTCCGGCGTGGGATTCTCCGCCGTCTCCCACTTCTGCCCGCAGTAGACCTCAACGGTTTCAACAGCGAAGTCGATAGCCTCAGACAGAAGGGTGTCGGGAAACAGCGAAGAGTCTTCAAGCCCGTCCAGCGCGCGAAGCTCATCAATCGTTGCGTATGCCACGCTGCGCCCCCTTTCAGGAGCCCAGGGCGGGGCACCCCAACCTACTCACGTGAGTAGTCTGAGACGCCCCGCCGCTGGGAAGGATCAGGCTCCGGCGCCGACCGTCAGCACCTTCGCGCCACGAGCATCGACAAGCAGCCCGTCCGCACGCTGAAGGAACCGGTAGACGATCTGATCCGTCGAGAACTTGGCGTCCACCGAACGGTCAACGCGGAGCGAACCGGCGAAGCGGACCCGGTACTTCGACAGGTCTGCGAACAGAACCTTGTCGGCGGGCATGCCGTCGTCCGTCTCAACGACCTTGCCGTTGAACGTGGACGGGGCGCCGACCGTAAGGCCCGACTGCCAAAGGTACTGGCCGTTCGCGTCCTTGAGCTTGCGCATCTGTGCGGCGCGAAGGTCGTTTACGACGTACTTCGCGTTAGCGCGGTAAGCCGACGGAACCTCGTGGAACAGGTCAATCAGCGCGTCCGAAACGGAGCTGTCCTCTGCCGTAGCGGTGAACGTAGCCGTGGCCGGAGAAGCGTCGGTCAGGATGCCGCGCGGCTGACCCGTACCCGTACCCGTGATGAAGTGGCGACCCATGGCGTCACCGATGGCCGGACCCGCGTCGCTGACCAGGAAGCCGACAAGGTCAAGCACCTGATCCGTGGCGAACTCGTACGACACGACCGAAGCGAAGCCGTACTTGAACCCGCCCATGCTCCGCTGCGTGGTCGAAGGGTACGACTCCGGAACCGGCGCCGTCTCGCCAACGATGGACGCCGAAGAGCGACCCGTGATGACGGTGAAGTCCAGCGGGTTGGCGTCGGACGTCGTGAAGGTCGTAGCGCCGCCGCGCATGATGGCCGAACGCTCAACGGCCTGCGCAATGAGCTGACCGTAAAGGGTGCGGGACAGGACGTTCGGGTTACCGGCCTTCGTGCCGTCGCGCTTCTCGGGGGCGAACTCGAAGGAACGAGCCTCGCCCAGGTTGCCCGCCCGAAGTACGGCTTCGTCGTCCGCGTCGGCCGACCGCTGCGAACCCGTGCCGGAGCCGGAACCCTGAAGGCCGGACAGCAGAGACGTAACGGCGTCGGTAGCCTTGATGGCCTCAATGCCACGCTTGATCCGGCCGTCGTAGTCGGCCACGGCCGTGAGAAGGCGCTCTTCCTTCTCGCGCGCCTCAGCCGTCATCTCCCTACCGGCGAACTCCTCGGTAAGGGTGCGAAGCTCAGCGGTCGCACGCTCGCGCGCCTCAAAGTTCGCGCTAAGGGTAGTGGCGTCCATGTGGACTCCTTACTTGTTCAGCGCGCGGATAAGGGCACGCGCGTCAGGGTGAGAAGTCGGGGGCGTTGCGCCTGCCGACTGGGAATCGCGCTCTTCGGACTTCGGGGGCGCGAACTCCCCAATGGCTAGCGCCTGCTCAATGGAGCGAAGCGAAGCCTGCGTGGTCAGGTACGCCGGATTCGTGACCGGCCCCAACTCCCGAACGTCCATGGCCGTGATCTCCCGAATGGGAAGGCCGGTTTCCGGGTCGTCGTCGTCCGCCCGCCGCTGTCCGCCGTCCAGTACGCGGAATGTGAAGGACGAGCCCTTAAGGTCCCCGCGCTTCAGAAGCTCAGCAACGTCACGACCCACCGAAGTATTCGGAAGGTCGATTTCGTACCATCCGCCTTCGCGGTCTTCACCAACCCGCAGCGTGCCGGACGACGTACGCCCAAGCAGTGCGGACGAATCGTGATTGAACGTGGCGTACACGTCGTTCTGCCGCAGCGACGGAGCACCCGCCCCGGGGACAATTCGTTCCCGGAAGCCGCCGAGATCCTGACTCAGTTCGTTGAACCGGTAGGCGTACCCGCGCATAGAAATGCGCCCGTCATCCGACGCGCGCTCTTCAAGTGCTCCGACGGCTACGCGAAGTTCACGCGTCTCCGTCATCTTCAGTTGACCCTTCTTCATCCGGCTCCGTGGCCGGGTCCGGCATTGCAGAAGCCGGGGGAGTGGGCGGGACTTCTTCCTTCGGCTCAGCGCCGACTTCGCCCAGATTCAGCGGGACGCGGTACTTCTCGCCCAGCCCGCCAGGAAGCGGCGGCATGTCCTCAGCCGCGCGCACTTCGTCAATGGAATAGATGCCGTTCTGAAGCCCCAAGCTGTAAAGCTCCATACGGTCCTTCGGGGCGCCCCGCTGAATACCGTCAAGGTTGAACTTCACGAACTTGTGCCGGTCGGCCGTCTCCGCGAAGAGAAGCCGGTTGAACCCAGACTCGATTCGCTCAAGCCACGGCCGAAGGCTGAACATGCTGAAGGCAATGTTCTGCTCAGCAAGGCCCGAACCCCAAGACGTCGAATTCGTTGCGTCGGCAATCAGGTGCGGAGGGACGCCAAAAATTCTCGCGATTTCCGGAACCTGAAATTGCCGCGTACCAAGGAACTGCGCTTCGTCCGGGGAGATAGCGACCTTCGAGAACTTCGCGCCCTCAGTAAGAAGCGCGACCCGATGCGCGTTGTCCACGCCAGAGTTAGCGAGTCGCCACGCTTCACGAGCGCGGGCAAGCCCTTCTTCCGACATGGCGCCGGGCACTTCCACCACAGCGCCGGGCATGCCGCCGTTCCGGTAGAACGTCGCCCCGTACTTCTGCGCAGCGAGGGAAAGACCGATGGCCTCACGCGCATACGTGATCGGGGAACACCCAACGAAGTCACCGGGAAGCATCATGCCCGGGACGTGCAGGACGTCTCTCGGCGTGAACCAACCCAACAGCACTTCGTTGCCGTCGTCGTCCACGTCGAACGCTTCGAAGACCTTCCGGCGCAGGCCGTCCACCATGACCATGTGAACGTTGATCTTCGTCGGGTCAAGCACGTCCAGGCCGACAATGTTCGGCCCTACCCAGCGAATCGCAAGGAAGGCATTACCTTGAAGAAGCAGGGACAGCACAAGCTGAGACAGAATGTCGATGCGCCCCATGCCGCCCGGCTCAGCGTTCGGGTACTCCAGCCAATCCGGCGAATCAATCTCCCGGCGCGATCCGCCCCGCTTGCTGTACGTCGTCAGCGGAAGCGTGGCGATAGTCTCGGAAAGGAGCCGGACCGACGCGAACACGGCCGACACCTGAAGCGCATCCCGGGGCGTGACCCGCTCACCAGACGCCGCAGTAGCGCCCATCGTATAGACGGCCGGGTCGTATGGTTCCCACGCACGCGCGGCTTCCAGTGCAGGGGACGAGCCCCGCCCGAGGAGTGCAGACCAAAAACCCACCGTGCCCCCTTCGGGTCGTGCAGCCTACTCACGTGAGTAGGCTGGGCTAGAAGTCGTTCAGAAGGTCTTCCGTGCCGGGCATACCGGCATTGAATACGCGGCCGTCGGCGTCTTCCCACGTGGCGACAATCGCCGTATCCACGTGCGCGCCGTTGTCTTCGCGCCACATCACAGCGCCCCAGACGGCAAGGATCATCGCGACGGCAAGGTCAATCTTCCGACGCGACGATGCGTGTTCCTTCGTGATGCGCGCACCGTTCTTGTCTTCCTTCAGCACCGCGTTACCGACGTGCCGGGCGAGTGCCGGATTGCCGTCATGCGACATGCGCCCATCGCGCGCAGCGTCATAGACGGCCTGCGTTGCGGGCACCATGCGCTTCAGGGAGTTGGTCGGAAAAGCCTCAACGGGGAAGCCGTCAGCCTCCAAGTTGTCCAGCGTCTCTTCCCACCGGTAAGGGTCGGCAACAAGGTTCCGCACCCGGTACACGTCCAGCGCGGTATGGAGCGCTTCGCGAACGTCGGCCATGGGCACGCGCCAATGGATATCGTCCGCCGGGGCTTCCCAGTGGCCGACCACGAAGACGCGAAGGTCTCGGATGCGGCAAGCCACGAGCGCCGTACTGTCGCCCTTCCACGAGCCATCGAAGCCAAGAACGACTTCGTCACCCGGCTCCAGCGGATCGCCCTCAGTGGCGAGTGAATCCCACAAGCCATGCGGCAACCACGTGGACGCGCCACGCACGAACTGACTTAGCCGGTAAATGCGGAAGCTAGCTTCCGTGCTCCGTTGCGCCGCTGCCTTGAAGTCGTCCGGATTCAGAATGTCGTACGACGGGTTGCATGCCCGCCACACTTCCGGGTCAAGGTGGTCAACCGTCTCGCCCATCTTCGGTCCCCAGGACCGATAGAACAGCGTTGGGTCATCCGCTTCGCCGGAGTTGACGCGCTCACCCTGCTCGCAGAGTTGCGCGAACGGGCCGTCAGGATCGGGACCGGCCGTCGAAATGATCAGGAAGAACGGTTGGTTACGTGCGGCGGAACCCAGCGTCAGCGCGTCGAACAGGTCCGGGTTCTTGCTGAACGCGTACTCGTCGAGCGACACGGCGCACGGGTTCAAACCTTGCTGCCGCCCGGCGTCGGCCGACACAACCCGGTAGGTGTTGTCCTTGTACCGGATTACGTCACGCTGGACGTTGCAAACGGCGGACAGCTTGGGGGAAGCGTTCACCATTTGCTTCGCAGCGTCGAACACCATGCGGGCTTGATTCCGGTCGTTGGCCGCAGCGATGATCTGCCGCTGTGCGTCGCCCCGGTCGGCAATCAGGTGATACAGCATGATGGCTGCCGCAATGGTGCTCTTGCCGTTCTTACGCGCCACGCACACGACCACCGTGCGATGCTTCCGGCGCCAACGGCCGAACGTGTCTTGCGTCAGCTCATACGCGTCAATGAGAAGTTCCCGCTGCCACGGGAGAAGCCGGAAAGGCTGACCGGCGAATGACCCCGTCAGAAAGCAGAACTCTTCGATCCACTTCGCAACACGGTAGCCCTCAGAAGGGAACGGAGCGTCAGCGGGAATATGCCGGGCAATAACCGGGTCGATGCCTTCGGCGGGCAGTCGCTTCGCCACGGCACCCCCCGGAAAAATCTTCGCTGAGACTACTCACGTGAGTAGGCACCTGTGTTAGGATCGTGCCAACGGCACGACGACGACAGGGGCGGAAACGATGGACATGCAGACGGCGAAGGTCAAGGGAAAGTTCTTCACGGTGGTTCGGGACGGCGCCCCGGTTGTTCACATCACCGGTAAGTACCTGACCCGGCGCATGGCCGAAGCCGCCGCGAAGTGCTGGGTAGCCTTCCACGTCTCGCGTGAGCCGAAGCGCATTGCCTTCGAGCGCGAGAACTGTGACCGGTGCGGCGGAGCCG
The DNA here is from genome assembly GCF_036857595.1 of Streptomyces sp. AHA2. Taxonomy (NCBI): domain Bacteria; kingdom Bacillati; phylum Actinomycetota; class Actinomycetes; order Kitasatosporales; family Streptomycetaceae; genus Streptomyces; species Streptomyces sp. AHA2. The sequence goes on from NZ_JAUQWJ010000003.1 coordinate 359,273, forward strand.
GGACCCGGACGGAAGGCGGCTGGAAGTTCAACGACCAGGGCCGTTGCTTCAAGTGCAAGGGCTCCGGGCGGGCACTGACGAACGAGGGTTACCGCGCCGCTCAGGCGTACCAAAAGATGCGGGCGGAGCGGCTCAACACCACGTGGGGTGAGCTTGCCGACGGCGACGGCTTCAAGTACGACGGCGAGTACTTCATCAAGGGGCAGCACCCGACCCTGTTCCTGCGGCACGAGTCGAAGGTTCAGCGGCACGACGGAGCGGCAACCCGCCAGATGTGGAAGGAGATTGCCGCCCGGTACAAGGGCGCCACGCTCGAATACTGAGAAGAGGTAAGGGCGAGCCCCGGGGAAACCCGGGGCATTCCCTAGAAGTCCTCTGGACCGGCGGCCACCTTCCGAGCCTCAGCGGCCACGAGACCCAGCCTCAAGCGCGCTTCCGGCGTGAAGCCAATGGCCGTTTCGATGCTCCGAAGTTCCTTCTCCGTCGACTCGACGAAGCGAAGCATCGGATGCGCGACCGGCTGACCGTTGTACCCCTCCGACATGTAGCCGTCGGCTTCGATCAGCGCGAGGAGATCCGCACGCCGGTCGTGAAGTTCGCAGTACCGGAGAATTACGTTCCGGTCCGTGTCGGGGGAGTACGCACCCATGCCCGCCGACCACACGTTTCGCCATACGTCCTTGCCCGTGTCCTTCAAGTGACTGGGCACCCTGGGCGCTCGACCCTCGTACACGACGGGGGCAGGCTCAGCGACGGCGGCAGTGTTGGCGTTCCCGGTACGCATGTCCGGGGCCTTCGCTCGACTCACTTAGCACCCCCTTAACGGGTCGTTAACTGACCCATTCTCAGCGTGCCGAAGTGGCGCTAGGCCAGTATTAGCAAGGGTTCAGGTCGCTGGGGGGCCGGGGTCCGGCGTCACACCTAGCGTGCGTTTTCCGAGCTGGGGCCGGGATCGCTGAGACGTACGGCTGGGAACTTCGGAGCCGCATCCCCCTACCCCGATCAGAACGGGGGAGAGGTACGGGCGAAGTCCTCACGCGTCTTGGCCTTATGGCAAGCCTTGCAGAGCACCTGAACATTGCTGGCCACGTCTTCGCCACCCTTGGCAAGGGGGATGATGTGGTCAATGTCCACGCCACTCGCGAGGAACTGACCAGGACAACGCGCACAGCTCACGTACTCGCCACGCTTAACCGCAGCACGGACAGCGCGCCTCAGCTTCGCCGCAGCGTTGTTGCCACGAGCGATAGCAGCACGCCGCTTCGCATGGCTCTTGATGCTGCGCCGTGCCGTGTAGTCGGCGTGGTGCTGAGCGCATCGGCCCGCGTGGGTAGCCCACTCCCTACAGTCCAGGCAGCGGGTACGCATAGGGCATACCCCCTTGCCGATTGGATGTGGACATGCGCGGCCCAGCCTGCTCACGTGAGTAGGCTGAGCATTGCTGGCTAGGCAGGATTCGAACCTGCGACCTTCCGGGTACAGCCGGACGCTCTGCCCTCTGAGCTACTAGTCATGGAAGGTGCGCCGTCACGGGCAACCCCGCCGTACGCACCACGAGCCCCCCGACGGATTCGAACCGCCGACCCCCTGATTACGAAACAGGTGCTCTAACCAGACTGAGCTAGGGAGGCATTCGGAGCTACTCGCTTCCCGCTTACCCGATGACTAGTCGGGCAGTGAGGGCCGGTTTCACTCCGGGTGCATATCGTCGCGCCAGTCACGGCCCTATTGTCTGCACCCTGCGCCCCCTACCGGATTTGAACCGGTGTCCTTCGCCATGACAAGGCGACGTCCTAGGCCGCTAGACCAAGGAGGCAACGCCGGTGCTCAACTCCGGGAGAGGCGGAGGAGCTACCGGCAACAGAGGGGCGCACTCAGTCCGCCGTATGCGTTCCGCTACTAGATGCGCGGTGCGCGTTTCCCTCTACCTATATGAAGGGAGTCGGTGACCTGGTGGGCGGGTTCAGCGCAGGCGGGCCGGGCGTGACGTTGTGATGATGGGACGGCGATCCTGGATTGCCTATAGAGAAGTCTTATGTGATTCCAGAAAACGAGTCACAGCGTCTCATCATCACAACTGGCAGGTCAGACGGCCTGCGCCTGCGCGCTGTGGTGACGAAGGAACATGTAGTTAGGCTAACTAAACATCCGTAGCCGAAAAGGGAGGCCGGACCCTGGGGGAGTCCGGCCCTTCCCGCTGCCCTTCTAAGGGCCCTGTGCGCTCCGCTGAGCGCCTTACTCGTCGCCGTCGTCGTCCTGGTCGTCGTCGTCCGTCTGAGGCCGCGCAAACTCGATTGTGGCTCGCTCTTCAATGGGGGTCGACTTGCCCTTGCCTGCCCATGCCTTGCTGACCGTGATCTTGTCGACGAAGAGCGCCACGAACGCCCGCTTGTCGTCCACGTCCGCCTTCCCCCACCAGGACTCCGGGCCGGTTGGGTCGGCGCTCGGATCTTCGGGGAACCACTCCTCAATGGGAAGCCGTGGCGCGTCCGCTGCCGCCAGTTCGGCCAACCGCTCTTCCGCGCCCTGAAGCCTGAGCTGAAGTTGGGCTTGCTGCTTCCTGAAGTGCTTCCGGCCAACGGGTCCGTCGTACGCACCCTCTGCACGGTCTTCGTACAGCTCTTCAAGCGCCTGAAGGGCGTCTGCCCGCTCCGCGACTAGGGACGCGCGTTCTCCGGCCTTCTCGGGCGATTCTGTGAGCTTCCCGAACCGGCGCGCTGCCTCCCACAGCATGGCCATGATCTCTTCGTCGCCTTCGGCGTGCCGAATCCGGTTGAAAATGCGCTCAGCAACGAACTTGTCCAGTGCCGCCTGAGACACGTTGCACTCGCCCGGGTGCCATCCTGGGGCGCCCTTGGGTAGCGCCTTCCGCCGACGGCAGCGGTAAGAGTCCTTGACTGGGTTTTCGCCCTTCTTCGACGTCATGACGGCGCCGCACTCGCAAAAGAGCTTGTCCATGGCGCTCAGGATGGCCTGACCCCGGGAAAGCCCCTTGCCGCGCCCTCTGCCTTCTAGCCATGCCTGAAGTTCGTGCCATTCGGCGGGCGGGATGATCGGGCCACAGTCGAGTGCGACCGGCCGGAGCGTGATCGGGTCGCGCTGAATTCGGTAACCCTCGATTTTGCTTGTGCGGGTGCCGTCGGCTTTGCGCTTATACACGACTTCGGCGGCGTACCCGGCAATGCGCGGGTCCATAAGAATGCGCTTCACGGTTGCCGGGTCCCATGCGCTACCGGCAGTGCGTTTGCCGATTGTCTCGCCCCGGGTCGGCACGCTCATTGCCTCCATGCGCTTGCACAGTCCCGTGATGCTGCCCGGGTGCATGTCGGCATTACTGCCCGGCTTAAATGGAAGGTGCTTGTGCGTCTTAATCTCTTTCCACCACCAGCGAATCACTTCCGGCTCAGTGTCGAAGGGGCCGGAGAGTTCCGCGTCGGCGTGCGCAAGCTTCTGAACGACGACAATGGACGTCTTGCCATTGCGCGTGATCTCAACGGGCGTCGGAACAAGCTTGAAGCCGTAAGGCGCCTTCCCGCCGACGTATCCGCCCAATTCCCGGGCGAGGTTCTTCGTGTCGAGAATCTTGGCCGACTTCGTCGACGATTCCTTGTGCGCCTGATCCAGCCGCATAATCAGGTGGATCAGATCCATCACGTTGCCCTTACGGAAGGTGCCTTCCATAACGGAAATGATGGTAACGCCCAGGTTCAGCAATTCCGTAACGATAGGGATTGCGTCCATGACGTCGAGTCGGGAGAAGCGTGAAACGTCATACACGATCAGCGCGTTGATTCGCCCGCAACGGCATTCGTTCAGAAGCCGCTCAAACTCCGGGCGCTCAGCGGTGCCGAAGGCTGACGTGCCGGGTGCTTCGCTGAAGTGCCCGACGAACCTGAACTTGCCGCCTTCGCGCTCGACTTCGTGCCGAAGGTCGGCCGCCTTCTCTTCGTTGGCGCTACGCTGAGTGGCTGGGCTTGCAGCGCTTCGGTTCTCGCGCTCCGCCGACTGCCGGTCATACGCCGCTGCGTACGTGTCCACGCCGGTCACGACTCCTAGTGTCATGGGGGCGACCATACGCCCCTAAGTGAGAGAACTCAAGGGCACCCCCTGGCACCCGCACCGCGGCTTCGAGACCGTCACCTACATCATCGACGGCATCTTCGACCACCAGGACTCCAACGGAGGCGGCGGCACGATCACCAACGGGGACACCCAGTGGATGACCGCCGGCTCGGGGCTGCTGCACATCGAGGCACCACCGGAGCACCTGGTGACGTCCGGCGGGCTCTTCCACGGCCTGCAGCTGTGGGTGAACCTCCCGGCCAAGGACAAGATGATGGCCCCGCGCTACCAGGACATCCGCGGCGGCTCGGTCCAGCTGCTGACCACCCCCGACGGCGGCGCGCTGCTGCGCGTCATCGCCGGTGAGCTGGACGGCCACCAGGGCCCCGGCATCACGCACACGCCGATCACGATGATCCACGCGACGGTGGCGGCGGGCGCGGAGCTGACCCTGCCGTGGCGCGAGGACTTCAACGGCCTCGCGTACGTCCTGGCCGGGCGCGGCAGCGTCGGCACGGACCGCCGTCCGGTCCACACCGGCCAGACCGCCGTCTTCGGTGCGGGCTCCTCGCTGACCGTGCGCGCGGACGAGCAGCAGGACTCCCACACCCCGGACCTCGAGGTCGTCCTGCTCGGCGGGCAGCCCATCCGTGAGCCGATGGCCCATTACGGCCCGTTCGTGATGAACACCAAGGACGAGCTCATGCAGGCCTTCGAGGACTTCCAGAAGGGCCGGCTGGGCACGGTCCCGGCGGTGCACGGAATGACCGCGAGCGGCCCGCAGGACTGACGGACGTCACTGCGCCTCGGACTTCTCCCAGAGGGTGACGTCCATGGTGACCGACGACAGGCCGTTGTCGTCCTTCTGCCAGCCCAGGACGGTGATGGCCGCCACCCGGTTCTCGTCCGTGAGCACGCACGCGGTGAGGCCCTTGGCGATGTTCTTCCGGTCGATGGTGAAGCCGAAGTCGGTGGCCGCCGCGCAGCTCTCGGCGGTCGCCGGGCCGTCGACGGTGGCGAGGTCGCCGGCGGCGCCGGCGAGCGTCCAGCCGTTGCCGCCGGTCGGCATGGTGAAGGTGATGTCGGAGACGGCGTCGGTGAAGTCCAGGTCCACGGTGGACGAGGACCGCAGCACCACCTTGCGGTGCTCCCGCACCACCGCCGCGCCCGCTCCGCCGTCGGCCGCCGGGGTGGCGCGGCCGGGCCCGCTCTCGGCGGGCGGCGCCGACGTGGCGCCCGGGGCCGCGGCCTGCGGGCTCGTGCCCGTGCCGTTCGAATCCGCCCCGCCGGCGTCCTTCGCCGCGTCGGCGCCGGACGACACGCTCGTGCCCGGCCCGGTCCCGGTGCCACCGGACCCGTCCTGACCGGCGAGCAGCTGGTACCCGACCACGCCGCCGGCGGCCACCACGGCCAGGGCCACCACGGCGGTGGCCGGGCCCTTGTACGACAGACGTCCGAGCTCGACGTGGGTGGAGGGGTCGCGCCGCCCGCCCTCGTACGACATCGAGAAGGAGGACCTCTTGCCCCGGTCCTCCCGGGATGCGGACTTGCCCATGCGACTTCCTTGCCTGCGGTCGGAATCGGCCAGGGCACGCATCGTGCAGGGGGTGTGAAGGGCGTCGTCGTCACTCACCCGGCGGTCACACGAAAGGGTGCACTGGCGCCGGGTTGACGCCGGGGGCCGTCAGGGCGTCCAGGAGCCGCCGTCCGAGCCGTTCACCGACTCGTAGAGCTCGAACCAGATGCTCTTTCCCTCGCCCCGCGGCTCCACCCCCCAGCCGTGCGCGAGCAGTTCGATCAGGACCAGGCCGCGGCCGGAGGACGCCAGTTCGCCCGGCCTGCGCTTGTGCGGCAGATCGTCGCCGGCGTCCGTGACCTCGACGCGCAACCGCCGCTCCCCGACGGCGCCGGTCAGCTCGACGACCAGCAGTGCGTCGGAGTCGGTGTGCACCAGGACGTTCGTCAGCAGCTCCGACAGCAGCAGTACCGCCGAGTCCACCTGGTCCGGCGAGGACCAGTCGTGCAGCAGCTCCCGCAGCTGCTGCCGGGCGACCGCGACCCGTTCCGGCTCCGCCTGCGCCACCGTCAGCACCGATCGGCGGACCGGCGGCGTCGCGGTTCGGGTGTCCCCGCAGCCGCAGCCCCCGCCCTCCCGGCTCAGCAGCAGCATGGCGATGTCGTCTTCGCGGCGGTCGGCCAGCGGGCCGGTGGTGTGGTGCGACGACGGCCCGTGCACGGCCTGCACCAGCGTGTCGGCGAGCTCCTCCAGATCCCCCCGGTGCTCCTCCAGGATCGCCCGCAGCCGCCGCCAGCCGGTGTCCAGGTCGTGACCGCCCGTCTCGATCAGGCCGTCCGTGCAGATCAGCATCGTCTCGCCGGGCTCCAGCACCAGCCGGGTCGTCGGGTAGTCGGCGTCCGGATCGATGCCCAGCGGCAGGCCGCCCGAGGTCGGCCGGGTCAGCACCGTGCCGTCGGCCATCCGGATTGCCGGGTCCGGATGCCCCGCCCGGGCGATGTCCAGCACCCCCGACGACGGATCGACCTCGACGTACACACAGGTCGCGAACCGCGGGTCGTAGGGGTCCTCGTCGCTGACGCCGTGCAGGAAGCGGGAGGCCCGGGACAGCACGGCGTCGGGGCGGTGCCCCTCCGAGGCGTAGGCGCGCAGGGCGATGCGCAGCTGTCCCATCAGACCCGCCGCCCGCACGTCATGGCCCTGGACGTCCCCGATGACCAGGGCGAAGCGTCCGCTGGGCAGCGGGATCACGTCGTACCAGTCACCGCCGACCTGGAGACCGCCGCCGGTGGGCACGTACCGGGCGGCGACGCTCATGCCCGGGATGCGCTGGGGGCCGAGCCTCGGCAGCATCGTGCGCTGCAGCCCGTCGGTCAGGGCGCGCTCGCTCTCCGCCAGCCCCGCCCGGGTCAGCGCCTGCGCCAGCATCCGCGCCACGGTCGCCAGCACGGACCGCTCGTCCGGTGTGAAGGCCACCGGGTAGGCGAACGCCGCCATCCACGCGCCCATCGTGCGGCCGGCCACGGTCAGCGGCAGGAACGCCCAGGAGCGTCGCCCGAACCGCTCGGCGAGCGGCCACGTCAGCGGATAGCGGGCCTTGTACTCCTGGGCCGACGACAGGTACACGGCCCGTCCCGTGCGCACCACCTCGGCGGCCGGGTAGTCCGTGTCCAGCGGCATGTCCGAGAAGGGGTTCTCGGTGCCCCGCTGCTGCCCGTGGTGGCCGATGACCGTCAGCCGGTCCCCCTCCACTCCGAACACCGCCAGTCCGTCCGGTGAGAAGCCCGGCATCGACAGATTGGCCGTGACCCGCAGGACCTCCTGGGTCGAGCGTGCCTCGGCCAGCGCCCGGCCGGCGTCCAGCAGGAACGCCTCCCGCGAGCGCCGCCAGTCGCCGGTGACCGCGCTGCGCCCGGCCGGGGTGCCCGGCGTCGGCTCGGTGACCTCCTGAAGGGTGCCGATCAGCAGATACGCCTTGCGGGCCCGGTCGAAGGTGGGCTTGGAACGGCTGCGGACGACCCGGATCACCCGCCCCTGCTCGTCCATGATCCGGATGCGGACCTCGGCCAGGGTGGCCTCGGCCACGGCCAGCTGGACCACACCGGTGATCTCGTTCCAGTCGACCGGGTGCAGCCGCGCCCGGGCCTGGGCCTCGGTGAGCGTGACCTGCTCGGCGGGCAGCCCGAGCAGCCGTGCCGCCTCGGCGTCGACCGTGACCAGCCCGGTGGCGGTGTCCCAGTGCCACAGGCCGGTCGCGAGGGCGGCCAGTGCCTCCCCCACGGCGGGCAGGGGCTCGCCAGTGCGCATTGCCCCACTTTAAGAAGAGGCGCTCGAACACTGCCACCGAAGGCGGACCCGTGCGCGGGGAACAACTGGGGAGAGCCGATCTTCACCTGCCCGGTACGCTGGGTCCCAGTTTCACGTGAAACACAGACCCCGATCAGCGAAGACTGGATGAACGACGATGCATCGGTACAGGTCCCACACCTGCGGCGAGCTCCGCTCCTCTGACGTCGGCACCGACGTCCGGCTGAGTGGCTGGCTGCACAATCGGCGCGACCTGGGCGGCATCCTCTTCATCGATCTGCGCGATCACTACGGCATCACGCAGCTCGTGGCCCGTCCCGGCACCCCCGCCTACGAGGCCCTCGACAAGCTCTCCAAGGAGTCGACCGTCCGTGTGGACGGCAAGGTCGTCTCCCGCGGTGCGGAGAACATCAACCCCGACCTGCCGACCGGCGAGGTCGAGGTCGAGGTCGGCGAGGTCGAGCTGCTCGGCGCGGCGGCCCCGCTGCCGTTCACGATCAACACCGAGGACGGCGTCAACGAGGAGCGGCGCCTGGAGTACCGCTTCCTCGACCTGCGCCGCGAGCGCATGCACCGCAACATCATGCTGCGCACCGCGGTCATCTCGGCCATCCGGCACAAGATGACGGCCCTCGGCTTCAACGAGATGGCGACGCCGATCCTGTCCGCGACCTCCCCCGAGGGCGCCCGCGACTTCGTCGTCCCCTCCCGCCTGCACCCGGGCAAGTTCTACGCCCTTCCCCAGGCGCCCCAGCAGTTCAAGCAGCTGCTGATGATCTCCGGGTTCGACCGCTACTTCCAGATCGCGCCCTGCTTCCGCGACGAGGACGCCCGTGCCGACCGCTCGCCGGGCGAGTTCTACCAGCTCGACATCGAGATGAGCTTCGTCGAGCAGGAGGACGTCTTCCAGCCCGTCGAGAAGCTGATGACCGAGCTGTTCGAGGAGTTCGGCGGCGGCCGTCACGTCACCTCGCCGTTCCCGCGGATCCCCTTCCGCGAGGCGATGCTGAAGTACGGCTCCGACAAGCCCGACCTGCGTGCCCAGCTCGAACTCGTCGACATCACCGACATCTTCGAGGGCTCGGAGTTCAAGGCCTTCGCCGGCAAGCACGTCCGTGCCCTGCCGGTGCCGGACGTCTCCGCGCAGCCCCGCAAGTTCTTCGACCAGCTCGGTGACTTCGCCGTCTCGCAGGGCGCCAAGGGCCTGGCCTGGGTCCGGGTGGGCGAGGACGGCTCGCTGTCCGGCCCGATCGCGAAGTTCCTGACGGAGGACAACGTCGCGGAACTCACCAAGCGGCTCTCGCTGGCCGCCGGTCACGCCGTGTTCTTCGGCGCGGGCGAGTTCGACGAGGTCTCCAAGATCATGGGCGCGGTCCGGGTCGAGGCCGCCAAGCGCGCCGGGCACTTCGAGGAGGGTGTCTTCCGGTTCTGCTGGATCGTCGACTTCCCGATGTACGAGAAGGACGAGGAGACCGGCGCGATCGACTTCTCGCACAACCCGTTCTCCATGCCGCAGGGCGGTCTGGAGGCCCTGGAGACCCAGGATCCGCTGGACATCCTGGGCTGGCAGTACGACATCGTCTGCAACGGCGTCGAGCTGTCCTCCGGCGCGATCCGGAACCACGAGCCGGAGATCATGCTCAAGGCGTTCGAGATCGCCGGCTACGACCGGGAGACCGTCGAGGAGAAGTTCGCCGGCATGCTGCGCGCCTTCCGCTTCGGCGCCCCGCCGCACGGCGGCATCGCCCCGGGCGTCGACCGCATCGTGATGCTCCTCGCCGACGAGCCCAACATCCGCGAGACCATCGCCTTCCCGCTCAACGGCAACGCTCAGGACCTGATGATGGGCGCGCCGACGGAGCTGGAGGAGGCCCGGCTGAAGGAACTGCACCTGACGGTGCGCAAGCCGCAGCCGAAGTAGTACGCGGAGCGGCTTCACAACGCCGAGCAGCACAGCGGCCCGGAACCGGAAACGGTCCCGGGCCGCTGCGGCGTCCAGACCCTCGCGCTCAGCCCTCGGCGAAGAGGAGGGCTGCCGAGGTGGCGGTCAGCGCGCGGTCGAACCATCGGGTGAGGGTGTCGAGGTCGGTGCAGGTGGTGATGCGTTCCCGGTCGTCGGGGGAGAGCGGAACTCCGCGCTTCTCGAGCACGCGGAGGAGGGACACAACCGTGCCCTCGGCTTTGCCTTCGAGGTAGGTCTGCTCGAAGAGGGTTCCCCTGCCCGGGAAGTAAGTGGCGACCATCTTCTCCAGCTCTCTCCACGTCTCCTGGACCGGAGTGTTCTCCAGTCCTACTTCAAGCCATTCGCACCAGTACTTCGCTGTGGCCTTGTCGAACGACCGCATTCCGCGGGCCAGCATGTCCAGTATGGCGGGGGCGTTCTCGCTTTCGCTGTGCACGATGGCCGAGAAGGTGGCCATCGCCGGTGCTCTGGCGACGAGGGACTCGTCGGTGATCTCAGGTACGTTGTCCGGGCCGAGGACGAAGGGCCGTGTGGCCTGGGACGTCCACGTACCGACGCGGCACTCGAAGGGCCCGGCCGCCCAGGCCGCCGTCGGCCGGTTCCTGCACACCGCGACCAGCAGCACCGGCAGGCCGAACTTCGCATGCAGGTAGGCCACGTAGTACGACCAGCTGAGGCCCTTGCCGCGGACCTTGCCGGTCTGGGCCTCGATGGCGATGAGGAACCCGTCGCCGTCCGACGGCTCCACTCTCAGCACCGTGTCCACCCGGCGTTCCAGAGGCTTGATCTCCGTGGCGTCGGGTGTCAGCGCCTCGATCGTCGCCTTGGCGGGCGGCGGGAGTCCCAGCGCCTCGAAGACGGGGAAGAGAACCTCCGGATGGTCCTGGAAGATCCGGTGCGAGGTCTCATGGGTTGAGGTGACCATGTGGGCAAAGTAGGCCCGCCTCTCGCGGTGAGGCGGGCCGTCCGGCATGCGTTCACCCTTTCGGAAACAGCAAAAACGTTCCCGTGATGTGAAGGGCTACCTCGCCACGAACTGGGTAAGAATCGCCTGGACTTCGTAGATGTCGACGCCCTTGGTGAAAGTCTTCTCGATGGGGGTCGGGGTGCCGGAGATCCAGATCTTCAGTTCGGCGTCGAGGTCGAAGGTGCCCGCCGTCTCCACCGAGAAGTGGGTGATGCTGCGGTAGGGCACGGAGTGGTACTCCACCTTCTTGCCGGTGATGCCCTGCTTGTCGACGAGGATCAGGCGGCGGTCGGTGAACAGGATCGTGTCGCGGATCAGCAGGAACGCCGCGTGCACCTGCTCGCCGTGCCCGAGGAGACGGGCGTAGTCCTGCTGGGCCGAGGACGGGTTCACGGTGTGCGCGTTGCCGAACAGTGCCATCGGTGTCTCCCTCACGTGTGGTGCCATGATTGTCTCGGTCGAACGCACCCCTGCGCACCCGATTGAGCGGATCCTCTGCCACCGGCCCCGGGCCGCAGTGGTAGTGGTCCGCAGCAGCTCAGGAGCCGGCGGGCCGGGCGTGGTCGGGCTCTGCGGTGATCAGTTCCTCCGATGTGTCCATCGTGACGGCGCGGTCGAAGCAGCGAGTGAGAATGTCCGGGTCCGGACACACGTGCAGGGGCCGGAAGACCTCCTTGGAGACCGCGATGTCCCGCAGGTTCAGGAGCCGCAGCACCGCTCCGGCCCACGCCGCCGTGTATCCGGCGGTGTACCCCCGGACCCATTCCTCGTCCTCGTGCTCGTCATCGGGCCGCTTGTCCATCCTGGCCCGGATGCGGGCCATGTCCCCGAGGGAGAGGGAGCCTTGTTGCCTCAGCATCTCCAGCTCGGAACGGAAATCGCCGACCACCTTCTCCGGCGGAATGCCCAAGCTCATGCATGTCAGGGTGAACCGCAGCAAGTCATGAAGTGCTGGTGTGGCGTCCAGATCGTCGATCATGATCGCTCCGTGGTCAGGCTGCGGTCCGGTCCGCGGTGGACCCCGCATCTTGGCGAAGAAGTCGTCGACGCTCGCCACGTGGGGCGTCCGGTCCAGCCAGCGGTTGGTGTCCCAACGCCGAGTCGAGAAGCGGAAAGAAGTGGCAGGGGTCCGGCCTCGTCCACGTCGGAGCCGATCGCGCAGACGGCCGCCTTCTCGGGAAACGCGATGCCCGCACCGAGAGAGATAAGGAAAGGATGTCTGGCCGCTCCTGGAAGATCCGGTGATTGTCTTCATGGGCTGAGGAGACCATGCGGGCCATGTAACCGAGCAGACAGCCGCATTTCCGGCGGATGGAAGACGTTCACCCGTTCGGGGGTGAGCAAAACGTTCGCGCTCTGCCCCCGGTGAGAACCGGGGGCAGAGCGCGTTGGCGGAGGCGTCGCGGGTTACGCCCGTGATTACGCCGGCTCGCCGCCGAAGCGCTCCTTGTAGGACTCCAGGTCGTCCTCCGTGAGCTTGGCGAACAGGACGGGCGGGATGGTGAACGGGGTGCCCGCGGGGACGGAGTCCAGCGACTTCGCCTCCTCGGAGGTGACCCAGCGCGCCGTGTCGTTCTCCAGGGAGAACGCCTCGCGCATCCGCTTCGCCGACGTCGGGATGAACGGCTCGGAGACCACCGCGTAGAGGTGGATGAGGTTCATCGCCGTACGGAGGGTGAGCGCCGCGCCCTCCGGGTTGGTCTTGATCTCCAGCCAGGGGGCCTTCTCCTCCAGGTAGGAGTTGCCCGCCGACCACAGGGCGCGCAGTGCTGCCGCCGCCTTGCGGAACTGGATGGCCTCCATCTGCGACTCGTACTCCGCGAGCAGCCGGGCGATCTCCTCGCCCAGCTTCGCCTCCGCCTCGCCCGGTGCGGCACCGGCCGGGACGTCGTCGCCGAAGCGCTTGCGGGAGAAGGACAGGACGCGGTTGACGAAGTTCCCCAGGGTGTCGGCGAGGTCCTTGTTCACCGTGGCCGTGAAGTGCTCCCAGGTGAAGGACGAGTCGTCCGACTCGGGGGCGTTCGCCATCATGAAGTAGCGCCAGTAGTCGGCCGGCAGGATGTCCAGGGCGTCGTGGGTGAACACGCCCCGGCGCTGCGAGGTCGAGAACTTCCCGCCGTAGTAGTTCAGCCAGTTGAAGGCCTTGATGACGTCGACCTTCTTCCACGGCGCCCGGGTGCCCAGGAGGGTCGCCGGGAACATCACGCTGTGGAAGGGTACGTTGTCCTTGCCCATGAACTGGGTGTAGCGGACGTCCGCGTCGGACTCCCACCACCAGGAGCGCCAGTCGCGGTTCTCCGGGTCCTGGTCCGCCCACTCCTTCGTCGCACCGATGTACTCGATCGGGGCGTCGAACCAGACGTAGAACACCTTGCCCTCGGCGGCGAGGTCCGGCCAGGTGTCGGCGGGGACCGGGACGCCCCAGTCCAGGTCGCGGGTGATCGCCCGGTCGTGCAGGCCCTCGGTCAGCCACTTGCGGGCGATGGAGGAGGCCAGCACCGGCCACTCGTCGGCGCGCTCGTCGACCCACGCCTCGACCTCGCCGGCCAGCGCCGACTGCAGCAGGAACAGGTGCTTGGTTTCGCGGACCTCCAGGTCGCTGCTGCCGCTGATCGCCGAGCGGGCGTCGATCAGGTCCGTCGGGTCCAGGACGCGGGTGCAGTTCTCGCACTGGTCGCCGCGGGCCTTGTCGTAACCGCAGTGCGGGCAGGTGCCGATGATGTAGCGGTCCGGCAGGAAGCGGCTGTCGGCGTTCGAGTAGACCTGGCGGATCGAGCGCTCCTCGATGAAGCCGTTGGCCTTGAGCTCGCGCGCGATCTCCTGCGTGATCTCGTGGTTCTGCGGCGAGGAGCTGCGGCCGAAGTAGTCGAAGGCCAGGTCGAAGCCGTCGTAGATCGCCTTCTGCTGGTCGTGGGCCTGGGCGCAGAACTCGTCCACGGGGATGCCCTGCTCCTTGGCGGCCAGCTCAGCGGGGGTGCCGTGCTCGTCCGTCGCGCAGATGTAGAGGACCTCGTGGCCCCGCTGGCGCAGATAGCGCGAGTACACGTCCGCCGGGAGCATGGACCCCACCATGTTGCCCAGGTGCTTGATCCCGTTGATGTACGGAAGGGCGCTGGTGATGAGGTGTCGAGCCATCGCGGGCTGCTCCCAAGTCGCTACGCGGGGTGACGATCTCGTGGTCTCGGTCGTCTACGGAACCTTGAAATCGTAGCCGACACGGATACGCCGCCCGCCTCCCCTTTCACGGGGTGGGAAGCGGGCGGCGCAGGCCGGTGCCGGGAGGGTCAGGGGCGCCAGTTCGCCAGGACGCCCTCGTAGAGTTCCTTGTCCGTGAGCTCGCGGGGGGTCTCACCGGCGAGGAAGTGGGACGTGTTGGGGCTCTTCAGCTTGCGGAGGTAGTCGAAGGCCTTGTTCTCCGGGTCGCCGAAGGCGACGAACGAGAAGTGGACGGCGGGGTGCGTCTTCGCGGCGTCCGTGAGGGCCTGGGTGGCCGGGGTCTTCGCGTCGGGAGCGCCGTCCGTCTGGAAGATCACCAGGGCGGGGGAGGCGGACCCGGCCTTGTCGTGGTGGGCGAGGACGGCCTCGACGGCGACGTGGTAGCTGGTGCGGCCCATGCGGCCGAGGTCCGCGTGCAGGTCGTCGATCTTGTTCTCGTGCTCGGTGAGGGTGATCTCGCCAGTGCCGTCGAGTTCGGTGGAGAAGAAGACGACGGGGACGGTGGCCTCGGGGTCGAGGTGGGCCGCGAGGGCGAGGGTCTGCTCGGCGAGGGCCTGGGCGGAGCCGTCCTTGTAGTACGGGCGCATCGACGCGGAGCGGTCCAGGACGAGGTAGACCTTGGCGCGGGTGCCGGTGAGGTCGTTGTCGTCCAGGGCGGTCGCGGCGGCCTTGTACGCGGTGGCGAGGCCGGGGGCGTCCGACTTCAGCCGGGTGAGGGGCAGGGCGGGGCCGGTTCCCGTGCGGGTGTCCGTGCCGGTGCCGGTGCCGGTGCCGGTGCCGGCCTTGGCCTCGGCTTCGCCTTCGGCCTTGTCGCCGGTGGCGGCCGTGGGGCTTGTCGACGCGTCGGACTTGGTCTTGGCCGCCGGCTTGGTCGTGGCCTTGGCCGCCGGCTTGGATGCAGCCTTGGTTGCGGTCTTGGGCGTGGTCTTGGCCTGGGTGGTCTTCTTCGCCTTGGCCTCGGCTTCGCCTTCGGCCTTGTCGTTCCCACCCGCACCACCCGTGCGGGTCTCGTCGGCGGGTGCGGGTGGCCCCTGTGGGGCCTTGTCGCCGTCGGCGGCCGCGGACTCGGTCGTCGCGTCGGCCTCGGGCGCTGTCTTCGCCTCAGCCTCGTCCTCGCGCTCAGCTTCAGCTTCCGGCTTGTCACCGGCCTCGGCCTCCACCGCAACCTCGGCCTTGCCCTCGCCCTTGCCCTCGCCCTCGGCCTCGGCCTCGGCCTTCGGCTCGTCCGTCGCCTTCGGGGCCGCCTCGGGTTCTTCCCGGGCCTCGGCTGCCGACTCGGGCTCCGCCTTCGTGCCGGCCTCGGCCTCGGCCTCCACCGCAACCTCGGCTCCGCCCTCGGCTTCGCCCTCGGCTTCGCCCTCGGCCTCGGCCTCGGCCTTCGGCTCGTCCGTCGGCTTCGGGGCCGCCTCGGGTTCCTTCCGGGCTTCGGCTGCCGCTCCCGGCTTCCGCTCGGCGTCGGCCTCGGCCTCGGCCTTGGCCTCGGCCTCGGTCCCGGCCTTGGTCTCGTCCGGAGCCGCCGGCTTCTCAACCGGCGTCTTCGCTTCGGGCGCCTCCGTCGGCCTCTCGGCAACCGCAGGCTCGTCGGGCTCCGTCCGCTCCGACTCCGTCGAGCGTGTGGGCCGGGGGACCGTCACGTTGTCGAAGGCCGCCGAGACGAGGTCGTGTTCGTCCCGGGACGTGGGGGACACCGTGCCCGGGGACACGCGGGGTTCCGGGACGCTCGCCGTCCGTGTGGGGGCCGGCTCCGGGGACGGGGAAGGGAGTTCGGGGTCCGTGGTGGGGGACGAGTCGGTCGTGGTCTCCGGCTCGGCCGCTGTCGTGCGCGCCGCACCCTCCGCCTCGGCGGTCCGTGACTTGCGGGACCGTCCGAACGCGTTCCGCAACCGAGTGAGAATGCCCATGTGCGCGCAACCCTTCGCGTGAGTTGAAGCCCGTCAATCCCTGGCCAGGACGGACACGTAAGGTTAGCGGCCCTCCTGGGTGATCTTGGGCAGGGTCTGGTGTGGGCGGCCCGGTCTGTCAAGGGCGCATCCGGTCCGGGTGGGTGTCGGCGGCTTGAACAGGGGCAACACCCGTACATCTGCCACGGGTTCACTCGTTGTTCATCAGGGCGCCCGGCTACCGCACATATGTGCCCCTACGGTCGCGCTGACACCACGGGCATCCAAGGAGAGAGCAAAGTGCGCAAGCTGCTGCCGTTGATCGGAACGCCGTCCGGTTCGCACCCCGGTGGCCGGTCCGCCATGACCTGCCGATTCCGGTGTGGTGACGCCTGTTTCCACGAGGTGCCCAACACCAGCTCCAACGCCTACGTCGGTGACGTGATCGCCGGGGCGCTCAGCCGGCGCTCGATGATGCGGGCCGCGGCGGTCGTGACCGTGGCCGCCGCGGGCGCGGGCGCGGTGGGTGTCGCCCAGGCGCCCGGGGCGAGCGCCGCACCGGCCGCGTCGGAGGGCGCCGCCTCCGAGGCCGCCCGGCACAAACACAAGGGCGCCCGCGGCCTGCGGTTCACCCCCGTCGCGCCCAACACCGCCGACGCCGTGACCGTGCCGGAGGGCTACCGGCAGAACGTCGTCATCCGGTGGGGCGAGCCGATCCTGCGCGGTGCCCCCGCCTTCGACCCGGAGCGGCAGAGCGCCAAGGCGCAGGCCGGGCAGTTCGGGTACAACTGCGACTTCCTCGCCCTGCTCCCGCTGCCCGGGGAGCGCGGCCGGCAGCTGCTGGTGGCCAACCACGAGTACACCGACGAGATCCTGATGTTCCGCGGGTACGACCCCGCGAACCCCACCCGCGAGCAGGCCGAGATCGCCTGGGCCGCGCACGGACTGTCGGCCGTCGTGGTGGAGGAGGACCGCAGGAGCGGCAAGCTCACCGCCGTCTCCCGCCACCAGCTCAACCGGCGGGTCACCGCCACCACCGAGTTCCGGCTCACCGGCCCCGTCGCCGGGTCCGATCTGGTGAAGACCTCCGCCGACCCCAGCGGCACCAAGGTGCTCGGCACGCTCAACAACTGCTCCGGCGGCGTCACCCCCTGGGGCACGACCCTGCACGGCGAGGAGAACTTCAACCAGTACTTCGCCAACGCCACGCGCGCCACCGACAAGCGGTACGGGATCGGGGCCGGGGCGACCGAGCGCAAGTGGGAGCGGTTCGACAAGCGCTTCGACGTCGCCCGGGAGCCGAACGAGGTGCACCGGTTCGGCTACGTCGTCGAGTTCGACCCGTACGACCCCCACTCCACGCCCCGCAAGCACACCGCGCTCGGGCGGTTCAAGCACGAGGCCGCGACCGTGCGGCTGACGCACGACGGCCGGCCGGTCGTGTACTCCGGCGACGACGAGCGGTTCGACTACTTCTACAAGTTCGTCGGCAGCAAGCGGATGAGGCACGGCCACAGCCGTGCCGCGCGCGAGCACAACCTGTCCCTCCTCGACGAGGGAACGCTGTACGTGGCCCGGCTGACCGGCGATTCCCCGGCCATCGAGATCGACGGCACGGGCAAGCTGCCGAACGACGGCGAGTTCGACGGCAGCGGCGAGTGGATCCCGCTGGCGACGGCCACCGCCAAGGGCGCCGTCTCGCACGTCGAGGGCATGAGCGCCGAGGAGGTGTTCGTCTTCACGCGGCTGGCCGGTGACAAGGTCGGCGCGACGAAGATGGACCGGCCCGAGGACATCGAGCCCAACCCGGTCACGGGCAAGGTGTACGTCGCGCTGACGAACAACTCCAACCGCGGGATCGGCTCCAACGCCAAGGCGGACGAGGCCAACCCGCGCCACGCCAACAAGCACGGGCACGTGCTGGAGCTGACCGAGCGCTGGAACCGGCCGGAGAGCACGCGGTTCGCCTGGTCGCTGTTCCTGGTCGCCGGTGACCCGGAGGACCCGGCGACGTACTTCGCGGGCTTCCCGAAGGACGGCGTGAGCCCGATCTCCTGCCCGGACAACGTGGCCTTCGACCCGCACGGCAACCTGTGGATCTCCACCGACGGCGCCCAGCTCGGCTCGCACGACGGCCTGTTCGGCGTGGCGACCCGGGGGGAGCGGCGCGGTGAGCTGAAGCAGTTCCTGACCGTGCCGAAGGGGGCGGAGACCTGCGGGCCGATCATCCAGGACCGGCGCGTGCTGGTGGCCGTGCAGCACCCGGGCGAGATCGACGGCGCGTCCGTGGAGAAGCCCGCCAGCAGCTGGCCCGACGGACCGGGGAAGTACGTCCGTCCGGCCGTCGTGGCGGTCTGGCGCGCCGACGGACGCGACATCGGCGTCTGAGGGCCGCACCGGACGGCGGCACGTCAGGGAAGGGCCGGGCTCGGGGGTCTGCAGGGGCCGTCGGGCGCCGGCCGTCCCGGCCGGCGCCAGTCCCGGTAGGCCGGGGCCTGCCGCGCCACCTCCCCGTACGCCTCCTCCAGTGCGGGGTAGACCCCGTCGAGGTCCGTCTCCGTACGGGCCGCGGCGAGCAACCGTACGCCGAGCGGGTCGCCCTTGAGCCGGCGCACCGCCATGTCGGGGCGGGGGGTCCGGGTCGGCTGGCAGACGGTGACGACCTCGCCGGTCGCGACCAGCACGTCGGCCGTGTGGTAGTCGCCGTGCAGCAGGCGGGGGCTGACCCCGGCGTCGCGGAACATCCGCAGGACGGCGTCCCACTCGCCGTCGACGGTGGGGTCGATCATCCAGCGGTCGCCGGCCAGGTCGGCCACGTCGACCTCCTGCTTCACGGCCGCCGGGTGGTCCACGGGCAGGGACACGCACTGCGGTTCGCGCTCCACCAGGACACGCAGCCGCAACTCCGGGGGGATGCGCAGCGGGCAGCCCTCGACCTCGTGCACGAAGGCGACGTCGAGCTGGCCCGCGGCGACCATGCGCAGCAGGGCGTTGGGGGACACGTTCATGTGGAGACTGGGGTTCTGGCCGCGGGCGCGCAGCCGGCGCAGCCAGCCCGCCAGGGCCTTGCTCGCCGTGGAGCCGATGCGCAGTTCGGCGCCGCCGGTGGCCGCGGCCCTCGCCTCGGTGACCAGCAGGTGCAGGTCGGTCATCAGCGGGCGGGCCCGGCTCAGGACCAGGCGCCCCAGCGGGGTGGGGCGGCAGCCGGTGTGCGAGCGCAGGAACAGCGGGCCGCCCAGCTCCTGCTCGATCCGGCGCAGTTGTGTGCTCAACGACGGCTGGGAAACGCCCAGCTGCCGGGCGGCGCGGTGCAGACTGCCGGTGTCGGCGATGGCGCACAGCGCGCGGAGGTGCCTCACCTCGAGCTCCATGCACAGTGAGGCTAAGGCGGAATCGCAGCGTTAACCAGCCACATAATTCACCGCTAAATCAGGTGAATTGGGCAGCCGATAGCCCCGTCCTATCCCCGGTTGCCATCATCACAGGCGCTGCACAGGCATCGAGACTCACCGGTGAGACTCAACCCCCACCGAGGAGTCATCGATGCGAAAGTACACGTCCGCCCTGGCGGTTCTCGGCCTCGGCCTCGCCACGGCCGGTCTCGGCACGGCTCTGCCCGCCTCGGCCGCGCCGGTCGCGGAGCCTCGCGCCGGCTTCGTCGCCGAGTCGTCCGCCCCGTCCGCCGGCCCGGACGCGAGCAGAGCGTTCTTCCAGGCGGTCCTGAAGTCCGTCGCGGAGAAGCGCGCCGAGAACCCGAGCGCCACCGCGGCGGTCACCGTCGTCTACGACGCCTCCCGGGCGCCGTCGTTCGCCACCCAGATAGCGCGCAGCACCCAGATCTGGAACAGCTCGGTGACGAACGTGCGGCTCCAGTCGGGCTCCGCGTCGACGGCCGACTTCAGCTACCGGGAGGGCAACGACTCCCGCGGCTCCTACGCCTCCACCGACGGCCGCGGCAACGGCTACATCTTCCTGGACTACCGGCAGAACCAGCAGTACGACTCCACGCGGGTCACCGCCCACGAGACCGGTCACGTCCTCGGTCTGCCCGACCACTACTCGGGTCCGTGCAGCGAGCTGATGTCGGGCGGCGGTCCCGGCCCGTCCTGCACCAACGCCTACCCGAACTCCACCGAGCGGTCCCGGGTGAACCGGCTGTGGGCCAACGGCCTGGCGGCGGCCATGGACAAGGCGCTGGAGAAGTCGGCGCGCTGAGACCCCCACGCGGATACGGCCGTCCCACCGGCGTGGGACGGCCGTATCCGTGTGCGGGCCTTGAACGGCCGTATCGCGTGCGGGCGTTGAGCCACCGTGCCCGGGTGCGGGCTTCGAGGCAGGGCCGCTCGTGCGGGGGCGGGCGTCAGCTCCCCTCGTGCAGGGTCAGGTCCGTGACCACGGCGCGGTGGTCGGTGCCGGACAGGTCCAGGATGCGAGTGCGGTCCGCGGCGAACTCCTCGGACACCAGGACGTGGTCGATCTGCGCGCCGAACGCCGGGGCGGTGAGGGCCGGCCAGGTGGCCGTGCGGTCGGCGCCGTCCAGGCGGGAGGCGTCGCGCAGCCCGGTGTCGAGGATGCGGCGGAAGGCGGCGTGGTCCTGCGAGGCGTTGAAGTCCCCGGCCAGGACGAGAGGGGTGCCGGGGTCGGTACGGGCCGCCTCCCGCAGATCGCCCAGCTCGCGCTTCCACAGGTCCACCTGCCCGGGCAGCGGCGGCATCGGGTGGGCGAGCTGGAGCCGCACGGCGTGGCCGCCCACGTCGGCGACCGCCCCGGGCATGCCCATGGTGGCGCGGACGCCGTCGGCGGGCCGCAGCGGGAAGCGGCTGAGGATCACGGACCCCTCGGAGCCGCCGCCCTCGACGGCCCGGCGGTGCGGGTAGTCCCGCGCCAGGTCCCGCTTCAGCCGGGCGTCGCAGGCGTGGTCGCACTCCTCGACGAACACGATGTCCGGTTCCTCACGGCGGACGGCGGCGACCAGGGCGGGCGTGCCCTGCCCGAACTCGACGTTGGAGGTGAGCACCCGGAAGTCGGCGACCGGCCGGCCGACGGGCTCGTCGGAGGTGCCGTACGGCTCGATGTACCAGGCCAGCACACCGAGCAGGGCGACGCCCCAGAGGGTGCCGGGCCACCAGCGGGTCAGCAGGGTGAGCAGCAGTGCGACGGCGGTGGGTGCGAGCATCCAGGGCAGGAAGGCGAGCAACTGCGGGACGGGGGTGATGCCGTCGCTGTCGGCGGCGCGGAAACCGGCGACCACGCTCACCCCGGCGAGCAGCAGGCCGGCGCACCAGGCGCCGGACCGGCCTCCGGCGGGGCGGTGCCCCCGCCCCTCGTCGGTCGCGGTCCACTCGGCGGCTGCGGTGCCCAAGGCCCGGCCCCTTCCGTTCGTGCGGGTGGGTTGCCCGAATCCTCCCTCAAGGACGGGGTGGGGCGGAGGAAGGTTGCCCCGCATCGACCCGGTCGAGGAACGCGGCCAGCGCGCGGTCGAACTCCGCGGGGCGTTCCAGGTTGGGCAGGTGGGCCGCGCCCTCGACGATGTGGAGCGTGGAGTCGGGCAGCGCCGCGTGCATCGCGCGGGCGTCGGAGACGGGCGTGTAGGTGTCGTCGGCGCCCACCACGACCAGGGCGGGGACGCGCACGCGCGGCAGCAGGGCGGTGAGGTCGGGGCGCCGGGCGCGGGCGCGCAGGGCCGCCGCGGCGCCCTGCGGGGAGGTGCCGGTCATCATGGCGTGGACGTGCGCCTTGACCCCGGCGGACGCGTACGGGGCGACCATGCGCTCCAGGACCTCGTCGGCGTAGTTGCCGAGACCCTCGGCGAGGAGGCGGTCGGCCGTGGCGTCACGGGAGCGCACGCCCTCCGGGGTCTCCGCCGCGGGGAAGGTGTCCGCGAGGACCAGTCCCCGCAGGCGCTCGGGGAACAGGCGGTAGCAGTCCAGGACGATCTGGCCGCCCATCGACAGGCCCGCCAGGACGCAGGAGTCCACGTCCAGCTCGTCCAGCAGCGCCTCGACGTCCCGGGCGAACCCCGAGAAGTCGGTGACGGGCGGGGTGGCCGGGGAGGCGCCGTAGCCGCGCAGGTCGGGGGCGACGACGCGGCGGCCGGGGGAGAACGCCCCGATCTGCGGGGACCACATCGAGCGGTCGAAGGGGTGACCGTGGACGAGGACGAGGGGAACCGGAGAGGCGTGCGGTTGCCGGGAGGAGGCGGGACCCCGCGTGGGGCCTTTGTCCTCGTACGCGAGGAAGGGTGCCATGCGGCCGACCCTAGGCGGCCCCACTACTCGGTGCAATAAGATCTTTGCTCTCGGTGCAATCCACAGGGGGACGGACGATGGGTGACTACCGGCGGATCGCCGACCGGATCGCCGCGGACATCGCCGACGGGCGGCTCACACCGGGCCAACGGCTGCCGCCGCAGCGGGTCTTCGCCCGGCGCAGGGGCATCGCCCCGTCGACCGCGGGCCGCGTGTACGCGGAACTGGTCCGGCGCGGACTGGTCGTCGGTGAGGTCGGGCGGGGCACGTTCGTACGGGCCGCCCCGCCCCGGCCGGGCGGGCGGGCACTGGTGGAGGCCGGGGAGGGCGCCCCGTCCGTCAACCTGGAGCTGAACTACCCGTCCGTGCCGGGCCAGCCGGAGCTGCTCGCCCCGGTGCTCGCACCCCTGCTGCGGCCCGACGTGCTGGGCCAGGCGCTGGCACCGGCGGCCGCCACCGGCACACCGGAGGCACGCCGGGCCGCGGCAGCCCTGCTCGCCACCCCGCACTGGCGGCCCGCCCCGGAGCACGTGGTGTTCACCGGCAACGCCCGGCAGGCCATCGCCGCCGCCCTGGCCTCCCTGGTCCGTCCGGGCGGCCGGGTCGGCGTGGAGCAGTTGACGTATCCGCTGGTCAAGGAGATCGCGGGGCGGCTGGGCATCACGCTGGTGCCACTCGCCGGGGACGGGGCGGGGCTGCTCCCGGAGGCCGTCGCCGCCGCGCACCGCTCGGCGCCGCTGTCCGCCCTCTACGTGCAGCCCACGCTGCACAATCCGACGTCCCTCACCACGGGCGGGCCGCGGCTGTTCCAACTGGCGGAAGTAGTCGGTCACTTGGAGCTCCCGGTGGTGGAGGACCGCATCTGGTCCTTCCTCCGGGAGCCCGGTGACGCGCTGGCCGTGCACGCCCCGGCCCTCACCCACGTCGTCGACGGCCTGTCCAAACGGGTCGCCCCCGGGCTGACGGCCGGATTCCTCGTCGTGCCGCCGCACCGGGTGCCCGCCGTGGCCGACGCCGTGCGCTCGGGCGGCTGGAGCGCGGGCCGGTTCGCGCTGGAGGCGGCCGTGCGCTGGGTCGCGGAGGGCACCGTGGCCCGGCTGGTGGCGGACAAGCGGGCCCTGGCGGCCCGCCGGCAGCGGATCCTCGCCGAGGAACTGGCGGGCTTCGCCGTACGGTCCGCTCCGGCGTCCTGTTTCGCCTGGTGGGAGCTGCCCGGGCCCTGGCGCGCCGACACCTTCACGGCCGCCGCGGCGGCGCAGGGCATCGCCGTCACGCCCGGGCCGGCCTTCGCGGTCGCCCCGGGGCACACCCCCGACGCCGTCAGACTCGGCCTCGCATCGGCCCCGGAGCCGGATCTGCGGCGGGCGCTGCGGACGCTCGCGCGGCTCGCCGCGCAGCGCGGCGGGGACCGTAGCGGCCCGTGAGCCACGCGGTGAGCGCCACCGCGAGACCCAGGGCGCACAGCAGCCAGGACACCGTGCGCAGCGTGGCGGTCAGCGCGTCGTAGACCGCACCGGCCGCCGCGCGGTGCAGGGGCTCGGGCAGGTCGGCGAGGGTCAGGTGGCGGCCGACCGCGACCGCGACGACGAGCAGCGCGCCGCCCAGGGCCGTGCCGAGGCCGAGGGCGGTCAGCGCGCGGCGGCGGCACGCCGCGAGGGCGATCCCGGCGACGGCGAGGACGGCGGCGGTGAGCGGCAGCCAGAGGGCGGCGGTGTCCAGCACGCGGTACCCCTTGCGCAGTCGGTCCGCCTCGTCGGCCGGGAGCAGCGCGATCCGCGTGTGCGTGACCGGGATGCGGCGGGCGAACGGCACGTGGTCGTCGGTCAGTTGCTGCTTGACGCGGGCGATGACGGGGGCCGGGTCGACGGTGACCGGGGCGCCGTGCGCGCCGTCGTCGCGCAGGGCCCGCACCAGGGCGTCGTGGACGGTCCGGTTCCCCGCGTCCCAGGCCGCGCGGAACGCCTCGGTACGGGTGAAGGAGCGGGCCGCGTCGTGCACGAAGGGGGCGACCGCGGCGCGCAGGGACCCGCTGTCGCGCTCGTGCGCTCTCCCGCGCAGGACGCCGTCCCCGAGGGCGTCCGCGGCCGCGCGCCGCACGTCCGGGTCGGCGGACAGCGGGGCCATCGCGCGGACGTAGCGGCCCGTGTCGGTCAGGCCGTGGGCCGCCCAGGACGCGACCGCGCCGAGCGGCAGGAGCAGGCACGCGAGGAGCAGCGCAACGGCCGTCAGGGCGTTCCGCAGGCGCGAGGGCGCCTGCGCGGCGGCGGGCGCCCGGTGGGGTTCGGGCACCCTTCCAGGCAAGGCGTCCCCGTGCCGGTTCGCGACCGCTGCACCGGTCCCCGGCCCGGCCCGCCGTGCCGGGAGGCTGCCCTCACCTGCGCGGACGGGGACCGGGCGCACCGCCGCCGGGCGCGCCCGAACGGGTGGCCCGGCGGCTGCCGGTGCCGGGGTCCGGCCCCGGCGCCGGGTGGCGGGGCGAGACCGGTGCCGCTCCGGCGCCGGGTGGCGGGGCGGGGTCTGTGCCGGTGCCTGTGCCGAGCCGGGGGCCTGTGCCGGTGCGGGTGCCGGGCGGCGGGACGGGTGCCCGGGCCGCGGCGGGACGGGACCCGTGCCGGTGTCAGGTGCGGTCGAGGCCCATCGGGTCCTCACGGCTGTAGAAGCGGTAGAAGTTGATCAGCAGGATGCCCACCCCGGTCGCCAGCCCCACTCCGGCCGAGCTGAGCACGGACAGGTTGCTCTGGCTGACCAGGAAGCCGGCCGCACAGCCGGCGAACGCGAACCACACCAGGGCGTGCGGGCCGCGCCCCAGCCGCGGTGACATGCGCCAGAGAACGGCGAACACCACGGCGAAGACGAGCGCGGTGAGGAAGCCGAAGAGCAGGTTCCAGCCGGTGATGGGCCCGCCGAAACGCCGGTTCGCCGCGGCCCAGAAGCCGTAGATCAGCCCCAGGGCGACGGGGAGCGCCACGTTCAGGGCGGAGTGGGCGCGGGCGCTGAACACGTCGGGCCTGCGCCGCTGCCGGTTCATCCTGCGCGGAGCGGGTGCCGCATGAGCCATGAGAGCTCTCCTCTCTGTCCCTGCCCCTGCTCTCCAGGGCACACCGGCGCGCCGCCCCGGGCAAGTCGGCGGCCGGGGGCCGACGGGATGCGGCCGGTGCGGGCCCGTGATTCGCTGATGCGGTGAGCCGCCAGCGCACGGGGCACGGCCCGTTCGACCGGTACGCCCGGGCCGGCCGCGGGGACGTCGTGCGACGGCAGGAGCTGCTGCGGGTGCGGGGCCGCAGCGTGGCCTGGGTGCCGCCGCTGCTGCTGCTCGTCGCCATCCTGCTGGGCGACTGGAACACCACCGGCGACTTCCGCATGATCTCCTGGATCGTGCTGGTGCCGGGCATCGCCGCCGCGCTGTGCGGGGCGTGGGGCACGGCCGTGTTCGCGCTGCTCTCCCTGGTCGCCTACGTCCTCGCGGACGGCGCCTGGCCGCACGAGTACCAGGCCGGGCTCGCCGACTTCGTCCTCGTGGCCATCGGCGGTGTCCTCGCCGTCCTGGCCTGTGTGATCCGGGTGCGCGACGAGCACCGGGCCCGGCACATGGGAGACGTCACCGACACCATCCGCCGCACGGTGCTGCGCCCGCTGCCACCGGGGTGGGGCGGCCTGGACCATGCCGGTGTCTACCTCACCGCCGACGCCCACGCCCGCGTCGGCGGCGACTTCTACGACATCCAGCCGGGCCCGCACGGCACCCGTGTGCTGCTCGGCGACGTGCAGGGCAAGGGGCTGGGGGCGGTGGAGGCGGCGGCCGCGCTGCTCGGCACGTTCCGGGAGGCCGCCTACCACGAGGCGGACCTGGTGACGGTCGCCGAGCGCCTGGAGACGCGGATGCTCCGGCACCGCCGGCACACGGTCGCCCTCGGCCGCTCGGACGGCGACCGGTTCGCCACGGCCGTCCTGCTCGGCATTCCGGAGGACGACGCCGAGGTGGTGGACCTCATGCTGTTCGGCCACGAGGCGCCGCTCGCCGTCGGCCCGGGCGGGGTACGACGCCTGGCGGCCGCGCCCGGGCTGCCGCTCGGCCTGCGGGAACTGGCGCCCGGCCCGCCCCGGGTGCGGCGGGTGCCGGTCGCCGCCGGTGAGACGCTGCTGCTGGTGACGGACGGGGTGACGGAGGCCCGTGACGGCACGGGGGCGTTCTATCCGCTCGACGAGGCGGTGGCCCGGGCCGTCGCCCGCGACCCGGGCGTCGCCGAGCCCGCGCGGCTCGCCGCGTTCGTCCGCGACGGCACGCTCCGGCACGGCGGCGGGCACCTGGCCGACGACACCACGATCTTCGCCCTGCGCCGCCACCCCGCACCCGCCGCGCGGGACAAGGAACCGGCACCGGGCGCACGGGGCGAGGAACCCCGGCCCGGTGGGCACGGCGAGGACCCCCCGCGCGGTGGGCACGGCGAGGAACCCGCACCGGCCGGGCGCGGCGAAGAGCCCGCACCGGGCGGGCACGGCGAGGAACCCCCGCGCGGTGGGCGCGGCGAGGAACCCGCACCGGCCGGGCATCGCGAGGAACTCCCGCGCGGTGGGCGCGGCGAGGAACCCGCACCGGCCGGGCGCGGCGAAGAGCCCGCACCGGCCGGGCGCGGCGAGGAGACCCCGCGCGGTGGGCGCGGCGAGGAACCCCCGCGCGGTGGGCGCGGCGAGGAACCCGCACCGGACGGGCATCGCGAGGAACTCCCGCGCGGTGAGGGCGGCGAGGAACCCGCACCGGACGGGCATCGCGAGGAACTCCCGCGCGGTGGGGGCGGCGATGAACCCGCACCGGCCGGGCGCGGCGAAGAGCCCGCACCGGGCGGGCGCGGCGAGGAACCCCCGCGCCGTGGGCACCACGCGGAACCCGCACCGGGCGGGCACCGTGCGGAACCCGTACCGGCCGAGCGCGGCGCGGAACCCGTACCGGCCGAGCGCGGCGAGGACCACCGGCCCGGCGTGCATGGCGAGGAACCCCCGCTCCGCGGGCACGGTGAGCAACACCGGTCCGGGGTCCGTGACGAGGAATGGGCACCGGGCGGACATCGCGCGGAACCCCCGCGCAGTGGGCACCACGCGGAACCCGCACCGGGCGGGCACCGTGAGGAACGCCCGCGCGGTGGGCATCGTGAGGAACCCCCGCCCCGCGGGCGCGGCGAGGAAACCGCGCCCGGTGGGTGTCGTGACGGCTCGGGGCGCGGGGGGCGCGGTGGTGCCACCGGAGACGGACGTTCGTGGGCCTGACGCCCCCCGGGGCCGCCGCAGCGGCTACCGTGCTGCCGTAGCTGATCCACACGAGGGGGAGGGGCGATGCCCGGAACCGTGCTGCTGCTGGCGGCCTCGCCGGTGGGCAGGGGGCGTCTGGTCGACGCCGCCTCCGTCCTCCCCGTCCTCGCGGCCGTGCCGCCCGCCGTGCTGGCCGGCACGGACACCGCCAACGTCGTCGAACTCGCCGACCCGCTGGAGCCGCAGGCCGTCCTCACCCGGCTGCGCGCCGCCGCCGCGGCACCCGGCCCGCTGACCGTGTACGTCACCGGCCAGCTCCAGCTCGACCGCCGCCAGCGCCTGCCCCACCTGGCGCTGGCCCGCACCACCGCATCCACCGCCCGCTACACGGCGTTCCCCTGGCACTGGTTCCGCGAGGAGCTGCGGCTGCGGCCGGCCGGTGCCACCACCCTCCTGATCGACCTGCACGCCGACGCCGAGACCTGGGCGCTGCTGCGCGGCACCCCCCTGGACTCGGGGCGCGGCAACGCCGTCCACGGCCGTATCGCGCCGCCGCCGTCCCGCCGCACGGTCGCGGCACCCACCTACATGAAGGCCGTCGCGACGATCCTGCGCAGCGGGTTCCGGCCGCCCGCGGCACAGTTGCACGAGCAGGCGCTGGACCGGATCGCGACCGAGAGCGCGGGCCGGGACCTCGTGGTGAGCACGCCCGGCCCGGTGGGCGGGGACCCGCACGCCGCCCTGGCCGCCGCCGTGCAGGCCGGCCGGCACGCCGACGCCGACGCGCTGGCCGCCCGGCACGAGCAGGCCGCCGTCGCCGCGCACGGCCCCGCCTCCGAGGAGGCACTGCACTGGGCCGAGGTCCGGGCCGATCTGGCGATGTTCGCCGGGGACGCAGCCCGCAGCTGCCGCACCTGGCTGACCGTCGCCACGGCCCGCCTGAACGCCGGGCAGGCACCCGACGCCCCCGCGGTCGAGTCCGCCGCGGACCGCGCCCACCACCAGTGGGGTCAGATCCGTGACACCGCCCGGGCCCGTGAACTGGGCGCCGCACTGGCCGTGTTGCGCAGCCGGGTGCCGGGCAGGCGTGAAGGGGCGCTGGACCATGTGCAGCGGCAGCTGAGGCAGTTGCAGACCCAGCCCTGAGTACGCCCGCGCCGCGCGCGCTCGGCGTGGAGGGGGCGTGCGGTCACCTGCCCGGGGCACGTCACGGGTCTGCCGCCGGGGCGGGGTCGGGTGTCATGATGGCGGGATGACAGAGGGGGACCAAGTGGCTGTCTTAGGTGTGAGCGTCCGGCTGGGTGCCGGCGCGACCATGGAGGACGTCAGAGCCCTGCGGGCGTGGCTGGAGCGGGACGAGCCGCTGGAGGAGCTGCTGTCCGGCGGGCACCTGCGCATCGAGGAGCGGACCACGGCCGACGGGCCGAAGGGACGCCTCGGGCCGGACGTCGAACTCGTCCTCCAGCTGCTCGGCGACGTCGCCACGATCGCGGCGCTGACCGAGTACACCGCCCGCGCGGTGAAGACCTGGAAGAACAACCGCCGCAGGCTCCAGGGCGGCGAACCCGATTCGGACATCCGCCCGTTGGGACCCGACGGGGAGTAGCCGGGTGAGCCGCTTCGACCCGCGCGGCAGAGCGAACCGGGCGCTGCTGGTCGGCGTGTCCGAGTACGACCACACGGCACCCGACCCCCAGGGGGTCAGCGGTCAGCTGCCCGCCGTGCGGCACAACCGCAAGGTGCTGGAGGACGCCCTGCACCGGGGCGGTGTCTTCCGCGCCGGCGAGATACGGGTGCTGGCGTCCCCGGCGCCGGACGACTTCACCGGCGAACTGCGCCGTGCCGTCCGCGAGACCGACGGCGTGCTGCTGCTCTACTTCGCCGGGCACGCCGTCGTCACCGACACCTCCGTGCACAAGCTGCACCTGCAGATGCGCACCGCGCGGATGGTCGCGGGCGAGGAACTGCCCGGTGCGGTGAGCTTCGCCGGCGTGCTCGGCGAACTGTGCGCACCGGAGAGCCGCCCCGAGAGGGTGCTGGTGATCCTGGACTGCTGCTACGCGGGTAACGCCGCCGCGATCTGGCACCGTTTCGAGGCGCCGCAGGAGCGCAAGGAACGGGTCCTGCTGCTGATGAGCGTGCAGCCCAACCGGTACATCCTGGGCGGCGACGCCGACGGGCCGACGCCGTTCACCCACGAGGTGGCGCGCGTCCTCCACGAGGGCGGCGAGGTGTGGCTGTCCACGCTCTACCCGGCGCTGAAGCGGCGGATGGCCGCGGCGGGTCACCGGGCGGAGGACGACGACCTGCAGAAGCCTCAGGCCCTGGCCCCGCCCTGGAACCCGGACGCCGACGTGCTCCTGGCGGCCGGACCGGCCCCCACGGCCCCCGCGCCGGACACGCCCCACCCCGGTGCTCCTCCGCGGCCCGTTCCGGGCCCGGACCCCGGGCGCGACGGTCCTTCGCGCGAGTCCCGGCTCGCCAGGGCCGCCCGGGCCCTCGCCGGCCGCCTGGGCCCCACCGCGCTCACCCTGCTGCTGGCCCTGGCCGCCACCGGCGCCGGCGGCTACGGCCTGTACTCCCTGATCGGCGTCACCGAACCCTGCGCTCCGGCACTGGAGTTGCGGGTGCTCGTCGACCCGGACCTGGAACCGGCGATCAACACCGCCCGCGACGGCTTCCTCGCCTCCGGCGCCAACCGCACCGGTGACGGGTGCCGGCGCAGCGGCATCACGGTCTACAGCGCTGCCGCCGCCGACGTGGTGACCGCGCTCGGGGAGCGGACCGACGCCTGGCAGAAGCCGCGCGACGACGTCAACCCGCAGCGGGACATCGGCCCGCAGCCGGACGTGTGGATCCCCGCCACCCGCGCCACCGCCCAGCGGGCCGTCGTCTCCGCCGCGCGCCAGGACCGTGTCTTCGCCGAACTGCAGCCGGACACCGAGCCGTTCGCGCACTCACCGGTCGTGCTGGCGGTGCCGGACGGACTCGGCGCGGGCGTCGAGCGGACCGGGCAGTCGCTGACCGGACTGGTCGACGCCCTGGAGAAGGCCGACCCGGCCGCCGAAGTGCACCGCCCCGACCCGGACTTCACCGATGCGGCCCTGCTGGCGACGGTCGGCCTGTACGGCGAGGACTCCCCCGCACGGGACGCCGAGCGACTGCTCACGCGCACCGGGCGGCCCGAGCCGTCGGCCGTGCGGCTGCTGTGCACGCTGCCGGACGCCGACGCCGTGGACAACCGCGGTGCGGCCCTCGTGCCGGAGTTCCTGCTGAAGAGCGGCACCGGCTGCGACTCGGCCACCCGCGTCGCGCGCACCGCCGCCTACCCCGCCGACGTGGCCCCGCTGGAACCGACGTTCGTGCGGGTGCGCTGGGAGGACGGCGACCGGGACGCGGACGCGCGGGACGACGCGGTGCACCGCTTCCGGACCTGGCTGACCGGCCCGGAGGGCCGGGCCGAGCTCGGCGAGCAGGGCTTCCGCTCGCCCTCCGGCGCCCACGCCCTGCTCGACCCGGGGCGCGTTCCCGACGGGTTCACCGCGTCGGTCCGCCGCCTGAGGTCCGTGGCGGCGACGGCGATGGACCGGACACTGGAGCGGTACCGCGACGCCCACGGGCCCGGCCGGGTCCTGTACCTCCTCGACAGCTCCGGCTCGATGGCCCGCGTCTGGAAGGGCACCAGCGGCGGTCCCGGCATCCTGAGGCAGACGCTGCCGGGGCTCGGTGGCGAGGACGAGTACGGCGTGTGGGCGGTGCACGGCACGGGCAGGACCACCCACACCCCACTGCTGGGTTTCGGCCCGCACGCCCGCACCGAGGCCGAGGACGAACTCGACGGCGCGCGCTGGCGGGACGCCGAGGCCGACCCGGCCGCGGCCCTGAAGGACGCCCTGGAGTTCATGCGCGAGCGGGGCGGTGGCGACGATCGTCCGCAGCTCGTCGTGTACCTCAGCGACGGCGAGGACGACAACCGGCTGACCGGCAAGGCCCTCGCCGAGGTCGAGAGGCAGGCCGGCACGGCGGGCGTCCCGGTGGTGATGGCGTCCCTGAACAGCTGGGGCTGCGACCGGGACCGCCCCGCGCGCAGGATCGCCGACGCCGCCCGGGGAAGCTGCCTGGACACCGGCGACGACCTCGTGGCCGTGCTGCACGACGAGGTGTCCCGCATCGGATCGGGGGAGGAATGATGGCCCGCCGCCTGACGGCCGCCGCACTGTCCCTGCTGTCGCTGGCCGCGCTCGCCTCCTGCACCGGCGGGGGCGCGGGGGAACAGCCGCCGGAGAGCGACCCGCCCCGGATCGTGGTGGCCAGCGGGCAGGACGTCACCGGCAAGAACGGCATCCGCCAGCAGCTCATCGACGTGTGGAACGCCCGCCAGGGCGAGCACGGCTACCGGGCCCGGCTCGTCGAACTCCCCGGCTCCGCCGACCAGCAGCGCAGCCAGCTGCTCGGCGCGCTGCAGTCGGGCAGCGCCGAGTACGACGTGGTGAACCTGGACGTGACGTGGATCCCCGAGTTCGCCGCCGCCGGGGTGATCCGTCCGCTGACCGGCACGGCCGTCAAGGCGCCCGGCGACATCATCCCGTCCGTCGACAGCACGGCCCACTGGGACGGCAAGCGGTACGCGGTGCCCTTCAACAGCGACGTCGGGCTGCTCTACTACCGCAAGGACCGGCTGCGGGAGATCGGCGCCTCGCGGACCGACCTGAGCGCCGGCGTCACCTGGGACGAGGTACGGGAGTGGATCAACACCCAACCCGCGGACCCCGGCCCGGAGGACTTCGAGGACGGCTGGACCACCCAGCTCGCCCCCTACGAGGGCCGCACCGTCAAC
Organism: Streptomyces sp. AHA2; assembly: GCF_036857595.1. Taxonomy (NCBI): domain Bacteria; kingdom Bacillati; phylum Actinomycetota; class Actinomycetes; order Kitasatosporales; family Streptomycetaceae; genus Streptomyces; species Streptomyces sp. AHA2. Next base: position 391,513 of record NZ_JAUQWJ010000003.1, read on the forward strand.
GCGATCGAGGCGTTCGCCTCGGCCGTGCCGGACTTCGCGCTCACCGACGACCGGGGCCGCTACGCCGCCGACGCGGCCCGGCTGACGGCCGGCGTGACCGAACTCCGCCAGCGGACCGCGCAGCCCTACACGCTGGAGGAGGCCGCCGAGTCCCGTGAGGCCGAGTCCCTCAGCGCCTTCACCGAGGGCCGCGCGTTCTTCCTGCGGCACTGGCCCTACGTCTACCCGGCCCTGCGCGAGACGTTCGGCGACGACCTCGGCGTGACGCAGCTGCCCGGCAAGGCGGTGCTCGGCGGACAGAACCTCGCCGTCGCCTCCTCCGCGTCGCAGCGGCGGGCCGAGAAGGCCGCCGAACTCATCGCGTTCCTCACCGACCCCGACAGCGAACGCTGCCTGCTGCGCGCCGGGTTCGCCGCGACCCGCACCTCCGCCTACCGGGACGCCGGGTCCGCGCCGGAGTGCCGGCACGTCGCCGCCTACGCGGAGACGTCGCCGGCCTCCCCCACCGGCGCGAGCGCCGAGCGCGCGGTGCCCGACCTGTTCCCGGCCGGGGGCGGCTACTTCCGCCACGTCCTGCGGCCGGCGCTCCAGGAAGCCGTCCACCGTCCCCGCACCCCCCTGTACGGGGCGGTGACCCAGACCCTCATCACCGGCCTGGACCCCCTGTACGACCGGACGAAGGACCGCCCCTCCGACGCGGAGATCGGCCGCCGGCTCGACGAGGCCCTGCGCGGGGTCCTGCCGGACTGACTCATCCCGTTCCCGCCACCTGTGCCCAGCCGCGCGGTCACTCGCATCGAGGAAGGACCCCCGCGCCGGGATCCTCGGCCCGTCAGCGGAGGCCTGCGCCGCCTTCGTCGGTCACGTCGCTGTGCAGTGACGGCTCGGGGCGGTGCTCCCCCGCCCTCGCCGGGCCCGTGTTCGCGGCCAGCAGCAGCGTGGCCACGGCGACGAGCGCGGCGGTGAAGCCTCGGGCGTACCGCTCGGCGGTGCGTGTGCGTTCGAGCACGGCGACCTCGCAACTGGGGCGGCTCCTGCGACGGCGACGTATTAAGCAGGTTCGGCAATTCTGCTTAACACTCCGTTTAACCTAGGGGCTGTTCCGGCCGAACGGCAAGAGGCACAAGGGGAGTTGGCGTGGGGGAGCGTGACGACCCGGGGACCATCGGTCGCCGGGTGCAGCGGTTGCGTGTGGAGCGCGGACTGACCCAGCGGCAGCTGGCGGAGCCCGTGTACACGCCCGCGTACATCTCCACCCTGGAGTCCGGCCGGGTCCGGCCCTCCGACGACGCCCTGCGGCATCTCGCCGGCCGGCTCGGTGTCGCCTTCGACGAGCTGGCCACCGGCCACTCCGCCCGGCTCGTGACCGAACTGCGGCTGCGGCTGACCGAGGCGCAGCGGACCCTCGCGCTGGGCGAGGCCGAGGCGGCGGCGGAGCTGTACACCGGGCTGCTGGCCGAGGCCGAGACGCACGGCCTGGCCGCCGAGCAGTCCGCCGCGCTGCTCGGGCTCGGCGAGTGCGCCCTGGAGACGGGCGAGCTGGTGACCGGCCGGGAGTACTTCGAACGGGCCGAGGCGTGCCTGGCCGGCGCCCCGCTGCCCGCCCGCGTACCGGCCCTGCGCGGCCGGGCCGTCGCCCACTACCTCGCCGGTGAACTGCGCTACGCCGTCTACCTGCTGGAGACGGCCCTGGACGAGCTGAACCGCGGCGGCCTGCACGACCCGGACGCCCTGCTGCTGCTCTACGCGAGCGCCATCGGCCCGTACATGGACATGGGCGCGCACGCCCGGGCCGCCCAGGCCGCCGAACTGGCGCTGGCGCTCGCCCCGCAGTCCGGCGACCCGGCCCTGGTCGCCCGGATGCACCGGTCGGTGGCCCGCACCCTGGTCGCCGAGGGCCGTCTCGCGGAGGCCGACGCCTCCCTGGCCAAGGCCGCCGAGCTGTACCGGGGCCTGCAGATCCGCACGGAGCTCGCCAACTGCCACTGGATGCGCGGCTACGTCTACGCCCAGGACGGCCGGCTTCAGCGGGCGGAGGAGGAGCTGCGGGAGGCCCTCGGCATGCTGTCGGCCCGCCGCGCCGCCCTCTACAGCAGTCAGGTCGCCGTGGAACTGGCCGACGTGCTGCACCGGCGCGGCAGGTCGGCCGAGGCGGAGGCCCTGCTGCACGACGTACTGGGGCACCTGACGTCCGAGCGCGGCGCCGTCCACTCCGCCGCCGCGCACCGGCTGCTCGGCATCATCGCCGAGGACGCCCGCCGCACCGAGGACGCCGAGGAGCACTACGTGCGCGCCCTCAGCCTGCTGGAGCGGGCGGGCGCGGCCGGCGACCTGGCCGACCTGTGCCGGCTCCTCGGGGACCTGCTGCGGCGCACCGGGCGGGTGGAGGCGGCCCTGGACGCGTACCGGACGGGACTGGGCCACCGTACGGCCCCCGGCACCACCACCCTCGGGCCCGCGCCCGCCCAGCCCCCGCTGTGAGGGAGCCGGGGCGGCTGTGCGGGAGGTGCGGCGGCCGGTCCTTCGCTGTGGCACACGCGGAGGGTTTTGCCCCACCGGCACCGGGTAGTCGGGCCGGGATCGCGGGATGAACGCACCGGCCGGGCGGCGGCGGTGGCGCACCGGCCGCTCCGGTGGGCCGCGCACAGCGGCCCGGCGCCGGGGCGGCCCGCCCGTGACCGTCGACGGTGTGTGCCGCGGTGATCGAAGGAGGCGGTGGCCCGTGCGGCCCAGGGACGACCCCCGAGGCGCCCCCGACGGCGAACCGGGCCATGGCGCGGGCGGCGACCTGGACGTGGACGGGCTGCGGGCGGTCGACGCGATCGCCCGGGGCGTGCGCGGCGCGGACCCCGTCGAGGTGCCGGGGCGGTTGTGCCGGGTGGCCGTGGAGCTGCTGCCGGTGACCGGCGCCAGCGTCTCGCTGCGCAGCGACGGCATGCCGGTCCAGCTCAGTGCCAGCAGCGCCGAGGCCGCCCACATGGCCCACATCCAGGCCACGCTGGGCGACGGCCCGTGCCAGAGCGCGCTGGAGGACGGGGCACCCGTGCTCGCCTGCGACCTGACCACCGGCCCGGACGCCGGACGCTGGCCGGTCTTCGCCCAGCAGGCCACGGCGGCCGGGGTGCGCGCGGTGTACGCGGTGCCGCTCGGCAACGAGTCGGTGTGCGTCGGCACGCTCGACCTGTACCGCGACCGGCCCGGCACTCTGTCCGAGCGGCAGCTGCACGTCGCCCGGATCGTGGCCGGGGTCATGACCGTGGCCCTGATGTCGCTGCCCCGCGGAGACGAGCCCGAGGTCCCCGGCGGCGAGGCCTGGCTGAGCGGGCTCGGCGCGGACCACGACGCGGTCTACCAGGCCGTCGGCATGATCATGGCGCAGCTGGGGGTGTCGGCCGACGAGGCGCTCGCCCGGCTGCGGGCGGACGCCTTCGCACGCGGCCTGACGGCCCTCGACGCGGCCCGCGACGTGATCACCCACCGCAAACGCTTCGACCGGGACTGACGATCGCCGGGACGGCCCGGGCGGGGTGGACACGGCTGGACGGACGCGCGGCCCGGTGTCGGTTCGCCGCCGCTCAGATCTGTGCCCGCCCCGACCTCCCCAGGTCCGCCAGCCGCTGCGCTCCGGTCTGCACGGCGTGCCGTGTGACCTCCTCGTACACCTCGCCGAGGCCGGCGTTGGTGACGGTGACGGCCTGCTCGCCGACCCGGACGCCCGCGATGTCGAAGGTGAGGTGGGTCGGTTCGCCGTCCTCCGTCTCACCGGCCAGTGTCACCCGCAGGGCCCGGCGGGCGTCCCCGGCCGACGGCAGCGGCAGCTCGGAGACCTGCACCTCCTGGACGCCGCCGCGGGGGGCCGTCGCCGTGAACCGGCCGCACCGGTCCGGCAGCGACCCCAGCCAGCCGAGGGCGCGATCGGCGTCCGCCGGGCGGTGGACGGCGACCTGGTAGCGCAGCTGGGCGTCGGTCTGGTCGTCGTCCAGCGCCGACTGCGCACGCGGTCCCCGGGGAGCGCCGAACAGCTCCTCGGTGTAGAGGACGTCCAGCAGCCGCCGGCACTCCGGGTCCTCGGTGGTGCCCTTGAGCAGCCCGTCCCGCCACGTCCGTGCGCCCCGTGTCGGCACCCACGGCTCCCCCAGGTCGGCCTCGGTGATCAGCGCCGCCCGGACCAGCGCCTCGGTGGGGTCGCCGCCCGGGGCGACGGGCTGCTTCCCGGCCGGTGAGGCGCTGGTCGCCGAGGGCGAGACGGTGAACCACCTGGGCCGCGGCTCCTCCTGGAGGGAGCAGCCGGCCGCGGCGGGCAGGACGGTCAGGGACAGCGCGGCGAGCAGGAGGGCACGGGCGGCGGCCGCAGAACGGGTCATCGGGTGCCTCCTGACGGGTGGGCCGGGCTCGGCCGGGATCCTCGGTGCTCTCACGGCACCACCGCGCCCGCGCGTTCACCAGCGTGACGGTCCGTCCGGGTGAGGGACGGCGCGGGAGCCGCGCGCGGCGGCCCCACCCGGGTCTCGGCCTGCGCACCGACGTCGCCGGACCGGACCGGGGCGCCCTCGCCGCCCGCGTCCGCGCGGCCCGGCTGGTGCGGTACCACGCGGTGACCGGCGCCCCGGAGGCCGAGGGACCGGCGTGTGGGCCGCGGGTGAGGCGCGCCCCGGACGGCCGTAGGGTCGCCGGTGGAGCCTCGTGCGGTACCAGTGGAAGGAGCCCCGCCGTGACGGACGGTCAGCGCATCCCGGTGATCATCGACTGCGACACCGGCGTCGACGACGCCCTCGCCCTGCTGTTCGCCGTACGGCATCCGGCGCTCGACCTGCGGGCGGTCACCTGCGTGGCCGGGAACACGGACGTCGACGGGGTGGTCCGCAACACCCTGACCGTGCTGGAACGGGCGGGCGCCGCAGACGTCCCCGTCGCCCGCGGCGCCGAACGGCCGCTCATCGAGGCGCCCCGCTCGGCCCGGCACGTGCACGGGCACGACGGCATGGGCGACCTGGGCCTGCCGGCCCCGACCCGCAGGCCCGCCGACGTCGACGCCGTCACCCTGCTGCGGCGCGAGATCCTCGCCTCCCCCCGGCCGGTCACCCTCGTGCCCACCGCGCCCCTCACCAACATCGCGCTGCTGCTGCGCACCCACCCCCACGTGGTGCGCAACATCGAGCGGATCGTCTTCATGGGCGGCGCGGCGGCGACCGGCAACGCCACACCCGTCGCCGAGTTCAACGTCTGGCACGACCCGGAGGCCGCCGCGATCCTGCTCACCGCCGGGGTACCGATCACGATGTACGGGCTCGACGTGTTCACCCGGGTCGTCGTCCCGGCGGCGGACGTACGTCGCCTGCGCGCGAGCGGTGAACCGGGCGCGCGGCTGGCCGGCGACCTGCTCGCCCACCGCCCGGCACATCCCGGCAGCCGCCCCGACGACCCGTCCGAGACGGCCGGCGGCCTCGGCGATGCGGGCGCGGTGTGCGCGGTGGCCGACCCGGAGGGCCTGACCACGCACCGCCTCCCGGTGGAGGTCTCCCTCGCGCCCGGTCCGACCCGCGGCATGACGGTCGTGGACCGCCGCCCCCGCCCCGGCGAGTCCGAACTGCACGAGGGCATCCGCGAACAGGCCCTGGTCGACGTGGGGCTGGACGTGGACGTGGACCGCTACGTGAAGCTGTACCTGCGGACGATCGAGCGGTGACGCGCGTCCTTTCGCCGACACGGTGGTTCCTTTTTCCGGCATTCTGGACAGATTTAATGCTGTCGCCCGTATGCCCGGCCAAGGAGACCGCGTGACCGATCGCTCCGCCCCCGACCTGTCGTCCCGCGACCCCTACTGGTGGCGGCAGGCCGTCGTCTACCAGATCTATCCCCGCAGCTTCGCCGACGCCGACGGCGACGGCCTCGGCGACCTGCGCGGCGTCACCCAACGCCTCGGTCACCTCGCCGCCCTGGGCGTGGACGCCCTGTGGCTGAGCCCGTTCTACCCGTCCGAGCTCGCCGACGGCGGCTACGACGTCGCCGACCCGCGGGACGTCGACCCGCGCCTGGGGAGCCTGGACGACTTCGACGCGCTGGTGGCCGAGGCGCACCGGCTCGGCCTGAAGGTGATCGTCGACATCGTCCCCAACCACTCCTCCCACCAGCACGTGTGGTTCCAGGAGGCCCTGCAGGCCGGGCCCGGGTCGGCGGCCCGCGACCGGTACGTCTTCCGCGACGGCCGCGGCGAGCGCGGCGAGCTGCCGCCCACCGACTGGCAGTCCGTCTTCGGCGGCAGCGCCTGGAAACGGGTGCCCGACGGGCAGTGGTACCTGCACCTGTTCGCCCCCGAACAGCCCGACCTCAACTGGGACAACCCCGAGGTCCGCGCCGACTGCCGCACCACCCTGCGCTTCTGGTCCGACCGCGGGGTCGACGGTTTCCGCATCGACGTCGCCCACGCCCTCGTCAAGGACCTCGGGGAACCGCTGCGCGACCTCGGCCGCCCCGAGCTGAGCCGCGAGGAGGCCCTCACCGCGCTGCCGCCCGGCACGCACCCCTTCTACGACCGCGACGAGGTGCACGAGATCTACCGCGACTGGCGCAAGATCTTCGACTCCTACCGGCCGCCCCGGATGGCCGTGGCCGAGGCGTGGGTGCCGGGAGCACGCCGTGCGCTGTACGCCCGCCCCGACGAACTGGGCCAGGCGTTCAACTTCGAGTACCTGCAGGCGAACTGGGACGCCGGGGAACTGAGGCGGGTCATCACCGACTCGCTCGACACCGCCCGGGCGGCCGGGGCCTCGGCCACGTGGGTGCTGTCCAACCACGACGTCGTGCGGCACGCCTCGCGCCTGATGCTGCCGCCGGACACCGACCTCAACGCCTGGCTGCTGTCCGGCGGGCACGCGCCGGCCGTCGACCGGGCGGCCGGGCTGCGCCGGGCCCGGGCGGCCACGCTGCTGATGCTGGCACTGCCCGGCTCGGCGTACCTCTACCAGGGCGAGGAGCTGGGACTGCCCGAGGTCGCCGACCTGCCCACCGAGGTGCTCCAGGACCCGATCTGGGAGCAGACGGGTCATGTCCGCAAGGGGCGGGACGGGTGCCGGGTGCCGCTGCCCTGGACGACGACCGGGCCGTCGTACGGCTTCGGGCCGGCCGGGGCGTGGCTGCCGCAGCCGGCCGTCTTCGGGGAGCTCGCCGTCGAGGCGCAGGACGGGGCCGAGGGGTCGACGCTGGAGCTGTACCGGACGGCGCTGAAGCTGCGGCGCAAGCTGCTGGAGGGGGAGGAGCTGACGTGGGCCCCGGACGCCCCGGAGGGAGTGCTGCAGTTCGACCGCTGCGAGGGGTGGCGGTGTGTGGCGAACCTGTCCGGGGCGGCGGTGCCGCTGCCGGCCGGTGAGGTGCTGCTGAGCAGCGGGCCGCTGGAGGAGGGGCGGCTGGGGCCGGACACGGTGGTGTGGCTGGGCCGCTGAGCGCGTGGGTTCGGCCGGGTTCTGCGGTGAGGCCGGTTGCGGTGCCGGCCGGGCCCTTGGCCGCGGTGCCGTGGCGGCGTGTCGCGCGATCCCCTCCGCCCCTGAGGGGCTGGAGGGGATCGCGCGGTGGCCGGGTGCGGCCGCGTCGTGGCCGGGCCGCGGACCGCGCGTGTCAGTAGCGCACCGCGCGGGCGACCGCCGTGCCGACCTCGCCGGACAGGTCGTGGGTGCTGCGGGCCGTGGCCGTCGCGGACTCGCCGGGCTGGACGTGGTCCACCGTCACGATGACCGTGTCGCTCACGCGGCCCCCGCCGTCGGTGAAGTTGACCTGCACGGCGAAGGAGCGGGCGGTGCCGTCCGAGTTGGTGACCGTGACCTCGGCGCGGGCGCGGCCGCCGGGGGTGACGGACGGGGCCGCGACCTTCACGTCGCCCTTGGCGTCGACCCCGCCCTGGATGTCGTCGAGCCGGCGTCCGGCCTCCGCCGTCGCCGACTCCACCGCCTCGGTGGCCTGCGAGGCGATCGAGCCGACCGCCGACTCGGCCTCGCGGGCGGTGTCCGCGGGGCTGTCGCCGCTGCAGCCGGTGAGCGCGGCGGCGGCCAGGCCGAGGGCCAGCACCGCCCCTCCCGTCGCCCGGCGCGTCCGGTGGCGGGCAGCCATGTCCGTCCTCCCTGGGGTGCGGGGGCGCTGCCGGGAGGCCCTGCTGCCTCCCGTTCTCACGGCATCACGTACGTCCGAGGCCGCCGCCGCCGAACGATCCGCTGGATCCGGGGGACCAGCGCCGGGGTTGCTGGTCCTTGCCGGTCCTGGTGCTCGCGCGGTGCAGCTCGTGCGGCATGAGCCGCTGCCCGTCGCGCGTGACGACCGGCACGTCGTCGGGCTCCCGCATCTCCCGCGCCTCGCGGACCGGCCCGGTGTCGGGAAGGTGCGGCTGTTCCTCGGGGGTGGGGTGGCGGGTGTCCTTGTCCATCACCCGCATCCCGACCCGCACGGCCCAGATCAGCGCGCAGGCCACGATCAGGCCGGCGACGAAGGCGATGGTCACGGCGACCGCGTGATCCGACGACGCCGCCAGCGAGTCATACGTTGCCGTATTCATGTTCCGATTATCGCCGACGGAATGCGATAAAGCGTCCGGAATGTCCCAGACCGTTGGAGGACCCCGTTCGGGTCGTCCCGGGAGGCGCGGCGGCCTCGCGGGTGGCAGATTGCGGCCAGAGGAAGTCCGGGGCGGGCCGTCGCGTCCCCGCGTGTGCCGCTCGGGAGCCCGTCCCGGCCTTCCCGCCGTCCGGCGGCGGCCCGCTCCCCTTCACCGGGAGCGGGCCGCCGCCGTTCGGGCCCATCGGTGGGTTTGCGGAACCTTTACCCGGGGGCAGGGCGTTGGAGGAGTGCGCGCGCTGAGCGGGTGCGCCAGGTGATGCTGACGAAGACCGAGGTGGCGGCAATGGCAGTGTGGGACCGGCTCAAGGACCAGGCGAAGGCCCTCCAGCAGGGACAGGCCGGGCGTGGTGCGGCGCCCGGCGGGCACGGTGGCGGGGCGCGGTCCGGGGGTGGCGGCAAGGCGCAGCTGATCGGCCTGTTCAAGTCGCAGCTCGGCTCGCTGAAGAGCGAGCTGAAGAGCGGGGCGTACCGGGACGCGAGCATGGCGATGTGCGCCCTCGTCGCGGCGGCGGACGGGCAGGTCGACCCGTCGGAGCGGCAGCAGGTCGAGTCGATGATCCTCAGCAACGAGGTGCTGCAGAACTTCCCGCCGGAGCAGCTGCGGCAGCGCTTCAACAAGCACGTGGACCAGCTGACCATGAACTTCCAGCACGGCAAGGCCGAGGCGATGCAGGAAATCGCCAAGGCCGCGAAGAAGCCCACCGAGGCCAGGGCCGTGATCCAGACCGGCATGGTCGTCGCCGGTGCGGACGGCCACTTCTCCCAGGCCGAGGCGTCGGTCCTGCGCGAGGCCTGCGCGGCACTGGGGGTGTCCCCGGCGGAGTTCCAGCTCTGACCCCCCGGCAGGCCGGGTGCGGCGGCCCGCTCACGGGGCGCGCAGGGCGTCCACGGCGAGGCGGGCCGCCGTGCCGATGACGGCGTCGGCGGCGGGCAGCAGCGCGGAGGTGCGGGCCGTGCGCGTGAAGACGGCGACGGCGTAGCGGCCTCCGTCGGGGTACTCGACGACGCCGACCTCGTTGCGCACGGTCGGCAGGCTTCCCGTCTTGCCCGCGACGTGCACGTCGTCGAAGGGGAAGCCCGAGGCGAGCCGGTGCGGCCACACCTGCAGGCCCAGCACGCGCCGGACGGCCGCCCCGTACTCGGGCGGGAACGCCTCGTCGCGCCACACCGCCGCGAGCAGCCGCGTCATGTCGCGCGGGGTGCTGCGGTTGGTGCGCGCGGGGTCCAGGGCGCGCAGCCGCGTGACGACGAGCGGGTCGGCCAGGGCCCGAGCGCCCTCGGGGCCGGCGTCCTCCTTGATGGTGGTGAACAGCTCGCCGAAGGTGTGCACGGCGTACGTGTGCGTGAGGCCGAGGCGGGCCGTGGTGCGGTTGACGGCGTCGAGGCCGACGCGGCCCAGCAGCAGGTCGGCGGCGGCGTTGTCGCTGACGGACATCATCAGGAAGGCCAGGTCGCGCAGGGACAGCCGGGCACCGTCGAGCATCGCGGCGAGCCCCGTCGGCCCGGCCGTGCGGTCCTGCGGCGGGCATTCGACCTGCTCGGTGAGGTCCAGCACACCGGCCGCGGCCTGCTCGTACAGCGTCACGAGCAGGCACAGCTTGTGGACGCTGGCGGTGCACACCGGCCGGTCCGCCCCGGCGTCGAGCTGGGCGCCGGAGTCGATGTCGCAGGCGTGCAGCCACCCGGTGACCCCGGCGTCGGCGAAGGCCGCGTTGATGCGGGCGAGGGCGTCGGTCACAGCCAGTACTCCGAGGCCGGGCGCAGGTGCAGGGGGCGGGAGGGCAGGTCGGGCAGCGCCCCGGCGGTGGTGCGCAGCGCGTGCGTGGCGGCGTCGGCGAACGCGGCCACGGCGGCGTCGCCGCGCCCGCCGGGCCAGGCGACGGAGTGCCGCAGCGCCAGGGGCGTACCGCTGAGCGGCCGCCACACGACGCCGGGGCCAGCGGTGGCGGCACCCTCCGCACCGCGGCCGGCGCGGCCGGCGCCGTGCGGTGCCACTCCCGCCGGGGTCCCGAAGCCGGCCTCCGGTCCGGAGCCGGACCCCGGTGCGGAGCCGGACCCCGGTGCGGAGCCGGACCCCGGTGCGGAGCCGGACCCCGGTGCGGAGCCGGACCCCGGTGCGGAAGCGCCCCCCGGTCCGGAGATCCCCGGTCCGGAGCCGGCCCCGGGTGCGAACGCGTTGCCGGTGTCGTGCGCGTCGCGCGGGCTGAAGGCCACCGCCTCAGCCGACAGCACCAGGCCGCGGACGAAGCTCGCGCCCTGGGCGTGCCGGACGGCGGGCGGGGTGTAGCCGTTGCGGGCGCAGGTGGTCAGCAGGTCGTCGTAGACGGCCGGGGCGCCGGCGCGAGGGAAGAGGATCAGGTCGTAGCCCGTGAGGGAGGCCAGGGGCACCTCGGGCAGTGCGGCGGCGGGCGCGCCCGCGGGCAGCAGGACGCCCAGTTCGCGGCGGAGCACCGGGCCCAGCTCCAGGCCAGCGACGTCGCAGGGATGGTGGATCAGCCCGACGTCCAGCTCGTGCGCGGCGAACCGCTGAAGCTGCTGGGCGGTGGGCAGTTCGTGCAGCTCCAGTTCCAGTCCGGAGGCGGCCGCGGCGAAGCGGGCCAGCAGCGCGGCGACGGTCTCGCCGGAGATGTCGGGCGGCAGCGCGGCCCGCAGCAGACCGGTCTCGCCGTCGCGGATCCGCCGGGCCGTGGCCATCAGTGCCTCGGAGCGGGCGAGGACCTCCCGGGCCTCGTCGAGCAGCAGCGCCCCGGCCTCGGTGATGGTGACCTGGCGGCTGGTGCGCTCGAAGAGCCGGACGCCGAGATGCCGCTCCAGACGCTGGATGCGCTGCGAGAGCGGCGGCTGGGCCATGCCCAGGCGGGCGGCGGCACGGCCGAAGTGTGACTCTTCTGCAACAGCCACAAAGCACTCCAGGTGCCGCACCAGGTCCACGAACAGCAATCATATCGATTGGATATTGATCCGACATCGATAAGGGTCTTGGACAGGATCCCCGGCCGCTGTTGGGGTCTGCGTATGGACACTCATGCCGACCACTCCTCCAGCGTCCCCACCCCCGGCGGCCCCCGGCCGCGGCGCAAGGCCCTGCGTGCCGTCACCGCCGGGGTGGTGGTGCTCGCCGTGACGGCGGGCGGTGCCTGGGCCGCGGGCATCGGGCCCTTCGCTCGGGACGCCGGTCCCGACCCGGCCGCGGGCGAGCAGGCGCGCGCGTTCCTCGCCGACTGGGCGGCCGGCCGCGTGCCGAGCGCGGCGGAACGCACGACCAGCCCGGACACCGCCCGGCGCGTGCTGGAGAGCTTCACCGGCGGCCTGGACATCGACGAACCCGCGCTCAGGGCCGGGACGGCGACCGAGGCCGAGGACGGCACGGTCACCGTCCCCTTCACCGCCCGCATGCCGGTCACCGGCCTCGGCACCTGGACCTACCGGTCCGAACTGCCGCTGCGCGAGCACAAGGACGGCGTCTGGAAGGTCGACTGGAAGCTGTCCCTGGTCCACCCGCGCCTGAGCGGCACCGAGAAGTTCCGGCTCGAACGGGAGGACTCCGAACCCCCCGAGGTCGCGGACCGGCAGGGCCGGAAACTGTCCGCCGACGCGTTCCCGTCACTGGCCCCGCTGATGACCCGGCTGGGCGGGGACGGCGGTGAGGGCACCGGTGCCCGCGGCGCGATCCGGCTGGTCGACCGGACCACCGGGAAGGTACGGCGCACGGAGGCCACCTTCGGCGCGAGGACGGTCCGGGCGGACAAGGGCCCGGTCCCCACCACCCTCGACGCCGACTGGCAGTCCGCCGCCGAGAAGGCCCTCGCCTCCCACGCCGGCGGCAGGAACGCCGCGCTCGTCGCCCTGCGCATCGACGACGGCGAAGTCCTGGCCGTGGCCAACTCCCCCGCCGGCGGCTTCAACCGCGCCCTGTCCGGCACCTACGCACCCGGCTCCACCTGGAAGATCGTCACCACCAGCGCCCTGCTGCTGACGGACGCGGTCGCACCGGACGACGTGGTCGACTGCCCCAAGTTCCTCACGGTGGGCAAGAAGTTCCAGAACGTGGAGCTCTCCGAGCACCCGGGCGCCACGTTCCGCAAGGACTTCACCGAGTCGTGCAACACCGCGTTCATCAGCCTGCGCGACCGGCTCGGCGACGGGGAGCTCGGCGACGTCGCCCGCACCTACTTCGGCGTCGGCCAGGAATGGCACGTCGGGGCGCCCACGTACGACGGGTCGGTGCCGGTGCCGAAGGACGAGACCGAGAAGGCCGCCTCGATGATCGGCCAGGGCCGGGTGCAGGCCAACCCGCTGATCATGGCGTCCGTGACGGCGACGGCCGTGTCGGGCAGGTTCCACGAGCCCTCGCTCGTCGCCGGCACCGAGGACACGACCAGGACGGAACCGCTGCCCCGGGAGGTCGTCGGCCATCTGCGGGAGATGCTGCGCGCCACCGTCACCGGCGGCACGGCGAAGATCCTGTCCGGCCTGCCCGGCGAGGTCGGCGCGAAGACCGGCACGGCCGAGGTCTCCGACGACCAGGACAACAACGGCTGGCTCGTCGCCCACCGCGGGAACGTGGCCGTGGCGTGCGTCGTGGAAGAGGGTGTCACCGGCGGCGGATCGGCCGGCCCGATCGTCCGCAGCCTGCTGGCCACGGCACCGGGCGACTCGGAATGAGTGAGGAGAATCCCCCTATGACCGCCCACCCCACGCCCTCCTCCCGCCGTGTCTTCCTGGCCGCCGCGGCCCTGCTGCCGCTCGCCGGGTGCGGCGGTGGCGGCGAGCAGGCACCGGCCCGGCCCGACCGCCCCGCCACGGCCACCGGCAAGGCACCCGGCTCCCCCTTGCCGAGCGGCTCCCCGGCACGCCGGCTGCGACTGGCGGACCTGGAACGCCGGTACGGTGCGCGCGTCGGGGTCTGGGCCCTCGCGACCGGCACCGGCGAGAGCGCCGTCCACCGGGCCGGTGAGCGCTTCGCGTTCTGCTCGACCTTCAAGGCCCTCGCCGCCGCGGCGGTCCTGCACCACCGGACCCTGCACGGCCTGGACCGGCGCATCACCTACACCCGGGCCGACCTGCGCTCCACCACGCCCGTCACCGGCCGGCACGTCGACACCGGCATGACGCTCCGCCAACTGTGCGACGCCGCCGTCCGCTTCAGCGACGGCACGGCCGGCAACCTGCTGCTGCGCGAGATCGGCGGCCCGGCCGCGCTCACCGCCTACCTGCGCCGCCTCGGCGACACGGCCAGCCGCATGGACCACTACGAGCCGGACCTGCACGACGTCCCTCCGGGCGACCCGGCCGACACCACCACCCCGCAGGCGATCGGCACCGACTTCCGGCGGCTCCTGCTCGGCACCGCCCTGCCCGCCCGTGAGCGCGCCCTGCTCACGGACTGGCTGTCCCGCAACGCCACCGAGGTCGGCGCCCGCCGCATCCGGGCCGGTCTGCCCGCCGGCTGGAGGGCGGCCGACAAGACCGGCACGGGCGACTGGGGTCGTGCCAACGACGTCGCTGTCCTGCACCCGCCGCGCGCCGAGCCGCTCGTCCTGGCCGTGCTGACCGATCGTCCCGGCCGCGACGCCGAGCCCTCCGACGCCCTGGTCGCCGAGGCGACGCGGAGGGCCCTCGCCGCCCTGGGGCACTGACACCCACCGGGGCTATAACAGGGCCATGATCTATCACGTCGTACCGCACGCCGTCTGGCACACCGACACCGGCCGGCCGTACGCGCCCGCCTCCCTCGCCGAGGAGGGCTTCGTGCACTGCTCCCCGGACGAGGCGGCGACGCTGGCCGTGGTCAACGCCTTCTACCGGGACGCGCCCCGGCCCCTGCTGGTGCTCGCCCTGGACGAGACGCGGCTGACCGCGCGGGTGGAGCGGGAGGCCGCCGCGCCCGCCCCGCCGCCCGGGATCGCCGCCGGCACCCTGTTCCCGCACGTCTACGGCCCGCTCGACCGGGCGGCGGTCGACCACGTCCTCGAGGTGCGGTGGGACGACCAGGGACGGGCGGTCGGACTGAGCACGACCAGGTGACCAGGTGACCAGGTGACCAGGTGACCAGGTGACCGGGGTGACCGGTCGTGAGGATCGCGCGCACCGGTCGGCAGGGCCCGGCGCCCCGTCACCGGCCCGGTGTCCGCTCCCCGTCCGTGGTCGGGCGGGCCGTCGGCGGGGCGGGACGGGCCGGGGTGGGGGTGACCGAGGGGGTGCGGGACGGGCCCGCCGGGGTGGAGGGCTCGCCGCGGTCGCGGGCGCCGGGGCGGGACGGCACACCGGAGGCGGTGGGTCCACGGGATTCGGCGGGGGCGTTCGAGGCGCGGGGTGCCCGGGACGGGGCCGGTGCGGGGGGCGCCGACGGGGCCGAGGGCGCCGTGCTCGGGTCGGGCGGCGCCATGGGAACGGTCGTCGGGGCCACCGGGGCGTCGGGTGCCGGGAGGCGCAGCGGGAGGGCGACCAGCGCGGCCACCGCACAGCACACCCCCGCACCCGCCGCCGTGCGCAGCAGACGCCGGCGGACCGCCCTGCGCCGGACCGCGGCGAACTGGCCGGCGGGCGCGGTGAGGTAGTCGGGCGAGGAGGGCCGCAGCAGCACCGCGAGGGGGTCGTCGGGACGGCACCCCTCGTCGCCCCGATCGCCGTCAAGCCGTGTGGTCAAGGCTCCTCCTCAGATGGACGCGGAGCAGTTCGCGGGCCGCGTGCAGATCGGCCTTGACGGTCCCTTCCTTGCGCCCGGTCAGCACGGCCACCTCCCGGATCGGCATGTCAGCGTAGTAGTGCAGCAGGATCGGCACGCGCAGGCGTTCGGGAAGCGACTGCACCAGCATCCGCACCGACGGATCGGCCTGCTCCGGGTGGGGACGTACGGCGGCCTCCGAGGTGACGCGGTGCATGGCGCGGCGTTCGCGCTCCAGCTTGCGCCAGTGGTCGCGGACGAGGTTGGCGGCGGTGACGTAGAGGAAGCCGCGGGGCTCGTCCACCTTCGTCCAGCGGGCCCACAGCCGGGTGAAGGCCTCGGAGGCGATCTCGTGGGCCGTCTCGTCGTCGTCGACGAGACGGCGGCACCAGCCGGCCAGGCGCGGGTAGAGGGCGGCGAACAGGTCGGACGCCGCCTTCTCACGGGACCGTTTCAACGCTCTCCAGGGGTGGGGGGCTCGGTGCCGCTCAGTGCCGCGAACACGATCACGTTGTCGGCGTAGCCGTCACCGGTACGCGCCCCGCCGCACGTGATCAGCCGCAGCTCGGGACGGTCCACGTTCCCGTAGACGTCGTCCGCCGGGAACGCGTGCTGGGGGACGGTCCGGACCGCCGTGACGGCGAACGCCGCCGCCGTGCCGTTCTCCAGGCGCGCCACGATCCGCTCGCCCCGGCGCAGCCGGGCCAGGTGCCGGAAGACGCCGTCGCCGTACGGGCCGACGGTGACGTGGCCCAGGAGCACCGACGGGCCGGTGCTGCCGGGGGTGGGGGAGTGCCGGTACCAGCCCGCGCGGTCGTGGGCCGTCACCGGCGGCACCTCCACGGTGCCGTCCGCCGCGAGGCCCAGCCGGATGACGGGGGTGTCGACCCCGATCGCCGGGATCTGCAGCCGGATGGGCACCGACCGGGCCGGGTCCCGCCGCCGCCCGGCGGGCACCGGCGAGGCCCCGGACCGTGACCCGCCCCCGGACGCGCTCCCGGCCCCCGTGCCCGACCCACCGGTCCCCGGTCCGCCGCACGCCGTGAGCAGCGACGCCACGGCAGCGGTCGTGAACGCGCGCCTGGAGAACGCGGTCATGCCCCGCTCGCCCGGCGGCGCCGTACGACGAGGACCGTGCCGCCGCCGAGGGCGAGCACCGCCGCGGCACCCGCGCCGACCGCCGTGCCGGTGCCGGCCGGGTCCGTGTCCGCCGCCGTCACACCGGTGTCGGGCGCACCGCTGGGCACGACGGGCACCTGCCTCTCGGCGGGCGCACGGGTCGGTGCCGGCCGCGCCGGGGCGGGGCGCGCCGGGGTGGGGCGGGCCGACTCGGCCCGGGCCGTCGGCGCGGCACTCTCGGCGGGCGCCCCGGTGGGCCGCTCCGAGGCCGGCACCGGCGAGGGACCGGCCCCGCCGTCGGCGAACGCGGGCCCCGAGGCCATGACGACGGCGGTGCCGGCGAGGGCCAGCAGGCTGAGAACAGTTCGGCGCATCGAATCGCACTCCTTCGTCGAGAACGGATCGTGCGCAGAGACGAGGCACCGGGGGGCCGGGTTGTAAAGAGACGGCAAAGTCGTCGGGGAGGGGCGGCGTGGGGGTGACGCCTCCGGAGGGCCACGGAGCGAAAGCCCCGGGCGTCCTGCCTGGTGGCGGGGCGTCCGGGGCTTCCTGGTCAGCCGGTACGGGCGGCTGAGGGCTGGTGCCGCTTGCTCAGCGCGGGGTCGTGCCGAGCAGGTCGTGCCTCTCGTTCACGCCGTTGCGCAGTTCGGTGAGGGTCGTGCCCGTGGGGGCCTTCTTCGGCGTGGCGGCCGGCGGCTGGGTCTCGTCCGCGCAGGCCGTACCGCGCGCCGGTACCGTGCCGTCGACGAGGTATCCCGTCACGGCGTCCGTGGCGCAGGCGCTGCGCCCGAACGCGGTGTGCCCCTCGGCCCGGAACGTCAGCAGCCGGCCGTTGTCGAGCTGCCGGGACAGGGCCACGGCGTCCTGGTACGGGGTGTCCGGGTCGCCGGTGGTGCCGAGGATCAGGATGGGCGCGGAGCCCTCGGCCCGGAACGGCCCGGCGTAGCGGCTGGGCTTGTCGCCGGTCCACTGGGCGCACGTGGTGGCGTGCTGGTGGTCGTAGAGCGGCGGGCCGTAGGCGAGGGCCGGACCGAGCAGCGGTGCCGCCTCGGCGTTGCGGGTGACCTGCCGCTTCAGCCGGCCGGGGCTGCTCGGGTAGTCCTTGTCGACGCACTCGACCGCGATGTTCGGGTTGAGGAAGTCGTAGCTGGCCGGGGACGGGGGCCGCAGCAGGAAGGACGTGTTGTCCCGCTGCTGGGCCTTGCGCAGGGCCGCACCGAGGGAGGGCCAGATGACCTTGCCCTCGTTGATGTTGAACAGCAGGCGGTAGACGAGGGTGTAGCCGTTGGCCTGGCCGCCGTTCGCGGTCGGCACGGGGTTCGCGTCGAGGTCCGCCTTGAGCTTCTCGAACGCGGCCCGCGGGTCGCCGTCGCCGAAGCCGCAGGTGGCCTGGTCCGTCCGGCACCAGTCGAGGAAGCGGCTCATCGCGCCGTCCAGGGCCAGGTACTGGGGGCGGTCGTAGGCGTAGGGCCGGTGCGCGTAGCGGCGCGGGTCGTAGGCGCCGTCGAGCACCAGGGCGCGGACCCGCTCGGGGTACATGGCCGCGTAGACGGTGCCGATGTAGCTCCCGAACGAGCGGCCGTAGTAAGTGAGTTGCTCCTCGCCCAGGGCCTGGCGCAGCAGGTCGACGTCGCGGGCGACGTACCCGGTCCCGATGTAGGGCCGCAGCTCGCCCGCCCTGTCCTGGCAGGCCCGGTCGAACGCGGCGCCCTGGCGCACGGCCTCCTCGTAGGCGCCCGGCCCCGGCACGCCCTTGGCGGCCCGGACGGCGGCGGTGTACGTCGCGTCGTCCCAGCACTCCACCTGCGAACTGCGGGCGACGCCCCGTACGTCGTACCCGAAGACGTCGAAGGAGTCCTTCAACCGGGCGGGCAGGTCGGCGTAGTTGTTGCGGACGAAGTCGACGCCCGAGTTGCCCGGTCCTCCCGGCTGGAGGAACAGGGTGCCCTTCTTCAGGCCCTGGTCGGGGGCCTTCTTGCGGATCACCGCGAGGGTGAGCTTCCTGCCCTGCGGATCACGGTAGTCCAACGGCACTTCGGCGTTCGCGCACTCGAAGCCGCCCTGGCAGTCGGACCAGGTCAGGTTCGGTACGGCGGGCTGCGCCGGTGCCGGGTCGGGCTGGGCCGTCGCCTGGACCCCGCTCCCGGCGACGACGAAGGCGGCCGCGGTGGCCAGGGCGATCCTGATGCGGGGGACGCGTCTGCGCCCCCCGGTGCCGGAGCGGCCCGTCATGTGGTCGTGTGTGGTCACTCTTCCTGTTCCCCCTCGGACGGACGTGCCTGCGGGCACGTCCTGATGCCGACGTGTTTCCGCCGCATGTCTAGCCCAATCCGGGAGGGCGCGCGACCGTATCCGGCAACTCCTTGCACGTTATCCGCCCGGTACCTGACGGTAGTTGATGCGTCGTTCACTCGCGGAGGGACGAACTCCGGCCGCCGAAGCGGTCGGTGGCGGCCAGCACGGCGCGGGTCGTGCCACCGCCGGACAGGCCGTGTCCCTCGTCGCCGATCAGGACCAGTTCGGCGTCCGGCCACTCCTGCGCCAGCCGCCAGGCGACGTCGACGGGCCCGCTGATGTCCAGCCGGCCGTGGATCAGCACGCCCGGGATGCCGGCGAGCCTCCCCGCGTCGCGCAGCAGTACCCCGTCGTCCAGGAAGGCGGCGTGCCGCCAGTAGTGCGTGACGAGGCGGGCGAAGCGCATCCGGAAGCGCGGGTCCTCGAAGCGGGGGTCGGGGCGGTGCCCCGGGTGGGTGGAGACGTGCACGTCCTCCCACCGGCACCACTCCCGCGCGGCCCGTTCCCGTACGGCCGGATCGGGGTCGGCGAGCATCCGGGCGTAGGCGTCCACCAGGCTGCCGTCGCGCTCGGCCTCGGGCACGGCGTCCCGGAACCGGGCCCATTCGGCGGGGAAGATCCGCCCCATGTCCCGTGTCACCCACTCCACTTCGCGGCGAGTGGTGTTCGTGACGCTGAACAGCACCATCTCGGAGACGGCCCCGGGGTGCCGCTGGGCGTAGGCCAGGGCCAGGGTCACGCCCCAGGAACCGCCGAGGACGAGCCACGTGTCGATGCCGAGGTGCCGGCGCAGGCGCTCGACGTCGGCGATGAGGTGGGGCGTGGTGTTGACGGCGAGCGAGGTCGCCGGGTCGGCGGCGTCAGGGGTGCTGAGCCCGCAGCCGCGCTGGTCGAACAGCACGATCCGGTACGTCCGCGGGTCGAACAGCCGGCGCCAGAACGGTCCCGCCCCCGACCCCGGCCCGCCGTGCAGCACGAGGGCGGGCTTGCCCGCCGGGTTGCCACAGGTCTCCCAGTGGACGAGGTTGCCGTCGCCGACGTCGAGCATGCCCTGTTCGTACGGCTCGACGGGAGGATGGAGTTCCCCGGCCATGCCCCTCGCCCTCCCGTCCCGCGCGCACCGCCGCGATCCGCGATATCTGACAGTGCTGTTAGATTAACAGCATGACCGGTCGCCCCGACCCCTGCGCCGTCGGCACGCTGCTGCGTCACGTCCTGGAACTGCTGGACGGTGACGTGGCCCGGGTCTACGAGGAGCAGGGCGTCCCCGAGTACCGTCCGCGCTTCTCCCCGGCGGTCCGGGCCCTCCTGGCCGAAGGGCCGCTTCCGGTACGGGACTTGGCGCAGGCGATGGGCGTCACGCACTCGGCGGCGAGCCAGACCGCGGCCCAGATGGCCCGCGCGGGCCTGGTCACCCACACCCCCGACCCCTCGGACGCCCGCCGGAGACTGGTGGGCCTCACCGCGAAGGCGCGGGCGCTGCTGCCGCGGATCGAGGCGGAGTGGGAGGCGACGAGGGCGGCGATGGCGGAACTGGACGCGGAACTGTCCGTACCGCTGGCACAGGTGCTGACGGAGGCGGTGGAAGCGGTGGCCCGCCGCCCGTTCCGGGAGCGCATCGCCTCGGCGCAGGACCGGCGCGGCTGAGCGGGAGCGTGCCCGGCGCACTCGGCGGCTCGGGCAGCGGCCGGCTGCGGCTCCCCGCGCCGTCGTCCTGCGGGACGGTTCCCTCCGGCGTCCGCCCCGCGGGACTCAGACGCCGGTCCGGCCGTCGACGAGCTCGCGCACGACGTCGAGGTGCCGTTGTGACGGGAGGTCTCCTCGATGAGGTGGAGCAGCACCCACCGCAGGCCGACGTGGCGGCCGTCGCCGAGGGGACGTTTCGCCGTCGCGTCCAGGTCGTGCTCGGACACCAGCCGGCGGTGGCGGTCGCTCTGCTCCTCGTACTCCGTCAGGAGCCGGGGCAGCGGGGCGTCGAGGGCCGTTCGCATCTCCGGGTCGGGATCGTCGCCGGTCGCCTCGGCGAGCGGTCCCTCGGGGTCCTCGCCCAGGAACACCACCCGGAACCGGTAGTACTCGACCCGGCGCAGGTGACTGATCAGCCCGCACAGGGTCATCAGCGGTGAGCCCGGGAGCGGGGCCTTGCGGGCGTCTTCGGCGGACACGCCCTCACAGGCTCCACTGCCGCGGCACCCGACCGCGCTGCCGGGAACGACGGGGCCGGACGCACCGGGCGGTGGCGTCTCATACCCACTTTTTTGTGCGTACTTGGCAGGGCGCGGCCGTCCCGGGAGTCTGGTGAACGGCGGCCGGCGACGGTGGTGGCACGAGGAGGGACGGAGGTGGGTACCGCTCAGGACACCGCCCGGCCGGAGTCGGTGAGCCGCTCCAGGCGGCGGTGGCCCCAGTCGGCCAACGGGGCCAGCGCGTCGGAGAGTTCACGGCCGAACCCGGTCAGGGAGTAGACCGTCTTCGGCGGCAGCACGTCGTACACCTCCCGGTGCACCAGCCCGTCCGCCTCCATCTCCCGCAGCGCCTCGGTCAGCACCTTCTCGGTGAGGCCGGGCAGCTTCCGGCGCAGTTCCGCCGGACGGTGCGCGCCCGACTCCAGCAGCCAGAGCAGGGCCGTCTTCCACTTCCCGTCGATCACGGCGATCGCGGCGGTCACCCCGCACACGTCCGTGTCCTGGCGTCGGCGCGTCATCCGGACCCCGTTCCCGTTCCGTCGTTTCCGAGGAGTTCCCCGTGTCCACGTACAGCACGTCCGCCTCCCCCGCGCATTCCGGCTCCCGGCCCGCCGCCTCCGACCGGAGCACGGTCACCGTCCTCGGCCTGGGGCCGATGGGCCGCGCCCTGGCCGGGGCGTTCCTTGCGGCCGGCCTGCGCACCACCGTCTGGAACCGGACCCCGGGCCGCGAGAAGGACCTCGTCGAGCGGGGCGCGCGGGGTGCCGCGTCGGTGGCGGAGGCGGTGTCGGCCAGTGCCGTGACCGTCGTCTGCGTGGTGAACTACGACGCCGCCGACGCCGTCCTGCGCCAGGGCGAGGCCGCCGCAGCGCTCCGGGACCGCACGGTCGTGAACCTGACGGCCGACACCCCGGCCCGGGCCCGCGACACCGCCGCCTGGGCCGCCGCCCACGGCATCCGCTACCTCGACGGCGCGATCATGACGCCCACCGACACCATCGGCACGGCCGACGCGGTCCTGCTGTACAGCGGACCGGCGGACCTGTTCGAGGAAACGGCCTCCGTGCGGCGGGCGTTGGGCGGCAGCCACACGCATCTCGGTGAGGACGTGGGCCGGGCCGCCGCCTACGACATCGCCCTGCTGGACATCTTCTGGACGGCGATGGCGGGCTACGCGCACGCGCTGGCGGTGGCCCGGGCCGAGGGCGTCACCGCGAGCGAACTGGCGCCGTTCGCCCAGGGCATCGGCGCGATCCTGCCCCCGCTGTTCGCACAGACCGCCGCGGACGCCGACGCCGGCACCTACAGCGGGGAGGACAACCCGCTGACCTCGGCCGCGTCGTCGATGACCCACATCGTGCACGTCTCCGAGGCGCACGGCATCGACGCGGGCGTCATGCGCGCGGCCGAGGGCATGGCCCGCCGCACCATCGGCCTCGGCCACGGCGAGGACGGCTTCCTCCGCATCGCGGAGGTCATCGGACGCCGGTGAGCAGGGGTAGGGGTGCTCGTGCACGCCCTCCGGGCGGGCGGGTGCTCGTGCGGGGGCTGGTGGCAGGCTCCGGCCGGCGGATCACGTCGACCACCGGCGACGGCACCTGGACCGTCGTCGACGCCGCGACCGGCCAGCTGCCCGACGTCTCGGGCCAGTCCACGGCCGACGGCGCACCGGTCGGCGTGTGGCAGCCCGACTCGGGCTCCGACCAGCGTCGGCGGGTGACGGACGTGACGGGCGGCTGACCCGAGGCCGGGCCGGGCCCTGGTGTGCGGCCGGGTGCCGCTTCCCTGAGCGGCCCGGGCTCCCGGGCCGCTCACCGCCCGGGGCCCGGTCTCAGCGGCGCCGGCGGCGGGACGCCCCGCTGCGCCGGGCGCCCTGGGCGGAGCCGGTGCGGGCGGGGCGGTCCGCCGCGGGCGGCGGGGTGAGGACGACCGGCACGCCGGACGGCTCCCGCGCGCCGGTGATGCGGCTCAGCTCGCCCTCGTCCGCGCGGACCCGGGTGACCTGCGGGGTGATGCCCGCGTCGGCCATCAGCCGGTTCATCTCGCGCCGCTGGTGCGGCAGGACCAGCGTCACGACGGTGCCGGACTCGCCGGCCCGGGCCGTACGCCCGCCGCGGTGCAGGTAGTCCTTGTGGTCGCCGGGCGGATCCACGTTGACCACGAGGTCCAGGTTGTCGACGTGGATGCCGCGCGCCGCCACGTTGGTCGCCACCAGGACCGTGACGTGTCCGTCCTTGAAGCGCTCCAGGGTCTTGGTGCGCTGGGACTGGGTCTTGCCGCCGTGCAGCGCCGAGGCGCGCACGCCGACCGCCAGCAGCTTCTTCGCCAGCCGGTCGGCGGCGTGCTTGGTGTCCAGGAACATGATCACCCGGCCGTCACGGGCGGCGATCCGGGTCGTCGTGGCGTGCTTGTCGTCGTCCTCCACGTGCAGCAGGTGGTGCTCCATCGTGCTGACCGCGCCCGCGGACGGGTCGACCGAGTGCACCACCGGGTCGTGCAGGTACGTGCAAACCAGTTTGTCGACGTTGCGGTCCAGCGTGGCCGAGAACAGCATCCGCTGCCCCCCGGGGAGCACCTGGTCGAGCAGTGCGGTGACCTGTGGCATGAAGCCCATGTCGGTCATCTGGTCGGCCTCGTCCAGCACGGTCACGCCGACCTGGTCCAGCCGGCAGTCACCCCGGTCCAGGAGGTCCTTGAGGCGGCCGGGTGTCGCGACGACGACCTCGGCGCCGGAACGCAGGGCGTGCGCCTGCCGGCCGATCGACAGCCCGCCGACCACCGTGGCGAGCCGGATGCGCAGCGCGCGGGCGAACGGGGTGAGGGCGTCGGTGACCTGCTGGGCCAGTTCCCGCGTGGGCACCAGCACCAGCGCCAGCGGCTGCCGGGGCTCGGCGCGCCTGCCGTCGATCCGGGCCAGCAGGGCGAGGCCGAAGGCGAGGGTCTTGCCCGAGCCGGTGCGGCCGCGGCCGAGGACGTCCCGGCCGGCCAGCGAGTTCGGCAGGGTCGCCGCCTGGATCGGGAACGGCGCCGTCATGCCCTCGGCGGCCAGCGCGGTGAGCAGCGGCGCGGGCAGGTCGAGATCGGCGAACGCCTCGACGGCCGGGAGCGCGGGGGTGACGGTGACGGGCGCGGCGAACTCGCGGCCGCCGGCCGGGCGGCGGCCGCCGCCGGAGCGCGGCGCGGGGGCGCGGCCCGCGTTCTTGCGGGTGCGGTTCCCGTGGTCGCGGGCGCGGGTGGGGTTGTTCCTGCGAGCGGTGCGGTCCATGGGGGGAGCCTTCCTCGATGCGGCACGTATCGGGGAATGCACGACGGCCCCGGAGGACCGCGGATTCGCAAGAGCGAGCCGGAACGGACGGAAACGAACCGGGGCCCGCACCGCAGGGGTGCGGGCCCCGGTCAGGGCATGCGCGTCAGCGTCAGGCGGGAACGATGTTCTCGGCCTGCGGGCCCTTCTGGCCCTGCGTGACGTCGAAGGTCACCTTCTGGCCTTCCTGGAGCTCACGGAAGCCCGAGGTGGCGATGTTCGAGTAGTGGGCGAAGACGTCGGGGCCGCCGCCCTCCTGCTCGATGAAGCCGAAGCCCTTTTCCGAGTTGAACCACTTCACGGTGCCGGTAGCCATATGAATCTCCCTTGAGGGGCAGTACTCAGGGCCCGCACCTTGCGGGCCCGTAGTCGCCGAAATGATCACCCTGTGGAGAGATCCGAAAATCCTCGGAAACAAAAAGAGTGCTCGTCGACGAAGGTCGAAAGAGCACTCGAAGTCTCTGGGAACCAAAACTGCAACGTCATCGACGGTAGCACAGGCGTCGGCGCACGGCCCGGGTTTGTCGTACCCGAGGCTGATTCTCACCCCCGTCCCTACTGCGTTTCGAGTACCGCGGATTGTCGGCAGCCGCACGACGACGGGACGGCAGCGGAACGGACACGCTGGGCGGACGATCGACACCGGATGTGGAGACCTTCTGCCGTGGCTGAATTCCTGTATCGCGTGGGCCGTCTGGCCTTCCGGCGACGCTGGTCCGTCGTCCTGGTCTGGGCGGCCGTCCTGGCCGCCGTGGGGCTGGGCGCCCTGAAGGCGCCGGGACCCGCCGACGAGGAGTTCTCGATGCCCGGCATCGAGTCCCAGGAGGCGTTCGACCTGATGGAGGAGCGCTTCCCGGGCACCACCGCCGACAGCGCGACCGCGCGGGTGGTGTTCATCGCACCGGACGGGGAGAAGGTGACCGCCGCCGCGCACCGGCAGGCCGTCGAGAAGGCCGTGCGGGACCTCGGCGACGGCACCCAGGTCGCGAGCGCCGCCGACCCGTTCCGGGCGAAGACGGTCAGCCGGGACGGCTCGACCGCCTTCGCGACCGTCACCTACGAGGTCGGGGTGAGCGATCTCACCGACGCCAGCCGCACCCGGCTGGAGGAGGCCGTCGAGCGGGCCCGGGACTCGGGGCTGACCGTGGAGGCCGGCGGCAACGCTCTGGCGAGCGAGGGCGGGCCGGGCGGCTCGGCGGAGGTGATCGGCGTCGCCATCGCCGCCGTCGTGCTCCTCGTCACCTTCGGCTCCCTGGCCGCCGCCGGGCTGCCGCTGCTGACCGCCGTCGCGGGTGTCGGCGTCAGCATGGCCACGATCCTCGCCCTGTCCGGCGCCCTCGGCCTGTCCACCACGACCGGCACCCTGGCGATGATGCTGGGCCTGGCCGTCGGCATCGACTACGCCCTGTTCGTCGTCTCCCGCTACCGCGAGGAACGCGCCCGGGGACGCACCCCGCGGGAGGCCACCGCCATCGCCGTCGGGACGGCCGGGTCCGCCGTCGTGTTCGCCGGTCTGACCGTCGTCATCGCCCTGGCCGGGCTGGCCGTGGTCGGCATCCCGATGCTCACCCGGATGGGACTGGCCGCAGCAGGTGCGGTGGTCGTCGGCGTGCTGGTCGCCCTGACCCTGGTCCCCGCGTTCCTGGGCCTGTGGCCCGACGCCGTGCTGAGCCGGCGGGCCCGCCGCAGCGGCCGGATCGAGCAGGGCGGCCGGGCCGACGGCGGCGCCCGCTGGGCCTCCTTCGTCCTGCGCCGGCCGATACCCGTGCTGCTCCTCGGCGTCGTGGGCCTCGGCGCGCTCGCCCTGCCCGCGGCCGACCTGCAGCTCGGCATGCCCGGCGACGAGGCCAAGCCCACCTCGGCCACCGAGCGCCGGGCCTACGACGCGCTCGCCGAGGGCTTCGGGCCGGGCTTCAACGGGCCGCTGACCGTCGTCGTGGACGGCCGGGGCGCCGCCGACCCCAAGGGCGCCGCCGCCCGGGTCGCCCGGGAGATCGGCGCCACCGAGGGCGTCGTGACGGTCTCGCCGGCCCGGTTCGACGAGACGGGGGAGACCGCCGTCTTCTCGGTCGTGCCCGCCACCGCACCGACCGACGAGAAGACCGAGAATCTGGTGACGGCGATCCGGGACGAGCGCCCCGGCATCGAGTCCGCCACCGGCGCGAGCTACGAGATCACCGGCACCACCGCCATGAACATCGACATCGCGGCGAAGGTGCAGGCGGCGCTGGTGCCGTACCTGGTGGTCGTGGTCGGGCTGGCGATCGTGCTGCTGATGGTGGTCTTCCGGTCCCTGCTCGTCCCGCTGAAGGCGGCGGTGGGCTTCCTGCTGTCGGTGCTGGCCTCCCTCGGCGCGGTCGTCGTGGTCTTCCAGCAGGGGCACGGTGCGGAACTCCTCGGCGTGGAGCAGACCGGCCCGATCATGAGCCTGATGCCGATCTTCCTGGTGGGCATCGTCTTCGGCCTGGCGATGGACTACGAGGTGTTCCTCGTCTCGCGGATGCGGGAGGCCCACGTGCACGGCGCGTCGCCCGCCCGGGCCGTCACGACCGGCTTCCGGCACAGCGCCCGGGTGGTGGTGGCTGCGGCCCTCATCATGATCGCGGTGTTCGCCGGGTTCGTCGGCGAGAGCGACTCCATGATCAAGATGATCGGCTTCGGGCTCGCCTCGGCCGTCCTGTTCGACGCGTTCGTGGTCCGCATGGCGATCGTGCCGGCCGTTCTGGCCCTGCTCGGCGACAAGGCGTGGTGGCTGCCGGCGTGGCTGGACCGGATGCTGCCCCGCGTGGACGTCGAGGGCGAGGCGCTCGGCCGGGCCGCGGACACCGGCCCGGCCCCGGACAGCGCGCCGGACCCGGAACCGGCCCGCACCTGAGGCCCTCCCTCGGGCCCTTCCCCGGGACCTCCCGGGGCCTTCCCCGGGCCCTTCCGGGTCCTTCCCGGCCCCTTCCGGGTCCTGCCCCGGCCCCTTCCGGGTCCTTCTCGGGGTCCTTCCGGGTCCTTCCCCGGCCCTTCCCGGGGCTCTTCCGGGCCCTCCCCGGGGCCCTTCCGGGCCCTTCCCGGGGCTCTTCCGGGCCGTTCCCGGGGGCACGTCTCGGAGCCCCCGGGCCGCCCGTGGTGAAGGGCACGGGCGGCCCCGCGGGCGGCTCCGCCCGCAGTCGCGCACGATGGTCGTCGGTCCACCCACCCGGAGAACCCCATGATCCTCACCCCGGAACGGCGCTACGCGGATCGCCTCGGCGAGTTCACCGGCCGCCACGCCTTCCTCGTCGACCTGACGACGGTGCTCGCGCTGCTGGGCTGCGCCGCGTTCGGCGGTTCGCTCACCCTGCCGGGCACCGACCCGCCGGACCGGGACGAGGCCGCCACCGTCCTGATGGTCGTCTCCTGCCTCACCCTGCTAAGGCACCGCGCCTACCCGCGCACCGGCGTCGTCGTCACCACGCTGTGCACGGTCGTCGGGGTCACCTTCGGCTACCTGGTCACCCCGCTGCTGCTGGCGCCGGTCATGGCGGCGCTCTACTGGCTGGCCGCCTCCACCGACCCGCGGACCACGCGCGCGTACGGCGTCACCACCATCGTCGCGGTGATCGTCGCCGCGGTGTTCACCGACTCCATGAACCACCTGTCGCTGCTGCTGCGGACCATCGGCCCGTTCTTCTGGCTGATGCTGCCCCTGGCCGCCGGGCGGGGCACCCAGGTGCGGCGGGCCTACCTCGCGGCCGTGCACGCCCGGGCCGAGCACGCCGAGCGCACCCGGGAGGAGGAGGCCCGGCTGCGGGTCACCGAGGAGCGGGTGCGCATCGCCCGGGAGCTGCACGACGTCGTCGCCCACCACATGGCCCTGGCCAACGCCCAGGCCGGCACGGCCGCGCACCTGGCCCTCACCCACCCCGAGCAGACCCGGAAGATCCTCACCGACCTGACCGGTACGACGTCCTCCGCGCTGCGGGAGCTGAAGGCCGCCCTCGGCCTGCTGCGGGACGACGGCGAGACGTCCGGGCCGGCGGGGCTGGAGCCGTCGCCGGGCCTGTCCCGGCTGCCCGAGCTGGTCTCCGCGTACGAGTCGGCGGGGCTGCGCGTCACCGTCACCACCGACGGCGAGCCGCAGCCGCTGTCCCCGGGCGTGGACCTGACGGCGTACCGGATCGTGCAGGAGGCTCTCACCAACGTCAGCAAGCACGCCGCGGACGACGCCGCCCACGTCTGCCTCGCCTACACCGGCTCCCGCCTGCTGATCACCGTCACCAACGAGGGCGCCGGGAAGCCGGAGGCCGGCACGGGACGCGGCTTCGGCCTGGTGGGGATGCGCGAACGCGCCCAGTCCTTCGGCGGCGAGCTGTGCGCCGGACCCCGCCCCCAGGGCGGCTTCGAGGTGACCACCGCGCTGCCGCTGTCACCCGCCGCCCCCCTCGTGGAAGGAACCACCACCGCATGAGCATCAGGGTGCTGCTCGCCGACGACCAGGCCCTGCTGCGGGCCACCTTCCGGATCCTCATCGACTCCTGCGCCGACATGGAGGTGGTCGCCGAGGCCTCCGACGGGGCCGAGGCGGTCGAGCTGACCCGGACCCACCGCCCGGACATCGTCCTGATGGACATCCGCATGCCCGGCACCGACGGCCTGACGGCGACCTCCGTGCTGTGCGCGGACCCGGAACTGTCGGCGACCCGCGTCCTCATCCTGACCACCTTCGAGACCGAGGACTACGTCGCCCAGGCCCTGCGCGCCGGGGCCAGTGGCTTCCTCGGCAAGGACGTCACCGCCGACACCCTGCTGAGCGGCCTGCGCACGGTCGCCTCCGGCGAGGCCCTCCTGTCGCCCGGCGCGACCCGTTCCCTGATCACGCGCTTCCTCACCGCCCCCGCCCCCGGCACCCAGCTGGCGCCCCCCGAGCGCCTCGCCGACCTGACCACGCGCGAACGGGAGGTGATGGCCCTGGCCGCGGAGGGACGGTCCAACGCCGAGATCGCCGACGACCTGACCGTCAGCCCGCTGACCGTACGCACCCACATCCACCGCGCCATGACGAAACTCGGCGCCCGCGACCGCGCCCAGCTGGTCGTCATCGCCTACCAGACGGGCCTGGTCCGGGCGGCACCCCCGGCGTGAGACCCCCGGCCTCCGCTCACGCAGGAAAAACGGGCGGGCGGCCGGCCGCGGCCACCACGCACCGGTCACGGCCGGCGAAGCGGAACGGCGACCCGGCGCGAGGCCGGTTCACGTCCCGGTACCGGGCGCAGAAGAGGTAGGGGTCCGGAGCCGGCCGGCCGGTGGGCGGCCGTCGGTGCGGGCCTCGGCGGTCGTCCTGAGGTCGTGCAGCCACGCGTCGAGTCCCGCATCGAGGGCCCGCGTCGCGGTCGGGACGTCCGCTTCGGCCTGCGCGCCGGTCCAGGTCTCCGCGGTGTGGACGCGCACACCGCCGCGCACCTCGCGGAACGTCCACAGGTGCACGCCCTCGTCGATGTGCGGGCCCTCTCCTGTCGCCGGTCCGCTCCACAGCAGGCAGTCGTGGTGGCGCAGTCGGCGCACGGTGGAGGTGATGCCCAGGGTGGTGGCCGGTGCCGCGGGGGTGGCGGGTGCCGGTGTCGTCCAGTGGAACCGGGAGCCCTCGCGCAGCCGTCCCGGGTCCAGGCGTTCGGCGGAGAGGACCGGCGGCTGCCAGGCCGGCCAGCGCTCCACGTCGGTCTGCAGCTCCCAGAGCGTGCTCAGCGGCGCGTCGACGACGACCTCGGACTCGTAGCGGACGAGGGCGTGCCGGTCGACGCCCTGCCCGGCGCACCGGGATGGGGGCGGGCGGGTGTCGTGGGCCGCGCGGGCGGGCGGGACGGTCGTGGCGAGGACGCCGGCCAGGGTGAGGGCGAGCGCGGCGGCGCGCAGCGGCCGGGCGGTGACGGGCTTGGCGGCGGGCATGGTGCCGGGGGTCCTCTCGTCGTGGCGTTCGCGCGCGTCGTTCGCGCCGGTCGTTCGCGCGGGCCTGGGGGGCGGTGCGCGCTACGGGATGAGGACGACCTTTCCGGCGACCGTGCCGGACTCGGCCAGCCGCAGGGCCTCGGCGGCCTGCTCCAGGGGCAGCCGCGCGGCGACACGGGCACTGACCTCGCCGCGTCCCAGGGCGGCGAGGACCTGGGTGAGGTCGGCGTGCAGCCGGGCGCGGAAGCGGCCGCGGGACAGGGCCCGCCCGGCCCAGACGTTGTAGAAGTACGCGCGACGGCGGTTCGGCAGCGCGTTCCACAGCCACACCCGGCCCAGCAGCTTCAGCACGGGCCACTGCTTGAGCCCCTCGGCGTCGCGGGTGGAAGCGGTGCCGTAGGAGACGAGCGTGCCGCCGGGGGCGAGGAGCCGCCAGGAGTCGACGATGCCGCGGCCGCCGACGTGGTCGAAGACGGCGTCGGCCCCGTGGGGTGCCAGGGCGCGGATCCGGGCGGCGAGGTCGTCGGCGCGGTAGTCGACGGGCACGACGCCCTGGGCGCGCAGGGCCTCGTGGTGGCGGGCGGACGCCGTGCCGATCACGCGGGCCCCCGCCGCCAGGGCGAGCTGGACCAGCACGGAGCCGACGCCGCCGTTCGCCCCGAGCACCACGACGGTGTGCCCGGGACGTACGCGGGCCTTGCGGTGCAGCATCTGCCACGCCGTGACGCCGTTGAGGACCAGGGTCTCGGCCTCCGCCGCCCCGACCCCGTCGGGCACCGGCACCGCGTCGGCCGCGTCGACCACGACGTGGCTCGCCCAGCCGCCGACCTTGACCAGGGCGGCGACCCGGGTGCCGGCCAGCGCCGGATCGACGCCCTCGCCGGTGGTCGAGACGGTGCCGACGAGGTCGTAGCCCGGCACGAACGGGAACGGTGGCTGGTCGTAGTAGCGGCCGCGCCGCATCTGCTGCTCGGCGAAGGAGACGCCGGTGGCCTCCGTGCGGATCACCACCTGCCCGGGGCCGGGAACGGGCACGGGGCCGCGCCGCGTGGTCAGTCCCTCCGGTTCGACCTTGCCCGGCAGGACGATCTCGACGAGTTCCCCGGTGCGGTTCATGACGGCCTCCGTACGGCTCAGCTACTGGTTCTTCTGTTAGTTATAGGTTGTAACCCACCGCCGGAGTGAGTGTCAATAACGTCAGTGATAACCTCTAACCATGACGGAGGCAGAGAAGGGCGCGACGCCCCGCGAGCGGTACCGCGCCCAGGTCCGGGCGGAGATCAAGCAGCGCGCGTGGGAGCAGATCGCCACGGCGGGGGCGTCCGCGCTCTCCCTGAACGCGATCGCCAAGCAGATGGGCATGAGCGGCCCGGCGCTGTACCGCTACTTCGGGGGCCGGGACGAGCTGATCACCGAACTCGTCCGGGACGCGTACCGCAGCCTCGCGGACACGATGGGCGCGGCCGCCGCCGACGGGCGCGCCGACGTGACCGTCCTCGCGCACGCCCTGCGCGAGTGGGCCCTGGCGGACCCGCAGCGCTACTTCCTCGTCTACGGCACGCCGATCCCCGGCTACCACGCGCCCGACGACATCACGGCGATCGCGTCGGAGGTGATGGCCACCCTGCTGGACGCCTGCGCGAAGCTGCCGGCGGGCGGCCCGCAGACCGCCATCGCCGCCCACCTCGCCGGCCACCGCGACTGGGCCCGCGACCACCCCGCCCCGCCCGCGGTCCTCCACCGCGCCCTGACCTTCTGGACCCGCCTGCACGGCGTCCTGTCCCTCGAACTGGCGGGCCACTTCACCGGCATGGGCTTCGCCCCGGCCCGGCTCTACGAGGCCGAACTCGCCGCCCTCACGAACGGGACCCCGTCCGGCGGCACCGCCTGACCCGGCCGGGGCAGGACGTCGGGGCGGTGAGCCCGGCGGCAGGAAAGGCGGCGGGAACGTTGCCGGGATCGGGCAATGTCCGCCGCCGTCCCGGCGTGTGAGCATGCGTTCACCACGGGGGAGCGGGGCAGGGACCGCACGGGGAGGCGGTGAGAACGCATGGCCTGGTTTCTGGGTCTCGGTATCACGGGGGTCGTCCTCCTCGTGCTGTCCCTGCTCCTGGACGGCGTGCTCGAGGGAGTCCTCAGCGCCGTCGACGCCTTCGACGCACTGGACGGGCTGCTGTCGCTGCCGGTCGTCGCCGCCTTCGTCTCGATGTTCGGCTTCTCCGGGGCGATCGCGCTGGAGACGACCGGGTGGGGCGTGGCCGGTGCGATCGGAGCCGGCGTACCGGCCGGTGCCGTCACGGGCTGGTTCGCCTACCGCCTCGGGCGGGCGCTGACGGACGACCGGTCCGGCGCGGCACCGCGCGACGAGGACCTGGTCGGCCTCGCCGGGTCGGTCGTGACCTCCATCCCGGCCGGGGGATACGGCGAGGTGCTGGTCCGGCTGTCCGGCCTGCCGGTGAAACTCGCGGCCAGAAGCGAGGTGCCGGTGGCCCGCGGCGCCGAGGTCTGGGTCGAGCAGGCCCTGTCGTCCACGGCGGTGTCCGTGCGCGTCGTCGAGCGGTAGACCGGGCCGGTCGACCGCGCCGCGGGCCGGCGCTCCCGGTCCTCACGCCGGGCGGGCTGTCCGGCGCGACCGCCCCGAGGTGCGGGCCGCGCCGCCCTGCCGTGACGCGCCGCGGCCCGCCGGGAGCGCACCCGTGGGCCCCACCGCCCACCGCCCATCACCATCACCGTCCTCACGGGCGGGCCGAAGGGACTTGGAATGAGTTCTGTCGTCATAGCCGCAGCGGGGGTCGTCGTCCTCCTCGTCCTCGTCGCCCTGGTCGTCGTCGGCCGGTACAAGGTCGCCGGTCCCAGCGAGGCGTTCATCGTCACCGGGCGGCGCGGCAAGAAGGCCACCGATCCGGAGACCGGACGGGTCTTCACCGACAACAGCGGCCAGAAGGTCGTGGTCGGCGGCGGGGTCTTCGTCGTGCCGTTCGTGCAGCAGAAGTTCACCCTCGACCCGTCCTCCCGGCACATCCCCGTCGCCGTGCGCGGCGCGGTCACGCTGCGCGGGGTGAAGGCCAACCTGGAAGGCGTCGCCATCGTCAAGGTCGGCGGCAGCGAGGACTCCATCCGGGCCGCCGCCCAGCGGTTCCTGATGCAGCAGGACGGCATCGTCGGCTTCACCCAGGAAGTGCTGTCCGGCGCCCTGCGCGCGATCGTGGGCCGGATGGCGGTGGAGGACATCATCCGCGACCGGGCCGCCTTCGCCGGGCAGGTCGCCGAGGAGGCCGAGGCCAGCCTGTCGGGGCAGGGCCTGGTGCTGGACGCCTTCCAGATCCAGGACATCACCACCGAGGGCTCCTACCTGGAGGACCTCGGCCGGCCCGAGGCGGCCCGGGCCAGGCAGGAGGCCGACATCGCCGAGGCGGTCGCCCGGCGCGCCGCCGAACAGGCCCGGCTGAAGGCCGAGGAGGAGATCGCCGTCGCGCAGCGGACGTTCTCCCTCAAGCAGGCCGAGATCAAGGCCGAGACCGACGAGGCCGCGGCCCGCGCCGCCGCAGCCGGCCCCCTCGCCGAGGCCGCCCGGCAGCAGGAGATCCTCGCCGAGCAGGAGAAGGTCGCCGAGCGGCAGGCCGCGCTGACCGACCGGCAGCTCGACACCCAGGTCCGCAAGCCCGCCGACGCCCAGCGCTACGCCGCCGAGCAGGAGGCCGAGGCCCGGCGGGTGGCCCGGGTCAAGCAGGCCGAGGCCGAGCGGCTGGCCCAGATCGCCGCGGCCCAGGCGGAGGCCGAGCGCGCCCGGCTCACCGGTGAGGGCGAGAAGCAGCGCCGCAGCGCGCTGGCCGAGGCCCAGGCGGTCGAGGGTCTCAAGCAGGGCGAGGCCGAGAGGTCCCGGCGCGCGGCGATCGCGGAGGCCGTCCGGCTGGAGGGCGAGGCCGAGGCGGCGGCGACCGGCGCGAAGGGCGCGGCGGAGGCCGAGGCGATGCGCAAGAAGGCCGACGCCTTCGCGCAGTACGGTGACGCGGCCGTCCTGCAGATGCTGGTGGAGGTGCTGCCGCAGGTGGTGGCCAAGGCGTCCGAACCGCTCAGCGCCGTGGACAAGATGACCGTCATCTCCACGGACGGCGCGAGCCGGTTGTCGCGCACGGTCGCCGACAACGTGGCGCAAGGCATGGAGCTGCTCGGCTCCACGACGGGCGTCGACCTCGCCGAACTGCTCCAGGGCGTCACCCGGAGGGTCAACGGCAGCGCCGAGGCGGTCTCCGGCTGACCCGCGGCCGGCGGCCGGGTGTGGGCCGGGGTGCCGTACCGGCGGCCGCGGAGCCGGGCAGGGCAGGCGCCTCTTCCTCCCGCCCGGCACCGGCGTCCGTCCGGCCCGCCCCGCCCACCTGGCAGAACACGTGAACGATCACCGTGCGTTGACGTGCGCTAGGATTCCGTCACGAGCCTCGTGCTCCGTCGAGCGCCGCCGCGCACAGTCGCCCGGGCGCTCGTCCGTTCGTCGGGACGTGGTCGCCCGGTCCCGGGCAGGCTGATGAGGGGGCGTGACATGGGTCGTGTGATGCGCGTACGCGTCCACAACGCCGCCCGTGACGGCGTTCCTGATACCGACCGGGCCGTGTGACGGTCCTCTCCGGCTCCCGGCGCGCACCCCGGCGATGACGGCCGTGGCCGAGCGCCCGGCCCACTGAACGGCACGGCCCGGCGCCGCTCCTCCGGCTCCACGGGCCGGCCCACGGCCGGGACCCCGCCGGCCGTCACATCCGTCGCCCGGCTCACCGCCACCGCTCACCCGCCGCCCACCGGCCCGCCGTTCCCGACCGCGGCCGCGGCCGCCGGCCGTACCACCGGCCTCGCAGCCGCAGCCGCAGCCGCAACCGCAGCCGCACCGCGGTGGGGTGCGAGACGGCCCGGCCCCGCGCCCGGCCGTCGCCGCCCGCCCCGGCACAGACGCCGCAGACCATCACGGAGGTCAGACGCCCGTGCACGACACCACCGCCATGCTCATCGAACTCGGGGCCATCATCCTCGCCCTGGGCCTGCTCGGACGCCTCGCCGGACGCGTGGGCTTCTCTCCCATACCCCTGTACCTGCTGGCCGGGCTCGCCTTCGGCCAGGGCGGCATCCTGCCGTTGCGGGCCAGCGAGGAGTTCGTCGCCACCGGCGCCGAGATCGGCGTCATCCTCCTGCTGCTCCTGCTCGGCCTGGAGTACAGCGCCTCCGAGCTCGTCACGACCCTGAAGACGCAGTACCCGTCCGGAGCCGTCGACTTCGTCCTCAACGCCGCCCCGGGCGCCGCCATGGCGCTCCTGCTGGGCTGGGGACCGGTGGCCGCCGTCGCCCTGGCGGGCGTCACCTGGATCTCCTCCTCCGGCGTCATCGCCAAGGTGCTCGGCGACCTGCGCCGGCTCGGCAACCGCGAGACACCGGTCGTCCTCGGCGTGCTCGTCCTGGAGGACCTGGCCATGGCGGTCTACCTGCCGATCCTCACCGCCCTGCTCGCCGGGGTGAGCCTGGCGGGCGGCGCGGTCACCCTGCTGATCTCGCTGGGCACCGTGGGCGCCGTCCTCTACGTGGCGCTGCGTCACGGCCGCCTGGTCAGCCGCGCGGTCTCCTCCGACAACGCCGAGATGCTGCTGCTGGCCGTCCTCGGTCTGACCCTCCTCGTGGCCGGCATCGCGCAGCAGTTGCAGGTCTCCGCCGCCGTCGGCGCGTTCCTGGTGGGCATCGCCCTGTCCGGCGAGGTCGCCGAGGGCGCCAGCAGTCTCCTCACCCCGCTGCGGGACCTGTTCGCCGCGGTGTTCTTCGTCTTCTTCGGCCTGCACACCGACCCCGGCGACATCCCGCCCGTGCTGGCGCCGGCCCTCGCGCTCGCCGTCGTCACCACCCTGACGAAGGTCGCCACCGGCTACTGGGCCGCCCGCCGCGCGGGCGTCTCGGCGCGGGGCCGCTGGCGGGCGGGCGGCACCCTCGTCGCCCGCGGGGAGTTCTCCATCGTCATCGCCGGGCTCGCCGTCGGCGCCGAACCGCGCGTCGGCCCCCTGGCCACCGCCTACGTCCTGATCCTGGTGATCCTCGGACCGCTCACCGCCCGCTGGACGGAACCCGTCGCCCTGCGCCTGACCCGCCGACGCCCGGCCCCCGGAGCCGGCGTCCCGGACGCCACCGCCGGACCCGCCCGGCAGGCCGCACCCGCGGAGACGGCCGGGGAGGGCGCGGAGACCGGCCCGGCCCGCACCACCGACGTGAAGGCCCCAGCCGCCGGACCGGGCGAGCAGGGCCGGGCCGCAGCCGCCGGGCCCGGCGAACAGGGCGCCACCACCCCTCCCGCGCCCGTCCAGGAGGTCGCGCATGCGCACCGCTGACGCCGGGCGGCAGGAACTCGCCGCGACCGCCGAGGTGTTCCTCGACGGTTTCGAGGAGATCCTGACCGACGCCTGCGCCACCGGGCGGCGCCTGACCCGCGACGAGATCGAGTCGCGCCGGACGCTCGGCGCCCGGGCGGCCGAGGCCGGACACGGCTGGCGGGCCCTGGTGCGCGCCCACCTCGCCGTCGGCCGCGCCCGCCGTCCCGCGGGCGCCGACCCGGACAGCGTCCTGGCCGTCGTCGAACAGGCGGTGGACGCCTTCGCCGACGGCTACGAACGCGCGCAGCGCCTCGTCGTACGCAGGGAGGAGGCCGCCCGGCGCGAGTTCATCGACGACCTGCTGCACGGGCGCGGCGACCCGGGCCAACTGGCCGCGCGCTCGGAGCGGTTCGGGCTGCGCCTGTCCCGCGCCCACGCCGTCGCCGTGGCCGAGGCGCCGGAGCCCTGCGACGAGACCGACCCCGTCGCCCGGCAGGTCGCGGGCGAGCTGTTCGCACGGTTCGAGAACCGCCGCATCCTGTTCACCACCAAGGACGGGCGGATGGTGTGCATCGCCCCCGGCGACCGGGAGGACGTCCTCACCCACTTCGCCCGGCTCGTGCACGCCGTCACCGGCGCCGGGCAGGTCGCCCTGGGCCGGCCGCGCAAGGGCGCGGTCGGCATCGGCCACAGTTACGAAGAAGCCCTCAACGCTCTGGACGTCGCCCAGCGCATGGGCTTCGACGACCCGCTGCTGCGCGCCGCCGACCTGCTGGTCTTCCCCGTCCTGGCCCGGGACCGGCAGGCCCTGATGGACCTGGTCCAGCACACGCTCGGGCCGCTGGAGCAGGCCCGCGGCGGCGCACGTCCGCTGCTCGACACCCTCACCGCGTACTTCGACTCCGGGTGCGTGGCCGCCGCGGCCGCCCGGCAGCTGTCGCTGAGCGTGCGCGCGCTGACGTACCGGCTGGAGCGCGTCCACAGCCTGACCGGCAGCGACCCCACCGACCCCGACCACCGCTACACCCTGCAGACGGCCGTCCTCGGGGCCCGGCTGCTCGACTGGCCGGCCAGGGAGCTGTACACCGGCGCGGTTCCCGAGGCATGACGGCGGGGCGGACACCGGGCGCGGGAGGCCGTGCCGCCGAAGGCACCCGGCTGGCCGGTTCGGCCGTTCCGCCCGGCACGGCGTGCTGGCACCCTGGCGAGCACCCGGGGTCCGGCCGCCCGCGCCGGCCGGACGGGCCGGGGGACAATTCCCGTCCAGGAGCACCGGAAGGGAGTACCGGCATGATCGAGTGGAAGCCGCTGGGGGCCGGAGCCAGACCCGTGCCGCAGCCCGTGGCCACCCCGCTGGTCTGGGTCGGGGCGGGCGTCGGCGCCCTGCTGCTGGTGGCCGTCCTGAACACGGTGGCCGGGCCGGGCCGTCCGGAACTCGCCCTGGCCGCGCTGTCCCTGCTCGCCGCGGTGCTGGGCCTGTGCGCCCGCTTCACGGCCGCCCCGGGCACGGCCGTCCTGTGCTGGCTGTTCCTCAACGGGTTCGCCATCCCGCCCGCCGGGGTCCTCACCTGGACCGGGCACCGGGACACCCCCTGGCTGGTCTGCCTGCTCACCGCGGCCCTCGTCGGCACGGGCCTGGCCCGTCTCGTGCACGCCCGGGCCGCCTACCGCCGCCTGGCCCCCGCTCGCCCCGGGCCGGGCGGCCGCGGCACGGACGGCCCGTACGACACCTGAGACCGCCCGGGGCACGCGGCGGGCGGCGGGTTCCGCACGGGGCCGTACAGGGCGCACCCGAGCGCGGGAGCGCAGGCCACCGCCCCGTAAAGTGCCCGGAGTCGTCCCCCGAGCCCCGAGGAACCGAGCCGTGACCCGCGAACGCCCCGCCGACCCCGCCGCGCCGGCCACCGTGACCGTCGTCGGAATCGGCGCCGACGGCTGGGCGGGGCTCCCGGACGGCTCCCGTGCCGTCCTCCTCGACGCCGAGGTCCTCCTCGGCGGCCCCCGCCAGCTCGACCTGCTGCCGCCCGAGTGCGCCGGCGAACGCGTCGCCTGGCCCTCGCCGCTGCGCCCGGCCGTCCCCGGCCTGCTCGCCGCGCACGCCGGCCGCAGGATCGCCGTACTGGCCAGCGGTGACCCCATGTTCCACGGCATCGGACGCACCCTCACCGAGGTGCACGGGCCCGTCCGTGTGCTGCCGCACCCGTCCTCGGTCTCCCACGCCTGCGCCCGGCTCGGCTGGCCCGTCGAGGACACCGAGGTCGTCACCCTGGTGGGCCGCCCGGCGGCCCGGCTCGCCGCCGCCCTGCACGAGGGGCGGCGGATCCTCGTCCTGAGCGCCGGCGCGGACACCCCCGCCGAGGTCGCCGCCCTGCTGCGGGACCGCGGCTTCGGGCCCAGCCGCCTGCGGGTGCTGGAGCAGCTCGGCGGACCGGGGGAGCAGACGAGCGGCACCGTCACCGCCGACGGCTTCTCCCGCCCGCCCGGCGACCCCCTCAACATCGTCGCCGTGGAGTGCCGCCGTGCCCCGGACGCCCCGCGCCTGGGCGCCGTGCCGGGCCTGCCGGACGAGGCGTACGAGCACGACGGGCAGCTCACCAAGCGGCACGTGCGGGCCGTCACCCTCGGCGTCCTCGCCCCCGCCCCCGGCGAGCTGCTGTGGGACGTCGGCGGCGGGTCGGGCTCCATCGCCGTCGAGTGGATGCGCACCCACCCCTCCTGCCGGGCGGTCAGCGTGGAGCGCGACCCGGTGCGGGCCGCGCGCATCGGGCGCAACGCCGAGCGCCTCGGCGTGCCCGGTCTGCGGGTCGTCACCGGTGCCGCCCCGGACGCACTGGCCGAACTGCCGCCCCCCGACGCGGTGTTCATCGGCGGCGGGCTCACCGCGCCCGGGCTCCTCGACACCTGCTGGGCGGCCCTGCCCGCCGGCGGGCGGCTCGTCGCCAACACCGTGACGCTGGAGTCGGAGGCGCTGCTCGCGGACGCCTGCCGGCGCCACGGCGGCGAGCTGGTGCGGCTCGCCGTGTCCCACGCGGTGCCCGTGGGCGGCTTCACCGGGTGGCGGCAGGCGATGCCGGTGACCCAGTGGGCCGTGCGCAAGGACGCGTAGGAACCCTCCGACCCCATCCAGGAGCAGACAGATGACCGTGTACTTCATCGGTGCCGGGCCCGGCGCCGCCGACCTGATCACGGTGCGCGGCGCCCGGACGCTCGCCGCCTGCCGGGTCTGCCTGTACGCGGGCAGCCTGGTGCCGCGCGAACTGCTGGCCGAGTGCCCGCCCGGCGCGCGGCTGGTGGACACCGCGCGGCTCGACCTGGACCAGATCACCGCCGAGCTGGTGCGCGCCCACGAGGAGGGCCACGACGTGGCCCGGCTGCACTCCGGGGACCCGTCGGTGTTCAGCGCGGTCGCCGAGCAGATGCGGCGGCTGGACGCGGCGGGAGTCCCCTACGAGGTGGTGCCCGGCGTGCCGGCCTTCGCCGCCGCCGCGGCGGCACTGAAGCGGGAGCTGACGGTGCCGACCGTCGGCCAGACCGTCATCCTCACCAGGATCGCGCAGCAGGCCACCGCCATGCCCGAGGGCGAGGACCTGGCCACCCTCGGCCGCAGCGGCGCGCTCATCGTGCTGCACCTGGCCGTCCGGTACGTGGACCGCGTCGTGGAGGAACTGCTCCCGCACTACGGCGCCGACTGCCCCGCCGCCGTCGTCGCCTACGCCTCCCGCCCCGAGGAGCTGGTCCTGCGCGGCACGCTCGACGGGATCGCGGAGCAGGTGAAGGAGGCCGGGGTGCTGCGCACGGCCGTCATCATGGTGGGCCGCACCCTGGGCGCGGAGCACTTCCGCGACAGCCACCTGTACTCACCGGACCGCGACCGCCACACCTGCTGAGACACCCGTCGCCGGTTTCCCGCGGGGTTCGGGACCGGCTGAAGCGGGGGCGGGACCGGCCGGATGGACGGCCGCGCGCGGGGCTCAGGGCCGCCGGAGGGACGGCCGCGGGCAGGGTGCGCCGGCTGGAGGGACGGCCGCGGGCCGGGTTGGGCCTGCCGGAGGGACCGGCCATGGCAGGGGTGCACCCTGCAGGAGCGCCCGGGTTCAGGGCCGTCGGAGGGACGGCCGCGGGCAGGGTGCGCCGGCTGGAGGGACGGCCGCGGGCCGGGTGGGGGCCTGCCGGAGGGACCGGCCACGGCAGGGGTGCACCGGCAGAGGCGCCCGGGTTCAGGGCCGTCGGAGGGACGGCCGTGGGCAGGGTGCACTGGCCGGATGGACGGCCGCGGGCCGGGTTGGGCCTGCCGGAGGGACCGGCCATGGCAGGGGTGCACCCTGCAGGGGCGCCCGGGTTCAGGGCCGTCGGAGGGACGGCCGCGGGCAGGGTGCGCCGGCTGGAGGGACGGCCGCGGGCCGGGTGCACTGGCCGGATGGACGGCCGCGGGCCGGGTTGGGCCTGCCGGAGGGACCGGCCACGGCAGGGGTGCACCGGCAGAAGCGCCCGGGTTCAGGGCCGTCGGAGGGACGGCCGCGGGCAGGGTGCACCGGCTGGAGGGACGGCCGCGGGCAGGGTGCACCGGCTGGAGGGACGGCCGCGGGCAGGGTGCGCCGGCTGGAGGGACGGCCGCGGGCCGGGTTGGGGCCTGCCGGAGGGACCGGCCACGGCAGGGGTGCGCCGGCAGGAGCGCCCGGGGTTCAGGCCCGGCCGGAGGACGGGCCCGCCACCTCGCTGCGTCCGACCACCGTTCCGGCCCGGTCGATGCAGATGACGTCGACCGCCACCGGGGCGCCGCGCAGGACGGCCAGGGCCTCGTCGCGGGCCGTCGTCGCGACCAGGTCGCCCAGCGGGACCCCGGCCGCCTGGCACAACTGCAGCGCGGCGAGACCCGTGTTGGCGCCGGCGATCTCCGCGGCCAGCGCCTCGTCGGCGCCGCCCCGGCGGGCCAGCTCCGCCAGGAAGCCCTTGTCGACCTGGGAGCGGGCCGAGTGCAGGTCCAGGTGGCCCGCCGCCAGCTTGGACAGCTTCGCGAAGCCGCCGCAGATGGTCAGCCGGTCCACGGGGTGGCGGCGCACGTACTTCAGTACCGCGCCCGCGAAGTCGCCCATGTCCAGCAGCGCGTCCAGGGGCAGCCCGTACTCGGCGACGACCGTCTTCTCCGACGTCGAGCCCGTGCAGCCCGCCACATGGGTGCGCCCCGCCGCCCGGGCCACGTCCACCCCGCGCCGGATGGAGTCGATCCACGCCGAGCAGGAGTACGGCACGACGATGCCGGTCGTGCCCAGGATGGACAGCCCGCCCAGGATGCCCAGCCGGGGGTTCCACGTGGAGCGGGCGATCTCCTCGCCGTGGTCGACGGAGAGGGTGATCTCCACGTCCCCCGTGCCGCCGTGCAGCCGGGCGACCTCCGCGACGTGGTCGCGCATCATCCGGCGCGGCACCGGGTTCACGGCCGGTTCGCCGACCGGCAGCGGCAGGCCCGGGCGGGTGACCGTGCCCACCCCGGGGCCCGCCCGGAAGACCACCCCCGACCCCGCGGGCAGCAGCCGCACGGTCGCCCGCACCAGCGCGCCGTGCGTGACGTCCGGGTCGTCACCGGCGTCCTTCACGACGCCCGCCATCGCCGACGCGCCGGTCAGCTCCTCCACCGCGAGCGCGAACGCCGGGGTCTGCCCCCTGGGCAGGGTGATCGTCACCGGGTCGGGAAACCCGCCGGTGAGCAGGGCGGTGTACGCGGCCGTCGTCGCCGCGGTCGCGCAGGCACCGGTCGTCCAGCCGGGCCGCAGGCCGGTGTGCTTGAGTTGGGCGCTGCGACCGCCCTCGGCCTGGCTGGTCATGGCTGGCTCTTCGGAAGGGACCGGACTGTCGTGCACGTACTCATCCTCGGCGGAACCACGGAGGCCCGCCGCCTCGCCGAGCTGCTGGCGGCCGGGGCGCCGCCCGGCACGCGGGTGACGACCTCCCTGGCCGGGCGGGTCGCCGCGCCCCGGCTGCCGCCCGGCCGGGTACGGGTGGGCGGGTTCGGCGGGGCCGACGGGCTCGCCGCCTGGCTGCGCGAGCATGAGGTGGACGCGCTCATCGACGCCACGCACCCTTTCGCCGGGACGATCAGTTTCAACGCGGCGCGGGCCGCCGCCACCGCCCATGTTCCCCTGCTCGCGCTCCGGCGTCCCGGCTGGGTCCCCGTGCCGGGCGACGACTGGCACGAGGCCGCCTCCCTGGAAGAGGCCGCGGCGCTGCTGCCCGCGCTGGGCCGGCGGGTGTTCCTCACCACCGGCCGGATGGGTCTGGCCGCCTTCGCCGGCGTGGACGGCCTGTGGTTCCTCGTACGGTCCGTCGACCCGCCCGGGCCGCCGCACCCGCCCCGCATGGAGGTGCTGCTCGACCGGGGCCCGTTCACCCTCGACGGCGAACGCGAACTGCTGCGCCGGCACCGGATCGACGTGGTGGTGACGAAGGACAGCGGGGGCGCGGCCACGGCCCCGAAGCTGACCGCGGCGCGGGAGGCGGGCGTCCCCGTGGTGGTGGTCCGCAGACCTCCGGTCCCCCAGGACGTCCCCGTCGTCCCGGACGCCGCCGGGGCCGCCGACTGGCTCACCCGGCTGACGCCGCGCCTCCCGACGCCCGGCGGCGTGGATGCGTGCCGGGCCTCCGGGCGCCGGTGTCAGTCCTCCGGATAGCGCCGGGGCGTCCAGGTGATCTCCTCGCCGTCGCCCCGGCGGACCACCCGGGTCTGGGTGGAGCCAACCAGCAGGATCGTGCGCATGTCGACCTCCTCCGGGTCGAGTTCGCCGAGCCGGACGACGCGGACCCGCTCACCGGGGCCGCCGACGTCCCGGGCCACGACCACCGGCGTCTGCGGGTCCCGGTACTCCAGCAGCAGGTCACGCGCCTTGCCCACCTGCCAGGTGCGGCTGCGCGAGCCCGGGTTGTACAGCGCCAGCACCAGGTCGGCCGAGGCCGCCGCGCGCAGCCGCTCGGCGATCACCTCCCACGGCTTGAGCCGGTCGGACAGGGAGATGGTGGCGTAGTCGTGGCCGAGCGGCGCCCCGGCCCGGGCCGCGGCGGCGTTCGCCGCGGTCACCCCGGGCAGCACCCGCACCGGCACGTCCGCGTACTGCTTCTCGGACGCGACCTCCAGCACCGCCGTCGCCATCGCGAAGACCCCCGGGTCGCCACCGGAGACCACGGCCACCCGCCGCCCCCGCTGCGCGAGCTGCAGCGCGAACTCGGCGCGCTCGGACTCGACCCGGTTGTCCGAGCCGTGCCGCCGCTGCCCGGGCCGCACCGGCACCCGGTCGAGGTAGGTGGTGTACCCGACGAGGTCGTCGGCGGCGGCGAGCGCACCCCGCGACTCCGGTGTCAGCCACAACGGCCCGGCGGGCCCGGTGCCCACCACGACGACCTCGCCCCGCTCCCGCGCGACGGGCTCGGCGTCGACCTGGCTCGGCAGCACCGCGACCGAGAAGTACGGCACCGACTCCGGGTCCACGTCCGCCAGTTCGGCCAGCCGCTCCCCGCCCATGGTGGCCCGCTCGACGTACCGCGTCTGCTCCAGCCGCCCCGAACTCTCCAGCGCGCGCCGCACCTTGGGGAAGGTGCGGCCCAGCTTCATCACGACCGCCACGTCCGTCGCGGCGAGCCGGGCGGTCAGCTCCTCCTCGGGCAGCGTGCCCGGCAGGATCGTCAGCACCTCCTCGCCCTCGGCCAGCGGCGTGCCCAGCCGGGCCGCGGCGGCGGACACCGAGGTGACACCGGGGATCACCTCGGTGTCGTAGCGGCCGACGAGCCGCTTGTGCATGTGCATGTAGGAGCCGTAGAACAGCGGGTCGCCCTCCGCGAGGACCGCGACCGTGCGCCCGGCGTCGAGATGCGCCGCGAGCCGCTCGGACGCCTCGGCGTAGAAGTCGTCCATGGCGCCCCGGTAGCCGCCCGGGTGGTCGGTGGTCTCGGTGGTGACCGGGTAGACCAGCTTCTCCTCGATGTGGTCGGCGCGGATGTGCTTCGCCGCGATCGAGCGGGCGATGGACCGCCCGTGCCGGGCGCTGTGATACGCGATCACGTCCGCCGCGGCGATGACCTCGACGGCCCGTACGGTCATCAGGGACGGGTCACCGGGGCCGAGCCCCACCCCGTACAGCTTCCCGCTCACTCTTCCTCACTCGCGATCGCGTTGAGCGCGGCGGCGGCGATGGCGCTGCCTCCGCGACGGCCCCGGACGACCAGGTGCTCCAGGCCGGACGGGTGCGCGGCCAGGGCGTCCTTGGACTCGGCGGCCCCGATGAACCCGACCGGGACACCGATGACCGCGGCGGGCCGGGGCGCACCCGCGTCGATCATCTCCAGCAGCCGGAACAGCGCGGTGGGCGCGTTGCCGACGGCGACGACCGACCCCTCCAGCCGGTCCCGCCACAGCTCCATCGCGGCGGCGCTGCGCGTG
Source organism: Streptomyces sp. AHA2 (assembly GCF_036857595.1). Classification (NCBI taxonomy): domain Bacteria; kingdom Bacillati; phylum Actinomycetota; class Actinomycetes; order Kitasatosporales; family Streptomycetaceae; genus Streptomyces; species Streptomyces sp. AHA2. Next base: position 436,358 of record NZ_JAUQWJ010000003.1, read on the forward strand.
GTGCCGAGCTTCGCGGCGAGTTCGGGGACCGACGGGTCGGACAGGGTGCACAGCACGTCGTTGCCGGCGGGCAGCCGCTTGCGGGTCACGCCGCTGGCCACCATCTGCACGTCGCAGAAGATCGGCGCCCCGGCGCGCAGCGCCTCCCGGGCCCGGGCCACGACCGCCGGCGAGTAGGAGAGGTCCCGCACCAGGTCGACCATGCCGCAGGCGTGGATCATCCGGACCGCGACCTGGCTGACGTCGGCGGGCAGTCCCGCCAGGTCCGACTCCGCGCGGATGGTGGCGAAGGACCGGCGGTAGATGGCCGCCCCGTCCTTCTCGTAGTCGTACGTGGTCACGGTGGTGTTCTCGCTGCTCTCGGTCGTCGGCATACGGCTCATGGGGTGATCGCCGCCAGGGCGGTGGCGAGGTCGGACGGATCGTCCAGGGGGGCGGTGCGCGGCTGTCGGCCGGGGGCGACGGAGGACAGCTCGTAACCGCCGCCGGGTACGGCCACCACGTCGATCCGGCCGCCCCGTGGGTGCCCGCACCGCCGTTCGCAGCCCGACCAGTACAGAGGGAGGGGCGACCGGCCGGCGGCGGCCAGCGTGCGGGCGGCGTCGGCCCGTACGTCGGCCCGGGACTTGGCACACCCGGGCCGGCCGATGCACGCCCCGACGCTCAGCCAGGGCGAGCCGGGGTCGGTCACCAGGCCGGTGCCCGCCAGGCGGGACAGCGCGGCGGCCGCGTCGCCGGCACCGGCGGGCACGACCACCCCGCGCCACGGCGTGAGCCGCAGCTCGCCGTCGGCCACCTCCGTCAACTCCCGCCACTGCACGTCCGTGAGACGGCCGAGGGGGACGTGCACGGACAAGGCGGACCCGACGACCCCCGGCGACGGCGGCCCCGCGCCCCGGGCGACGGCCGGGAGGACCCCGTCCCGAAAGCCGACCCCCGCCCCGGCCAGCCGGTCACGCACCGCACGAAGCAACACGGGCCGCCCACAGGGGAGTTCGTCCACCCGCCACACCCGGGCCCCGCTCTCGCGCACGACGTCGACGAACGCCTCCGCCGCGAGCAGCGCGGCGCGCGCCGCGTCGTCCCCGGACACGTACAGCACCTCGTCGCCCGAACCCGGCGCGAGCACCGCCTCGTCGCCGGGCACCGCCCGCACGGTCACGTCGGCGCCGAGCCCGGCCACGTCCCCGCGCCCGTCGTCCAGCGCGAACAGGAATCGGCCCGACAGCGCGGTCGCGGACGTGCTCGCGCACAGCGCCGCGTCCAGCTCCGTCAGCCAGGGCCGCACGTCCCGCAACCCCCGTCCGTCCAGCCCCGACAGCGGTGAGGCGACGACGTTGCGCACGCGCTCGTGCGCGTACGACGGCAGCAGCCCGGCCGCGTCCAGCAGTCCGGCCAGTTCCGCGCCGCACGCCTCCCGCAGGCCGCGCAGCTGCACGTTGCCGCGCGAGGTCAGGTGCAGCTCCCCGTCGCCCAGCCGCCCGGCCGCCTCCGCCAGGGCCCCGGCCTGCGTGACGGTGAGCACACCGCCGGGGACCCGGACCCGGGCCAGTGCCCCGTCGTCCGCCCCGTGCAGCCGCAGCGTGCCCGGGCATGCGTCACCGCGGACCCGTGAGGCCGCTGTGGCCTGGGGCGATGGAGGTGGGGCAGCCGTGGACATGGCGGCGAGCATACCGACCATCACACCGGCTGTACGCTCTGCCCTTTTCCCCTGCCCCTTACTATGCTCGTCGGCGGATCATCAGGTCCGTCACCACCGCCACCACGGCGACCAGGGGAGGAAGCCCGGTGTGAATCCGGCGCGGTCCCGCCACTGTGAACCCGGCCACAAGCCGGGCAAGTCAGGAACTCCCTTCCCCCGGCTCCCTCCTCCGCAGGAGCCAGGGCCCCACACCACCACCCGGGGCGCGGACACCCCGAGGAAGGCCGACGCCGCATGATCCTCCTGCTGTCGACGTCCGACACCGACCTGCTCAGCGCCCGAGCGGCGAACGGCCCGGTGCCCTACCGCTTCGCCAACCCCTCCCGGCTGCCCCTGGAGGACCTGCCCGGCCTCCTCGACGGCGTCGACCTCGTCGTCGTCCGCCTCCTCGGCGGCGTCCGCGCCTGGCAGGACGGCCTCGACCTGCTCCTCGCCGACGGCCGCCCGGTGGTCGTCCTCACCGGTGAACAGGCCCCGGACGCCCAGCTGATGGCCGCCTCCACGGTCCCCGTCGGCATCGCCGCCGAGGCGCACGCCTACCTCGCCCACGGCGGCCCCGCCAACCTGGAGCAGCTCGCCCGCTTCCTCTCGGACACGGTCCTGCTCACCGGGCACGGCTTCGAGGCCCCGGCGGCCGCGCCGACCTGGGGCCCGCTGGAGCGCGAGGCCCGCGCGTCCGACGGCCCGACGGTCGCCGTGCTCTACTACCGCGCCCACCACATGAGCGGCAACACTGCGTTCGTCGGCGCCCTGTGCGACGCGATCGAGGACGCGGGCGGCCGTGCCCTGCCGCTGTACGTGGCGTCCCTGCGGGCCCCCGAGCCGGAACTGGTCGACGCACTGCGCCCGGCCGACGCCGTCGTCACCACCGTCCTCGCCGCCGGCGGCACCAAGCCGGCCGCCGCCTCCGCGGGCGGGGACGACGAGTCCTGGGACGCGGGCGCGCTCGCCGCCCTGGACGTGCCGATCCTGCAGGCCCTGTGCCTGACGGGCTCGCGCGCCTCCTGGGAGGACAACGACGAGGGCGTCTCCCCGCTCGACGCGGCCACCCAGATCGCCGTCCCCGAGTTCGACGGCCGCCTCATCACGGTCCCGTTCTCGTTCAAGGAGATCGACGCCGACGGCCTGCCCGCCTACGTGCCCGACCCGGAGCGCGCGGCCCGCGTCGCCGGCATCGCCGTACGCCACGCCCGGCTCAGGCACATCCCGGCCGCGGACAAGCGCCTGGCGCTGGTGCTGTCCGCCTACCCGACCAAGCACTCCCGCATCGGCAACGCGGTGGGCCTGGACACCCCCGCCAGCGCCGTCGCACTGCTGCGCCGGCTGAAGGCGGAGGGCTACGACTTCGGCGGCGCCGACATCCCCGGCCTGGTCTCCGGCGACGGCGACGAGCTGATCCGCGCGCTCATCGAGGCCGGCGGCCACGACCAGGAGTGGCTCACCGAGGAGCAGCTCGCCCGCAACCCCGTGCGCATCCCGGCCGCCGACTACCGCCGCTGGTTCGCCACGCTGCCGAAGGAGCTGCGCACGGCGGTCGAGGAGCACTGGGGCCCGGCCCCCGGTGAGATGTTCGTCGACCGCAGCCGCAACCCGGAGGGCGACATCGTCCTGGCCGCGCTGCGCTACGGGAACCTGCTGATCCTCATTCAGCCGCCGCGCGGCTTCGGCGAGAACCCCATCGCCGTCTACCACGACCCGGACCTGCCGCCGTCGCACCACTACCTCGCCGCCTACCGCTGGATCGCGGCCCGCGCCGAGGACGGCGGCTTCGGCGCCGACGCGATGATCCACCTCGGCAAGCACGGCAACCTGGAGTGGCTGCCCGGCAAGAACGCCGGCCTGTCCGCCGCCTGCGGCCCCGACGCGGCCCTCGGCGACCTCCCGCTGATCTACCCCTTCCTGGTCAACGACCCGGGCGAGGGCACCCAGGCCAAGCGCCGCGTGCACGCCACCCTCGTCGACCACCTGGTGCCGCCCATGGCCCGGGCCGACTCCTACGGCGACATCGCGCGCCTGGAGCAACTCCTCGACGAGTACGCCCAGATCTCCGCCATGGACCCGGCCAAGCTCCCCGCGATCCGCGCCCAGATCTGGACCCTCATCCAGGCCGCCCGCCTCGACCACGACCTCGGCCTGGAGGACCGCCCGGACGACGACGGCTTCGACGACTTCCTGCTGCACGTCGACGGCTGGCTCTGCGAGGTCAAGGACGCCCAGATCCGCGACGGCCTGCACGTCCTGGGCACCCCGCCGGCCGGCGCCGACCGCGTCAACCTCGTCCTGGCCATCCTGCGCGCGCGCCAGATCTGGGGCGGCACCACCGCCCTGCCCGGTCTGCGCGAGGCCCTCGGCCTGGACGAGTCCGCCGCGACCCGTACCACCGCCGACGAGGCCGAGGAGCAGGCCCGCGCCCTGGTCCAGGCGATGGAGGACGCGGACTGGGACCCGGCCGCCGTACCCGCGGTGGTGGAGGCGGGAGTCGGCGCCGAGCGCGCCGAACAGGTCGCGGCCGTCCTGCGCTTCGCGGCCCACGAGGTCGTCCCGCGCCTGTCGGCCACCACCGGCGAGATCGACCACGCCGTGCACGCGCTGAACGGCGGTTTCGTCCCCGCGGGTCCGTCCGGCTCCCCGCTGCGCGGCCTGGTCAACGTCCTGCCGACCGGCCGCAACTTCTACTCGGTCGACCCCAAGGCCGTGCCCTCCCGCCTGGCCTGGGAGACCGGCCAGGCCCTCGCGGACTCCCTGCTGGAGCGCTACCGCACGGACAACGGCGAGTGGCCCACGTCCGTCGGCCTGTCCCTGTGGGGCACCAGCGCCATGCGCACCGCCGGCGACGACGTGGCCGAGGCCCTCGCGCTGCTCGGCGTGCGCCCGGTCTGGGACGACGCCTCCCGCCGCGTCACGGGCCTGGAGCCCGTCCCGTACGAGGAGCTGGGCCGCCCGCGCATCGACGTCACGCTGCGCATCTCCGGCTTCTTCCGCGACGCGTTCCCGCACACCGTCGGCCTGCTGGACGACGCGGTCCGCCTGGCCGCCTCGCTGGACGAACCGGCCGAGGCCAACCACGTGCGCGCCCACGTCCAGGCCGACCTGGCCTCCCACGGCGACGAACGCCGCGCCACGACCCGCATCTTCGGCTCCCGCCCCGGCACCTACGGCGCCGGCCTGCTGCAGCTGATCGACTCCCGGGACTGGCGCACCGACGCCGACCTCGCCGAGGTGTACACCGTGTGGGGCGGCTACGCCTACGGCCGTGAACTGGACGGACGCCCGGCCCGGGAGGAGATGGAGACGGCGTACAAGAGGATCGCGGTCGCGGCGAAGAACACCGACACCCGCGAGCACGACATCGCCGACTCCGACGACTACTTCCAGTACCACGGCGGCATGGTCGCCACCGTCCGCGCGCTGCGCGGCACGGCGCCCGAGGCGTACATCGGCGACTCCACGCGGCCGGAGACGGTCCGCACCCGCACCCTCGTCGAGGAGACCTCGCGCGTCTTCCGCGCACGGGTCGTCAACCCGAAGTGGATCGAGGCGATGCGCCGCCACGGCTACAAGGGCGCCTTCGAACTCGCCGCCACGGTCGACTACCTCTTCGGCTACGACGCCACGACCGGCGTGGTCGCCGACTGGATGTACGACAAGCTCACCGAGGCGTACGTCCTGGACCCGGCCAACCGCGAGTTCCTCCAGCAGGCCAACCCGTGGGCGCTGCACGGCATCGCCGAGCGGCTGCTGGAGGCGGAGTCGCGCGGCATGTGGGAGAAGCCGGACCCGGCGGTGCTGGAAGCGCTGCGGCAGGTGTACCTGGAGACCGAGGGCGACCTGGAGGGCGAGGACTGAACCGCCCCGGGCGCCGGACCCGCCGTTCCCGCGGGGCGCCAGGCCGCATCACCGGCCTGACCGCCCGGGCGGCGGGGTGCCGGGCTGCTCGGCCGTGCCGGGTCGCCCGGGCTGCCGTGTGCCGGGTTGCCTTGGCCGCGCTGCCGTCCGTGCTGCCGGGTTCGTGTGCCCGGGCGGCGGGGTGCCGGGCTGCTCGGGCGGGCTGTGCGTCTGCGCGCACGTCAGCGCAGGGCGTGTATGGCGTAGAGCGCGCCGACCGACGCGGCCAGCGTGCCGAGCAGGAGCCTCAGGGACCGCTCGGGCAGACGGGGCTGGAGGCGGGCGCCGAGGTAGCCGCCGGTCAGGCCGCCCAGTCCGCAGGCGGACCCGAGCAGCCAGTCGGGCGCGATGTCCTCGCCGCCGGTCAGCGACAGCAGGGCGTAGGTGCCCGCGCCGACCAGCGAGGTCACGAAGGTGGCGGCGAGTGCCGCCGGGGCGACCCGGGCCACGGGCATGCCGCGGCCGACCAGCAACGGCCCGAGCACGGAACCGCCGCCGATGCCGTACACGCCGCCCACCACGCCGACCGCCACGGCCAGCGCGCTCACCGATCGGGCGGACGGCTCCGCCGGCCCGCGCCGCCGGGCCGGGCGCAGCGTGCGCGCGACGAGCCACAGCCCGAGGGGGAGCAGCAGGACGGCGACCAGGAGCCGGAAGACGACCGGGCCGGGCAGCGCGAAGACGCGGACGACCGCGCCGAGGACGACGCCCGGCACGGTCCCCGCGACCAGCCGCCGGGTGAGCGGGCCGCCGAGCACCCCGTCACGGCGGTAGCGCAGCAGCGCGCCGGGGCCGGCCACGACGTTGTAGAGCAGGTTGGTCGGCGTGACCGACGGGCTCGGCACGGCGAGCACGCTGAGCTGCACGGGCAGCAGGAACACCGCCCCGGAAACCCCGACGGGCGCGGTGACCAGCGAGATCACCACGCCGGCGGCGAACCCGAGCGCCCCGGTTCCCCACTCCACCGCGCCTCCTCCACCGACCGGGCGGCCCGGGCCGTTCGGGCTCGGGCGTCCGGCCAGTATCGGCCGCGGTGCGCCGCGGCCCGCCGCCGGCCGGGCCGGAGCGCCGGAGGGCGACCGCGTCGACGGTGACCGGGCCCTGGTGCCCCGGTGCCTTAGAGGAGGGGCGGGCGCGGTGGGCGGCGGCGCCCGGCTCGCCCGGGCGCACGAGCACCGCACCCTGCCGGGGGCCGGCCACCACGTGCCGCAGAGGCATCCGCCGTTCCCGCCCGGGACGTCGTGGGACACGGACCACCTGCTCGACAGGTGACGTCCCGGCGTCCACGGCCCGCGCGGCGCGGACGGACACCCACTCGGCGACACCTCGAAGGGAGTCCACGGTCATGCACCGGCCCGGCACCGGACCCGGTACCACGAGCACCGGCACGGCCGACACCGCCGCAGCGGCCCGCCGTGCCCGGTTCGGCTCGCCGCCCGGGCGCAGCCGGCCCGAGGGCCCGGGCGGCGAAAGGCCCGCCGCCTCCCCCACGACCCGGCCGGACACGGCTTCGACCCGAGGGCTCCCGGCGGGTCCTCGCCCGCCTCGCGGCCGACCCGGGTCCTCGGCCCCTCGCCTTGCCACCGGCGAAGCTCACCGGCCAGGATGGTGATGTGAACCTCGACCATGTCTTCGTGTGCGGGAACCCGGCCCTCGACTTCGCGGCCACGCTCCGGGCGCGCCGGACGGTGCGTTTCGAGATGTTCGCGACGCCGGACCGGCTGAACGCCTGGTACGTGGAGTCCGGCGTCGTCGACGCGGTGTCCCCGTGCCGCGAGGCGGACGTCGAGGAGGCGAAGTCCGTGAGGGAGGCGGTCTACCGGCTGGTCACGGCCCGCCGGCTCGGCGAGGAGTACGAGAAGACGGCGCTGACCGTCCTGAACAACGCGGCGCGCAGACCGCCGGCGGTCCCGCAGCTCACCCCGGCGGGCCGGTGGACGCAGGCGACGCCCGAGGAGGCCCTGTCCACGGTGGCCCGGCTCGCCGTCGAGCTGCTGAGCGGCGAGGACGTGCCGCTGCTGAAGGAGTGCGGCAATCCCGAGTGCACTCGGGTCTACATCGACCGCTCACGCGGGATGCGCCGGCAGTGGTGCGGGATGGACTCCTGCGGCAACAAGATCAAGGCTGCGGCCTACCGCGCGCGCAAGAGGACAGCCGCGGCCCACTGACGGACCCGTCCGGTCCGTCCGTGACCGCGGCTGCCGGGTGGTGCGGGGGGCGGCCGGTGTCCGGCCTGCGCCGCCCGCGAACGCCGCGCCCGCCGAGCGTCGCGTCAGCCGCCCACGTACCAGCTGAACCCGCCGTTGTTGGCGGCGACGGCGAGCAGGATCAGCCACAGGACGACGTCGACGACACCGAGGATGATGCCGGCCTTCGCCATGCCGGCGCCGTTCCTGGCCGACGCCTGGCGGCGGGCGACGGCACCGAAGACGATGGCCAGCGGGCCCAGGATGATGTTCAGGAAGAACAGGCCGATGATGCCGCAGCACAGGCTCGCGATCGCCAGGCCGTTGGTGCGCGATCCGGACGCGGCAGAGGAACCGCCGTAAGTCGCCATTGGATACTCCCAGTTGTCGGTTGCACGGACCGAACGGGCCGCACTCTCCTCACTCTTGACGCAGTTCGAATGCCCGGGTGTGGCGGTCCCATGTCCATGGATCCTCGACTGTGGAGCTCCTGCGCGGTGGTGGCGCCCACCGTGTACGGCTCGCGGCGGGCCGGACGCGGCTCGCGGCCGTACACGTCACCCTGCGAGCGCGCCGGACGGCTGCCGCCCCGGTCCTCCGGAGTCCGACCGCCCTCAACGGCCCCCCGTGAGTTCCCCGCTCAGCGTGCGGTGCATCCGGGCGCTGGCCTCGTTCAGGCCGACGATCTCGACCGTCTTGCCGCGCCGGGCGTACTTGGTCTCGACCGCGTCCAGCGCCGCCACCGACGACGCGTCCCAGATGTGCGCGGCGGACAGGTCGATGACCACCCGGTCGGGATCGGCGGCGTAGCGGAAGCGGCCGACGAGGTCGTCGGAGGAGGCGAAGAACAGCTCCCCGGTCACCCGGTACACGACGGATCCGCCGTCGGGCGCGGTGACCGCCGTGACGTCGGCGAAACGGGCGACGCGCCGCGCGAAGACCACCATCGCGGTGACCGAGCCGACGACGACCCCGACGGCGAGATTGTGCGTGGCGACCACGCACACCACGGTGACGACCATGACGGCGATCTCCCCGGCCGGCATCCGCCTCAGCGTCCTCGGCGCCACCGAGTGCCAGTCGAACGTCCCCACCGACACCATCACCATCACGGCGACGAGCGCGGCCATGGGGATGTCGGAGACCACCGGCCCGAAGACGACGCACAGCACCATCAGGAACGCCCCGGCCAGGAACGTCGACAGTCGCGTCCGGGCGCCGGACACCCGCACGTTGATCATCGTCTGGCCGATCATGGCGCACCCGCCCATGCCGCCGAACAGACCGGTGACGATGTTGGCCACACCCTGCCCGACGGACTCGCGGGTCCTGGAGGAACGCGTGTCGGTGATGTCGTCGACCAGCTTGGCCGTCATCAGCGACTCCATCAGCCCGACCAGGGCCATGGCGAGCGCGTAGGGCGCGACGGTCCACAGCGTGTCCAGGGTGAACGGCACGTCCGGCAGCCCGGGCACCGGGAGCGAGGACGGCAGCTCGCCCCGGTCGCCCACGGTGGGCACGGCGATGCCCGCGGCGACCGTGATCACGGTGAGGACGACGATCGACACCAGCGGCGCCGGCACCACGCGGGTGACCTTCGGGAACAACACCGTCAGCGCCAGCCCGGCCGCGATCAGCGGATAGACCGGCCAGGGCACGTCCGTCATCTCCGGCACCTGCGCCATGAAGATCAGGATGGCGAGGGAGTTGACGAACCCGACCATCACGCTGCGCGGCACGAACCGCATCAGCCTGGCGATGCCCAGCGCGCCGAGCACGATCTGCAGGGCCCCGGCCAGGACGACCGCGGCGACGAGATGGCCGAAGCCGTGCTCCCGGTTGAGCGGGGCGATCACCAGGGCGACGGCGCCGGTGGCCGCCGAGATCATCGCGGGCCGGCCGCCGACGATCGCTATGGTCACGGCCATGGTGAACGAGGCGAACAGCCCGACGGCCGGATCGACCCCGGCGATGACCGAGAAGGAGATCGCCTCCGGGATCAGCGCCAGGGCGACCACCAGCCCGGCCAGCACCTCGGTGCGCAGCACCTTCGGGTCGGACAGCCAGGACGGACGCCGTGCACCGCGCAGCAGGGCGGTCGGGGAAAGGGCGGAGAAGGACAAGACGGGGGACACCTGTCGTGCTCGGGGCGCACCCGGCAGCAACGGGTGAGCGGAGGAGGGGAGGAGGGGGGAGGAGGGGAGACGGCGGACGGCGGCGACGTGCGGGTCTTCGCCGGCGGCGGGGGCATCGTCGGCCCCGAGGCAACTCCCGGCCGCGGGACGGCGTCCCGCACCATGAGGACGTGGGGACCTGAGTCCCGGAACACGGGAGTACCCGAGTACGCCACGGGAACGGACACGGCAGCCAGCCAGCCAGCCAGCCAGCCAGCCAGCCGGCGGTCCGGGCCCGGGCAACTCTACCCTGACGTTAGGGTAGAGATCGAAGCGGGACTGCCGGGCCCGGGGCGGGCCCGGTGAGAGACGAGGAAGGCACGGCGTGAGCAGCGAGCACATGCAGATCGGCGAGGTCGCCGCCCGGACCGAGCTGTCGCTGCGCACCATCCGGCACTACGAGGAGACCGGCCTGGTCATCCCCTCCGCCCGCTCCCAGGGCGGCTTCCGCCTCTACACCGAGTCCGACGTCGCCCGCCTCATGGTCATCCGCCGCATGAAGCCGCTCGGCTTCACCCTCGACGAGATGCGCGCCCTGCTGGAGGCCACCGACCGCCTGGACTCCGGCGGGGACCTCCGCCCGGAGGAACGCGAGGACCTCCTCGACCGGGTCCGCGGCTTCGAACAGGCCGCTCGGCGCAGGGTGGAGGACCTGCGCGTCCAGGCGTCCAGGGCGGAGGAGTTCGCCGCGACCCTGGCGGAGCGCCTGGCCGTCTCCACACGGTCCTGACGCCGTCCTCACCCCGCCGATAGCATGTTCGAGCCCGCGATGGAGCCCCCATCGCCTCCCCATCACTCGGCGGTCCGCACGGACCGGCCGTCGGACCGACAGCAGGAGCAGCGCGCGTGGTTTCGCGAATAGGCGGCACGGCCTCGCCGGTCGTGTGGCGCCACGGGCGCGCGGTGCTCTGGGGCACGGCGGCCGTGGTGGCGCTCGGATTCCTCACCGCACTGGAGATCGCCGCCCGCCGCTACGGCGAACCCGGACCGCTCACCACCCAGGCGCAGGCCCTGGTCTTCGCTCCCAAGCCGGGCCCGCTGTACGGCGGCCTGGTGCTGATGATGGTGGTGCTCACCTGGCGGCAGCGCTTCCTCGCGGCCGGCGCGGCACTCGGCCTCGACGCCGTCCTGCTGCTGGTGCGCTGGGCGGCCGGTGCCGAGGCGCCCGACGGCCACTCCGTGGGCACCGGCGCGCTGTGGGTGATGCTGGCCACGGCCGTCGTCGCCGTCACCCGCCGCACCGGCGAGGAACGCGTCCTGCTCCTGAAGGGCGTGGGGCTGGGCCTGCTGCTGGTCGCGGCCCGCAAGACCGGCGACACCTGGTTGTTCATCACCGCCAAGACCCGCCCGGCCGTGCTCGACCAGTACGTCGCGACCGCCGACCACGCCCTGGGCAACCCGTCCTGGCTGGCGGGCCGGATCGTCGAGGCCACCCATCCGGTCAGCACGCACGTGCTCCAGCTGGTCTACGCCCAGCTCGCGGTCGCGGCCGTCGTCGTCGCCGCCTACCAGTTGCGCCACGTGACCACCGAGCGCCGCTTCCCGAGCCACCACCTGGTGCGCACCTTCCTGCTGATCGGCCTCCTCGGACCGGCCGTCTACATGCTCTTCCCGGTCGTCGGGCCCGTCTTCGCCTACGGCCCGGGCGCCTCCGGCACGGGCGGCGTCGAATGGGCCGTGGCCGACCTGTGGCCCCACACGTCACCGCGGATCACGGCCCCGCACCCCATGACGTACGACGGGATCACCCCGCGCAACTGCATGCCCAGCCTGCACACGGCCTGGGCGGTGGCGATCTTCGTCCACACCCGCAGGGCCCCGCGGCCGCTGCGCTACGCCGGCACGTTCTGGCTGGTCACCACGCTCGCCGCGACACTCGGCTTCGGCTACCACTACGGCGTCGACCTCATCGCCGGCGTGGTCTTCGCGCTCACGGTCGAGGCGGCGCTGCGTGCGACGCGGCACGGCTGGGACCGGCGCGGTGTCCGGCTGGTCGCCTACGGCTCGGCCGTCTTCGTCGCGCTGCTGCTGTCGTACCGCTACCTGCCGATGCAGCTGGCCGGGTACCCGGAGCTGTCCGGCCCCCTCCTCGTCCTGGCGATGGTCTCGGTCGTCCACGGCTACCTCCGCACCACCAGGCAGTGGGAACCGGCCCCCGCCCCGACCCCGCGCCCGGAACCCCAGCCGGAACCGGCCTGACACGCCCCGCACCCCGGCCCGGCTCCCGCTGGCCCCGAAAATCGAACACATGATTGAATCCGAAGCATGCGAACGTTTCCCGACGACCTCGTCCGGGTGCAGCGGGAGTGGAGCGCCACCTACCGTCAGCTCGCCGACCGCCCCGGCCGCACGGAACTGCGCCGGCGCCTGCACCGCCTCTCGGTCCGGGCGTTCTTCCACCCCTACTGGCGACAGCGACGCCCCACCGCCACCGCATGGTGGGAACTGCGCGAACTGGCCCACCGGGCCGCGGACACGTCCGGCCGGGTCGCCCGATGACGCGCCGGCATGCGGGTGACCACACCCAGGACGATCCTGAAGACATGGCCGGACCGATCCGGGTGATCGTGCACCCCCCGTCACCCTCCGGGGGCCGGCGCGTGCGCGTGGACGGCGAGATCCTCGGCCTCGCCCACAACCTGGCGGACGTGGCGGAGTTCCTCCGCCGGGCGGGCCTGGACATCGAGCCGTCGGACGTGGCACGGGCCCCGTGGATCGACTGGAGGGGCACGGGCCCGGACGTCTGGGGCCCGGACCCGACAGCCTGAGACCGGCCGACCAGCCTCTACGGACGACGAGGGCGGTCGGAGTCCCAGGGCAAGAACCCATTGACGGCATAGCCGATGATCTTCGCCCGCTGCTCCTGGACGTCGATCCGCCGAGCCTGCTCGATGAGCAGCCCGTCGGCGTTCTCCGTCGCGCGATTGCCCCGCCGCAGCAACACGACGACGAGCACGACGACTATCCCCGCGAGCCCGCCGAACAGCATGCCGATCTCCAGCACGCGACTTCCCCCCATCGGTCCGGCACCGCCCCGCACGAGGACGTACGGGCATCCTTCCCCACGGACGCGACGGCCACTCGCCGAAACGGGCGCGCCGTCTAAGGGGAGTCGTCGACACCGAGATCGGCACGCATGGCATCCTTCTGTGCCCCCACGCAGGGCCAGACCTGCTGATGCAGTTCATCCTCGAGAGCCTGCAGCCCGGCCGCAGACCCGGACAGGGCGGGTGCCTGCTGCTTGATCTTCCCGTACGCGGCGTTCAGCCGGTCCTTGGCCACACCACAGGCGCGCAGCACGGGTCGCGGCGCGATCATCTGCGCCTCCGAGTAGCGGTCCCGGTAGGCCGCCCGACTGGCTTCCAACTCCGCCAGCGCGGCGTCGGCATCGCCGTCGTGCCGAAGGGCGTGCAGATAGCTGTTCATGGTGGTCAGGAACTGCCGGGAGGCGGTGTTCAGCTCGACGTAACACCGCCGCCGCAACTCGAGGCTCTCTCGCTGCCGTACTTGTGCCTGCTCGGCCCGCAACAGCGCCTCGGCGTGCTGCCGTTCCTCGCGCCGCTGCTCGGCGGCGGCCTCCAGCTCCAGCCGCTTGGTGCGGTCGGCACGGTTCTGCGTCAGCAGCGCGGCCCCCAGGGTGCCCACGACACCCACCACGGCAACGACCAGTCCGGCCCAACCCCCGCCCACACTCCCTGTCTTCCACAGGCGGCAGCCGCAGCAAACCCCGACCGGCGGGACCACCACGATCAGGGCCGTGCCGGCACCGGTACGGGCGGTGTGCTCCCCCACCGGGGACGAGGAAGGCCCCGACCGCGACCGGTCGGGGCCTTCCTCGTCCTCTCACGGCGTCGGATCAGAAGAGTGCCTTGTAGCCTTGCCACCCCGTGGCGATCTTGACCCGGCCGGAGAACGAGCCGTTGCCCTTGCCGCTGTTGCGCCACAGGTTGCCGGAGGTGTCCCGGGAGACGAGGTCCGCCTTCCCGTCACGGGTGACGTCCCCGACGCCGACGACGACGTCGTACGCCGCACCCCAGTCGTCGAACACCTTCGTCCGGGACGCGAACTTCCCTGTGTCCGTGCCGTTGTAGCGCCACAGCTCGTTCGAGGCATCCTGCGCCACCAGATCCCCGTGGCCGTCACCGTTCAGATCACCGGCCCCGACGACCTTCTTGTAGCCCCGCCAGTCGTCGTACAGCTTCACCCGCGTCGCCAGCTTCCCGTCGCCGGTGCCCTTGTGCAGGTACACCGCCCCGGTGGAGGAGTTGCGGGTGACCAGATCCGCCCGCCCGTCACCGGTGACGTCCCCCGGCGAGGTCAGCACGTTGTACTGGTTCCAGCCCGTGCCCAGCGAGACGTACGACGTCGACGGCGTGACCGCCTTCCCGCAGCCCGGCCGGTACGCCCGCAGGGAGCCGTCGGCCATCCGCACCAGCACGTCGTTGCACCGGTCGGCGTTCATGTCCCCGAACGGGACCGCCCTGACCGATGCCGGCCAGCCGGAGCCGCCGGTCCTGCCCGAGAAGACACCCGTACCGGAACCATGCTGGAAGGTGAGCGAGCCGCTGGAGTTCAGCGTCAGCAGGTCCCCGACGCCGTCCGGCACCGAACCGGTGCCCGCGTGGTCCCTGGGCGCCGCCGCGACAACGCGTGCGGAGGACTCGGCCGTCGTGCTCTCCCAGCCGCTCTTGCGTGCGGTGACGGCCACGGTCACCTTCTTGCCGCGCAGCGAGGCGGGCACCAGGTACGTGGAGGCGGTGGCCCCCGAGATCACCTGGCCGTCGGCCTTCCACCGGTAGGTGTACGAGTCCGGGGCCGGCGTCCAGGAGCCGGGCGCGGCAGTGAGCTCGGAGCCGGCCCGGGCGGTGCCGTTGACGGCCGGGGCCGCGGTGTTCTTCAGCGGGGCCGGGCTGACCGTGAAGGAGCCACGCGGGTACTCCCAGCCGTTGTGCGTGAGGACGCTGAGGTTCCAGTCGCCCACGGTGAGTCCGGTCAGGTCCACAACGGCCGTCAGGGACTTCCGGTCGGAGGCCACCGAGATGGTGGTGGACTCGACGGACTTGCCGGACTTGCTGATCCGTACCTTGTCGTCCTCGTGCAGGGCGGTGCCCGTCACGGTCACCGTGGTCTTGGTGCCGCTGACGCCGCCGGCCGGGGTGACCGTGCCGACGGTGATCTTCTCGGCGCCGCAGAGTGAGGACGTGCAGACGAGTTCCGCCTTGTAGGCGGTCTGCGAGGCCTTCTCGGGCAGCCCGACGACCAGGATGCTCGGGGTGACCTCCGTCGTGTACGGCTCGTTCACGGAGCACTTGTAGCCGGTCGGGACGGACAGCGTGCAGGTGTTGTCCAGGCTGGCGTCGTACAGCGCGGGTACGGCCGTCTGGGTGCCGCCCGCGGTGTCGCTGACCACGAAGTCGAAGCGGTCGCTGTACGCGGTGGGCAGCGCCGCGCAGACCGCGGTGTGCTGCTCGTCCAGGGTGCCGGTGACCGGCCCGTACCCGTAGCTGACGTTCGAGGCCTCGGCGCACTCGGCGGCCGGTCCGGCGGGGGTCGCGATGCGCAGCGCGTCGAACCGGTAGGACCCGGCGGCCGACCGGTTCGTCGGGACGGTGACGAGAACCTGGTAGCTGGTGGAGCCGGTGACCGCGCACGCCTTGTTGCGGTACGAGCAGACGGCGTCGCCCTCCGCGTCGTACACCAGGATGTTGGCGGTGCCCAGCGGGTCGCGGACATCGAGGTGCAGGGTGTCGCCGGCGTCGGCGGTGGTCACCTGACGGCAGAGCAGCAGGCCGGGTGCGGCCGGAGTGCCGCCCCTGGACGGGCCGTCCACCGCGGTCGCCGGGTTCGCCGCGCAGCCCTGGGCGGTGGCGGTGACGTCACGCCGGGCGAGGGTGTACTCGGCGGCGGTGTCGCGGCCGGTGACCAGCACGGTGTGCGCGACGCCCCGGGCGAGGGCACAGGTGGTCCAGGTCGACAGGGACGCCGAGACGTTGCACACCTGCTTGCCGTCGGCGTCCAGCACCGTGAACTCGGCGGTGGACCCACCGGAGACGGCGCGCAGTTGCAGATTCTCCGTCGCACTGTGGTCGTCCGCCGGGATGGTCAGGCAGTGCGAGAAGACCCCGTCGCCGGTGCGGAACCGGGCCGCGGCGCCGTCGGCGGTGAAGTCACCCGCAGGCAGGGCCGGGCAGCCGCTCGCCGCGTCCGTGCGGTGCAGGGCGATGCGGTAGGAGCCGGTCGCCGTGTCGCTGTCGTCGGCGGACACCAGGGCGCGGAAAGGGGCGGAGCCGGTCAGCGCGCAGGTGCCCTCGCCGAGCGTCTCCCAGCCGCACCGCTGGACACCGTCGGCGTCGACGACCACGACCTCCGGCTGCGGAGCGGGCCCGCTCAGGGGCGTCAGCGCGGCCATCCGGGCGCCCTCGGGCAGCGGCAGCGTCAGGCAGTCGGTCTCGCCCGCCGTGGCGAACCCGCCCTCGTGGGTGCCGAGTTCCGCGGGCTCGCAGCCGGCGGTCGAGGCGCGGTCGAGGATGAGGGTGGCGTGGTCGGTGAAGACGGTGTAGTCCCCGGCGGGGAGGGCGCAGCCGGCGCACACGGCCTTCCCCGTCCGGTCGTACACGGCGAGGCCGCTACGGGACCCGCCGGTCACCTCGTACACGCGGTACCGGCCCCCCTCCCGGGCGGTGAAGACCTTGCAGCCGGTGGCGGGTTCCACGGTGGTGGGCGCGGAGCCGTACGCGTTCACGGGGACGCGCGCACAGCCGGCCGGGTCGGACAGCCGGCGGATCTCCAGGGTGTACGGGGCGGGGAAGCCGCGCTCGGCCTTGCTGACGTGCCCCAGCACCCGGTACGGCCCGTCGCCGGGCAGCACGCACCCCTCGCTGTCGTCCTCGTTGAAGTGCGGGCAGATGTGAGCACCCGACTCGTCGGTGATCCAGTTCGTGAACTCGCCGTAGCTGTTCGTCTTGAAGTCGACGGTGATCCGCTCGCCCGCCTTCCCCGTGAAGGGGTGGCACACAAGGCCGAACGGTGAGACGGCGGAGCCGGTGACCGGCGGAAGATCCCAGGAGGTGCCCGTCTCCCGCGCACACCCGGTGGTGGCGGCGAGCGGGGTGACGGTCACCTGCGTCTCGAGCGGCTCGGTGCCCCAGCTCGTGTCGACGAGCTTCAGCGTGAAGGCCCCGGCCCGCGGCAGCGCGCACCAGCCGTCGCCCCACGTGTGGTCGTAGCAGTCCACCTGCGTCTCACCGTCGAAGACCTGAGCGGCTGTTCCAGTGCGCTCCGTGAGGACGCGGTGCAGGCCGGGCTCCTCGGCGGTGAACGTGAAACAGGCGCTGCCGTCCGCGGGCACGGCGGCCTTGCCGACCGCGGAACCCGGGTCGCCGAAGGGGGCGAGGGGCAGGGTGGGGCAGTCGTCGGCGGCGGTGTCCGACGCGGCTGCACCGGAGGCGGCACGTGACGCCGCAGGCTCCGTTGCGGTGGCCGTCGGAGTGGCTGTTGCTGTGGCTGCGGGCGTGGCGCCGTCGGCCGCCTGCGCCGCACCGACCGGCAGCAGGCCCGTCAGCAGCACCGAGAGTGCGACGGTGAACAAGACAACGGTGTACGCCACGGATCTTCCGCGCGCACACAGGTGGTAGGGCATGGCCATCCCCCCAGACGGCGTCGAACGACGCAGGTGAATGCCGGGGCCGCAGGTGACCGCGGGTCGAGGGCGGCGCCGGCGAAATCAGCGAATGATCGCACAGATGTGCCCCTTGATACACCTGTTGTCGAGTGCCCCGGAGCCACCCGCCGAACTGGAACGCGACATGGCGCGGCGCCGCCGCACACCCGGGCACCCGGCCTGGAACGACAAAGAACCCCCGGGTCTGGTGACCTGGGGGTTTCGCATGGAGCGGGTGACGAGAATCGAACTCGCGCTCTCAGCTTGGGAAGCTGATGTTCTACCATTAAACTACACCCGCGTAAGACGCCGACCGAGTCGGTGTCCGAGCGATCGCCACTTTACCTCATGTCGGGCCCCCGGTGTTGATGCCGCGGGGCCTGAGGCCGTTTCAGGCATGGGATGCGGCTGCGGGGGAACGGAGTTGGGGCGTACGGTGGTGCGGTCGAAGAGGGCCCCGGCGGGGATCGGAGTGCCGCCTGGAGGGTCGTCCTTTTGATCCCGTACTGTGGCTTTTGTCGTCAGGCGAGCAGCAGCCCGACGCGCCTCTTGGGGAAGGGACTCTTGGACTTGATGGAGCGCACCGTCGTCCGTTGTGCCGATGGGCACGTGTTCAGCACCGCTTCGTTCCCGATGCAGCAGGCCGAGCGACTCGGCCCCGGCCGGCTGCTTCGGTGCCCGCGCTGCGCGCGGCTGCGGAGCGTGGTTCCGGTGACCTTGCAGAAGCAGTAGCCGGGCAGGGCGCGGACCGTAGCGGACAAAGCGGGCATACAGCAGCGCGCAGGCGCGTGGAGTCGTCCGGTTGTGGGCGCTCCGCGCGCCTTGCGTATCCTCGGGGCGTGCTTCTCTCTGACAAGGACATCCGGGCCGAGATCGATGCCGGGCGGGTGCGTATCGATCCGTATGACGACGCGATGGTGCAGCCGTCGAGCATCGATGTGCGGCTGGACCGCTACTTCCGGGTGTTCGAGAACCACCGTCACCCCCACATCGACCCCGCCATCGAGCAGGCCGATCTGACCCGGCTCGTGGAGCCGGAGGGGGACGAGCCGTTCATCCTGCACCCCGGCGAGTTCGTCCTGGCGAGCACCTACGAGGTCATCACCCTGCCCGACGACCTCGCCTCTCGGCTGGAGGGCAAGAGCTCGCTCGGGCGGCTGGGCCTGGTGACGCACTCCACCGCCGGCTTCATCGACCCCGGCTTCAGCGGGCACGTCACCCTCGAGCTGTCCAACCTTGCCACCCTGCCCATCAAGCTCTGGCCGGGCATGAAGATCGGGCAGCTGTGTATGTTCCGGCTGACCTCGCCCGCCGACTTCCCCTACGGCAGCGAGCGGTACGGGTCGCGGTACCAGGGGCAGCGGGGACCGACCGCCTCCCGGTCGTTCCTCAACTTCCACCGGACCCAGGTGTGAGCGGGCCGGTCATGAGCGACGCTGGCAAGAGGACGGGCGAGGGGACACCGGCATGAGTGACGTACGCGAGAACCTGACCTACGAGAAGTTCGGCGTCGCCGTGCGCGAGCTGGCGCAGACCATCGCCGACGACGGCTACGAGCCCGACATCGTGCTGAGCATCGCCCGCGGCGGCGTCTTCGTGGCCGGTGGGCTGGCCTACGCCCTGGACTGCAAGAACATCCACCTGGTCAACGTGGAGTTCTACACGGGCGTCGGCACCACCCTGGAGATGCCGGTCATGCTGGCTCCCGTGCCGAACGTGATCGACTTCTCGCAGAAGAAGGTGCTGATCACCGACGACGTCGCCGACACCGGCAAGACGCTCAAGCTGGTGCGCGACTTCTGCCTCGACACCGTCGCCGAGGTGCGCAGCGCCGTCGTCTACGAGAAGTCGCAGTCGCTGGTGAAGTGCGAGTACGTCTGGAAGCGGACCGACGAGTGGATCAACTTCCCGTGGTCGGTCGAGCCGCCCGTGGTGCGGCGGGCCGGGCAGGTGCTCGATGCCTGAGTGCGGCTGAGCGACGTGGAACGGAGAAAGGGGCTCCCCTCGGGGAGCCCCTTTCTGTGTGCTGCGCGGGGCTCAGACGGTGCCGAGCTTCACGATCGACAGCAGGGCGATCAGCTGGATCGCGGACGCGCCCAGGGCCTTCGGCCAGGGCAGGTCGTGGGAACGGCTCACCATCAGCGTGAGCAGCAGGCCGCCCGCGACCCACGTGGCCCAGCCCAGCAGCTGCACGAACATCGCGTCGCCGCCGGCGAACATCGCGAAGACGAGGCGCGGCGCGTCCGTGAGCGACATGATCAGCATGGACAGGCCGACCGTGGGCTGCCAGGCGCCGTCGCCGCCGAGCTGACGGGCCAGGGTGTGGGTGACCACGCCCAGCACGAGGGCGCTGAGCACCATCGCGACGGCCGTCGTCAGGACGATGGGGATGGCGTTCGAGAGGGTCGCGTTGATCGCGTCCTCGCGGGCGCCGTCGAAGCCGAAGACCGCGAGCAGGCCGTAGAGGAACGTCACGATGAGGGCCGGGCCCCACATCGAGTAGTCCCGCATCTGCAGGAAGGTCTGGTTCGGGGCGAGGACGATCCCCTTCAGCAGGGCCTTCCAGTGCAGGCGCGGGCCGACCGGGCCGGGCGGCGGGGCCGCCGAGCCGGCGCGGTAGGTGTCGCCCTGGGTGTAGGGGTCCTCGCCGACCGAGAAGGCCTGGGTGTGGCCGGGGTTGTTGGCCGCGTACGGGTCCTGCGGGCCCTGCGGTCCGGGCGGGTACGCGCCGTCGCCGAAGTACTCCGGCTCACCGCCCTGCCCGCCGTAACCGCCGCCCTGCCCGCCGTGAGCGCCACCGTGCCCGCCGTGACCGGCGTTCGGCTGCGGCCAGCCCGGACCGCCGCCGCTGCCGTACGGCGGCTGCTGCGGGTAGGGCTGCGGCGCCTGCGGGTAGCCGTACGACGGCCCCTGCGGCGTCTGCTGCCCGTACGGAGGGTTGTGCGGTCGCGTCTGAGGAGCGCCGTTGTTACGGCCGCGTCCGATCCTGAATCCAGCCACGCCTTCGAACGTACCTGGTCCCGCGCGGTGGCGTGCCGGGCCCGGGGTTCCGGGCCCGGCTTTGCGGCCGAGCTGTGACATCCCTTAAGGGGCAGGGGCCTTGGGCCTCGGTGGGCCGTCGGGGTTCCGCCGTACGGGGGTCGCCCGGGCGCACCGGTGCGGGTCAGAGCATGTCCTGGCCGAGCCTCAGGTAGCCGGTCGTGGACATGTTGAGGGAGCCGGGGCCGAAGCTGACCGCGTTCTTCGTGGTGATGCCCGAGGCGGATCCGCGCAGGCTGTAGACCGCGCCGGAGGGGTGGTTCTCGCCGTCGGAGCCGATCGACAGGTCGGCCTTGCCGTCGCCGGTGAGGTCGGACAGGCGGACGGCGGAGCCGAAGCGGTCGGCGGACTCGGCGGTGCCGGGGACGCCCTCGGTGTTCTGTGTGAACGACCGGGCGCCGGTGCCGGTCAGGCCGGCCGCCGAGCCGCGCAGCACCGTGACGCTGCCGGCGATCTTCGCCGAGCCGACGGTCTCGTGGATCGTGCCGACGGCCAGGTCGCCGTAGCCGTCGCCGTTCACGTCGCCGACGGAGAGGTCGTTGCCGAACCAGTCGCCCTCCTCGTCGGCGCCCGGGACCCCGGCGGTGTCCTGGTCGATCGTGGTCTGCGGGCGGGTGCGGACCCCGTCGGCGCTGCCCGGCCATACGCTGACCGAGCCGCCGAGGCTGCGGCCGTCGCCGCCGTAGGCCGCGGTCACGACGTCGGCGAAGCCGTCCTTGTTCAGGTCGCCGACCGCGGCCACCTCCCAGCCGCCGCTGACCAGGAACGCCTGCTCGGTGAGACCGGAGGCGGCCCCGAGGTAGACGAAGCTGCCGTCCTCGTACGTGGACGCCTTGCTGCCGGTGGCGACCAGGTCGTCCGTGCCGTCGCCGTCGACGTCACCCGCGGCGAGGTGCTGGGCGCCGCGGATGCTGTTGCCGGGCTGGAGGCCGGTGGCGAGCTCGTACCGGGCCGTGGAGCCCGAGGTCTTGGTGAAACCGCGGTGGATCCAGACGTCGCTGCCGGTGCTGCCGGTCGCGAGGTCGGGGCGGTCGTCGCCGTCGAAGTCGCCGACCGCGAGGGACATGCCGTACTCGTCGTGGGCCGACACGGCCGGGTCGGCGACGCTCTTGCCGCCGGACAGGCCGTTCTTGCCGCCCCAGACGACGGTGACGGAGCCGCCGTCCGCGTCGGAGCCGACGTCCTCGCCGACGCTGCCGATCACGAGGTCGGCGTAGCCGTCGGCGTTCAGGTCGCCGGAGGCGAGGGCCTTGCCGAAGCGGTCGCCCTGCTCGGCGGTGCCGGGGATGCCGGCGGTGTCCTGGGTGAGGACGGTGCGGCGGGCGGCGCTGATGCCGTTCGCCGAGCCGTACGTGACGACGACGGCGCCGGCGTCGGTCCTGCCGCCGACGGGGGTGTAGGGGGCGGCGGTGGCCAGATCGCGGTAACCGTCGCCGTTGAAGTCGTCGGCGTACTTCGCGGGGGCGGCGGAGGCCGGTGCGGCGAGGAGGACCGGGGTGAGCCCGGTCGCCAGGAGGGTGGCGGCGAGGGCGGCCGCTGTCTGCCTGCGCATGGGTGACCTTTCTGTAGGGGTGTGGGTGAGGGGGTCTAGCCCGCGAGCACGTCTCCGAAGGCGGCGCCCTTGACCGGGCCGCCCACCGTCGCGGCGCCGAAGGACGTGGACCCGGTGGCCGTGACGCCGGACGAGGTGGACTTCAGCAGCCACACCGCGCCGTCGCCGTCGTTCTCGTAGGCCGCGCTGGACACCAGCTCGGCGCGGCCGTCGCCGCTCGCGTCGGTGAGCCGCACCGCGTAGCCGAAGGAGTCGTAGGCCTCGACGGTGCCGGGGACGCCCGCGGTGTCCTGGGAGAAGGACTTGGCGCCGCTGCCGGTCAGGCCGGACGCCGAGCCGCGCAGGACCGTGACCGTGCCCGCCTGCTTCCGCGAGCCGATGACCTCGTACGGGGCGCCGACCGCGATGTCGGTGTAGCCGTCGCCGTTGCTGTCGCCGGCGGACAGGCTCCAGCCGAAGCGGTCGTTCCTCTCGGCCGTGCCCGGCACGCCGGTGGTGGCCTGGGTGATGCGCACGGGGGCGCGGGTGCTCAGGCCGCCGGCCGCGCCGTAGGTCACGGTGACCGCGCCGCCGGGTCCGCCGTTCGGCTCGGTCGCCGACTTCTCCATGAAGTTGCCGGTGACGATGTCGCCGAAGCCGTCCTTGTTCACGTCCGCGACGACCGCGTCGTAACCGCCGGCGACCTTGCTGCCCGGCGTCAGCCCGGTGGCGGTGCCCTTGTAGAGCACACTGCGGGTGCGGTGGCCGTCGCCGGACGCCTCCTGGCCCATGACGAGCAGGTCCGAGCGGCCGTCGCCGGTCACGTCGCCCGCGACGATACGGTCGGTGTTGACGCCCGAGCGGGTGAGGGTGTCGATGCCGGTGTGTCCGGCGGCCTTGCCGGCGCGGGTGAACGGGCCCTTGAAGAGGTTCAGTTCGGGGTGGGCCATGTTGGCCGCCGCCAGGTCGGTGTCGCCGTCGCCGTCGAAGTCGCCGGTGGCCACGGACCAACCCAGTTCGTTGCGGTACTCGGGGAGGGGGCCGGTCAGGTCCGTCGCGCTCTTCAGGCCGCCCGCACCGCCCCAGACGACGGTGACGACGCCCGAGTCGTCCGTGGAGCCGATGCGCTCGCCGTGCACGCCGACGACCAGGTCCGTGTAGCCGTCGCCGTCCAGGTCGCCGGTGGTCATCCGGTCGCCGAAGTGGTCCTGCGTCTCGGGCACGCCCGGGATGCCGTCGGTGGCCTGGCTGATGATCTGCCGCCTGGAGCTGTCCAGGCCGGCGGCGGTGCCGTACACGACGGCGACGTACCCGGCCGCGGTCTTACCGCCGACTGTGCCGAGCGGAGCGGCGATGGCCAGGTCGCGGTGGCCGTCCCCGTCGAAGTCACCGGACAGGCCGGAGGGGGCGGTGGGGGCGGCGGTGGCCGTCGCCGGGAGGGCCGTGAGGAGGCTTGTGGTGAGGGCCGTGGTGAGGGTCGTGGCCAGGAGGAGGGTTCGTGTGCGCATCGGTTCGGTCCCGGGGGTCGGAGGCGGCGGTGACGGCGGCGGTTCGGGGGTGGTCAGGAGGAGAGAGCCGTGCCGTAGCCCGGGGTGCCCGCCGTGGAGACGCCGGTCGTGGCCGGGCCGAAGCTCGTCGATCCGGATGTCGTCGGGCCGGTGGCCGTGCCGCGCAGGAACCACACCGCCCCGTCGCCGGAGTTCTCGCCCGGCGCCGCGACCGACAGGTCGGCGCGGCGGTCGCCGGTGACGTCGGTGAGCGTGACCCGCTCGCCGAACCGGTCGCCCGGCTCCGAACCGCCGGGCACACCCGCGGTGTTCTGGGTGTAGGACGCGGAGCCCTTGGTGGTGAGGCCGGACGCCGAGCCGTACAGCACGGTGACGGCGCCGGCGGAGTCGTTCTCGCCCGCGGTGCCGACCACCAGGTCGGCGTGGCCGTCGCCGTCGACGTCACCGAGTGCCACGTCGCTGCCGAACCGGTCGCCCTTCTCCGAGGCTCCGGGCACGCCCGGGGTGTCCTGCGTCAGGACGAGCGGGGCGCGGTCCGTGGCGGGGCCCTCGGGGCCGCCGTAGACGACGGTGACCTTGCCGCCGAGGGCGCCGCCCGGGTCGGCGGAGGTCTCGCGGTCGTTCCCCACGACGATGTCGGCGTGACCGTCCCGGTCGATGTCGCCCACGGCGGAGACGAACCCGCCGGGCAGCTTCTGCAGCCAGTCGTCGTAGTTGCCGATCTTCAGGTCGGCGAGGCCGGTGGCGGCGGCACCGTCGTGCGCGGTGCGGCCGTGCAGCACCACGCGGGGGTGGCCGTCGCCGGTGACGTCCCCGGAGGAGAGGTGGGTGATGCCCGCGGCGGAGGACCACCAGGAGTTGCGGCCGCCCGAGGCGCCTTCGGGTGAACTCGTCCTCGTGATCGGCCCGTCGACCCGGGTGAGGGTGACCGGGCCGGTGGAGCCGGACGCGACGTCGAGGTCGCCGTCATCGTCGAAGTCGCCCACGGCGAGGGTCCGGCCGTAGCGGTCGTAGTCGGTGTCGAACGGGCTGTACAGCGAACGGGCGCCGCTCAGACCGGACTTGGATCCCCAGACGATGGTGACCGTGCCGTTGTTGGTGTCGTAGGAGTCCTCGCCGGGGACGCCGACCAGCAGGTCGGCGTAGCCGTCGGAGTCGAGGTCCGCGGAGGCCAGGGCCGAGCCGAAGGCGTCGTCGGCCTCGGCGGTGCCGGGGATGCCGGCGGTGTTCTGGGTGAGCAGCGTGCGCGTCGCGGTCTTCGGCCCGCCGGTGGCGCCGTAGACGACGCTCACCGCGCCCGCCCTGGCCTTTCCGGAGACGGTGGCGCCGGGTGCGCCGATCGCGAGGTCGGCGCGGCCGTCGCCGTTGAAGTCCCAGGGGGCGGCGGCCGGGGCGGCGTGCGCGGCGGCGGTGAGGGCGAGCGGGGTGAGGGCCGCCGCGAGCACGGCGGCGGCGATACGGGTGCGCATGGGGATGGGTGCCTCGCTGGGAAGTCGTCGGGGGGTCACTGGGCGAGCACGGAACCGAGGCCGGTGTAGCCCTTCAGGCCGGCACCGGAGGACGTGATGCCCTGGGCGCCGCTCGTGGTCAGGCCGGAGGCCGAACCGCGCAGCGTCCACAGGCCGCCCGTGTCGTTCTCGCCGCTGACGCCGACGGCCAGGTCCGCCTTGCCGTCCTTGGTCACGTCGGTGAGGCCGACCGATGAGCCGAAACGGTCCCCGGACTCGGCCGATCCGGGCACACCGGCGGTGTCCTGGGTGTACGACTTCACGCCGGTGGCCGTCCTCAGGCCGGAGGCGGAGCCGAACAGCACGGTGACCGAGCCCGCGTCCCGCGCCGAGCCGACGTCCTCGCCGGGGGCGGAGACCACGACGTCGGCGTAGCCGTCGCCGTTGACGTCGCCGGTGCTCACCGCCGAGCCGAAGGCGTCGTCGGCCTCACCCGCGCCGGGCACACCCGCCGTGTCCTGGTGGACGACGGTCGGCTGCTGCGCCGGGTCGGGGCCGTTCGGGCCGCCGTACCAGACGGTGACCTGGCCACCCTTGTGACCGCCGGGCTTCAGGTCGAACGGGTCCGTCGGGTCACCGAGGACGAGGTCGCCGAAGCCGTCGCGGTTGACGTCGCCGATCGCACCGGGGTAGCCGTCCGCGTTCGTCAGCTCGGACATCTTGTACGTCATGCCGGTCCAGCGGAACCAGTTGATCTCGCCGCCGTTGTCGCCGTCCACGTTGAACGGGTAGACGCGCTCGGCCGCGCCGTCGCCGGTGAGGTCGCCCGCGATCACCTCGAACGTGGTGCCGACCTCGCCGACGCGGACGTTGCTCACCGGGCCCCCGGTGCGCGTGAAGGGACCGTTGTAGAGGCGGGTGTGGCTCTGGCCGGTGAGGGTGACGTCCGTGTCGCCGTCGCCGTCGAAGTCACCGGTGGCGATGCCCCGGGAGAAGTTGCCGTACTCCGCGAGCGTGCTCGGCTGCGGCAGGCCCTTGCCGCCGGTCAGACCGGACTTGCTGCCCCACAGGACGGTGCCGGAGCCGACGCCGTCGCGGTCGCCGACGCTCTCGTTGGAGGCGCCGACCACGAGGTCGGAGTAACCGTCCCGGTCCAGGTCGCCGGCGGCGAGCGCGGAGCCGAACAGGTCGCCCGACTCGGCGGTGCCGGGTACGCCCGCGGAGTTCTGGGTGACGACGGCCTTGCGGGCGGCCGAGACGCCGGACGACGAGCCGTACAGCACGACGACGGCACCCGCGCAGGAGGCCGAACCGACGTCGGCGCACGGGGCGCCGGCCGCGACGTCACGGTACCCGTCGCCGTTGAAGTCCCCGGCGAGCCGGGAGGGGGCGGCCGAGGCGGGGCCGGCGGTGGTGAGGAGGCCGGTGGTGAGGGTGGCGGCCAGCAGGAGGGTGCGCTTGCGCAAGGGAGTGCTCCGGTGAGGAAGGGGCCGGACCTGGACGGCCCGGCCCCGAAGGGGTGGAAGAGAACGACTCGGTCGCCGGCTCAGTCGCCGAAGTTCGCGCCGAAGTTCGGGTAGCCGGTCGTGGAGACGCCCGTCGCGCCGGGCCCGATCGCCCGCGAGCCGGTCGCGGTGATCTTCGTGCCGGTGGACGGCAGGTAGAGGACCGAGCCGTCGCCCGCGTTCTCGAACGAGCCGGCCAGCAGGTCGGCGCGGCCGTCGCCGTTGACGTCGTCGAGCTTGACGTCGACGCCGAGCATGTCGCCCTTCTCGTCCGAGCCGGGGACGCCCGCGGTGCTCTGCGTGAAGGACTGCGCGCCGGAGGCCGTGTTGATGCCGGAGTCCGAGCCGTACAGCACGACCAGCTGGCCGGCGTCGGTGACGGAGCCGACGTTCTCGCCCGCGACGCCGATCACCAGGTCCTGCTTGCCGTCACCGTTGACGTCGCCGAGGTCCAGCTCGTAGCCGAAGTAGTCGTTCTTCTCCGAACTGCCGGGCACGTTCCCGGTGTTCTGGGTGATGCCGGTGGTGGAGCCGATGCCGTCCGCGGCGCCGTAGGTGATCCACACCTTGCCGCCGTCGGCGGCGCCGGGGAACTCCACGCCGCCGTCCGCCTTGTTCCAGTACATGCCGCTGACGATGTCACCGAAACCGTCGCCGTTGATGTCGCCGATGCCGGTGATGGGGCCGGCCTTCAGCTGCCGGGCCCCGGAAGCCGACAGGCCCGTGCTCGTGCCCAGCAGAAGGTAGTTGGCGTTCCAGTAGCGGCCGGTCTCCGTCTCGAAGCCGTCGACGACCAGGTCGGTGCGCCGGTCGCCGTTGACGTCGCCGGCGGTGAGGTTGACCGCCCCGGTCCCCTCGCCGGAGGTGTCCACCGGCGCCTTGACGGAGGTGCGGCCCTTGACGGCGGTGCCGGTGGGGCTGATGCCGCCCTTGAGCACGTAGATGACGTTGGAGGTCGTGCCGACGGCCAGGTCCGCCTTGCCGTCGCCGTCGAAGTCGCCGGCGGCGAGCTTCCTGCCCCAGCGGTCGTGCTTGGTGGGGGCCGCGTCCGCGATCGTGACGCCCTTGCCGGTGATGCCCTGCGCCGATCCCCACAGGACCGCGACGGTGCCGCCGTCCTTGTCGCTGCCGACGTCCTCCATGGGGGCGGAGACGGCGAGGTCGTCGTAGCCGTCGCCGTTGAAGTCGGCGTAGGCGCTGTCGACGCCGAATACGTCACCGGCCTCGGCGGTGCCCGGGCTGCCGGCGGTGTTCTGGCTGATCACGGACCGCTTCGCGGAGGTCACGCCGCTCTTCGTGCCGTACAGGACGACGAGCTGGCCGGCGTCCTTCTTGCCGCTCACGTACCCGCCGACGGCGGAGAACGCCACGTCGCCGATGCCGTCGTGGTTGAAGTCGGCCTGCGGGGTGTGCGTCGCGTCGGCGGCGGTCGCCGTACCCGCGGTGGCCGTCAGCAGGGTGCCGGTCAGCGCCGCGGCGGCGGCCGTCGCGAGGGCGAGGCGCGGGCGGGGGCGCGGCCCGGGGCCCAGGCCGTGGCGCCGGTGCGGGCGGGTGAGCGCGAACGGGCGCCCGGCGGGGCGCTCGTGCTGCTGCATGCGGGTCTCCTGCTGCATGCGGGGGACGTCTCGGGGACGTCCGCAGTCGATGTGGGGCCGGAACCATCCGGTTCGCCGGGAGTTGTCCGGGCGTTCACGGGCGGTCGGCGATCAGGAGACCTGTGTGAGGGCGTAAGGGTTGTACGTGAGTTCGGTGAACTTTTCGAGCGGTCCCACATCGTCGCCTGCCTGGTCGGGGGCCTCACATCACCCTTTCCGGCCGGAAGATGCCCAGAACGCCGACACCCCCGCCCGATGACCCGGGCAGGGGGTGTCCGACGTGAGGGTGGGCCGGGGGCTACTTCACCGGCTCCGGCTCCGGGGCGTCAGCGGAGTCCGACGTGCCCGCCGGCGGCTCGCCGTCGTCGCCGTCGGAGTCGTCCGGGCCGGCGTCGGCGGCCTCCGCCGGGACCGGCGTCTTCACCGAGTCCAGCAGCAGCTGGGCGACGTCGACGACCGTGATGGACTCCTTGGCCTTGCCGTCGTTCTTCTTGCCGTTGACCGAGTCGGTCAGCATGACCAGGCAGAACGGGCAGGCCGTCGAGACGATGTCGGGGTTGACCGACAGGGCCTCGTCCACGCGCTCGTTGTTGATGCGCTTGCCGATGCGCTCTTCCATCCACATCCGCGCGCCGCCCGCGCCGCAGCAGAAACCCCGCTCCTTGTGGCGGTGCATCTCCTCGTTGCGCACACCGGGGACGGCGGCGATGATCTCGCGCGGCGGCGTGTAGATCTTGTTGTGGCGGCCCAGGTAGCACGGGTCGTGGTAGGTGATGATGCCCTCGACGGGCGTGACCGGGATGAGCCTGCCCTCGTCCACCAGGTGCTGCAGCAGCTGCGTGTGGTGGACGACCTCGTAGTCGCCGCCGAGCTGCGGGTACTCGTTGCCGATCGTGTTGAGGCAGTGCGGGCAGGTGGCGACGATCTTCTTCGCGGACTTCGGCTTCGCCGACTCGGGCGTCACCTTGCCGTCGTCGTCCATCTCCTCGCCGAACGCCATGTTCAGCGCCATGACGTTCTCCATGCCGAGCTCCTGGAACAGGGGCTCGTTGCCCAGGCGGCGGGCGGAGTCACCGGTGCACTTCTCGTCGCCGCCCATGATGGCGAACTTGACGCCCGCGATGTGCAGCAGCTCCGCGAAGGCCTTCGTGGTCTTCTTGGCCCGGTCCTCCAGGGCGCCGGCGCAGCCGACCCAGTACAGGTACTCGACCTCGGTCAGGTCCTCGATGTCCTTGCCGACGACCGGGACCTCGAAGTCGACCTCCTTGAGCCACTCCAGGCGCTGCTTCTTCGCCAGGCCCCAGGGGTTGCCCTTCTTCTCCAGGTTCTTGAGCATCGTGCCCGCCTCGGACGGGAACGCCGACTCGATCATCACCTGGTAGCGGCGCATGTCGACGATGTGGTCGACGTGCTCGATGTCCACCGGGCACTGCTCGACGCACGCGCCGCAGGTGGTGCAGGACCACAGGACGTCCGGATCGATGACGCCGTTGTCCTCCAGCGACCCGACCAGGGGCCGCTCGGCCTCGGCGAGCGCGGACGCGGGGACGTCCTTCAGCTGTTCCTCGGACGCCTTCTCCTCGCCCTCCATCGTCTTGCCGCCGCCGGCCAGCAGGTACGGCGCCTTGGCGTGCGCGTGGTCGCGCAGCGACATGATCAGCAGCTTGGGGGAGAGGGGCTTGCCCGTGTTCCAGGCGGGGCACTGCGACTGGCAGCGGCCGCACTCGGTGCAGGTGGAGAAGTCCAGCAGGCCCTTCCAGGAGAACTGCTCGACCTGGGAGACGCCGAAGACGTCGTCGTCGCCCGGGTCGGTGAAGTCGATCGGCTTGCCGCCGGACGTCATCGGCTGCAGGGCTCCCAGAGCCGTGCCGCCGCTCGACTCGCGCTTGAACCAGATGTTCGGGAACGCCAGGAAGCGGTGCCAGGCGATGCCCATGTTCGTGTTCAGCGACACCACGATCATCCAGATGAACGAGGTGCTGATCTTGATCATGGCGACCAGGTAGACCAGGTTCTGCAGCGCCGTGACCGACAGGCCCTCGAAGGCGAGGACCAGCGGGTACGAGGCGAAGTAGGAGGCCTGGTAGTGGTCGACGTGGTGGAGCGCGCCCTCCAGGCCGCGGAGCACGTAGATCGCCAGGCCGATGGTGAGGATGACGTACTCGACGAAGTAGGCCTGGCCGGCCTTGGAGCCCGCGAAGCGGGACTTGCGGCCGGGCCGGTTCGGCAGGTTCAGCAGGCGGATCGCGATGAGGACGGCGATGCCCAGGACCGTCATCACGCCGATGAACTCGATGTACAGCTCGAACGGCAGGAACGTGCCGATGACCGGAAGCACCCAGTCGGCCTGGAACAACTGGCCGAAGGCCTGGGCGAGGGTCGGCGGCAGCGTCAGGAAGCCGACCGCGACGAACCAGTGCGCGATGCCGACGATGCCCCACCGGTTCATGCGCGTATGGCCGAGGAACTCCTTCACCAGCGTGACGCTGCGCTGGTAGGGGTTGTCGGTCCGGGCACCGGCCGGGACCGGCTGGCCCAGCTTGAAGTACCGGACGAACCGGCCGATCGCGCGTGCGAGCAGCGCGACGCCGACCACGGTCAGTACCAGCGACACGATGATCGCGGCGAGTTGCATGGGGGCTCCTCGGGCCTGCGAGGGGTTTCGTCGGGGTGACCTGTCGCTCTTCAGGCCCACCCGAAATTACTAAGCGGTAACTTATGCAGTCCGTCTGAGACTACCCCTATCTTCCGCCGCACTGTAGCCGGGTGGGCAGTGATCTGAATCGCTGAGGGTTGCCTCAGAACCACCACGGATGCCGTCGTGTTATTCGTACCGAATTGTCATAGTGACGCCTAACTTATATCCGTGCTCTACGGGATCGTCGCCGCCGCCTCCGCCCTGCTGCTCACCGCGCTGCTCGCGGCCGCCCTGAGGGGGCCCGCCCTGCGGTTGCGGCTGATCGAGCGACGGTCCCGGCGCGAGGTGCCGCTGTCCGGCGGAGTGGCGGTCGTCGCGGTCACCGGGACGGTCGTGGCGGTCAAGGACTGGTCGGCGGCCGGGACCGGCACCGGCGGGCTGCTCGCCGCCGGCGGCGCGGTCGCGCTCCTCGGCCTCGCCGACGACGTGTGGCGGCTGCGGCGGCGGGTCCTGGCCGGCGGTACGGCGGTCGCGGCCCTGTGCGTGGCGCCCTACGCGGAGGCGGGCGTGGCGACCGGACTGCTCGGCGCCGTGTGGGTCGTCGGGGTGACGCTGGGCCTGAGGGGGCTCGACCACGCCGACGGGCTCGCCGGGAGCGCCGGGGTGCTCGCCGCCTTCGGGGTGGCCGCCTGCGCCGCCGTCGACGTCATGGACGGCGTCGCCGGGCTGGCGAGCGTGCTGGCCGCCGCGCTGACCGGGTTCCTGCTGCACAACTGGCACCCCGCGCGCGTGGGTCTCGGCAGCTGCGGGTCGATGGCCGCCGGGTTCGTGATCGCCGCCGGCGCCGTGCAGGTCCGCGCGGGGTTCGGTGTGGCGGAGAGCGCCGGGGTGCTGTTCGCCCTGAGCGCCCTGGCGGGAGCCGACGTCGTCCTCGTCCTGCTGTCGCGGCGGCCGCCCGGGCGGGCCGTGGGGCGCAGTGGCCCGGACCACCTCGCCCACCGGTTGCGCCGGCTCGGGATGACCGTGCCGGGAATCACCGTGCTGCTCGGCGTCCTGGCGTCGTGCGGTGTGCTCGCCGGGGTACTCGCCCATGCCGGGTGGATCGGGGCGGGTGCCCTGTGGTGGGTGGTGGGAGCGGCCCTCCTGGTCGCGTTCGCCCTTTCGCGTGTCCCTGTGTACGCACCTCGACGCAGAGTATCTCCGCAGGTCGGAGCCCCATTGCGTGTAAGGAACGGATAAGAGTTGAGCCTGTTCGACTCAGCTCTGTTGACCGGTCGCGAACCGTCGTGCACACTTGAGTCCGTTGCACTCAAGTCAGCTGGAGGAACCAACCATGGCACGTGCGGTCGGCATCGACCTGGGCACGACTAACTCCGTCGTCAGCGTTCTGGAGGGCGGCGAGCCCACCGTCATCACCAACGCCGAGGGCGCCAGGACCACGCCGTCCGTCGTCGCCTTCGCCAAGAACGGTGAGGTGCTCGTCGGCGAGGTCGCCAAGCGTCAGGCGGTCACGAACGTGGACCGGACCATCCGGTCCGTCAAGCGCCACATGGGCACCGACTGGAAGATCGAGCTCGACGGCAAGCCCTTCAACCCGCAGCAGATCAGCGCCTTCGTGCTGCAGAAGCTGAAGCGGGACGCCGAGGCCTACCTGGGCGAGAAGGTCACCGACGCGGTCATCACCGTCCCGGCGTACTTCAACGACTCCGAGCGCCAGGCCACCAAGGAGGCCGGCGAGATCGCCGGCCTGAACGTCCTGCGCATCGTCAACGAGCCCACCGCGGCCGCCCTGGCGTACGGCCTGGACAAGGACGACCAGACCATCCTGGTCTTCGACCTCGGTGGCGGTACGTTCGACGTCTCGCTGCTGGAGATCGGCGACGGCGTCGTCGAGGTGAAGGCCACCAACGGTGACAACCACCTCGGTGGTGACGACTGGGACCAGCGCGTCGTCGACTACCTCGTCCAGCAGTTCCAGGCCGGCCACGGCGTGGACCTGGGCAAGGACAAGATGGCCCTGCAGCGTCTGCGCGAGGCCGCCGAGAAGGCGAAGATCGAGCTGTCCTCGTCCACCGAGACCTCGATCAACCTGCCCTACATCACCGCCTCCGCCGAGGGCCCCCTGCACCTCGACGAGAAGCTCACCCGCGCCCAGTTCCAGCAGCTGACCGCGGACCTGCTGGAGCGCTGCAAGACGCCGTTCCACAACGTCATCAAGGACGCCGGCATCTCCATCAGCGAGATCGACCACGTCGTCCTCGTCGGCGGCTCGACCCGCATGCCCGCCGTCGCCGAGCTCGTCAAGGAGCTGACCGGCGGCAAGGACGCCAACAAGGGCGTCAACCCGGACGAGGTCGTCGCCATCGGCGCCGCCCTGCAGGCCGGTGTCCTCAAGGGCGAGGTCAAGGACGTCCTGCTCCTCGACGTCACCCCGCTGTCCCTCGGCATCGAGACCAAGGGCGGCATCATGACCAAGCTCATCGAGCGGAACACGACGATCCCGACCAAGCGGTCCGAGATCTTCACCACCGCCGAGGACAACCAGCCCTCCGTGCAGATCCAGGTCTACCAGGGTGAGCGCGAGATCGCGGCGTACAACAAGAAGCTCGGGATGTTCGAGCTGACCGGTCTGCCCCCGGCGCCCCGCGGCGTCCCGCAGATCGAGGTGTCCTTCGACATCGACGCCAACGGCATCATGCACGTGACCGCCAAGGACCTGGGCACGGGCAAGGAGCAGAAGATGACCGTCACCGGCGGCTCCTCGCTGCCGAAGGACGAGGTCGACCGCATGCGCGAGGAGGCCGAGCGCTACGCGGAGGAGGACCACAAGCGCCGCGAGGCCGCCGAGACCCGCAACCAGGGCGAGCAGCTCGTCTACCAGACCGAGAAGTTCCTCAAGGACAACGAGGACAAGGTCCCGGGCGAGATCAAGACCGAGGTCGAGGAGGCCGTCGCCGAGCTGAAGGAGAAGCTCAAGGGCGAGGACACGGCCGAGATCCGCACCGCCACGGAGAAGGTCGCCGCCGTCTCCCAGAAGCTGGGCCAGGCCATGTACGCCGACGCGCAGGGCGCCCAGGCCGCCGGCGGTGCCTCCGCCGGAGCCGGGGCGGGTGCCGGTGAGGCCAAGGCCGACGACGACGTCGTCGACGCCGAGATCGTCGACGAGGACCGGAAGGACGGTGCCGCGTGACGGAGGAGACCCCGGGCTTCGACGAGCAGCAGCCCGACGTCCCTTCCGGCGCGACCTCCGACGACGCCGAGCCGAAGGCCGCCTCCCCCTCCGCGGAGGAGGGGGCGGCCCCGGCCGGGGACACGGGCCAGGACGCCGGTCTGGTGGCCCAGCTGGACCAGGTGCGCACCGCCCTCGGTGAGCGCACCGCGGACCTCCAGCGCCTCCAGGCCGAGTACCAGAACTACCGCCGCCGGGTCGAGCGCGACCGGGTCGCGGTCAAGGAGATCGCCGTGGCGAACCTCCTGACCGAACTCCTGCCCGTGCTCGACGACATCGGCCGCGCACGCGAACACGGCGAACTGGTCGGCGGCTTCAAGTCCGTCGCCGAGTCGCTGGAGAGCACCGCGGCGAAGATGGGCCTGCAGCAGTTCGGCAAGGAGGGCGAGCCCTTCGACCCGACGATCCACGAAGCCCTGATGCACAGCTACGCCCCGGACGTCACCGAGACGACCTGCGTGGCGATCCTGCAGCCCGGGTACCGGATCGGCGAGCGCACCATCCGCCCCGCGCGGGTGGCGGTGGCCGAGCCCCAGCCGGGGGCGCAGACGGTCAAGGCGGAGGAGTCCGCCGACGCCGACGACAAGGAGAGCGGTGGCCCGGACGAGGGCTGACGTCACGTACGAAGGGAAGGAGGGACGTCGGGGATGAGCACCAAGGACTTCATCGAGAAGGACTACTACAAGGTCCTCGGCGTCCCCAAGGACGCCACCGAGGCCGAGATCAAGAAGGCGTACCGCAAGCTCGCCCGCGAGTTCCACCCGGACGCCAACAAGGGGAACGTCAAGGCGGAGGAGCGCTTCAAGGAGATCTCCGAAGCCAACGACGTCCTCGGCGACCCCAAGAAGCGCAAGGAGTACGACGAGGCGCGCGCCCTCTTCGGCAGCGGTGCCTTCCGCCCGGGGCCGGGCGCGGGCGGCGGCTCCTTCAACTTCGACCTGGGCGACCTCTTCGGGGGCGCCCAGGGCGGGCAGGGGGCCGGCGGGTTCGGCGGCGGACTCGGTGACGTCTTCGGGGGCCTGTTCAACCGCGGCGGCGCGGGCCCGGGTTCGCGCACGCAGCCCAGGCGCGGCCAGGACATCGAGTCCGAGGTGACCCTCACCTTCACGGAGGCGATCGAGGGCGCGACCGTCCCGCTGCGGATGTCCTCGCAGTCGCCCTGCAAGGCCTGTTCGGGCACCGGCGACAAGAACGGCACACCGCGCGTGTGCCCGACCTGCGTCGGCACCGGGCAGGTCGCCCGGGGCAGCGGCGGCGGGTTCTCCCTCACCGACCCCTGCCCGGACTGCAAGGGCCGGGGCCTGATCGCCGAGACCCCCTGCGACGTCTGCAAGGGCAGCGGCCGGGCCAAGTCCTCGCGGACCATGCAGGTGCGCATCCCCGCGGGCGTCAGCGACGGCCAGCGGATCCGGCTGCGCGGCAAGGGCGCGCCGGGTGAGCGCGGCGGTCCGGCGGGCGACCTGTACGTGGTCGTGCACGTCGACTCCCACCCGGTGTTCGGGCGCAAGGACGACAACCTCACCGTCACCGTCCCGGTCACCTTCACCGAGGCGGCCCTCGGCGGCGAGGTCCGGGTGCCGACGCTGGGCGGCCCGCCCGTCACGCTGAAGCTGCCCCCCGGCACGCCGAACGGCCGTACGATGCGCGCCCGGGGCAAGGGCGCGGTGCGCAAGGACGGCACCCGAGGCGACCTCCTGGTCACCGTCGAGGTGAGTGTTCCGAAGGACCTGTCGGGGAAGGCTCGTGACGCGCTCGAGGCGTATCGCGAGGCGACCGCGGACGAGGATCCGCGGGCGGAGCTGTTCCAGGCCGCGAAGGGAGCATGAGGCAGATGGACGGTCGTCGACGCAACCCGTATGAACTGACCGAGGAGACCCCGGTCTACGTCATCTCGGTGGCGGCCCAGCTGTCCGGCCTGCACCCGCAGACCCTGCGCCAGTACGACCGGCTCGGCCTGGTCTCCCCGGACCGCACGGCCGGCCGGGGCCGGCGCTACTCGGCCCGCGACATCGAACTGCTCCGGCAGGTGCAGCAGTTGTCGCAGGACGAGGGCATCAACCTGGCCGGAATCAAGCGCATCATCGAACTGGAGAACCAGGTCGCCGCGCTCCAGTCCCGGGTGGCCGAGCTGGAGGACGCGCTCGACGGCGCGGCGGCGGCCATGCGCCAGCGCGAGGCGGCCGTGCACGCCTCCTACCGCCGTGACCTCGTGCCGTACCAGGAGGTGCAGCAGACCAGCGCACTGGTGGTGTGGCGGCCGAAGCGGCAGCAGCAGGCCGACTGAGGCGCCTCGCCGGGTGCGGCACGTCGAAGGGGCCGGGAGTCGACTCCCGGCCCTTTCGTGTGTCTTGGGATGGTTTCGCCGGGTCTCCCGTCGATGCCCGTGTGGTGCAGGGCACTTGGAGATGATTCCGCAGAGTCTTCACAACTGCTGCGGAGCGTGGTGTTGCCATCTCGTTAAGTGGTTCCGCTTGACGCTGGGGGCGCGTCGGCGTTGGCTTTTCAGTCACATGGGCCACAAAGCTGTGCCCACGTCCGAATCACACGCGAAGTGAGCTTCCCGATGCGTCGTATCGCCATATCCGTGGCAGCCGCCACGATGTCCGTCACGCTGGCCGGATGCGGCGTGCTCAACGCGAGTGGGAGCAGTGACGACGCGAGCCCGGCCAAGGGCGACGACATCACGGTGGGCCTGCTGCTGCCGGAGAAGGCGAACACCCGGTACGAGAACTTCGACTACCCCATCATCAAGCGGAAGGTCGAGTCCCTCACCAACGACAAGGGCCGCGTCGAGTACGCGAACGCCGAGGCCAGCGCGGACAAGCAGGCCGACCAGATGCAGCGGATGATCGACGACCGGGTCGACGTGATCCTGCTGGACGCGGTCGACTCGCACGCCATCGCCAGTGGCGTGAAGAAGGCCAAGGCGGCCGGCATCCCGGTCATCGCCTACGACCGGCTGGCCGAAGGCCCGATCGACGCGTACATCTCCTTCGACAACGAACTCGTCGGCGAGGTGCAGGGCCGCACCCTGCTGGAGGCCATCGGCGAGGACGTGAGCCTGTCCGACAAGATCGTGATGATGAACGGCTCGCCGACGGACCCGAACGCCAAGCAGTTCAAGGCCGGGGCGCTGTCCGAGCTGAACGGCAAGGTCACGATCGCGAAGTCCTACGACACCAAGGACTGGAAGCCGGAGAACGCCCAGGCGAACATGGCCCAGGCCATCGCCGAGATCGGCAAGGGCGACATCGCGGCCGTCTACTCGGCCAACGACGGCATGGCCGGCGGCATCGTCGACGCCCTGAAGGCCGCGGGCGTGACCAAGCTGCCGCCCATCACCGGGCAGGACGCCGAACTGGCCGCGGTGCAGCGGATCGTCTCCGGCGAGCAGTACATGAGCGTGTACAAGTCGTACCCGCAGGAGGCGGAGAACGCCGCGGAGATGGCGGTCGCGAAGGTCCAGGGCCGGGACATCCAGTTCGCCGCCCTCACCCGGGACCGGGTCGACAGCCCCACGGACAAGGGCATCCCGGCCCAGCTCGTCCCCGTGGTCGCGCTGACCAAGGAGAACATCAAGGACACCGTCGTCGCGGACGACATCTACAAGCTGTCCGACATCTGCACGGCGAAGTACAAGTCGGACTGCGCGGCGGCGGGCCTCGAGTAGGCGCACCCGGGGAGAGCCCGGCCGGTACCGCAGCTCCTGATGCCCACCGGGCCGAGGCCGTTGGCCGGCTCGTCCAGGACGATCAGCCGCGGCCGGGCGTCTCGTCCGCCGTCGGCTCCGGGGCCACAGGCCGGGCACCTCGATGAGCGCCCCGGCCTCGCGCCCGGCGGCACCTTCATCAGGGTGGTCCTCCCGGCGCCGGTCGGCCCGAGCAGCCCGTAGACCTCGCCCGCGGCGACCGTGAGGTCCACCCCGTCCGGGGCGGCGGGCGCCGTAGTGCTCAGCGTGGCCGTCGCCGTCATGGACAGCCCCACCAGCCCGGGCAGGCAGACCGCGGCAGCAGGGCGCGGTGGTGCTGATCGCCGGCCGGCAGGTCCTCGGCGCCGCCCGGGCCCTGGGGCACGGCACCACGTCTCCCGCACGGTCGGCGGCGGCCCTGCTCGCCACGAACCGGTGCGCCCCGTAAGGGCGTCGGTTCTCCGGGGCCGGGAGCGTCCGCCCACCGGCCCGGCCCTCGGCCTGCTGCATCGGCCGTCAACGGGCATACGGATACCGGATGCGATCGGGTGGAGACGAATCGCCGCCGGGACGGAGCCGTGTTGCGGAGCACCGTCCGGCCGCGCATAGTTGCCGCTGCGGCGAGACGGCGAACCGGGGGTGGGATGGGCGATGGCCGGGCACGGGGCGGAGGAGCATCCACATGGTGCCGACCGACTGTGCGAGGCCGGGGATCGCGTGTATTCCCGGGCCGTACGGCGGGGCCGGGTGCCGCGCCGGGACGCGCAACCGGTGCCCTGCCTGCTGGAACTCGCCCTGCTGCACCCCGATCCCGACGACATGGACTGGCTGGTGCCGACCTCCCCGCAGGAGGTCATGACCCGGCTGCTGCGCGGGATGTACGACGAAGTCAGCGCGAACCAGCGGCGGGTGGGCTCGGCCGTGGCCGCCGTCGAGTGGTACGCCGGGCTGGGCCGCCAGGTCCGGCCCGCCCCGTCGGCCGGCGAGGGCTCGGCGATCCGGGTCCTCGACGGACTGGCCCGCATCCAGGCCGCGATGGACGAGGCGACCGAGGCGTGCACGACCGAGGTGCTCACCGTCCAGCCCGGCGGCATCCGCCGTGAGGCGGAACTCTCCGAGGGCCTGCACCGCGCGCTGGCGCTGCGCGGCAGGGGCGTACGGATGCGGGACCTGTACACGCACGTCGCCCGGCACGGGCAGGGGCTGCTGACGTACCTGGAGATCATGGGCGACGCCGTGGAGGCGCGCACGCTCGACGAGGTCATCGACCGGCTGATCCTGTTCGACCGGACGGTGGCGTTCGTCCCCGCCAACAGCGACCGCACGATGGCCCTGGAGCTGCGGCACCCCGCGCTCGTCGCCTACCTGGTCACGGTCTTCGAGCGGCTCTGGCGCCTGGCGATCCCGCTGACCGCGCCGCTGCCCGACACGGGCATCGAGGGCATCTCCCACCGGGAGCGGTCCATCGCGGCGCTGCTGGCGGAGGGGCACCAGGACGCGGTCATCGCGGAACGGCTGGGCATCAGCGTGCGGACGTGCCGGGCGCACATCGCGCGTCTGTCGGAGACGCTGGGGGCGGCCAGCCGGACCCAGCTGGGTGTGCGGATCGCCCAGGCGGGGCTGGACGGGCCCCCGCGGGCGGCCGCCTCCCCGACGCTCAGTGCTCCCGGTCGAGAATCCCGGACCGCCCGATGAGGTAGCCGAGCTGGGCCCTGCTCCGGCTCCCCTCTCCACGAGCAGCGCGGCGACGGCGTGCTGCCGGGGGGTGACGCCGCCGGGGGAGGGCTCGGGGACGGCTTCGGGGTACATGGGGGTGGCAAGGCGCCGGAGACGGTCGAAGGCGACGCCGAGGTACTGCACGATCGCCGGGTGCCTGATCTCGGGAGCGAGTCCGCCGTCCTGGCCGGCCGGGACGAAGGCCACCGAGCCGTCGACGAGACGGTCGGGGACCTCGTCGAGCGTGCGTATCCGCACGTCGCCCTCGAGGCGCTCGCAGCGGGCGGTGATGATCGGGAAGTGGCGCGGCGTGTGCGGGTAGAGGGTGCGTATGTGGCAGCCGCGGTCCAGCGCGGCCTGGTCGCGGCCCGGTGACGTGCCGTCGGCGACCTGACCGCGCTCGCCGGTGAGTCCCGCGCGGGGCTGGACGGTGATCAGCTCGTCGGTTGCCTCGGCCATGGCGTCGGTGATGGCACGGTTGATCCGTTCCGTGCCCTGGAGCAGTTGGAGCGTGCTGCTGTCGGCCGGCGGGGCCTGCGGGCCGGCGATCCGCATGAGCGCGCCGAACGTCTCCGCCGGCCGCGCCTCACGCCGCCGTTCGCTCGCGATCCGTTCCCCGGAGCTCCGCAGCAGCCGGTGCAGTGCAGCACAGGTCGCCCTCGCCGTGCTCGGGGTGAGGTGGGCTCACCGGCTCACCGGCTCACCGGCTCACCGGCTCACTGCGGGGCACCCGTGCGGTCCAGGATGCCCGACTGTGCGATGAGGAAGCCCAGTTGGGCCCGGCTCCCACTGCCCAGGGCCGACGCGAGCTTGGCGATGTGAGCCCGGCAGGTGCGCACGTTCATGCCCAGGCGCCGGGCGATGGCCTCGTCGACGTGGCCTTCGACGAGAAGTTTGGCTATGGAGTGCTGGATCTCGGTGATGCCGTCGGGGGCGGTTTCGTAGGGGGCGCCGGCGCTCAGCGGTACCGCCCGGTCCCACATGAACTCGAAGACCTTGATCAGATACGAGACGAGACCGGGGTGGCGCAGTTCGAGAGCGACCTTCTGGTCGTCGCGCGTGGGGATGAAGGCGACGGTCTCGTCGCAGACGATGAGCCGCTCGACCAGCCCGTCGATGGTCCGGTACTCGACCTTGCCGTCGGTGAACTGGCTGGCGTAGGCGAGCCTTTCGGAGTTGTACCGCGCCGTGTGCGGATACAGCGTCCGGATGCGCACACCACGTTCGATCAGCGGGCGGTCGCGCTCCAGGCCCTGGATCAGGCTGCGTTCGGGCCTGTGACCGCTCGGCTGGATCGTGAGCATCTCGGTCTGGCACTGGGACGTGGCCAGGTTGAGCGCCGCGTTGATGCGCTCGCTGCCCTCCAGGACCGTGATGGAGTCGCTGCTCGTCATGGTCTGGGCGCTCAGCGCCATGAAGGGGGCGAAGGCGTCGGACAGCTCGATCGACACGCGCCGGCGCTCGGTGATCTCGCTCTCGATGGGATTGAGCCGCTGGGCAAGTGCCACGGCCGGGGGGATGGGGCGCAGCCAGTCCGGATCGTCGGGATCCGGGTGGAGAAGGGCGAACTCCATCAGGCAGGGAGCCGCTTCCGCGTCCGTTCGCAGAATGCGCCCCGCACGCAGGGCGTTCGCGTACAGTCGGCCACCTTCCTCGCACATCTCGGTCACCACATGGGGATGTGTCGCCTTGGTCCGATTCGTAATCAAATCTCCACCCCCCAGGGTCCTGAACATGCAGGAACATGATGCATTGATTCTGTGGCCATGACGTGCCCGAATGAGCCATCGTCGTACTCGACGGGGGAAGAGGGGACCTTCAAGTGAGGACGAAGCCGACTATGCGTAACAGAATGCTTCGCTTGGGGCTTGTCGCCGCCTTCTCCGCCGTCGTGGCCTTCGGAACCGTGAGCGCCCTCTCGGGCCCGAACGGCGATGACCGGGCGGACAGTGTCTGGCCGGCAACCGCCAAGAGTCATGTTCTGGCCGACAGTGTGTGGCCGGCGGCGGCACAGTCCACCGTCGGTACCGCAGACGGAGCCGGGGGCTGATCGTGACCACTCCACCCGACGACCGCTCCTTCCGTCGTGAGATGGCCACCGCCTACCGTTCCGGCTGGCACTTCATCGACCTGGTCACCGCCATCCCCCACAGCGGTGACTCCCTGATGGTGACCGTGTTCGGAGAGCCGGTCGTCGTCACGCGGGACGAGGACGGAGACGTGCGGGCCTACCGGTGCCTGCGGCGGCCTCGGGGGGCGCCGCAGCCCGTCCGGTGCGCCGTACGGTACGGAATGATCTTTGTGAACCTGGACCAGCGGGATCATCAGCAGGTGGAGGCCGACTCGCCTGTCCCGCGGACCATCTCTGCCACCCCCCGCAGTGCCTGACGCGATTCCCCCGTCGTAACAGATCGCTCAGGTGCTTCCCCCCGCAGCGGCGTCACCGTGACCTGAACACGGTGACGCCGCTGCAGTTTTCCGGGTACATGTCCGGGTATCGCCCTCGTCGGGGCGCCTCAGGCTGTGGCCGGATCCGGCCGGTTCCCGGTGTGGATGTTCACTTCCGTCAACCGCGCCCCATCGCCCGCGTCAGCCGGATCTCGATGACCACCCGGGCCGGATTCGGCGTCGGCGTCCTGCCGTAGCGCTCCGCGTACCGCCGCTCCGCCTCCGCGACCCGCTCCGGTTCCCGGCGCACGACGGCCCGGCCCTCCAGCGTGGCCCAGCGGCGGCCCTCCAGTTGGCAGACCGCGACGGCCGCTCCCTCCTCCCCGGCGGCCAGCACGTTGCGCACCTTCGTGCTCGCCCCGTTGGCGATCACCCGGGCCAGACGGGCCTCGGGATCGTAGGTGACCCCGACGGGTACTACGTGCGGTGTGCCGTCCGGGCGCGGGGTCGTCAGGGTGCACACGTGCCGTTCCCGCCAGAAGCCGAGGTACGAGGGGTCGGGAGCACCCGGGTCCACGGAGTACTTGGTCGCCATGGACGGAACTTAACGCTCCCACCCTCCCCGAATCGGCCTTGAGTGGAATAGACTCAACTTTGTGGACGTTGACCCAGTCAGAACGGACTGCCCGAGGAGACGTCGCACACAGCTGCACGCAAGGAGGAGAACGCGAACGTGGACGCCGAGCTGACCAACCGGAGCCGGGACGCGATCAACGCTGCCAGCAACCGGGCCGTGACCGAGGGACACCCCGACCTCACGCCCGCCCACCTGCTCCTCGCGCTGCTCCAGGGGCAGGACAACGAGAACATCACCGACCTGCTCGCCGCGGTCGACGCCGACCAGGCGGCCGTGCGCGCCGGTGCCGAGCGCGTGCTCGCCGGGCTGCCCAGCGTCACCGGCTCGACCGTGGCACCGCCCCAGCCCAACCGCGAGATGCTCGCCGTCGTCGCCGACGCGCAGTCCCGCGCCAAGGACCTGGGCGACGAGTACCTGTCCACCGAGCACCTGCTGATCGGGATCGCCGCCAAGGGCGGCGCGGCCGGCGAGGTGCTCACCCGCCAGGGCGCCGACGCCGGGAAGCTGCAGGCCGCCTTCCAGAAGACACGAGGACAACGCCGCGTGACCACCGCCGACCCCGAGGGCCAGTACAAGGCCCTGGAGAAGTTCGGGACCGACTTCACCGCCGCCGCGCGCGAGGGCAAGCTCGACCCGGTCATCGGCCGCGACCAGGAGATCCGGCGCGTGGTGCAGGTGCTGTCGCGGCGCACCAAGAACAACCCCGTGCTGATCGGTGAGCCCGGCGTCGGCAAGACCGCCGTCGTGGAAGGGCTCGCCCAGCGGATCGTCA
Organism: Streptomyces sp. AHA2; assembly: GCF_036857595.1. Lineage (NCBI taxonomy): Bacteria > Bacillati > Actinomycetota > Actinomycetes > Kitasatosporales > Streptomycetaceae > Streptomyces > Streptomyces sp. AHA2. The sequence goes on from NZ_JAUQWJ010000003.1 coordinate 479,659, forward strand.
AGGGCGACGTGCCCGAGTCGCTGAAGGACAAGCGGCTCGTCGCGCTCGACCTGGGCGCGATGGTCGCGGGCGCCAAGTACCGGGGCGAGTTCGAGGAGCGGCTGAAGACCGTGCTCGCGGAGATCAAGGACTCCGACGGGCAGATCATCACCTTCATCGACGAGCTGCACACCGTCGTGGGCGCCGGTGCCGGCGGCGACTCCGCCATGGACGCGGGCAACATGCTCAAGCCCATGCTCGCCCGCGGTGAGCTGCGCATGGTCGGCGCGACGACCCTCGACGAGTACCGCGAGCGGATCGAGAAGGACCCCGCCCTGGAGCGCCGCTTCCAGCAGGTGCTGGTCGCCGAGCCCACCGTCGAGGACTCCATCGCGATCCTGCGCGGACTCAAGGGCCGCTACGAGGCCCACCACAAGGTGCAGATCGCCGACAGCGCGCTCGTCGCCGCCGCCACCCTCTCCGACCGGTACATCACCTCCCGCTTCCTGCCCGACAAGGCCATCGACCTCGTCGACGAGGCGGCCTCCCGGCTGCGCATGGAGATCGACTCCTCGCCCGTCGAGATCGACGAGCTCCAGCGCGCCGTCGACCGGCTGAAGATGGAGGAGCTGGCGATCGGCAAGGAGACCGACGCGGCCTCCCGCGAGCGGCTGGAGAAGCTGCGCCGCGACCTCGCCGACAAGGAGGAGGAGCTGCGCGGCCTCACCGCCCGCTGGGAGAAGGAGAAGCAGTCCCTCAACCGCGTCGGTGAGCTGAAGGAGCGCCTCGACGAGGTCCGCGGCCAGGCCGAACGCGCCCAGCGCGACGGCGACTTCGACACCGCCTCCAAGCTGCTGTACGGCGAGATCCCGGCCCTGGAGAAGGAGCTGGAGGCCGCCTCCGAGGCGGAGGAGGAGGTGGCCAGGGACACCATGGTCAAGGAGGAGGTCGGCGCCGACGACATCGCCGACGTCGTCGCCTCCTGGACCGGCATCCCCGCCGGCCGGCTGCTGGAGGGAGAGACGCAGAAGCTGCTGCGCATGGAGGACGAGCTGGGCAAGCGGCTCATCGGCCAGAGCGAGGCCGTGCGGGCCGTCTCCGACGCGGTACGCCGCTCCCGCGCCGGGATCGCCGACCCCGACCGGCCCACCGGGTCCTTCCTCTTCCTCGGCCCGACCGGCGTCGGCAAGACCGAACTGGCCAAGGCCCTCGCCGACTTCCTCTTCGACGACGAGCGGGCGATGGTCCGCATCGACATGTCGGAGTACAGCGAGAAGCACAGCGTGGCCCGCCTCGTCGGCGCCCCGCCCGGGTACGTCGGCTACGAGGAGGGCGGCCAGCTCACCGAGGCCGTGCGCCGCCGTCCGTACTCCGTCGTCCTGCTGGACGAGGTGGAGAAGGCCCACCCCGAGGTCTTCGACATCCTCCTCCAGGTGCTGGACGACGGGCGCCTGACCGACGGCCAGGGCCGCACCGTCGACTTCCGCAACACGATCCTGGTGCTGACCTCCAACCTCGGCAGCCAGTTCCTGGTCGACCCGCTCACCAGCGAGACGGAGAAGAGGGAGCAGGTGCTGGAGGTGGTCCGGGCCTCCTTCAAGCCGGAGTTCCTCAACCGCCTGGACGACCTGGTCGTCTTCTCGGCGCTGACCAAGCCCGAGCTGGAGCGCATCGCCGAGCTGCAGATCGACCGCCTGGCCAAGCGCCTGGCCGAGCGGCGCCTGAGCCTCGACATCACCCCGGAGGCCCTGGCGTGGCTCGCCGAGGAGGGCCTGGACCCGGCGTACGGGGCCCGGCCGCTGCGGCGGCTCGTGCAGTCCGCCATCGGCGACCGGCTCGCCAAGGAGATCCTGTCCGGGGAGATCAAGGACGGCGACACCGTCCGGGTGGACCGCTTCGAGGACGGCCTCCTCGTGGGCCCCGCCACCACCGGAAAGACGCTGTAGGGCCGGACCGGGACCCGGACGTCACATCGTGAACGCCGAGAAGCGCACCAGCGCCGTCTCGGCGTTCTCGTTCTCCACGCGCACCTGCACCACGTGCGCCCCGGCGGTGCCGGGCAGCCCGTCGTCGTGGGTCACGTCCAGGCAGAGCGCGCCGCAGGGCCCGCCGCCCGTACGGGGTTCCGGCGCGTCCGGGTACGTCGCCCGCAGCCAGCCGCGCACGTCCTCGCGGGGCATGCGCAGCACCGCGCTGTAGGAGGTGTCGATGCCCCGCCGGACCGTGCAGTCGCGTACGTCCGCGCCTTCCGGGCGCTGGGCGGCCCCGAAGGCCAGGGCCTCGGCGCAGGGGACCCCGGCCGCGGCGCCCCCGCGCGCACCGTCCTCCTCGCCGGAGGATGCCCACCACAGGGCGATGCCCGCGACCAGGGCCCCGAGGACGATCACCGGCACCGCCAGGATCGGCAGGACCAGCTCCCACCGGGCAGGGCCTCGCTCCGGTGCCGCCATGACCACCGCCCCCTTCGTCCGCCGCCCAGGAGGACGGTGCCGCGCCGGTGGAGGTTGTCCGGTGACCCGTCCGGTGACCGGATCGTGTCAGCCGAGGGCTGACAGGGCCTGTCGGGGCTTGCCACCCCCCTCCCCGCATGGGGGAGGATGGCGGGATCCGTACGAAGGGAAAATCACGGTGACCATCGACCCGTCCTCGATTCCGAACTTCGGGGGCCAGCCCGAGCCGCAGCCGCAAGGACCGGCGGGCCCCGTCGTCCCGGATCAGGACCTCGTGAAGCAGCTCCTCGACCAGATGGAGCTCAAGTACGTCGTCGACGACGAGGGAGACCTCGCGGCGCCGTGGGAGCAGTTCCGCACTTACTTCATGTTCCGTGGAGAGGGAGACCAGCAGGTCTTCTCCGTGCGGACCTTCTACGACCGGCCCCACCAGATCGAGGCCAAGCCGCAGATCCTGGAGTCCATCGACGACTGGAACCGCCGCACCCTGTGGCCCAAGGTCTACAGCCACACCCACGACGACGGCACGGTCCGCCTGATCGGCGAGGCCCAGATGCTGATCGGCATGGGCGTCAGCCTGGAGCACTTCGTCTCCTCGACGGTCAGCTGGGTGCGCGCCGCGATCGAGTTCGACAAGTGGCTCGTCGAGCAGCTCGGCCTGGAGCAGGAGATCGACGAGGCGGAGAAGCCCCAGGACGACGAGTAGTCCCCCAGGCGACCTCTCACGGCGCGTCGGCACGCACGAGCAGTGCGCGCCGCACGCGCCGTCCGCCTTTACCGCCCGTTTCCGGGCGCGGCCCGTGCGTCAGCCGCCGGCGACGCCCTTCAGCCGCCGCACCGCCTCCTGAAGCACCCCGGTCCGCTTGCAGAACGCGAAGCGGACGAACGGGGCGCCCTCCTCGCGGTGGTCGTAGAAGACCGCGTTGGGGATGGCGACGACTCCGGCGCGCTCCGGCAGGGCGCGGCAGAAGGCGAAGCCGTCGCTCTCGCCGAGGGGGCGGACGTCGGTGGTGACGAAGTACGTGCCCGACGGGCGGAAGACCCGGAAGCCGGCCTCCTCCAGGCCCGCGGCCAGCAGGTTCCGCTTGGCCAGCATGTCGGCGCGGAAGTCCGTGAAGTACGACTCGGGCAGCGACAGCGCCTCGGCGATCGCGTACTGGAAGGGGCCCGCCGAGACGTAGGTCAGGTACTGCTTCGCCGAGCGCACCGCCGTGACCAGCTCCGGGGCGGCCGTCACCCAGCCGACCTTCCAGCCGGTGAAGGAGTACGTCTTGCCGCTGCTGGAGATGGTCACCGTGCGCTCGCGCATCCCCGGGAACGTCGCCAGCGGCACGTGCTCGGCGTCGTCGAAGACCAGGTGCTCGTACACCTCGTCCGTCACCACCAGCAGGTCCCGCTCCACCGCCAGCTCGGCGATCGCGGCCAGCTCCGCCCGGGTGAGGACCGTGCCGGTCGGGTTGTGCGGGGTGTTGACCAGCAGCAGCCGGGTGCGGTCGGTGACGGCGTCGCGCAGCTCGTCCAGGTCCAGGCGGAAGCGCCCCTCCTCGACGTCGGCGCGCAGGGTGACCGGCACCCGGCGCCCGCCCGCCATCGCGATGCACGCCGCGTAGGAGTCGTAGTACGGCTCCAGGGCGACGACCTCGTCACCCGGCTCCACCAGGGCCAGCAGCGCGGCCGCGATGGCCTCGGTGGCGCCCGCGGTGACCAGGACCTCGGTGTCCGGGTCGAGGGACAGGCCGTAGCGGCGCCGCTGGTGGGCGGCGATCGCGGTGCGCAGCTCGGGGACACCGGGGCCGGGCGGGTACTGGTTGCCGCGGCCGTCGCGCAGCGCCCGCACCGCCGCCTCCCTGACCTCCTCGGGGCCGTCGGTGTCCGGGAAGCCCTGGCCGAGGTTGATGGCCCCGGTGCTCAGGGCCAGGGCCGACATCTCGGCGAAGATCGTCGTCCCGAACTCGGCGAGCCGGCGGTTGAGGAGGGGGCGCGCACTGGAGGTCATGCCGGCCATCCTGCGCCGAAGCTCTGGAGTTCCTCAACTCTGCTTTGGCGCGCGTGGGCGACGGGCATCTCCCGGTCACGCAAGAGCGAGGCGCCCACGGGGGGCCGCTTCGGGGGAAACGGAAGGAGGGTGACGCCATGTTCGTCGGCATCATCCTGGCGGTGATCGCGGTCCTGTTCGTCGGGGCGCTGGTGTCGCTCGCCCGCAGGGGCGGCTCCCGCCGTCCGGCGGGTGCGCGGACGGGCGGCAGGTCGTCCCGCGACAGCGGTAACACGAGCTGGTGGGCGGGCGGGGGAGACGGCCACCACGGAGGAAGCTCCTGCGGCGGGGGCTCGTCCTGCGGAGGCGGGTCGTCCTGCGGCGGAGGCGGTGGCTGCGGCGGCGGAGGCAGCTGACCGAGGCCGGCGGCACCTCCCCGACGGGAGGACCGGGGCCGCAACCACCGCACGCGGGGCCCGCACCTGGGACGGGCCCCGCGTCGTCGTGTCCGGGAAGAGCGGCGGTGCCGCACGTGGGGCGGCCCCCTCCCGCCCGGCCGCTCCCCTCGAGGCGGATGCCTCGAACCTCTGACCCCGTGCGTCACGTGCGAACGAGCGGCCCCGTCCGTCCGCGGGACCGACGGGGCCGACGGAAGCGGGCCCCTCGCATCGGATCGGGCAACTGGCGCTCCCGGGACGCGACTTCGGTCGGCCGTCGGGACGCCCGCGCGTCCACCCCCTCCCGGCTGTGTGCGCGGCAGCACCGCGCACCGGCGCACGCCTCCCCGGCGCGGGCGCACGCCGTGGTTGAACAGTTGAGCTGTGGAGCCCTCTGAGGGATGGAAACCCTACGAACTTGGGTAAAAACGCTGTGACGGGGGCACGGTTCATGATTCCCTCTGAATCAACCAACGCAGCCCCCCGGACGTTCTGCGGACACCTGCCGGCAACCGGCCGACCGGGCTGACCGGTCCGACATCCTCCGGCGCGACCGGGGCACCACGGACCCAACTCCCCTCCTCACTCTCCATGTGTGCTTGCGGAGCCGATCGATGCTCACGACCCTGAACACCTCCTACACCGACACGCGCGCGGACGATCTCGCCTGGGCCCTGGGGCGCGAGCCGCTCCCGGCGCTGGCCACGCTCGACCTCGAACTGACCGGCATAAAACTCCAGTTGAGGCTGCTCGGCGCGTCGCACCAGGTCGTACTGGAGGAGCAGGGCGGCATCCGCTCGGAGACGGTGGCGTGCATCCCGGGCAGCAGCGCCCCGCTCCCGCTCGGCGTCGCCAAGCGGGTGGGGGACTGGGAGTACGAGTTCGCGGCCCGCATCGAGGTCCTCTCACCCGGTTCCTTCGCGGGCCGGGCCCAGGAGTTGCTGGACCTGGTCTCCGACCACCCGCACGGCCTCGCCGGCGTCTTCCCCGGCAGCCCGCACGCCTTCACCGCGCTGCTCGCCCAGCACCACGAGGGGCAGGTGCACTGGCGGACCTGGCACGCCTACCCGCAGGAAGGGCAGTTGGTGGCGACCCGCTCCCGGGTGGGGGTGCGCAGCCGGACGGCCCAGCCCGTCCCGTGACGCCCACGGGGAGCGGGACGGCAGCCGGCGGGCGGGCCGGAACGCAGCTCGTACCGCCGTCCGGCCGCCGTAAACCACCACCACTCCTGTGGGTGACGGTCCGCTGTCGGTGCGTGACGTAACGTCGCAGGGTGATCGAGCCGCACGCGCCCGCCCCGCCCGGTTCCCCGCCGCCCTGGAGCGACTCGGGCGGCCCGGCGGGCGGCCCGGCGGACCCGGCGCGACTGCCCGTGCGGCCCGGCACCGGACGGTTCCTCGTCCTGGCGGGCGTGTTCGTCTGTGCGGCCTGCGGACTCGTGTACGAGCTGGAACTGGTGGCCGTCGCCTCGTACTTGATGGGCGACTCCGTCACCCAGGCCTCCGTCGTGCTGTCGGTCATGGTCTTCGCGATGGGCCTCGGCTCCCTGGCCGCCAAGCGGCTGCGCGGGCTGGCCGCGGCCGGGTTCGGCGCCGTCGAGGCCCTGCTCGCGCTGGTGGGCGGCTGCAGCGCGATGGCGCTGCACGCGGTGTTCGCCTGGACCGGTGACGGGGGCGGCACGGGAGCCGGCGGGCCGCGCGGCCTCCTGGTCGCCTTCTCCCTCGCCACCGGGCTGCTCATCGGCGCCGAGATCCCGCTGCTGATGGAGCTGATCCAGCGCATCCGCCGCCAGGACCCGGGCGGGGCGGTCGCCGACCTGTTCGCCGCGGACTACGTCGGCGCCCTCGTCGGCGGACTGGCGTTCCCCTTCCTGCTGCTGCCGCTCCTCGGGCAGCTGACCGGCGCACTCCTCACCGGTGCCGTCAACGCGGTCGTCGGCTGCGCCCTGGTGTGCGGCCTGTTCCGGCGGGACCTGAGCCGGCGCGCCCGGCGGCTGCTGCTGCTCGCCAACGTCCTCGTCCTCGCGCTCCTGGCCACGGCCGCCGTCCTCGCCGACGACTTCGAACGGGCCGCGCGGCACGCGGTGTACGGCGGCGACGTGCGGGTGGCGCTGCGCAGCGGGGTGCAGGAGATCGTCCTGGCCGGGGGCACCCGGGGGCGGCCCCTGCACCTGTACCTCGACGGGCGGCTGAGGGCCGGCGGGCCCGACGGGCGGCGCCACCACGAGGCCCTGGTCCACCCGGCCATGGCCGGGCCGCACGCGCGCGTGCTCGTCCTCGGCGGCGGGGACGGCCTGGCGGTCCGCGAGGTGCTGCGCCACCGGGGGGTGGAGCGGATCGACGTCGTCGAGAGCGACGAGGAGGTGATCCGGCTGGCCCGCGCCGACCCGGGCCTGTCCGCGCTGAACGGGCACGCCTTCGGCGACCGCCGCGTGCGCGTGACGATCGACGACGCCTTCGGCCGGCTGCGCACCACACCCCCGGCGGCGTACGACGTGATCGTCTGCGACCTGCCGGACCCCGGTCTCACGGCCGGCGCGAAGCTGTACTCGCAGGAGTTCTACGGCCTCGCGCGGCGCGCCCTGGCCCCCGGTGGCCGGCTGGTCGTGCACGCCGGGCCGGTCGCGGCCGGGCCGCGGGTCTTCTGGACCGTCGAGGCGTCGGTCCGCGCCGCCGGCCTGCGCACCGCCCCCTACGGCGTGAGCGCGCGCAGCGCCGGGCGGAACGCCGGCCCCGGCCGCTTCCGGCCGCCGCGCGACCGGGGATTCGTCCTGGCCGCCCGCACGGAACCGCGGCCGCGGATCGACCCGGACGGGCCGCGGCCCGGGGAGCTGACACCCGCGGCGCTGCGGGCCGGGACCCGGCAGGTCCGCGCGACGCGGATCGCCGGGCTGCCGGCCTCGACCCTGCTGCATCCCCGGTACTGACGGGTCGGCGGCGCAGGCCGGGGGCGAGGGCGGCGAGGATACGCCCGGCGGGGGTGGATCGGGAGTGAATCCCTCAGGCGGGGGTGCGATCCGGCCCGTGCTGGGTAGAGTCCGTCGACATGGAGCACGAGGTGTTCGTCCCGGTCCCGGCCGAGCGGCTCAGGGGGGTGCTGGACGACCCCGCGCGGGTCGCCCGGGCCGTTCCCGGGCTCCAGCAGGACGCGGGCGCCGAGCCCGTCGCCGGCCGGCTGAAGGTCCGGGTCGGCAGCCACTCCGTCACCTACCGCGGTGCCGTCCGGCTGTCCCGGCGGGACGACGGGTCGTACGCCGCCGACGGGACGGCGGAGGAGGCGCGCGGCAGCGGCTCGGTGACGCTCGCGCTGCGGATCACCCTGCGGGAGGCGGAGGACGGCTGCACGGTCGTGTTCGACGGCACGGCCGCCGCGGACGGCCGCATCAAGGACCTTCCGGCGGACGCGGTGGACGGTGCCGTCACCCGCCTGCTGAACCGATTCGCGGAGCACCTGGCCGAGGCCGCCCCCGAACCGGCCGCACGGCCGGAGCCGACCGCACGGCCGGAGAAGACCGCACAGCCCGGGCCGACGCCACCCCCCGCCACGCGGGGTCCCGGACCTCGCGCCACGAGCGACCACGGGACGGCCCCCGACGCGGACGGCCCGCCACCGCCCCCGGCGGCATCCGGCGAGGACACCGCGGCCGGGGCCGGGGAGGGCGGCGACGAACCCGCCGGGCCCGGTCTCACCGAGGAACCGGGCTCCGCCTCCGGCACCGGTCCCGCGCCCTCCGCCCCCGAACCGGCGGGGGACGGCGATGAGGAGGAGGACGGCATCGCCGAGGCCGCCCACGCCCGCCGGACCATGATCGGGCGCAGTGCCGAGGAGGTGGACCACGCCCCGCCGCGCGGCCGGTACGCGCCCGTGCCCGCCCCGCAGACCGTGTCGCCCCCGGCGCCCCTGCGCTGGGCGGCCCCGGCGGCGGCCCTCGCCCTGGCCTCGGCCGTCGTCGCGGTCCGGGCCCTGCGCCGCCGCCGCTGAGATCCCGCCCGGCGGCGGACACCGTCCACGGGATCAGGCCCTCTTGATCCACCCCAGTAGGGTCGTCACGTGAGCGACGAAGAGATCACGCTGACCGCGGGTGACGCGGAGGCGACGGTGCAGCCGGGCAACGGCGGCCGCATCGGAGGGCTGCGCATCGGCGGTGTGGAACTGCTGCGCCAGGGCGAGCGGTTCGGCTGCTTCCCGATGGTGCCGTGGTGCGGGCGCACCCGCCACGGCCGCTTCCTCGACGGCGCCGAGGTGCGGCAGCTGCCGCTCAACGCCCCGCCCCACGCCATCCACGGCACCGTCCGCGACACCGCCTGGCGCACCGCCCGCCGGACCGCGTCCGAGGCCGTCATCACCTGCGAGCTCACCGACCCCTGGCCGCACCCGGGCCGCGTCACCCAGGTCGTCGCCCTCGGCGAGGACTCCCTGACGCTGACGATCTCGGTGGAGACGTACGAGTCGTCCTTCCCGGCGCAGATCGGCTGGCACCCCTGGTTCAACCGCAACCTCGGCGGCGAGGACGTCACGCTCGACTTCGCCCCCGCCTGGCAGGAGGAGCGCGGCGACGACCACCTGCCCACCGGCCACCGCGTCGATCCCAAGCCCGGCCCCTGGGACGACTGCTTCGGCATGCCCGGCGGCGTCGAGGCCACGCTGACCTGGCCCGGGCAGCTGGAGCTGACCGTGTCCAGCCGGGCGGAGTGGGTGGTCGTCTACGACGAGCAGCGGGAGGCCGTGTGCGTCGAGCCGCAGACCGGCCCGCCCGACGGTCTCAACACCCTGCCGCGGCTGGTCACGCCCCTGGAGCCGCTGGAGGCCGGCACCACCTGGCGCTGGCGCCGCCTCTAAGCTGGGCGGCATGACGGACACGCGCGGCGCGCTGCTGCAGCAGATCAAGGACAAGGCCGTGGTGCACGGCAAGGTGACCCTGTCGTCGGGTCTCGAGGCCGACTACTACGTGGACCTGCGCCGCGTCACCCTCGACGGCGAGGCCGCCCCGCTGGTCGGGCAGGTACTGCTGGACCTGACCGCGGAGCTGGACTTCGACGCCGTCGGCGGGCTGACCATGGGTGCCGACCCGGTCGCCGCCGCCATGCTGCACGCGGCCGCCGCCCGCGGCAGGCGCCTGGACGCCTTCGTGGTGCGCAAGGCCGCCAAGGCGCACGGCCTGCAGCGCCGCGTCGAGGGCCCGGACATCGCCGGCCGCCGCGTGCTGGTCGTCGAGGACACCTCCACCACCGGCGGCTCACCGCTCACCGCCGTGGAGGCCGTGCGCGGGGCCGGGGCCGAGGTCGTCGCCGTCGCGACCATCGTCGACCGGGCGACCGGCGCCGCCGAGAAGATCCGGGAGGGCGCCGGGGTGCCGTACCTGTACGCCTTCTCCAAGGACGAGCTGGGCCTGGACTGACCAGGGCGTGGACAGCGATCTGGACCTTCCGGCCGAGTCTGGAAAGATGGGGCCGACGATGACGTCGCACCCCAAGGTCTAGGTCAGGGCCGTAGACACAGCAGTACGTCAACCCGCAGATACAAGGAGCGGACGCATGCCCATCGCAACTCCCGAGGTCTACAACGAGATGCTGGACCGGGCGAAGGCAGGAAAGTTCGCCTACCCGGCCATCAACGTGACCTCCACCCAGACCCTGCACGCGGCCCTGCGCGGTTTCGCTGAGGCGGAGAGCGACGGCATCGTCCAGATCTCCACGGGTGGCGCCGAGTTCCTCGGTGGCCAGTACAGCAAGGACATGGTCACCGGCGCCGTCGCGCTGGCCGAGTTCGCGCACATCGTCGCCGAGAAGTACCCGGTGAACATCGCGCTGCACACCGACCACTGCCCGAAGGACAAGCTCGACGGGTACGTACGCCCGCTGCTGGCCCTGTCCAAGAAGCGCGTCGACGCCGGCCTGGCCCCGCTGTTCCAGTCCCACATGTGGGACGGCTCCGCCGAGACCCTCGCCGACAACCTCGCCATCGCGCAGGAGCTGCTGGAGCAGGCCCGCGCCGCGAAGATCATCCTCGAGGTGGAGATCACGCCGACCGGCGGCGAGGAGGACGGCGTCTCGCACGAGATCAACGACTCCCTCTACACCACGGTCGACGACGCGATCCGCACCGCCGAGGCCCTCGGCCTGGGCGAGAAGGGCCGCTACCTGCTCGCCGCGTCCTTCGGCAACGTGCACGGCGTGTACAAGCCGGGCAACGTCGTCCTGCGCCCCGAGCTGCTGAAGGAGCTGAACGAGGGCGTCGCCGCCAAGTTCGGCAAGGGCTCCCCGTTCGACTTCGTCTTCCACGGCGGCTCCGGCTCCACGGAGGAGGAGATCCGCACCGCGCTGGAGAACGGCGTCGTGAAGATGAACATCGACACGGACACCCAGTACGCCTTCACCCGCCCGGTCGCGGACCACATGTTCCGCAACTACGACGGTGTCCTGAAGGTCGACGGCGAGGTCGGCAACAAGAAGACCTACGACCCGCGCACCTGGGGCAAGCTGGCCGAGGCGTCCATGGCCGCCCGCGTGGTCGAGGCCTGCGGCCACCTGCGCTCGACCGGCACGAAGATCAAGTAACTCCGGTCCCGCTCACGCCGAGCCCGGCACCCGCCGCGGTGCCGGGCTCGTCCCGTGCCGCGGGCCGGCATGCCGCAGACTTGGGGCATGTCCATTCACGAGAACCTGCTCGGGGGCCCGCCCCCGACCCACCTGCCCGACGACCCCGGTCCGCGCGAGATGCTCGCGTCGGGCGCCGCGCCCGCCGAGGTCGCCGCCGCGCACCCCACCTCCTCGCTCGCCTGGGCGCAGCTCGCCGACGAGGCGTTCGAGCGGGGCGCGGCCGTGGAGTCGTACGCGTACGCCCGGACGGGCTACCACCGCGGGCTGGACGCGCTGCGCCGCAACGGCTGGAAGGGGCACGGCCCGGTGCCGTGGGAGCACGAGCCGAACCGCGGCTTCCTGCGCGCCCTGCACGCCCTCGCCCGCGCCGCGCAGGCGATCGGGGAGACGGAGGAGTACGAGCGCTGCTCGCAGTTCCTGAAGGACTCCTCGCCCACGGCGGCCCAGGTCCTGGGCTGAGCACAGCCCCCCGCCGGCACGAGGCCCGTCTCCCGGGAGGCGGGCCTTGCGGTTCCGGGGCACGATTGCGGAGTATTCCCGTGGGGACCGGGGCCCCCGTGCCGGCATCGGCAGGGGCGGACCGCTACCCGGAGTTATCTGCAGGAGACAGCGATGTCCCACGAGGCTCACGAGCCCGAGACCCCGCATCTCGACTTCCACGGCACGACGCCGTACGAGGACTACGTCAAGGCGGACGTGCTCACGCACCTCCAGCACACCCTCTCCGACGATCCCGGGGAGATGGTCTTCCTGGTGACGACCCAGGTGATGGAGTTGTGGTTCACCGTCATCGTCCACGAGTGGGAGACGGCGGCCCGCGCGCTGAGGAGCGACGACGTGCCCACCGCCACGGCCGCGCTGAAGAGGTCGGTGCGCGAGCTGGAGGCGCTCAACGCGTCCTGGAAGCCGCTCGGCCAGCTCACGCCGGCCCAGTTCAACTCGTACCGCAGCGCCCTCGGTGAGGGCTCCGGCTTCCAGTCGGCGATGTACCGGCGCATGGAGTTCCTGCTCGGCGACAAGTCGGCGTCCATGCTCGTCCCGCACCGCGGCTCCCCGCGCGTGCACGCCGAGCTGGAGAAGGCGCTGCACGAGCCGAGCCTGTACGACGAGGTCGTGCGGCTGCTGGCCCGGCGCGGGTACGACATCCCCGAGGCGGTGCTGCAGCGCGACGTCGCGCGGCGCTACGAGCCGGCGCCGGAGGTGGAGGCCGCCTGGACGGCCGTCTACTCCGCTGACGAGAGCGACGAACTGGCCCGCCTCGGCGAGGCGCTGAGCGACGTGGCCGAGCTGGTGTGGCGCTGGCGCAACGACCACCTGGTCGCCACCCGCCGCGCGATGGGCGCCAAGACCGGAACGGGCGGTTCCGCCGGGGTGGCCTGGCTGGAGAAGCGCGCGCAGAAGAACGTGTTCCCCGAGCTGTGGACGGCGCGGTCCTATGTCTGAGCTGAGGGCGCGCGCGGAGAAGCTGGACGCCGCCGACGAACTGGCGCACAAGCGGGCCGCGTTCGTGCTGGACGACGTCGTCTACCTCGACGGCAACTCCCTGGGGGCGCTGCCGGCCGTGGTGCCCGGCCGGGTGGAGGACGTCGTCCGCCGCCAGTGGGGCGAACTGCGCATCCGGTCCTGGGAGGAGAGCGGCTGGTGGACGGCGCCCGAGCGGATCGGCGACCGGATCGCCCCGCTGGTCGGGGCCGCGCCCGGGCAGATCGTGGTGGGCGACTCGACCAGCGTCAACGTGTTCAAGGCGCTGGTGGGCGCGGTGCGCCTGGCCGGTGAGGGCCGGGACGAGATCGTCGTGGACGCCACGACCTTCCCCACCGACGGGTACATCGCCGAGTCCGCCGCGCGGATGACCGGCTGCACCCTGCGGCCGGTGCCCCCCGCCGAGGTGCCGGGCGCGCTGGGCGGGCGGACCGCCGCGGTCCTGCTCAACCACGTGGACTACCGCACCGGCCGGCTGCACGACCTGCCGGCGCTGACGGCCGCCGTGCACGCGGCCGGGGCGTACGCGGTGTGGGACCTGTGCCACTCCGCGGGCGCGCTGCCCGTCGGTCTGGACGCGCACCGGGTGGATTTCGCGGTCGGCTGCACCTACAAGTACCTGAACGGCGGGCCGGGTTCACCGGCCTTCCTGTACGTGCGCGCCGGGCTGCAGGACCGCTTCGACTCGCCGCTGCCCGGCTGGAACTCGCACGCCGAGCCGTTCGGGATGCGGACCGGCTACGAACCGGCCGCCGGTGCCCTGCGCGGCCGGGTCGGCACGCCGGACATCCTCTCCATGCTCGCCCTGGAGGCGGCCCTGGAGGTGTGGGACGGGGTGTCCGTCGACGCGGTGCGGGCCAAGTCCCTCGCCCTGACGGACTTCTTCCTGGAGTGCGTCGCGGAGTACGTGCCCGGGGGGCGGGTCGAGTGCCTGACGCCCCTGGCCCACGCGGAGCGCGGCAGCCAGGTCGCGCTGCGCTGCCCCGACGCCGGTGACGTGATGAAGGCCCTGGTCGAGCGGGGTGTGGTCGGCGACTTCCGGGCGCCGGACGTGCTGCGCTTCGGCTTCACCCCGCTGTACGTGGGCTTCACCGACGTGGAGCGGGCGGCCCGCGTACTGGCCGCGACGCTGGCGTGAGCCGCCGGGGCCGGTCCGCACCGCGCGGACCGGCCCCGCCGCCCGCCCGCGCACCCGCCCGTCCGGCCCTCACCGAGCGTGACATCCCCGTGTCCGCCCATGTCACGCGCCTGGTACCGTCCCGGCCAACGGCGCAACACCCCCTACCGGTTCGCCGTTCACGGCTCATCGCTGGAAGGGTGGAGCATGACGGACGACGTCGCAGCCGCACGGGCCGCTGCCGAGGAGAGGTCGGCTCTCTCCCACGCGCCCGTCGACCCCGACGCCACCGCGGCCTACGGCGGCCACCCCGACCAGGTGATCGACTTCTTCGCCCCACGCGGCGAGGGCGGCCCGGGCGGTCCCGCCCCGGTCGTGGTGGTGCTGCACGGCGGCGCCTGGCGGGCGCCCCACGACCGGCGCCACATCAGCCCGTTCGCCGGTTTCCTGGCCCGGCACGGGTTCGCCGTGGCCAGCGTCGAGTACCGGCGCGGCACCGACGACGCCTCCGTCGCGGGCCGCTGGCCCGACACCCTCGACGACGTGGCCGCGGCGCTGGACGCCCTGCCCGCGCTGGTGCGGGAGAAGCTGCCGCAGGCCGATCCGCGCCGTACCGTCCTCACCGGCCACTCGGCGGGCGGGCACCTGGCCCTGTGGGGCGCGGCCCGGCACGTCCTGCCGGCCGGCTCGCCCTGGCGCAGCACCGCCCCGGCGGCCCTGCGCGGTGTGGTCGCCCTCGCCCCGATCGCGGATCTCGCCGTCGCCGACAAGCTCGGCGTGTGCGACGGTGCGGTACGGCAACTCCTGGGCGGGCCGGAGCACTTCGCGCAACGGCAGCCGTACGCGGACCCGGCGCTGCTGCTGCCCACCGGCATCGCCACCACCGTCGTGCAGGGCCGCGCCGACCTCGACGTGCCGCAGGCGGTCGCCGAGTCGTACGCGGACGCGGCGGCGAAGGCCGGCGAGGTGGTCGGGGTGACGCTGCTGGAGGACGTGGGGCACTTCCCGCTGATCGACCCGGCGGCCGACGCCTGCGCCGTGGTGGTCGAGGAGATCGCCCAACTGGCCTGGTGACCGGGGGCGTTCGGTGGGGCGGGGCGGTGCGGCGCTCGGCGGACGGCTCCTCCGTCCCTCCGCCCCTCCACCCCTGCGGCCGGCCCCGGTCGTACCCGTAGTACCTGAGAGCTACCCGGCAGGTGAGCTCCGCGGTGGGACGCGGACGAGACCGCCGGCTCCGTAACTTCCCTTCCGGGCGAGCCCGATGGCCGGGCGCTCAGGAGGGGGAACGACCGTGGGACGCGCACAGGGGCACCGCCGCCGGGCCGGCCGATGGCGGCGGGCCGCGCTCGCAGCGCTGGTCGCGGCCGCGGTGGTGTTCCCCCTGTCCGGGGCCGGCCGGCCCGAGGTCCCCGCCCCGCCACCCGCCGCCCTCCCGCCGCTCGGCGTCACGACGCTCGACGCGGTGTACGCGGCCAACCGCGCCAACGCCGCCGAGGCGGCCCGCACGGCGGCCGCGCACCACGCCCGGCACCGGGCCGCCGCCGACCGTGCCCTGGCGGCCCCGGCCCGCCGGCTCCTGGCGTTCGACGGCCGCGGCCCCGGCCGGGTCACCGAGGTCCTGGGCGACCTCCGCCGCGCCCAGCGCGTCGCCGTCCTGGTCCCCGGGTCCGACACGAGCCTGGACACCTACGGCCGGTTCCGCGCCGCCGCCACCGCTCTCCACGAGCAGCTCGCCCGGCGCGCCCGCGGGGGCGGACCGCGCACGGCGGTGGTGGCCTGGCTGGGCTACGAGACCCCCGGCACGGTCAGCCCGGCGGTGGCCACCACCGGCAGGGCCGAGCAGGCGGCCCCGCGACTGCGCGCCCTCGTCGAGGACCTGCGCGCCGTGACGGGCGGCGCGGCCCGCGTCGCCCTGCTGTGCCACTCGTACGGCACGGTCGTGTGCGGGCGGGCCGCGCCCGGCCTGGACGTGGACGACATCGCGCTCGTCGGCAGCCCCGGCACCGGCGCGGACACCGCCGCCGCTCTGCGCACCCGCGCCCGGATCTGGGCGGCACGGGGCGGCGACGACTGGGTGGAGCACGTCCCCCACCTCGACGCCGAGCTGTTCGGCACCACCGTGGGCTTCGGCACCGACCCCGTCTCACCGGAGTTCGGCGCCCGGGTCTTCGCCGCGGGCGACGGCGGCCACAGCGACTACTTCGGGCCCGCGACGGCCTCCCTGTCCAACCTGACCCGGATCGTCCTGGGCGAGAGCGAGGCGGTGACCCATGACTGACATCCGCGTACGAAGGGCCCGGCAGGCGCTGCGCCGGGGCGCCGCACGGATCGGCGCGGCCACACCCGCGGGCCGCGACCGGGCCGTGGACGGCCTGCGCGCGGCCGCCGTCCTCGGGGTCGTCCTCGGGCACTGGCTGGTCACGGCGCTGGTGTCCGACGGCGGCACCCTGCGCGCGGCGAGCCCGCTGCAGCACCTGCCCGCCCTGGCACCCGTCTCCTGGGTCCTCCAGACGCTCGCCGTGTTCTTCCTGGTCGGCGGACATGTCGCCACCCGCGGCCACGCCTCGGCCCGGGCACGCGGGGTGCCGTACCACCGGTGGCTGCGGGGCCGGCTGGCCCGGCTGTGCACGCCCGTGGCCGCCGTCCTCGCGTTGTGGGCGGCCGCCGCGTTCGCCCTGCTGCTGTCGGGCGCCGAGTCCGGGACCGTCCGCACGCTGGTGAAGCTCGCCCTGTCCCCGCTGTGGTTCCTCGTGGTGTTCGCCGGCCTGACCGCGGCGACCCCGCTGCTGGCCCGGATCTCCCCGCTGTGGCCGCTGGCCGTCGTCCTGCACGTGGACCTGCTGCGCTTCGGCCTGGGCGGCCCCTCCTGGCTGGGCTGGGCGAACGTGGCGGCGGGCTGGGCCGTGCCCTACGCGCTCGGAGCGGCCTGGACCCGGGGCGAGCTGGAGGGCCGCCGTGCCGGCTGGATCCTCCTCACCGCGGGGACGGCGACGACCGCGGCCCTGGTCGCCCTCGCGGGCTACCCCGCGTCGATGGTCGGCGTCCCCGGGCAGGAGGTGTCCAACCTGGACCCGCCGACCCTGGCCGCGGTCACCTTCGGCCTGGCCCAGTGCGGCCTCGCCCTGCTGCTGCGCGAGCGGCTGCGTCGCGCCCTGCGCCGGCCCCTGGCCTGGGCGGCCGTGGCGCTGGTCAACCTCTCGGCGATGACCGTCTTCCTGTGGCACCAGACGGCCCTGATGGCCACCACCGCCACCGGCCTGCTCGCGGGCCGCCTCCCCGGGCTGCACACCGCGCCCGACGGTCCCGGCTGGGTCGTGGCACGGTTGCTGTGGCTGCCGGTGTTCGCCCTGGTCCTCGCCCTGTGCGGGGCCGCGTTCCGCTCCTTCGAGCGGGGCGGCCGGCCGGGCGGGCGGTCACGGGTGGTGCGCGCACACCGGCCCGCCGACCGGGGTGCGGCGACGGAGGCCCGCCATGTCTAGGCTGAGCCGTGTGACGGACACGGGGGTGGGCCGCGCGCTGCGGGCGCGCGTCGACGGCCGGCTGCGCGCCCTGCGCGCGGACCTGTGGACCGTCCGCCCCGACCCGTTGCCGCCCTCCACCTGGCTGCGCTGGCTGCCGCACGGCGTGCTGTGCCTGGCCGCGTTCGGCATCACTGTCGCCGCCCTGCACGATCTCCAGGACAACGGGCACCTGGCGTTCGGTCCGGCCCTGCTGGTCGCCATCGGGCAGGGCGGCGCCGTCGTCCTCGGCCTGTGGCGGCCGGTCCCGGCGTGGTGGCTGTCGCTGGGCGTGTTCGTGCTGTGCGCCGCCGTGGTGCGGGCCCGGCTGGGACCCGGCCCGGAGACCTACACCTGGCCCTGGACCGCGGCGGGGATCATCGCCGAGCTGCTCGTACTGCTGCTGCTGGCGCTGCGGGTGCCCACCCGCGCGTCGGCCGCGGCCCTGGCCGTCACCGCGCTGGCGACCTGGCTCGCCCAGAGCGCCGCGGCCGGGGCGGCGCACGACGAGACCGGCACGCTCCTGCTCTCCCTGGCCACCGTCGTCGTCATCGTGGGCACCGCCCTGCGCGGCCGCCGCGTGGCCCGCGCCCAGCTCGTGGAGCAGACCACGCTCACCGCCGAGGAGCGCACCCGCCGCACCCTGCTGGAGGAGCGCAGCCGCATCGCCCGGGAGCTGCACGACGTGGTGGCCCACCACATGTCGGTCATCTCCATCCAGGCGCAGGTCGCCCCGCACCTCGTGAAGGACCCGCCCGAGGAGCTGACGGAGAACCTCGCGGGCATCCGGCAGAACGCGCTGGATGCGCTGACCGAGCTGCGGCGGGTGCTGGGCGTGCTGCGCTCGGAGCACCCCGGGCCCGGGGACGCGCCGGCCGGCCCCGGCGGGGAAGCCGCCCCGTACGCCCCGCAGCCCACCCTCGACCGGCTCGGCGCGCTGGTGGAGAACACCCGGGCCGCGGGCCGCGAGGTCGTCACCGAGATCGGCGGCGAGCGGCGCACGCTGCCGCAGGGCGTGGAGCTGTCGGCGTACCGGATCGTGCAGGAGGCCCTGAGCAACGCCCTGCGGCACGCGCCCGGCGCCGCGATCACCGTCCGGCTGGGCTACCGGCCCGACGGCCTGCGCGTGGAGGTCGTCAACGACCGCCCCACCGAGCCCCCGCCACCGTCCACCGGGGCGGGGCACGGACTGCTCGGCATGCGCGAGCGCGTCGCGATGCTCGGCGGCACCATGACCGCGCACCCCCGGCGGCAGGGCGGCTTCGAGGTCACCGCGTTCCTCCCCGACACCCCGCCCGCGGACACCCCGGGCACCGGCCGCACCACCGATCCCCGGAAGGGACGACCATGACGAGCCGCACCGGCGACCCCATCCGGGTCCTCATCGCCGACGACCAGGCGATGGTCCGGCAGGGCTTCACCGTGCTGCTCGGCACCCAGCCCGACATCGAGGTCGTCGGCGACGCGTGCGACGGCGCCGAAGCCGTGACCCGCACCGCAGAGACCTCCCCGGACGTCGTTCTGATGGACATCCGCATGCCGGGCGTCGGCGGCATCGAGGCCACCGCACGGATCACCGCCGCGCATCCGGAGGTGCGGGTGCTGGTCCTCACCACCTTCGACCTCGACGAGTACGTCTACGAGGCGCTGCGCGCCGGGGCCTCCGGGTTCCTGCTGAAGGACGCCTCCTCCGAGCAGCTCGCCGAGGCGGTGCGGGTGGTGGCGCAAGGGGAGGCACTGCTCGCGCCGGTCGTCACGCGCAAGCTGATCGCCGAGTTCTCCCGTCTCGACGACCGCCCCCGCGCCCCGCTCAAGGACCGCGTCGGGGAGCTGACCGGGCGGGAGACCGAGGTGCTCGCCCTGATCGCGCAGGGCCTGTCGAACGCGGAGATCGCCCGGCACCTGTTCGTCGCCGAGCAGACCGTGAAGACGCACGTGGGACGCATCCTGGTGAAGCTGGGCCTGCGGGACCGGACGCAGGCGGCGGTCTTCGCCTACGAGTCGGGGCTCGTGCGGCCGTCGGGCCGCTGAGCGGCCCAGGGGCGGGCGCGTAGTACCTGAGAGGGACCCCCGGTGACCCCTCTCACTGGGGACGACCGCGACCCCCGGGTCCCCCTACCGTTCTGTACGTGACCGAGACGACTCACCTGCACACCACGCCGCCGGGGGACGGGACGCCCTCGCGCAGCCCGGAGTACCGGGTGGCCGTGGACTCCCTGCGCGGACTGCGGCAGGACCTCTTCCACGACGCCTTCGCCTACCGCCCGCTGCCCCGCAGGAGCCCGGACGGCCGGTTCGTCCGGCGGCTGCCGCGACGGCTGCGCGAGTACGCGACCTGGACCCCGCACGCGCTGATCGTCACGGCGGCCCTGTTCAGTTTGATGCTCGGGACCATCGACGGCCCCCTGCTGTTCATGGCCCTGCTGACCGCGCTGCCGGTGCTGGCCACCATGATCCGGCCCGTGGGGGCGTTCTGGCTGTCCATGGCCGCCACACCCGTCACCGGCGCGCTCGGCGGCACCTGGAGCGACTGGCCCTGGCAGGCCGGCAGCTTCCTGTGCCACCTCACGGTGCTGACGGTCGTGGCGATACGCACCCGGCCCCGCACCGCCGGGTGGATGTGGACGCTGACCGCGCTGTACGCGCTGATCGCGGACGCCGGTGTGGGCCCGAGCCACATGTACGGCACCAACTCGGCGCCCATGCTGATCCTGTCGGCCCTGATCCTGCTGTGCGTGACCGTGTGGCACACCCGCAAGGAGGCCGCGCAGGAGGTCACCGCCCAGCAGACGGTCACCGCGCACGAACGGTCGCGGCGCACCCTGCTGGAGGAGCGCACCACGATCGCCCGCGAGCTGCACGACGTGGTGGCCCACCACATGTCGGTGGTCGCCATCCAGGCCGAGGCCGCCCCCTACCGGGTGGAGAACCCGCCGCCCGAGCTGGAGAAGGCGTTCGCGACGATCCGGGAGAACGCGGTGGCGGCCCTGACCGAGCTGCGCCGGGTCCTGGGCGTCGTGCGCGCCGAGGACTACGAGGCCCCGGACGCCCCGCAGCCGACGCTCGCCGACCTCGACGCGCTGCTGGCCAATGTGCGCGAGGCCGGACCGACCGTGGACAAGGTGGTGACGGGCGCGGTGCGGGAGCTGCCGCAGGGCGTGGAGCTGTCGGCGTACCGGATCGTGCAGGAGGCCCTGAGCAACACCCTGCGGCACGCCCCCGGCGCGACCGCCCGGGTGGAGATCGGGTACGTGCTCGGCGGCCTGGGGCTGCGCGTGGTCAACGGCCCGCCGCCCGAGCCACGCCTGATCAAGCCCTCGCCGGGCGCCGGGCACGGCATCACGGGCATGCGCGAGCGCGTGACCATGCTGGGCGGCGAGATGACGGCGGGCCGCACGGACGAGGGAGGCTACGAGGTGGCGGTGTTCCTGCCGGTCACCCTGCCGGACGAGGACGAGGCATGACGATCCGCGTCCTGATCGCGGACGACCAGATGATGGTCCGCGAGGGCTTCTCGGTGCTGCTGAACGCGATGCCGGACATGGAGGTCGTCGGTGAGGCGGTGAACGGCCGGGAGGCCGTCGCCAAGGTCCGCGAACTCGCCCCGGACGTCGTGCTGATGGACATCCGCATGCCCGAGCTGAACGGCATCGAGGCGACCCGTGAGATCGTCGCGGCGGACAGCGCGGCGAAGGTGCTGGTGCTCACCACCTTCGACCTCGACGAGTACGTGTACCAGGCGCTGCGCGCGGGCGCCTCCGGCTTCCTGCTCAAGGACGCCTCGGCCCGCCAGCTCGCCGACGGCGTCCGCGTGGTGGCCTCCGGCGAGGCGCTGCTGGCGCCCTCGGTGACCCGGCGGCTGATCACCGAGTTCTCCAGGCTCTCCGAGAGCCCGCGCCTGATGCCCTCCGCGCAGGCCGCGTACGGGGACCTCACCGACCGGGAGACGGAGGTGCTGGTCCTGATCGCGCAGGGCCTGTCGAACGCGGAGATCGCCGGGCGGCTGGTGGTCGCCGAGTCGACGATCAAGACGCACGTCAGCCGGATCCTGGTGAAGCTGGGCCTGCGCGACCGCACCCAGGCGGCGGTGTTCGCCTACGAGGCCCGGCTGGTCACCCCGGGCTGACGGGCCGGCCGGGGCGACGGGACGGCGGATCGGTGGCGCCCCTGGTCAGAGTGGGGTGCGCCGGGCTAGCGTCCGTCCATGGCAGCTGTCTCCGACACCGGGTTCGACCCGTGGGACCCGGCGTTCCTGGCCGACCCCTACCCCGCCCTCGCCGAGCTGCGGGCCGCCGGCCGCGTGCACCGCTTCGAGCCCACGAACCAGTGGCTGGTGCCGCACCACGCGGACGTCTCGGCCCTGCTGCGCGACCGGTGCCTGGGCCGCACCTACCAGCACCGCTTCACGCACGAGGAGTTCGGCCGCAGCGCGCCCCCGGCGGAACACGAGCCGTTCCACACGCTCAACGACCACGGCATGCTCGACCTGGAGCCGCCGGACCACACCCGGATCCGCCGCCTGGTGTCGAAGGCGTTCACCCCGCGCACGGTCGAACGCCTCAAGCCGTACGTGCGGGCCCTGGCCGGCGAGCTGGTCTCCGCCCTGGCCGACGCGGGCGGCGGCGACCTGCTGAAGGACGTCGCCGAGCCCCTGCCCGTCGCCGTCATCGCGGAGATGCTCGGCATCCCGGAGTCCGACCGGGCCCCGCTGCGGCCCTGGTCGGCGGACATCTGCGGCATGTACGAGCTGAACCCGTCCGAGGAGACGGCGGCCAGGGCGGTCCGTGCGTCGGTCGAGTTCTCCGCCTACTTGCGCGAACTGATCGCCGCGCGCCGCAAGGAACCCGGTGACGACCTCGTCTCGGGGCTCATCGAGGCGCACGACGAGGGCGACCGCCTCACCGAGCAGGAGATGATCTCCACCTGCGTGCTGCTGCTGAACGCGGGCCACGAGGCCACCGTGAACGCCACGGTCAACGGCTGGTACGCCCTGTTCCGCAACCCCGCCCAGCTTCGGCTGCTGCGCGCCGACCACTCGCTCGTCCCCACCGCGGTCGAGGAGCTGATGCGCTACGACACCCCGTTGCAGCTCTTCGAGCGCTGGGTCCTGGACGACGTCGAGATCGCCGGAACGACGATCCCGCGCGGCGCGGAGATCGCCCTGCTCTTCGGCTCCGCGAACCACGACGAAGCGGTGTTCGACCGCCCCTCGGCGCTCGACCTGACCCGCCGGGACAACCCGCACATCTCCTTCAGCGCCGGCATCCACTACTGCATCGGCGCCCCGCTGGCCCGCATCGAGCTGGCCGCGTCGATGAGGGCCCTGCTGGAGAAGGCGCCCACCCTGCGCCTGGCGGCGGAGCCCGCCCGCAAGCCGAACTTCGTGATCAGGGGGCTGGAGGGACTGGCCGTCGAGGTCGGGTGAGCGGGAGGGAGCGGGGGCGGCGTCGGCCCCCGCCCTGCCTCCGGCCTCACGCCCCCGCCGGGACCGTCAGGCTCCAGGCCCCCTCGCGCACCACCCACGTGCGGGTGCGCACCGGGCCCGAGACCAGGGAGTCCGCCCGGTAGCGGAAGTGCGCCCCGGACACCGTCACCGTGCGGCCCTCGGCCAGCAGCGGTGAGGCCTCCGCGCCCACCGACACCGGCCTGACCTCCACCGAGGCGACACCCGAGGCGGACGGGGCCACCGACACCGCCTCCACCGGCTGGTTCAGGTCCACGAGGGTCTCCCCGTCCACCTCGACCCGCAGCCGGGACGGCCCCGGCTCCGGCGGGGACACGGGACGGGAGGGGCGGGAGGCCGGGACCAGGGTGCGCACCAGCGACTGGCAGGTCCGCAGCCAGGGCCGCCCCGCGGCGTCCTCCGCGTCGGGCACCGGCTCCCGCGCGCCCTCCCCGTCGGGCGAGGGGGACAGCGGCGGTATGCGCAGCGCGCCCAGCACCACCCCGTCGCTGTCGTCGACCATCAGGTCCATCCGCCGCTCGACCCCGTCGAGCACCGCCCGGGCCGCCGCCACCGTCCCGGTCGGCACCCCCAGGGAGCGGGCCAGGGACAGCGCGCGGCCGACCGGCACCAGCGACAGCCCGCACGCCGCCAGCTCCCGCTGCCGGTGCAGCACCGACACCGCCCGCAGCAGGGCCCGGTCGTCGCCCACCACCACCGGGCGCCGGGCACCGCGCCGGGCCAGCGCCCGGGCGAACTCCTCCGGGCCGTCCGGCAGGCACAGCTTCATGCCGGCCCCCGCGCCGAGCACGTCCTTCGCGATCCTGACGGACTCGCCGTCCGACCTACGGGCGACCGGGTCGACCACCACCAGCAGCTGCTCGGACGTCGCGGAAGTCGCCACCTCGGCCATGCCTCGCTTCCTCGGGTAGCATCTTTGTGCAAGAGCCCCTTGCGCTATTGCGCCAGGGGCTTCGTCTATTCCGGGGCATCCGGTCCGACGGTTGGCGGCCAACGGCGGTCGCGGTGCACGCGGCGGACACCTCCGCGTACGCCCTCGACCATGGACATGCCCCGCCCGGAAGGGGTGTACGCGCGTGCCCGCACTTGTGCTGCTCGGTGCTCAGTGGGGTGACGAAGGCAAGGGAAAGGCCACCGACCTGCTCGGTGGTTCGGTGGACTATGTGGTGCGTTACCAGGGTGGTAACAACGCAGGCCACACGGTGGTCGTGGGCGACCAGAAGTACGCCCTCCACCTCCTCCCTTCCGGAATCCTGTCCCCCGGCTGCACGCCGGTCATCGGCAACGGCGTCGTCGTCGACCCGTCGGTCCTGTTCTCCGAGCTGAACGGGCTGAACGAGCGAGGCGTCGACACGTCCAAGCTCCTCATCAGCGGAAACGCGCACATCATCACGCCGTACAACGTGACGGTGGACAAGGTGACCGAGCGCTTCCTCGGCAAGCGGAAGATCGGCACCACCGGGCGCGGCATCGGCCCGACCTACGCCGACAAGATCAACCGCGTCGGCATCCGGGTGCAGGACCTGTACGACGAGTCGATCCTGACGCAGAAGGTCGAGGCGGCCCTCGACGTCAAGAACCAGATGCTCACCAAGCTCTACAACCGGCGGGCGATCGCCGTGGAGCAGGTGGTCGAGGAGCTGCTGGGCTACGCCGACAAGCTCGCGCCGTACGTCGCCGACACGGTCCTGGTCCTCAACCAGGCGCTGGACGAGGACAAGGTCGTCCTGTTCGAGGGCGGGCAGGGCACCCTGCTCGACATCGACCACGGCACCTACCCCTTCGTGACCTCGTCGAACCCGACCGCCGGCGGTGCCTGCACCGGCGCCGGTGTGGGCCCGACGAAGATCAGCCGGGTCATCGGCATCCTCAAGGCGTACACCACCCGCGTCGGCGCCGGTCCCTTCCCGACCGAGCTGTTCGACGAGGACGGCGAGGCGCTGCGGCGCATCGGCGGCGAGCGCGGTGTCACCACCGGCCGCGACCGCCGCTGCGGCTGGTTCGACGCGGTCATCGCCCGCTACGCGACCCGCGTGAACGGCCTGACGGACTTCTTCCTCACCAAGCTCGACGTCCTCACCGGCTGGGAGCAGATCCCGGTCTGCGTGGCCTACGAGATCGACGGCAGGCGCGTCGAGGAGCTGCCGTACTCGCAGACGGACTTCCACCACGCGAAGCCGGTCTACGAGATGCTGCCGGGCTGGAGCGAGGACATCTCCACGGCCAAGTCCTTCTCGGACCTGCCCAAGAACGCGCAGGCGTACGTGAAGGCACTGGAGGAGATGTCCGGAGCGCCGATCTCCGCGATCGGCGTGGGCCCGGGCCGTGACGAGACGATCGAGATCAACTCGTTCCTCTGATCCGCTCCGCTCCGCTCCGCGTCCGCCGGCCGCTCCCTGCCCAGGGGGGCGGCCGGCGTTCTTCTCCGCCGGGTGGCCCGCCCGGAACGGGCATAGGCTGAAACCCACACCCCGCGTGCGTCGACACAGAAGAAGGTGAGTGCGATGCGCGTACTGCTCAAGGCCTGCATGGACACCGAGAAGGCCAACGAGGCCATCCGGAACGGCACCATGGGCAAGCTCCTCCAGGAGTCGCTGGAGCTGATCAGGCCCGAGGCGGCCTACTTCACCTCCGAGAACGGCAGGCGCACGGCCTTCATGGTCTTCGACATGCAGGACAGCGCCCAGATGCCGGTGCTCAGCGAACCCTTCTTCCTCAACCTCGGCGCGGAGATCACGTACACGCCCGTGATGAACGTGGAGGACGTGCAGAAGGGCCTGTCCCAGCTGGGGCGCTGAATGCGGCTCAGCTGAAGACGATCATCGAGCCCTGCGCGAGGCTGCGGGTCGCGGCCGCGTGCAGGCCCAGCCAGACGTGCCGCTCCCGGGCGAAGGGGCTCGGGTCGTAGGGCGCCGGGACGGCGGGCTCCTCCAGCTCCGTGGGCGCCAGCGGCGGCCGGGGGGCCGCCGGCGGGTTGGCCGGGTCGATGCCGATGACCGGGGCGACCACCTCCAGCTCGCGCAGCAGCGCGTGCGAGGAGCCCAGCGGGCCGCCGCCCGCCAGGAGGTCGTCGTCGGCGAGCGGGCTCGGGAAGTCGACCGGGACGTAGGCGCCGGCGTGGTCGTAGTGCCAGACCAGGTGCGACCGCTGGGCCGTCGACTCGAACATCTCCAGCAACTGCTCGTAGTCGCCGCCCAGTTCGTCCACGGGCGTCACCGGCAGCCCGCACACCTGGAGCAGGTAGGCGCGGCGCAGGAAGTGCAGCGCGTCGTAGTCGAAGCCCGCGACCGGGGCGACCTCGCCGGACAGGCCCGGCATGTACTGGTACACCGGCACCGGCGGCAGCCCGGCCTCGGCGAGCACCTTGTTGTATTGCGCGAGTTCCTCGGCGAACGGGTTGTCCGGCGTGTGGCACAACACGTCGACGAGCGGTACCAGCCACAGGTCACAGGCCAAAGAAGGCTCCTCGCTCAGCGCGGTCGTCGGGGTAGCACGGTGGTCAAGAAGGGTAGCGGCGCGGCACGGTCACGGCTCCCGCCGTGCATGTCCCATACCCATACGGACCGCCTCGACGCCGGTCACCGGGAAGCGAGCCGCTCGATGAGCGCGAGCGAGTGCGCGTTGTAGGCGGCGAGGATCGCGCGGGCGGCTGCGTGGTCGCCCGCGATCAGCGCGTCGACCAGCTCGGTGTGCCCGGCCCACAGCGCGCCGCGCAGATCGGGCAGCCGGCGCAGGTGCTGCACGGCGCACACCCAGGTCTGCACGCGCAGCCGGTTCAGGAAGTCGGCGAGGTAGGGGTTGCCGAAGCAGGCGCCCAGCTCGCGCCAGAAGCGCAGGTCGTACCCGATCAGGACGGTCAGATCACCGGCGGCGGCGGCCCGCTGCGCCTCCTCGCCGCGCCTGCGGACCCCGGCGACGACGGATGCGGCCCGCGGGTCGTCGGGCCGCACGGCGTCGGGACGCCCCTGGGACAGGGCGAGGAACATCCCCTCGACGACCAGGCCGCGGGCCTCGATCATGCCGCGGAAGTCCTCGGCCGAGTACTCGTGGACGCGGAAGCCGCGGTGCTGGTCGGCGTCGAGCAGCCCTTGCGCGGAGAGGTCGACGAGCGCCTCGCGGACCGGTGTGGCGGACACCCCGTACTGCTCGGCGATCTCCTTGACCGTGAACTCCTGCCCCGGCTGGAGCCGTCCGGCCAGCACCTCGTCGCGGAGTGCTTCGGCGATCTGCTGGCGCAGGGTGCTGCGCATCACGGCGCCGTTGCCGGTGCTGCCGGGCATGGTCAGGGCGTCTCCTCGTCGCGTGCGGGTGGCGTGCTCGTCCATGACTACGAGCACGCCACCTTACGCGTTCGAACGGCGTCCGAGGTTGTCGTCCGCTGACGGGTTCGTGTCCGTTTACGCGATGTATTCGTCCGCGACCGACAGGGCGGCGTCCAGCGCCGCGAGCCCTTCCTTCAGCTCCGCCTCGCCGATGTTGCAGGGCGGCACGACGTGCGTCCGGTTCATGTTCACGAACGGCCACAGACCGTTGCCCTTCGCGGCGGCGGCGAAGGCGGCCATCGGCGCGTTCGCCTCACCGGCGGCGTTGTACGCCACCAGCGGCTCCCGCGTCTCGCGGTCGCGCACCAGTTCCAGCGCCCAGAACATGCCGACGCCGCGCACCTCGCCCACGCTCGGATGCCGCTCGGCCAGCGCGCGCAGCTCCGGCCCGAGCACGGTCCGGCCCAGCCGGGCCGCGTGCTCCACCACGCCCTCCCGTGCCATCACGCCGATCGTGGCGACGGCGGCGGCGCACGCCAGCGGGTGCCCGGAGTACGTCAGCCCGCCCGGGTAGGGGCGCCGGCCGAACGTCTCCGCGATCGCGCCGGAGATCGCCACGCCGCCCAGCGGCACGTACCCGCTGTTCACGCCCTTGGCGAAGGTCAGCAGGTCGGGCGTGACGCCGAACAGGTCCGCCGCGAACCACTCACCGGTCCGCCCGAAGCCCGCCATGACCTCGTCGAGGACGAAGACGATGCCGTACTGGTCGCACAGCTCGCGCACTCCGGCGAGGTAGCCGGGCGGCGGGACCATGATCCCCGCCGTGCCGGGGACGGTCTCCAGGATGATCGCGGCGATCGTCGAGGGCCCCTCGAAGGTGATCGTCGCCTCCAGGTGCTCCAGCGCCCGCGCGCACTCCTGCTCCTCGGTCTCGGCGTAGAAGCGGGAGCGGTAGAGGTAGGGCGCCCAGAAGTGCACGACGCCGGCCGTGCCGCTGTCGGAGGCCCAGCGGCGCGGGTCGCCGGTGATGTTCACGGCCTGCTGGGTGCCGCCGTGGTACGAGCGGTACGCGGAGAGCACCTTGGGGCGGCCCGTGTGCAGGCGGGCCATCCGGATCGCGTGCTCGACGGCGTCGGCGCCGCCGTTGGTGAAGAAGATCTTGTCCAGGTCGCCCGGGGTCCGCTCGGCGATCAGCCGGGCCGCCTCCGAGCGCGCCTCCACCGCGAAGGCGGGCGCGAACGTCGTCAGCCGCGCCGCCTGCTCCTGGATCGCGGCGACGACCTCGGGGTGCTGGTAGCCGATGTTGGTGTAGACGAGCCCGCTGGAGAAGTCCAGGTAGCGGCGGCCGTCGTAGTCCCAGAAGTACGGCCCCTCGGCACCGGCGACGGCGAGCGGGTCGATGAGTTCCTGCGCGGACCAGGAGTGGAACACGTGGTCACGGTCGGCGGCCTTGACGGCGGCGCCGGCCTCGGGGTTCGGCTGAGGGGTCATGCGGGTGAGCGTAGGCGCGGGGGAGCGGGCGGTGACATCGGCGGCCTGTCTGCCGTCGGCGGCATTCCGCGACACGTTGTCCAGACGCACCCGCGACTATTGACAGCCTCCTGTCGTAATGGCAGCATGCTGTCATAGCCACCGGTCCGAGGAGGAGCCGTGAACGCCACCGCAGACCGCAAGCCCGTCCATCTCGCCGTCTACGACACCCTCGCCGACTGGGAGACCGGCCACGCCACGGCCCAGGTCGCCCGGGCGGGCCGGGAGATCCGCACGGTCGGTCCGTCCACCGCTCCCGTCCGCAGCACCGGCGGACTGCGCATCCGGCCCGACCTGGCCCTGCGCGAGGTGCGGCCCGAGGACAGCGCGCTGCTGATCCTGCCGGGCGCGGACCTCTGGGACACGGGCGACGACCTGGCCCCCTTCGCGCGCACGGCCCGGGCCTTCCTGGACGCGGGCGTGCCCGTCGCCGCGATCTGCGGGGCCACCGCCGGACTCGCCCGCGAGGGCCTGCTCGACGACCGCGCCCACACCAGCGCCGTCTCCTTCTACCTGGCCGCCACCGGCTACGCGGGCGCCGGGCGCTACGTCGAGGCGGACGCCGTCACCGACCGCGGCCTGGTCACCGCCGGACCGACCGAGCCGGTCGCGTTCGCCCGGGAGATCCTGCGGCTGCTCGGGGTCTACGAGGGCGAGGTGCTGGACGCCTGGTACCGGCTGTTCCACGACTCCGACGCCGCGGCCTACGGGGTGCTGGAGAAGGCCGGGGCACTGTGAGCCGTCAGCGCCAGGAGCTGCTCAGCCGCAGTGCGCTCGGGGTGTTCCGGCTGAACGGCCAGTTCCTCGCCGTCGCGGAGGAACTGGCCCGGCCCGCCGGGCTCACCGCCGCCCGGTGGCAGGTGCTCGGCGCGGTCCTCGGCGAGCCGCTGCCCGTCTCCGGCGTCGCCCGCGCCATGGGCGTCACCCGGCAGAGCGTGCAGCGCGTCGCCGATCTGCTGGTGGAGCGGGGACTCGCCGAGTACCGGCCCAACCCGGCGCACCGCCGCGCCAAGCTCCTCGCACCGACCGAGGAGGGCCGGGCGGCGGTCGCCCGGATCGACCCGGGGCACGCGGCCTTCGCCGACCGGCTGGCCGAAGCGTTCGGGGAGGCGGAGCTGGCCCGGGCCGTGGCCCTGCTGGAACGGCTGTCGGAGGTGCTGGACCGGGTGGGGCCGCCCGGACCCGGCACACCGGCGGGCGCGCCTGTTACGGAACCGTAGAGATCGCCCGGGCCACCCCGGCCCGGGCCCGCACTATTCTCGATCCGTTGCTCACGTGTGGGGGGAAGGCGGCTGAGCGATGGAGAAGCTGGGGCCCGGGGATCCGCCGCGCATCGGTGCGTACCGGCTGCTGGCGCGGCTGGGTGCGGGAGGCATGGGGCACGTCTACCTGGCCCGCTCCCAGCGGGGCCGGACGGTCGCCGTGAAGCTCGTGCGCGAGGAACTGGCCGCGCAGGAGGAGTTCCGCGAGCGGTTCCGCCAGGAGGTGCGCTCCGCGCGGCGGGTCGGCGGGTACTGGACCGCGCCCGTGCTGGACGCGGACACCGAGGCCACGGTGCCGTGGGTCGCCACCGGGTACGTCGCCGGGCCGAGCCTGCAGCAGGTCGTCGGGCACGACCACGGGGCCCTGCCCGAGCGGTCGGTCCGCATCCTGGCGGCCGGGCTCGCGCACGCGCTCGAGGACATCCACGCGGCCGGCATCGTCCACCGCGACCTCAAGCCGTCCAACGTGCTGGTCACCATCGACGGCCCGCGCGTCATCGACTTCGGCATCGCCCGCGCCCTGGAGACCGTGACCGACGGCGGGCTCACGCGCACCGGCGCGCTCGTCGGATCGCCCGGGTTCATGGCCCCCGAGCAGGTGCGCGGCGACCGCATCACCCCGGCGTGCGACGTCTTCTGCCTCGGCTCCGTCCTCGCCTACGCCGCGACCGGCGCCCTGCCCTTCGGCACCGCCAACAGCGGCGTCCACGCCCTGATGTTCCGCATCGCCCAGGAGGAACCCGACCTGGAGGGCGTCCCGGAGGGCATCGCCGACCTGGTCCGCGACTGCCTGCGCAAGGACCCCGCCGCCCGGCCCACCCTGGACCAGATCCTTGAACGCACGGGCGCCGACGACACCGTCGCGGACGGCCGTGCCCTCGACCCCTGGCTGCCGAGCGCGCTGGTGGCCCAACTGGGGCGCCACGCGGTGCGGTTGCTGGACGCGGAGAACCCGGAGGCGGACACGGCGGCGGGAGCGGCCGCCGGCGCCCTTCCGCCCGGGCAGGGGACTGCGGGCACGGACACCGGCGAACGCCCCGGCCGGATCGCGCCTGCCGCTGCGGGCGGACATCCGGGTCCGGGCGCCGCCGACGGGCACGTCGGTCAGGGCGGACCGTCCGGCCCCGGCGCGCGGCAGGGGCCCGGCCCCGGTGGGCAGTACGGCCCCGGCGCGCGGCAGGGGCCCGGCCCCGGTGGGCAGTACGGCCCCGGCCGCCAGCCCGCTGCCGACGGCCACCCCGACGCCGACGGTCGCCCAGCCCCCGGCCCGTCCCCCGAGCACGCCGCCGCGGCCGACGAAGCGTCCCGGCCGGGCCTGCCTCCGGCCCCCGCGCTGCCCCCGGTTCCCGGAGCCGCCGCCGGGGCCGCCGTGCCGCCTCCGCCGGGCCGGCCCGGCGACGGGCCGCAGGTGAATCACCTGCCGACCATGGTCGCCGGGCAGGGCACGGCCCCAGGCGCCCCGGCCCGTCCGCAGGCGCACACGCCCCCGCCGCCCCACCCCGCCTACGGCTACCCCCAGCAGCACCCCCAGCCCGGCGTCCCCGTGCATCCCGGTCACGGCGGACTCGGCTCCACCCCTCCGTACGGGCCGCCGCCCCACGGCCGGACCCCGCCGTACGGGCCGCCGCAGCCGGCGCAGCGCAGGGACGGCCGGTCCACCGCGCTGCTCGTCGTGATCGCCCTGGTCGTCGCGCTCGCCGCGGGCGGGTCGGTGTACGCCCTGATGCAGGGGGGCGAGAACGACACGTCCGGCGGCGACCCGAGCCCCACCCGGAGCACCGGCGCACCCCCGACCACGCCGGGCCCCGGGCCGACGACCACGCAGCCCGACGTCTCCGCCTCCCCGCAGGACGGCACCATCCCGGCCGGGTACCTCGGCACCTGGTCCACGACCATCGACAACGCCGACGGGCAGCACAGCCGTTCGCTGACCATCCGGCAGGGCGAGCCGGGCGACACGGTGCTGTCCCTCGTCGCCGACGGGCCCACCCGGGGCGGCGGCTCGTACCACTGCGTGTTCGAGGGCGAGCTGATCACGGCTCCGGGAGCGGGCGGCCCGCTGAAGATCGGCCCGTCCACGGTGACCGTCGGGCAGCCGCGCAGCGCCTGCACCCCGGGCGCCGCCACCGAGGTGACCCTCCTGCCGAACGGCACGCTGGAGCGTCTCAACACGAGCAGCGGGGAACGCCTGACGTACACGAAGCGGTAGCCGAAGTCCCGCCGCAGGTGCGGAGGTTGAACGTCCGGCGAATTCCGGCCGACGTGAGCCGGGTACGCGCCCGTGCGGCCGTACGGTGACCTCCCGGCCGATCGGGCGATCGGGCGATCGGGCGGCGACGGACGCGGGCACGGGCGGCACGGGGGCATCCACGGTGGAGTGGTTCAGCGCGGAGAACCTCGTGGCGGTGGCGACCGCCCTCCTCGGCATCGTCGCCTCGGGCGTCATGGTCTGGTACGAGCGCCGGGTGCCGCGGCGCAAACGCGTCGGGTACCGCGTCCAGATGGACAACGCCATCGGCGACGACGTGCGTTCGGGCCGGGCCAACCGCCGCCTCGGCCTGTTCGACGAGGCCCCGGGCATGGCCGACGCGACCCTCGTGCTGCTGCGCATCGAGAACGACGGCTCACAGGGCATCGACCGCGACGACTACACCGGCCCCGAACTCCACGGCCTCACCGCCGTCTTCACCGGCCGCACGGTGCACGGCGTCTCGGTCACCCAGCCGTCGGGCACCGACCACCTGATGGACCACTTCACCGCCGCACGCGGATTCGCCTACGACGGCAACGCCCTGCGCATCCCCCGCGTCCCGCTCAACCGCGGCGACCACTTCAAGCTGCTCGTCCTGCTGTCCGGCGGCGACGTCGGCGACGACATCCGGCTGGTCGGCGGCCTGCGCGACGGCGAGGTGCACCCCAACCGCAGCGCCACGCCCGACGACACGCCGCCGCTGTTCAGCCGGGCCGCGCGGCTGATCACCATCGCGCTCACCGCGAGCGTGGTCACCCTCGCGGCGATCGTCGTCGCGCGGGACGGCACCCCGGCGCCCATCGGCTGCGCGAGCGGCACGCTGACCCTCACCGGCTCGACCGCCTTCGCCCCCGTCCTGCGCGAGGCGGCCAGCGCCTACGAGCGGGACTGCGGCGGCGATCCCGTCATCGACGTGGACACCCACGGCTCGACGGCCGGGATCCGGGAGCTCGCGGCGGCCGGGGCCCGGGCGCGGCGGGACGGCACCGGCCCCCCG
The DNA here is from genome assembly GCF_036857595.1 of Streptomyces sp. AHA2. Classification (NCBI taxonomy): domain Bacteria; kingdom Bacillati; phylum Actinomycetota; class Actinomycetes; order Kitasatosporales; family Streptomycetaceae; genus Streptomyces; species Streptomyces sp. AHA2. Next base: position 512,961 of record NZ_JAUQWJ010000003.1, read on the forward strand.
CCGCTGGTGGCCCTCTCCGACGGGCCCAAGCCGGCGGGCCTGCCCGCACTGCGGGAGACCCGGGTCGCGGTGTCCGTGTTCGCGCTCGTGGTCAACGACGAGGTGGGGCTGGTGAACCTGTCCACCGACGCCGTGCGGCGCCTGTACCGGGGGGAGATCCGCAACTGGCGGCAGCTCGGCGGCCCCGACCTGCCCGTGCGCCTGGTCAGCCGGGACGCCGGCTCCGGGACGCGGCAGGTCCTGCAGCGCCGGGTCCTGGGCCGCGGCGAGACGGCCAACTCCTCGGTCGACTGCGTCCACAAGGACGACCCGACGGCCCCCGTCCCGCGCTGCGAACTCGACTCCACCGAACAGGTCCTGGCCACCGTCGCCGGCCTGCCCGGTGCCGTCGGCTACAGCGAACTCAACCTGGCGGCCCGGGCGAAGGGCCTGCACGCGCTGCGCCTCGACGGCGACCCGCCCTCCGCCGACGCGGTCGAGCACGGCACGAGCGACTACCCCTACCGCGAGATCGAGTACGCCTACACCTACGGCCGTCCCCCGGCCCACTCGCTCGCTGCCGGCTTCCTGACGTACCTGTCCCGGGGCAAGGGGCAGGACGTCGTGCGCAGCCACGGCCACGTGCCCTGCTGGACTCCGGAGGGCCTGACGCTGTGCGCACCGGACGGCAGCGGGTCCTGACCGGCGGCACGACCACCGGGACGGCCCGGGGTCACCTCGGCTCGGGCGGGCGCTGGCGGGGCATGTTCGGCCGGGCGCCGCCCGCCGGCGGCACCGCGAAGCGCCCGTTCACGCTCCCCGCCTCCACGGGGCGGCCCGGCCCCGGGAACACCACCGTCTGCAGGCCGGCCGCCGTGGCGCAGCCGGTGCGGAACTCGCCCATCCAGTCCGCCGTCTCCACCCGTACCAGCTCGGTCACGTCCTCGGAGAACCTCCGCAGCACCCCCAGGCACCGCTCGGCGGCCTCACCGGCCGTGCCCTCCGCCGGCCCCAGCACCTCCCGCACGCTCTCCGCGGCCCAGTCGAACTGCAGCGCCTGGAGCCGGCGCTGCACGGCCTGCGCGGTGGCCACGTCCCGCATCCAGCCCGACGTCACCCCGAAGTACCGGTCGACGGCCACGCACGCCACCCCCAGCAGCAGCGCCAGACATCCCCAGGACGCGATCCCGCCCGCCACGCCCGTCAGGTCCAGCAGGGGCAGCGCGACGCCGGTGACCGCCCCGGCCAGCGCCCCGCAGCGCAGCACCCGCGCGCAGCGCCGCTTCCACATCCGGTCCGCCAGGTACCAGGCCGCCGTCCGCAACGCCCCCCGCTCCACCCACCGGTACAGCTCGTCCAGCCGGGCCGCCGGCTCGCCCCAGTCCCCGAGCGGGAAGGCCCGCCCGGTCAGGTCGCCCGGCCGCAACCGGGCCGCCGCCCCCTCGCCCCGCCCGTCCTGAGGCGGCCCCTCGGGCTGCATCTCCGGCTGACCCACCCGGCACTCCTCACTGACCACGAATGACCACGTACGGTTCACTCACCGATCACGCTGTGCGACGGACGGACGCCGCGTCCTGCCGCGCCCGACCCTTCCTACCCCCCAACGGGTGGCGAAGATGAAGCTTTCGCCGGTTTTCCGCCCGGAAGTATTCCTTGATCGGTTATGGGGCGCGAGAGGGACTCACTCGAAAGAGTGCTGGGGCGGCGGCAGGCCCGACCACGTAGGCTCGTGCCGAGCGGGAAAACCCGTACCGAGCAAGGAGCTGATCGTGATCCCCGGTGGTGGCCAGCCCAACATGCAGCAGCTGCTCCAGCAGGCCCAGAAGATGCAGCAGGACCTGGCGAGGGCGCAGGAGGAACTGGCGCAGACGGAGGTCGACGGGCAGGCGGGCGGCGGCCTGGTGACCGCGACCGTCACCGGCGCCGGCGAGCTGCGCGCCCTGAAGATCGACCCGAAGGCGGTGGACCCGGAGGACACCGAGACCCTCGCCGACCTCGTCGTGGCGGCCGTCCAGGCGGCCAACGAGAACGCCCAGACCCTCCAGCAGCAGAAGCTGGGTCCCCTCGCGCAGGGCCTCGGCGGCGGCGGGATCCCCGGCCTGCCGTTCTGACCCGCGCACCGCCTTCCTCGGGAGGGCGGCTGACAACTACGGTACGTACGGGTGGGTGCGTACCGACCCCGAAGACCCAGGAAGGGCAGTCCGTTGTACGAAGGCGTGGTCCAGGACCTGATCGACGAGCTGGGGCGGCTGCCCGGCGTCGGTCCCAAGAGCGCCCAGCGGATCGCCTTCCACATCCTCCAGGCGGAACCGACGGACGTGCGGCGGCTCGCGCAGGCGCTGATGGAGGTCAAGGCGAAGGTCCGCTTCTGCGCGGCCTGCGGCAACGTCGCGCAGGAGGAGCTGTGCAACATCTGCCGCGACACCCGCCGCGACCCGGCCGTCATCTGCGTGGTCGAGGAGCCCAAGGACGTCGTGGCGATCGAGCGCACCCGTGAGTTCCGGGGCCGCTACCACGTCCTGGGCGGCGCGATCAGCCCGATCGACGGGGTGGGCCCGGACGACCTGCGCATCAGGGAGCTCCTGGCCCGTCTCGCCGACGGGACGGTCACCGAGCTGATCCTCGCAACCGACCCGAACCTGGAGGGCGAGGCGACAGCGACGTACCTCGCCCGCATGATCAAGCCCATGGGCCTGAAGGTCACCCGCCTGGCCAGCGGCCTCCCGGTGGGTGGGGACCTGGAATACGCGGACGAGGTCACCCTCGGACGCGCCTTCGAGGGGAGACGACTCCTAGATGTCTGACGCCACGCTGCACGCGACCGACCAGAACCCGGACGACTTCGCGGTCCAGATCGCGGACCAGATCGAGAGCTTCCTGGTCGCCGTCACGGAGGTGGCCAAGGGCGACGAGCCGGAATCGGCCGTCCCCTTCCTCCTCCTGGAGGTCTCGCAGCTCCTGCTCGCCGGGGGCCGGCTCGGCGCGCACGAGGACATCGTGCCCGACGAGCGCTACGAGCCCGACTCGGGACCCGAGGCGGACGTCGACGAACTGCGCGAGAACCTGGCGCGGATGCTCGACCCCATCGACATCTACTCCGAGGTCTTCGACCCCTACGAGCCCCGCAAGGCCCCCGTCCCGGCCCGGATCTCCGACGACCTGGCCGACGTCATGGCCGACCTGCGCCACGGCATGTCCCACTACCGCGCGGGCCGCACCAGCGAGGCCCTGTGGTGGTGGCAGTTCTCCTACTTCTCCAACTGGGGCTCCACCGCGTCGGCCACCCTGCGCGCCCTGCAGTCGGTCCTCGCCCACGTCCGTCTCAACCAGCCCCTCGCCGAACTCGACGGGCTGGACACGGACCAGGGCATGGGCGACGACACGCTGGAGTTCGAGGCGGGCCGCGTGATGGTGGAGGAGATCGCGCGCCCCCTGGGCCTGCGCCAGACCAAGTGACGCGCCGTCAGGCCGCGGCCGGGCGCGTCAGATCCGGACGGCCGTGCCCGTCACGCCGATCCCCTCGCGAGGATCGGCCGGCACCGACACGGTGAGGGTGCTCGGCCGTCCCATGTCCTCCCCCTGGCGGATCGTCAGGGTCGCCGGGGGAGCGACGAGTCCGAGTTCCCTCAGGTAGCCGCCGAACGCGGCCGCCGCCGCACCCGTGGCCGGGTCCTCGACGACACCGCCGGGCGGGAACGGGTTGCGGGCGTGGAACACGGTGGGCGACTCCCGGTGCACCAGGTCGATCGTCGTCCAGTCCCCGCGGGCCATCAGCCCGGCGAGCGCGGGCATGTCGTAGTCCAGACGGGCCAGCCGCTCGCGGCTCGCGGTGGCGATCACGGGGTGCCAGGCCCCCGCGTAGGCGACCCGGGGCGGGAGCAGCGGGTCCAGGTCCCCCGCGGACCAGCCGAGGATCGACAGCAGCGCGTCCAGGTCCGCCTGGTCGAGCGGTGCCGTGCGCGGGGTCACGCTCACCAGCGTCGCCACCAGGCCGCCGTCCGCCGCCCGCTCGGTGGTGACCGGGACGAGCCCGGCCGCCGTGCGCAGCACCAGGGGGCCGGGGCCGTGCCGCTCGGCGTGGGCCACGGCCGTGGCGATCGTCGCGTGCCCGCAGAAGGGGACCTCGGCGAGCGGGCTGAAGTAGCGCACGGCCAGGGAGCCGTCGCAGGCCGCGGTCGCGAACGCCGTCTCCGAGTAGCCGACCTCGGCCGCCGCAGCCAGCATCGCCGCGTCGTCGGCCCCGCGCGCGTCCAGCACCACCCCCGCCGGGTTCCCGCCCCCGGGATCCCCGCTGAACGCCACGTAGCGCAGTATCTCCATGCCCGCACGGTAGCGCCCGGTGCCCGGCCGTACGGCGTGATCGGGAGGTTTCCCGTGCGCCCCGGGACGGCACCCGGGCAGGCCGGGGCGCGGGCCTGTGACGCCGGGCACTTTCCGCGTGGCCCGTGCCCAGATGGGCATGAGCCCCTCTGGACGGGCGCCGGGGTCTCACCATGCGATATCGCGGAGGGGATTTTCGGACGCTCGTTAGACTGAGCCGACCGCGGTACGAATGCGTATGAGCGGACAGAGACGGATTGAGCGAGGAGCGCACGTGGGCCTTGTCGTGCAGAAGTACGGAGGCTCCTCCGTAGCCGATGCCGAGGGCATCAAGCGCGTCGCCAAGCGGATCGTGGAAGCGAAGCAGAGCGGCAACCAGGTGGTTGCCGTCGTTTCCGCGATGGGCGACACGACGGACGAGCTGATCGATCTCGCCGAGCAGGTTTCCCCGATGCCTGCCGGGCGCGAGCTCGACATGCTGCTGACCGCCGGAGAGCGGATCTCCATGGCCCTGCTGGCGATGGCGATCAAGAAACTGGGTCACGAGGCCCAGTCGTTCACCGGCAGCCAGGCGGGTGTCATCACCGACTCGGTCCACAACAAAGCCCGGATCATCGACGTCACGCCGGGCCGGATCAAGACCTCGGTGGACGAGGGCAACATCGCGATCGTCGCCGGTTTCCAGGGCGTCAGCCAGGACACCAAGGACATCACCACCCTCGGCCGCGGCGGCTCCGACACCACGGCGGTGGCCCTCGCGGCCGCGCTCGACGCCGACGTCTGCGAGATCTACACCGACGTGGACGGCGTGTTCACCGCCGACCCGCGCGTGGTGAAGAAGGCGAAGAAGATCGACTGGATCTCCTTCGAGGACATGCTCGAACTGGCGGCGTCCGGGTCCAAGGTGCTCCTCCACCGCTGCGTGGAGTACGCCCGCCGGTACAACATCCCGATCCACGTCCGGTCCAGCTTCAGCGGACTGCAGGGCACGTGGGTCAGCAGTGAGCCGATCGATCAAGGGGACAAGCAGGTGGAGCAGGCTCTCATCTCCGGTGTCGCGCACGACACCTCCGAGGCCAAGGTCACGGTCGTCGGCGTGCCGGACAAGCCGGGCGAGGCGGCTTCGATCTTCCGCACGATCGCCGACGCCGAGATCAACATCGACATGGTCGTGCAGAACGTGTCCGCCGCCTCCACGGGCCTGACGGACATCTCCTTCACGCTGCCCAAGACCGAGGGCCGCAAGGCCATCGACGCGCTCGAGAAGAACAAGGCCGGCATCGGCTTCGACTCGCTGCGCTACGACGACCAGATCGGCAAGATCTCCCTCGTCGGCGCGGGCATGAAGACCAACCCGGGCGTCACGGCCGACTTCTTCACGGCCCTGTCCCAGGCGGGCGTGAACATCGAGCTGATCTCGACCTCCGAGATCCGCATCTCGGTCGTCACCCGCGCCGACGACGTCCCCGAGGCCGTCCGCGCCGTGCACACGGCCTTCGGTCTCGACTCCGACAGCGACGAGGCCGTCGTCTACGGAGGCACCGGCCGCTGATGGCCGGCCTTCGAGGGACCGCCCGGACCGGCCGGTCCGGCCGGCCCACCCTCGCCGTGGTGGGAGCGACCGGCGCCGTCGGCACGGTCATGCTGCAGATCCTGTCCCAGCGCGCCGACGTCTGGGGTGAGATCCGGCTCGTCGCCTCCCCGCGCTCGGCCGGCCGCAAGCTGGCCGTGCGCGGCGAGGAGACCGAGGTCGTGGCGCTCACCGAGGAGGTCTTCGACGGGGTCGACGTCGCCTTGTTCGACGTCCCCGACGAGGTCGCCGAGCGGTGGGCGCCCGTCGCCGTCGCCAAGGGCGCGGTGGTGGTGGACAACTCCGGCACGTTCCGGATGGACCCGGACGTGCCGCTCGTCGTGCCCGAGGTCAACCCGCACGCCGTGCGCATGCGCCGGCGGGGCATCATCGCCAACCCCAGTTGCACGACGCTCTCCATGATCGTGGCGCTGGGCGCGCTGCACGCCGAGTTCGGGCTGCGCGAGCTGGTCGCCTCCTCGTACCAGGCCGTCAGCGGCGCCGGGCGCGAGGGCGTGGCGACCCTGCGCCGCCAGCTCTCCCTGGTCGCCGGCACCGAGCTGGGCACCAGCCCCGGGGACGTGCGGCGGGCCCTGGGCGACCGCACCGGGCCGTTCCCGGAGCCCGTCGCGCTGAACGTCGTGCCGTGGACCGGTACGGCGTGCGAGGACGGCTGGTCCTCGGAGGAGCTGAAGGTGCGCGGCGAGACCCGCAAGATCCTCGGGCTGCCCGAGCTGCCGGTCGCCGTCACCTGTGTGCGCGTCCCGGTGATCACCGCGCACTCCCTCACGGTGCACGCCCGCTTCGAGGGCGAGGTCACCGTCGACAAGGCCCGCGAGATCCTCGCCACGGCGCCCGGGGTCGTGCTGTTCGACAACCCGGCCGCGGGGGAGTTCCCGACCCCCGCCGACGTCGTGGGCACCGACCCGACCTGGGTCGGGCGGGTGCGCCGTGCCCTGGACGACCCCACCGCGCTGGAACTCTTCGTGTGCGGGGACAACCTGCGCAAGGGCTCCGCGCTCAACACCGCCCAGATCGCCGAACTGGTGGCCCGGGAGCTCGCCTGAGGGCCACCGCCCCGCTCCGGGGGCCCGCCGGCACGGAAAACTCCCGGGCCGATGTCGGTGCCGGTTTGTAGGATCGGTGCACCCCGCATGTGATCCGGTCGATGATCCGGACCACTTGTGGCCTGGGGCTTTCGCGTCGGAGGATTTGTCTCCCCGCTCTCCGCAACCGCGCGGAGGGCGGGGAGCGTCTTTGCGGTCGCCCTTCGGGCCGTGGGAGCGCTTGTCAGGCGTGGGGACGCCTGGAACCGGACGTGGGGACGCCCGGTCACATCTGGACATAGGGGAAGAGCGGGACGCATGAGGGCATTTGATGCACCATCGGTTGTGCTGCCTGACGCGGGTAGACCGTCGGCGGCGGCGGTCGGCGCGAAAGTGACGCCCGGCACGTACAACCCTCACCGGGGTGAGCGTGTCCAACAAGCGTGGCAGAGGTACTCGACTTCAGCGCGGCACGCGGCACGGTCCTCAGACCGCCCCGTCCGGCGGCTCTCCGACCCCGCATGCCCGGCACGCCCGGTGGCATGCCGGTGATCGCGCCCGTGCCCGCAGCGCGGCCGGCCCGCATACCCAGTCAGCGTGACGGCGCCGAGGACTCGGTCGCGGCCGGGACGACCGTCGATCACCTCACCGAGACCTACCGCGCGCACTACCGCTCGCTGCTGGGTCTCGCCGCCCTCCTCCTCGACGACACGGCCTCCTGCGAGGACGTCGTCCAGGAGGCGTTCATCCGTGTCCACTCCGCCCGCAAGCGGGTCCGCGACCCTGAGAAGACCCTGGCGTACCTGCGCCAGACCGTCGTCAACCTCTCGCGTTCGGCGCTGCGCCGCCGCATCCTCGGCCTGAAGCTGCTGTCCAAGCCGATGCCGGACATGGCCAGCGCCGAGGAGGGCGCCTACGACCAGCTGGAGCGCGACTCCCTCATCAAGGCGATGAAGGGCCTGCAGCGCCGCCAGCGCGAGGTGCTGGTGCTGCGCTACTTCGCGGACATGACCGAGGCGCAGGTCGCCGAGACGCTCGGCATATCGCTGGGCTCGGTCAAGGCGTACGGCTCGCGCGGGATCGCGGCGCTCCGGCTGGCCATGGAGGCGCCGGCATGAGCGACGGGGACGGCGCGCCCCGCGACGGGCGCGACCGGCACGAGCCCTTCGAGTGGCACGAGCCGACAAGGCTGCACGGGCAAGATCCGAAGCAATCGCACGCTGGGAACGGAACTGTGAACCACGGCCCCGACGACCAGAGCCCCGACCGGCTCGACTCGGACGAGCTGGACCTGCGCAGGATGCTGCACCAGGCGGTGCACGAGGTGGAGCCGCGCGACGGCACCCTGGACTACCTGCGGAAGGCGGTGCCGCAGCGGCGCGCCCGCAAGCGCCAGGCCCTCGTCGGCATGGCGGCGGCCGCGCTGTTCGTCGGCACCGCCGTCCCCGCCCTGGTGCACGTCTCCGACGCCACCGGCTCCGACGCCAACCCCTCCGCCATCGGCCACGCCTCCGAGACGCCCGGCGACTCGGGCGGCGGCAAGGACCCGGACGGCCGTGAGAACTCCTCGGGCAAGCCCTCCGACAAGGTCGAGGAGAAGGAGAAGGAGGGCAAGAAGGACAAGGACAAGGGCAAGGGCTCCGGCGCCTCCAAGGGGGGGACGTCCGGCGGCGGCACCGGCCCCTCCTCCACGACCGACGCCGGCATCACGGCCTGCACCGCCGCCCAGCTCGGCCCCGCGTCCGCGAGCAGCGGCGCCCCCGACTCCACCGGCGCGGTCTCCGGCTCCTTCCGCGTCGTCAACGTCTCCGGTGCGGCCTGCACGGTCGGCGGCCCCGGCTCGGTGCACGCCTCGGCGCAGGGCGGCGCCGACCCGGCGAAGGTCGCAGCGGTCCGGCACACCGCGGGTGACGCGGCGGCCGGTCTGCTGCCCGACCCGTCCCTGGAGGCGGCCGGGCTGGTGCTCCGGCCGGGTGCCGGCTACGACGTGAGGTTCGCCTGGGTCCCCTCGGAGACCTGCGGCACCCCCGGCGGCGGCGTCGGCGGCCCCGACCCGAGCCCCGATCCCACCCCCTCGGACGACCCGGCGGCCACGGCGGGCACCTCCACCGGCGGCGACACGGGCACCGCCCCGCAGCTCGTCCGGGAGGACGGCACGATCGACGGCAGTGTGGCGGTGACGTACACCCCGGGCACGGGCTCGGGCGCGGGCTCGGTGACGGTGCCGAACGCGTGCGCGGGGACCGTGTACTGGACGGGAGTGCTGGCGGGGGCGTGACCCCCGCCCGGGGCCCGCGGGCGGGCGCCGGGGTTACCCGGCGGCGCTCTCCGCGGCGACCGGCTCCTCGTCCGGCACCAGCCCCAGCTCCATGTCCCGCGCGAGCTCGGTCTCGCGGCGCAGCAACCGGAACCACATGAAGATCACGAACCCGACGAAGGCGAACCACTCGGCGGTGTAACCGAGGTTCTGGAACGCCTTCAGGTCGAGCCCGGAGTCCGGCGGCGCGGCGGCCGGCACCGCCTTCATCCCCGCGTCGCCCTCGGCCAGCGTCACCCACGCGTCGTAGACGTCGTAGGAGACCAGGTTCACCAGCGACGCCGCGCTGATCGCCGCGGTCTGCCCCGCGGGCAGCCCGCCCCGCGCGCTGACCCCGTTGTCACCCGGGGTCTCCGACGCCTGCAGCACCCCGGTGACGGTGACCTCGCCGCGCGGCGGCGCGGGGGCCTTCGCCGCGTCGGCCGTGCCGGGCAGCCAGCCGCGCACCACCGGCAGGGCCTCGCCCGAGTCGGTCCGCAGCAGCGTCAGCACGTAGAAGCCCTGCCGGTCGTCGAGCTCGCGGTCGGGGACCAGCAGTTGCTTGCCGTAGCGCCCGGTCGCGGTGACCGGCTTGCCGGAGGTCGCCTTGGTGACCGGCAGCATCTCGCCGAGCGGCCGCGGCGCCTCGCGCCCCGCCTCGGAGACCTGCTCGGTCGCGGTGCGGTGGTCCTGCACGCGGTCCTCGAACCGGCCCAGCTGCCAGGACCCCATGAAGATGCAGAAGGGGATGGACAGCAGCACGAAGACGTTGATCCCCCACCATCGGGGCGTCAGCAGAAACCGGTACACACCCCCACGGTACGGGGCCTGCGGACGTTCCCGGCCCGCGGGGTGGGCAACGGCGGCCCCGCCGCGGCACCGCTCGGCGGCCCTCGTCGCCGGCCTGCGGCGGAGGGGGACCGGTGCGGGTTTTCCACAGGCTGGGGACCTCGGCAGCGAACAGCCGGTCCGGGCGTGCACTATGGGGCCATGACTGAGAGCAACGGGTCCGAAGCGCGCGATCGGCGGGACCAGCAGCGAGGGGCGGCACCGGGTCAGCAGGAGCGGATGCCGGACTGGGAGAAGCGCTTCCGGGCACCCCGGGTGTCCCTGCCCGACTGGGCGCTGGACGCGCCCGACCGCTCCCTGTTCGTGTCCAACGCGACGGGGACCTACGAGCTGTACGCCTGGGACCGGTCGACCGGTGAGCAGCGCCAGGTGACGGACCGGCCGAACGGCACGACGGACGGCGTCCTGACGCCCGACGGCGCCTGGATCTGGTGGTTCGACGACAAGGACGGCGACGAGTTCGGCGTCTGGCGCCGCCAGCCCTTCGAGGGCGGCCCGGACGAACCGGCCGCCGACGGCCTGGACGCCTCCTACCCGGCGGGCCTCGCCCTCGGCCGCGACGGCCGGACGGCGGTCGTGGGCCGTTCGACCGACGAGGACGGGACGACGATCCACCTCGTGCGCACCGGCGAGACCCCGGTGGAGATCTACCGCCACCGCGAGTCGGCCGGCGTCGGCGACCTCTCGCACGACGGCTCCCTCATCGCCGTCGAGCACACCGAGCACGGCGACGCGATGCACTCCGCGCTGCGCGTGCTGCGTCCGGACGGCACGCCGGTCGCCGAGCTCGACGACACCGAGGGCGGCACCCGGGAGCTGGGCCTGGAGGTCCTCGGCTTCGCTCCCGTCGACGGTGACACGCGTCTGCTCATCGGCCACCAGCGCCGCGGCCGCTGGGAACCCCTGGTGTGGGACGTCGCCACCGGCGAGCAGACGGACCTGGCGCTGGAGCTGCCGGGCGACGTCAGCGCCGAGTGGTACCCGGACGGCAGCGGCCTGCTCATCGTCCACAGTTTCGAGGCGCGCAGCGAGCTGTTCCGCTACGACCTGGCGGGCCGCGCCCTCACCGAGATCCCGACCCCGCCCGGCACGGTGTCCGGGGCGACGGCCCGCCCCGACGGCAGCGTCGAGTACCTGTGGTCCTCGGCGGCCGAGCCGCCGGCGGTGCGGTCCACGAGCGGCGGTGTGGTGCTCGACCCGCCCGGCATGAAGTCGCCCGGCTCGGTGCCGGTGCGGGACGTGTGGGTGGAGGGCCCCGGCGGCCGCATCCACGCCCTGGTGCAGAAGCCCGAGGGCGCCACCGGCCCGCTCCCCACCGTCTTCGACATCCACGGCGGCCCCACCTGGCACGACAGCGACTCCTTCGCCGCGGGCCCGGCGGCCTGGGTCGATCACGGCTACGCCGTCGTCCGGGTCAACTACCGCGGCTCCACGGGCTACGGCCGGGCCTGGACGGACGCCCTGAAGCACCGCGTGGGACTCATCGAGCTGGAGGACATCGCCGCCGTCCGTGACTGGGCCGTCGAATCCGGCCTCGCCGACCCCGACCGCCTGATCCTCACCGGCGGCTCCTGGGGCGGCTACCTCACCCTCCTCGGCCTCGGCGTCCAGCCCGACGCGTGGGCCCTCGGCATCGCCGCGGTCCCCGTCGCCGACTACGTCACGGCGTACCACGACGAGATGGAGGCGCTGAAGGCGATGGACCGCACGCTCCTCGGCGGCACCCCCGAGGAGGTCCCCGACCGCTTCGAGGCGTCCTCGCCCCTCACCTACGTCGACAAGGTCACGGCCCCGGTCTACATCTCGGCCGGCGTCAACGACCCGCGCTGCCCGATCCGCCAGATCGAGAACTACGTCAAGCGCCTGGAGGCGAGGGGCGCGGTCCACGAGGTGTACCGCTACGACGCGGGCCACGGCTCGCTGGTCGTGGACGAGCGGATCAAGCAGGTGCGGCTGGAGTTGGAGTTCGCGGAGAGGCACCTGCAAGGGGCGCCGGTCGCGAAGTAGCCCGAGAGGCGGGGGCGGTGGGGCGGCCCGCGGCCGGTGTCGGCCGATCGCGGGCCGCGGGGCCCGCAGCCCCGCGGCGCGCCCAGGTGCCCCTTGGTGCGCCCCTGTGCCGCTTGGGGCGTCCGGCGTTCTTCGGCTGTCCCGCGTCCCTCGGCGTCCGGCGTCTCTCGGCGTCCTCGCGCCCCTCGGGGCGCGGGGAGCCCCGTCACGCCCCCGCCCGCTCCCGCCGTCGGCGTCCCAGCAGCTCCGCGAGGCCCCGCCGAGTCGCTGCCAGCACCACCCGGTCCGCGGCCCCCAGCACATACGAAGGAGGCAGATCCCACACCAGCCCCGACGCCGCGCCGTCCTCCTCGGCGCCCTCCCGGTCGCCCCGCCGGGCCCCGGAGGGCGCCGTGTTGAGCGCCAGCACCCGCCAGGCCCCCGGCCGGAACGCCTCCCCGACCGTGCGCCCCTCGAGCTGCGGATGCCCGCCCACCTCGATCTCCGCGAACAGCAGCACCCGCCGCTCCACCGGGATCGCACCGAGGATCTGCCGCCCCATCATCGCCCCCGCGAAGGCGGGTGCGGCCAGGTGGGACACGCTGCGGCTGCGCGTCAGGGCGGAGGGGTGCGCGGCCCGCAGCGTCCGGTAGACGGCGGTGGCGAAGTCGTCGTCGTACAGCCGCAGGACGACCCGCAGGTCGGGCCGCAGGGACCTGGCGTACAGGGACGCCTCCAGGTTCGTCGTGTCGGCGCTGGTCAACGCCAGCAGGGCGTGGGCGCGGTGGATCTTCGCCGCCTCCAGCACGCCCTCCTGCGTGACGTCGCCGAGCACCACCGGCACCCGCAGCCGCCGTGCCGTGGCCATGCCGCGCGCCTCCGGGTCGGACTCCACGCACACCACGGGGATGTGCAGCTCCCGCAGCCGTGTCAGCACCCGGGTGCCGATCTTCCCGAGCCCGAGCAGCACCACGTGGCCGCTCAGCCCCCGCGGCGGCTTGCGCAGCGCCGACGCGCTGCGGAAGGTGCCCAGGGCCTCCAGGACCGCGGCCAGCAGCACCGGCAGCAGCAGTAACCCCACCAGCCCGGACAGCAGTTGCAGCACCTGCTGCCCGGTCGGCCGGTGGAACGCGGGGTCGTTGATGCCGAACAGGTCGAGCAGGGTGACGTAGGTGGCGTACAGCGGGTGCTCACCGGTGACCAGCGTCAGGGCGACCGCGAGGGCCAGCACGCATCCGATCAGCCCGGCCAGCGACCACCGCAGCCGCCGCGAGAACAGCGAACCCAACGGCGGCACCCCGCCGCGCCCGTTGGGCAGGGAAGGACCGGAGTACGACACCTGCTCCAGGACGACGGTCCCGCGCCCCGTCGCCGACGCCACCGCCGCCTCGTCGGGCAGCAGCCGCGGGCCCTGTTCCCCGCTGCCCTCCGAACCGTCGGCGCCCGCCGGGTCGCTGCTCGTCGCGGACAGCAGCGCCAGGGTGCACAGCCCCGGGTCGGCGACCTCCCCCGGCCGGGGCGGCTGCCGTTCGACGGCCCGCAGGACGAGCCCCTCGGTCTGCACGACCTTGCTGGTGCCGACCAGGGCGGTGGCGGCCAGCGCGGGTGCGGCCGTGTCGGCGTCCGACAGCACGGTCGTCGACGCGTCGAAGCCCGGCCCGCCGCCGTCACCCGAGCCGGAGGCCAACGAGGCCGCCTGGTCGAGCAGTTCCTCGATGTGCTGCCCCAGCCGGCGGTTGTACAGCCGGAGAACGAGACGCAGCCGGGGGTTGAGGCGGCGGGCGGTGAGCGCGGCGCGGATGTTGGTCTCGTCGTCGTCGTACACGAGCGCCAGGGCCGCCGCCCGTTCGGCCCCTGCCTCGCCGAGCACCGCCTCGGTGACCTCGGCGGCCTCCACGACCTGCTCGTTCCCGGCGGGTTCGCCCCCCGGGGCGCCCGCGCCCGCCCGGTTGACGGCGGCGCTGACCCGGTCGAGCAGGGCCGCCGAGGCGGCCCGGGCCCGTCCCACCACCGGCTGCCGCACCCGGCGCCCGGAGGGCGGCACGACGAGGGTGACCTGTTCGCCGTACACACCCCGCAGTTCCGCGGCGAGCCGGTGCGCGAGACCGTCGTCGCCGCACACGATCATGTGCGTCGCCGGATCACCTGGCCGACCTTGGTTCGGAACGCTCCCCACGGGGAGAAGACTGCCCCACCCGGACCGCTGGTTCCAGACGGGCCGCCGGGACGAACCCGCGGTCGGGGCCGCCGGTTCCGGAGGGGACCGCCGGGGGCGTGAACGCGCGGGCCCGGCCACACGTACGCATCGGGAGGGAACGGGGAACGCCCCCGCGCACCACCGGAGGTACCGGACCCGTGGGCAGCACGAAGACCGCACCGCGCGACGGCGGCGAGCGCGCGGGCGGCGCACCGGACGGCCGCGCCCCGCACAAGGCCCCGCGACTCGACTCCCCGCTCCTGCTGACGCTGCTGCTGCTGACCGCGGTGATGTTCCAGGGCCCCGTCCGCGGGGTGCTGGCCGCACCGGTGATGCAGAGCTGGACGACGGTGTTCGTCGCGGTCATGGTGCAGGCCCTGCCGTTCCTGGTGCTGGGCGTGCTGCTGTCCGCGGCGATCGCGGTGTTCGTGCCGGCGGCCTTCTTCGCCCGCGCCCTGCCCGGGCACCCGGTCCTGGCCGTGCCGGTGGCGGGCGCGGCCGGCGCGGTGCTGCCCGGCTGCGAGTGCGCGTCCGTGCCGGTGGCCGGCGCCCTGGTCCGCCGCGGGGTCACGCCGGCGGCCGCCCTGGCGTTCCTCCTCTCGGCGCCCGCCATCAACCCGGTCGTGCTGACGGCGACGGCCGTGGCGTTCCCCGGCGAGCCCGAGATGGTCCTGGCCCGTTTCGTCGCCGGCCTGCTCGTCGCCTGCGCCATGGGCTGGCTCTGGCACCGGGTCGGCCGCGCGCACTGGCTGCGGCTCCCGGCCCGGGCCTCCTACGAGGGGCAGGGCAAGGGGGCGGCCTTCTGGGGCTCGGTCCGCCACGACGTGACGCACGCGGGCGGATTCCTGGTCGTCGGCGCGATGGCCGCGGCGACGCTGAAAGCGGTGGTGCCGGCGCACTGGCTGGGCGCGGCGGCCGGCCACCCGGTCCTGTCGGTCCTGGTCCTCGCGGCCCTGGCCGTGCTGCTGTCCCTCTGCTCGGAGGCGGACGCGTTCGTCGCCGCGTCCCTCACCCAGTTCTCCCTGACGGCCCGGCTGACGTTCCTGGTGGTCGGGCCCGTGATCGACCTGAAGCTCTTCGCGATGCAGGCGGGCACCTTCGGCCGTGCCTTCGCCCTGCGCTTCGCCCCCGCGACCCTCGCCCTGGCCGTGCTCGTGTCGGCCCTGACCGGAACGGTCCTGCTGTGAACCGCCTCGCCCAGTCGGCCCTGCTGTTCCTGCTCGGCGCGACCCTCCTGCACGCCGGCACGACCGACCTGTACCTGCGCTACGTCAAGGAGGGCCTGCGCCCTCTGGTCCTGCTCGCGGGCGCGGTGCTGATCACCACGGCGGCGGCGACCTGCTGGTACGACCGCCGCAACCCCGCACACGACCACGGGCACCGCGAACCCCGCGTCTCCTGGCTCCTCGTCCTGCCGGTCTTCGCCCTGATCCTGGTCGCGCCACCGGCCCTCGGTTCCTACAGCGCGACCCACACCGGCACGGCCCTGACCGAGCCGCTCGGCTTCCCGCCCCTGCCCGCCGGTGACCCCCTCCGCCTGGCGGTGGCGGACTACGCGGGCCGGGCGGTCTACGACGACGGCCGCTCCCTGCGCGACCGCGAAGTGAAGATCACCGGCTTCGTCGCCCTCGACCGCGCGGGCACCCCGTACCTGGTCCGCATGGGCCTCAACTGCTGCGCCGCGGACGCCCAGCCGGTCAAGATCGCCCTGACCGGCGACGTCCCCCCGGTGCTGCGCCCGGACACCTGGCTGGAGATCACCGGCCACTACACCCCGCGCCGCACTCGGGACCCCGTCAACGACGGGCCGATCCCCTACGTCGAGGTCACGGGCTCCAGCCCCGTACCCGCGCCGCAGGACCCGTACGACGAGACGCAGAACGGCTGAACCGCGGTGTGGCAGGCCCCGTCCGGGGTACTCGGATATGCCGCTGTTCAGCGAGGGGGGCTGATGACCACACTCGGAACCCGGCGAGCCGGAGGGCGCATCGGAGCGGCCGGACGGGCGAGAAGGCAAGCGCCGCGGGGGAGGGGAGCGACGGCGTCGCCGAGCCGGGAGCGGGCGAGGGCCGACGACCGGGCCAATCTGACCCTGGCGACCCTGGGCGCGGTGCTGACCGCCCTCCTCACGGCGATCACCACCGGCGTCCTGACACCGGCCCAGTACGCCGTACTCCCCCAGCTCCTGCTGTGGACCGGCTGCGCGGCCTGCGCCCCGTCCCTGTTCCTGCTGAGTCTGGCCGCGGGCCCCCGCCCGACCGCCACGACGAAGCACCGCCGCACACGGCACGCGATGCTCTGGGGCGCGGCCTTCCTCGCCCTCACGGCGGCGGGGACGCTGACCGGCACGCTGACGTGAGGGACCGGCCGGCGGACAGCCGGTGGTGACCGGCCGTCACACCGCCGGGTGGACGGCGAACACCCGGGCCGGGAATCCCGAACCGCCGTGCGGCCGGGGCCAGGAGGCGACGAGCAGCGCGCCCGCCTCGGGGACCCGGTCCAGGTGGGTGAGCAGCTCCAGTTGCCAGCGGTCGCGGGCCAGGACGTACTCCTCCAGGCGGTAGTCCCCCGCGGAGGCGGCGAGACCCGGGTCGGTGTCGGCCTGCTCGTGGCCGATGGCGGTCACGCCGGCGTCCTCGAACAGGTACCGCAGGACCTCCCGCGACCAGCCGGGCGTGTGGCGCACACCGGCGTCGTCCCGGTTGTCCATCGCCACCGGGTCCGGCCAGCGGCGGCTCCACCCGGTGCGCAGGGCGACGAACGAGCCGGCGGGGACCGGGCCGTTGCGGCGCTCCCAGGACGCCACGTCGTCCGTGGTGGGGGTGGCGTCGGGGTCGGTGGCGACCCGGGCCGAGATGTCGAGCACCACCAGCGGCAGGATCATCTCCCGCACCGGGATGAGGTCCAGGGTGCGGGCGCCGGCGACGAAGTGGGAGGGCGGGTCCACGTGGGTGCCCCACTGGCCGGCCAGGGTGTAGCGGTGCACGGTGAAGCCGTCGCCGCGCTCCACGTCGAAGAGGGTCTCGCGCCGCTCGTCGCCGAAGCCGGGGAAGTGGGGCTGGCCGGGGCGGAAGGCGTGGGTGAGGTCGGTGAAGACGGTGCCCTCGATCAGCTCCCGGTGCAGCGACCACAGCCGCGGCTCCCCGCCGCTCACCGCACGCCCCCGGGTGTGCCCCGCCGCGCCGCGCCGGGCCGGGCGGACCGCCGCCCGGCCCCGTCGCCCCCGGCCGCGGTCGCTTCGGCGTCGATCCGACTCCCGTGGACGCCGGTTCGGCCCGCGTCGGTGTCGGTTCGGGCTCCTTCGCCGTCGGTTGCGTCCGTTCCGGTCTCGTCGGTGTCGGTCCCGTCCGTCCCGGTGGCGTCGGCCGCGTCCGGTGCCGCCGCCGGGCCGGCTGCCGGGGCCCGTCCGGTGGTGGGTCCGGCCGGTGCGGAGGTCCGGCGGGTCATCGCGACGCCCGCCAGGACCACGGCCATGCCGAGCACCACGCGCAGCCCGACGTCCTCGCCCAGGACGACCGCGCCGAGGAGGACGGAGACCACCGGCAGCAGGTAGCCGACGACGGCCGCGTTGGTGGCGCCCTCGTCGTTGATGATGCGGTAGGTGAGGTGGAACGTGACGGCGGTGCAGAACACGCTCAGGACGACGGCCGCCACCAGCACCACCGGTGTGGGGTCGACCGGCTCCAGGCCGCCGCCCGCCGGCAGGGCCACGGCGGTCATCCCGCTCGCCGCCAGGAGCTGGGCGGACGACAGGGAGAGGGTCGGCGTGCCCCGGCGGACCAGGGTGCGGCCCATGTAGGTGAACGCCACGGCGTAGCTGGCGGCCGCGCCGAGGATGGCCAGGGCGCCCCAGCCGGTGGCCCCGGAGGTGCGCCACGGGGCGAAGATGACGATCGTGCCGGCGAATCCGAGCACGAGCCCGGCGAGCCGGACGGGCCGGATCCCGCGTTCCGAGCCGAGGGCGAGACCGAGGGCCACCGACCACAGCGGGGTCGTGGCGTTCAGGACGCCGGCCAGACCCGAGCCGACGGTCTGCTGGCCCAGGCTGAACAGCGCGAAGGGGAGGGCGTTGCAGAAGAAGGCCGCGACGCCGATGTGACGCCAGACGGCGACGCCCCGCGGCAGCCTCCGCCCCGTCGCCCACGCCGCGCCGACGAGCACGAGCGCGCCGAGGAAACAGCGGACGAACGTGACCTGGAGCGGGGACAGCCCGCGCAGTGCCAGTTCGATCCACAGGAAGGTCGAGCCCCACAGCAGGGCGAGCACGGCCACCCGCACCCCGCCCCGCAGGCCCCTCGTCCCGCTGTCCACCATGGCCCTCCTTCACCGGGTCGCCGTCGGACCCGTCACGCCCACGCCGTCCGGCGCTTCCACGCCCTCGGCCGTCCTGCTCCTTCGAAGGTGCCCCAGCATTGGATTGAGCACAAGCGAATGGTTCTGTACGTTCTGTTAAGCTGCACTACATGCTTGATGTGGGGCGACTGCAGGTCCTGCGCGCGGTGGTCACCAGCGGCACGGTCACCGCGGCGGCGGCCCACCTCGGCTACACCCCGTCCGCCGTCAGCCAGCAGATCGCCGCGCTGGAGAAACAGGCGGGCACGGCACTGCTCGAACGGGTCGGGCGCGGGGTGCGGCCCACCCCGGCCGGCCTGCTGCTCACCGAGCACGCGGCGCTCATCGGCTCGGCGGTCGCCCAGGCGGAGTCCGCCCTGGCCGACCTGAGGGCCGGTCGCACCGGGCGCCTGGCGGTGCGCTACTTCGCCACCGCGGGCTCCACACTGGTGGCCCCCGCCCTGGCCCGGCTGCGCGCCGACCATCCCGGCGTCCGCGTCGACCTGCGGCTGACCGACCCGGAGGACCCGTTCGAGGACGTGGCGCGGGGCCGGGCCGACCTGGCCGTGGTGGTGCAGGCTCCGGGCCGTTCGTCCGGCGAGGGATTCGACGTCGTGCGCCTCCTCGACGACCCCTACGCCGCGGTGCTTCCGGCCGGACATCCCCTCGCCGGCGAGGACGTCGTCGACCTGCACGAGCTGGCCGGGGAGCACTGGGTGGGCAGCGAGCCGCCCGGACCCTGCCTGGAGCCGGTGACCGACTCCTGCGCGGCGGCCGGTTTCAGCCCCGACTTCGTCATCCAGAGCGAGGACTACGCCACCGCGCAGGGCTTCGTCGCGGCCGGTCTCGGCGTCGGACTGATGCCGCGCCTGGGGCTGCGCACCCTGCACCCCGGCGTCGTCGTCCGCCCGGTCCGCAACCCCGAGCCGGTCCGGGTGATCTCGGCCGCCGTACGGACCACCGCGCTCGACCAGCCCGCGCTGCGCGGCCTGCTGGACGCCCTGCGGGACGCGGCCACCACCGCCGACCCGCCCCTGCGCGGACCGGACTGAACGCGGTCCGTACGGCGGGAGCCGGTGACGGCGGCGGGCCGCGCCCGCGTCACGTCGTGCGGCCGGAGGCGAGGGCCGGTGCCACGGCGAGGCTCACCACACTGGAGAAGATCTCCCGGTCGTGCTGCCAGGCTCCGACGCGCACCAGGCCGGAGTCCGCCGACCGTTCGGTCTCCAGCCAGCAAGGGGCGTCCAGCTCCGCGTACTTGACGAAGTCGGAGTCCATGCCGGTGACGACCGCGGAGCGAGGGTGGGCCGTGGCCAGGGCGGCCTGGCGGGCGGCCTCCAGCAGCAGCATCCCGGGGGCGTGGTCCACGACGTGGTCGAAGAGGAAGGGGTGGGTGGTGTCGACGCGCAGCTGCCAGCGGTCGGGCAGGTCCGTCGCGGCCAGCACCACGTCCGCGAACCGGTCGCGGCCGAACGCCGTGAGACCTGCCGGGGGCGGCAGCGGGACGGCCCGCGCGGTGGCCGCGGCGGCGTCGGCGTACGCGCCGCGCAGCCGGTTGTAGACGGTGCGGTCCTGGATGGTGAAGCGCGAGTGCGCGGTGGCCAGTCCGCGTCCCCCGCGCTGCACCTCGGCTCGCAGTGAGACGGCGGACGCCCGCTCGCGACGGTAGGTCACCTCGTCGCAGGTGATGTGCAGTTCGAGTTCCGCCGGATCGCCGTCGGCGTACGCGGCGGCCGGGTCGAGCGTCCAGTCGAAGTCCTTCCACAGCAACTGGTGCCCGAACGGCACCTGGTAGGCGCCGTGGGAGAGCAGGGGCAGCGTCTGGCGCACCGTCTCGCAGAGCAGGAGCGGATCGTGCAGGCCCTGACGGCTCGCGTAGAACGGGTGCGCGGCGGGCCAGGCGGCGGTGACCGTGAAGGAGTCGGACGCGGTCCGCCGCCAGCTGCGCAGCAGCACCTCGTTCTCGTTCGTCTTGTGGGTGAAAGACTGAGATATCACGCTAAAACGGCTGTCGTCGAGGCAGTGCTGGGCGATGTCGATGGACACGAGGTCCCCCCTGGATGCGGTGGCTCTGCGAATGGGCACGCGCAAGTGAAGCGGCGTCGCTCGCCGTGACAGGCGGGCGCCGACGTGAATAAAATAGAGGTCGTTCTTTTTGTTTGTCTACGGGTACTAGGGAGACTGCCGATGGCACGGCAACGGCAGGAACGCGCGGAACGCACCCGCGCCGCACTCATCCACGCGGCGGCCGAGGTGTTCGACCAGGCCGGCTACCGCGGTGCGGGCCTGAACACGATCCTGCAGCGAGCGGGCATGACGACCGGAGCCATGTACTTCCACTTCAAGTCGAAGGAGGAACTGGCGCGCGCGGTCATCGTCGAGCAGGCCGCCGAACTGCGGTGGCCCACCGGCACGAAGGGCCTGCAGCAGCTGATCGACGTCTGCCGGTACCTGGCCGTCCAGATGCGTTCCGACGTCCTGTTCCGGGCCGGTGTCCGGCTCGCCGTCGAGCAGAGCGAGGTGAACCTGCTCGACTACTCGATCTACGACTGGTGGGCCGAGCGGTTCGGCACCTACCTGGCCGAGGCACGCGAGCTCGGCCAGCTGTACCCCCAGGTCGACGAGGCCGCCTTCGCCCAGGTGCTGGTCGCCTCGTACACCGGCACGCAGATCATGTCGCGCCTCGCCAACAACCGGGACGACCTGCCGGACCGCATAAACGAGATGCTGCGCTGCCTGCTGCCGGCCGTCGCACCGCCGGACGTCGTCGCCACGCTGCGGTTCCCGGCCGACGACGGCGGCCGGCTGCCGGACGAGGGGACCGAGGAGACGGAGCAGGCCGTGGAGGCCGTGGACGGCGCCGCCTCATGAGAGCGGTGCGGGTGCTGCTGACGGGCCCCACCGGCTTCGTCGGCCGGGCGGTGCTCGACCGTCTGCGGCAGGAGCGGGCCCTGGGCCGGGACCTCGAGGTGCGGGCCCTGGCCCGGACCGTGCCGGAGGGGCCGCGGGAGCCGGGGGTGGAGTGGGTGCGGGCCGACCTGTCCGATCCCGACTCGGTGGCGGGGGCGGCCAGCGGCACGGACGTCCTCGTCCACCTGGCCTGCCGGGTGGACGGAAGCGCCGAGGAGTGCGAGCGGACCAACGTCGGCGGCACCCGCGCGATCGTGGGCGAGGCCCGGCACGCCGGGGTGCGGCGCATCGTCCAGCTCTCCACGGCGGCGGTGTACGGACCCGGACCGCACCGCGGCATCCCGGTGGACGGGGTCGCGCCCGCCCCCGTGTCGGCGGCCAGCAGGACCCGGCTGGCGGCCGAGGGGATCGCGCTCGACGCCGGCGCCGTCGTCCTGCGCCCCGGGCTCGTCCTCGGCGTGGGGGACCGCTGGGTCGTGCCCGCGCTCGGCGAACTGCTGCGGCGGGTGCCGGCCCGCTGGGACGGCGGGCGCGGGCGGCTCTCCGTCGTGGCCGTCGAGGACCTGGCCCGGCTCGTCGCGGCCCTGGTCACGGCACCGGAGCCGGCCGGCCCGGGCGTCTTCCACGCGTCCCACCCGGTGCCGGTGCGCAACGGCGACCTCATGACGAGGCTCGCGGAGCTGGACGTGCTGCCGGCGACCGGTGCCGACTGGCCCTGGGACCGGTGCCTGGAACGGCTCCGGCAGCAACCGGGTCGCATCAGCGAGCGGCAGTTCGCCCTGCTGGCGCGCGATCACTGGTACGACAGCGAGGAGATCTGGCGGCTCGCCCGCTGCGCCCCGGGACCCGGACCGCTGTACCGCCTGGCAGCGGCGGCCCCCTGGTACCGACGGCAACTGCAGCCGCAGCCGAACTGAGCCGCGTCTTGGTACCGGCGGACCGGGCGGCCCGCCGTGGTGCCGCAGTGGCCCGCAGCCGCGGCCGGGGGCACCGCGGTTCGTGGGGGAGCCGGGGAGGAAGCCGGGGAGATTCCGCCCGACTTGGCCAAGCCGTTCCGGGTTCGTGCGCGGCCGGAGCCGTGGGCGGTGCCCGGCGGTACGTTCGCAGGACCGGGCCCGTTTGGCTGCCGACGTCCCCCCGCGCGGGCGGGGCCGGAGCCCCCGCCGGGCCCTCCCCGGGCACGTGGAGCGCGCACCGCCGTCCGGGCGGCCCGTGGGATTCAGTCCCCGCGATGGATACCGAGGTCAAGCCCATGGTGAAGCAGGTGAGAGCGGAACGCACCCGTCAGGCGCTGCTCGCGGCGGCGGCCGAGGAGTTCGACCGGCAGGGCTACGCCGGCACCTCTCTGTCCGCCGTGCACCGGGCCTGCGGCGTGACCATGGGAGCCCTGACCTTCCACTTCCACGCCAAGGCGGACCTGGCGGCCGCCGTCTGCCGCGAAGCCGAACTCCTCACCCGCCGGGCCCTGGCGTGCCTCGCGCCGGCCGAAGCGCTCCCGCCGGTCGCCGAGTTCACCTTCGTCATCGCCCGGCTGCTGGAGGAGGAGGTCACCGTACGGGCGGCGGCCCGGCTGGCCCGCGAGCAGGCCGTCACACCCTGCTGGCACACCGTCTGGCGCGGTGCCCTGAGCCAACTCGTCGCCCCGGCCCGAAAGATGCCCGCTCACGGCGGTGAAGCCCTGGCCGACAGGCTGGAGTTGCTGGCGGTCTACCTGACGGCCGGCGCCGAGGCCGCACTGCGGGCGGGCCGTCCCGGCCGGGACGTGCAGACCGAACTGGTCCGGCTGTGGGCCCTGGTGCTGGTGCCCGGACCGCTGCCCGGCGTGGACAGACGCCCGGCCGCCGTCGCCACGCGCCCCGAACCCTCGCGCTCCTCGTAGGCCCGGTCCGCGCACCCTGTTCATCCCCTCACGAAAGAGCTCACTCCATGACTCGACGCTGCGCGCTCGTCACCGGTGCCTCCCGGGGCATCGGGGCCGCCATCGCCACCGAACTCGCCACCGCCGGGCACCGCGTGGCGGTGCACTGCCGTGCCGACGCGACCGCCGCGAAGGCCGTGCTCGACTCCCTGCCCGGAAGCGGCCACGCCCTCGTGACCGGCGACGTCGGGGCCCCCGGCGGGGCCCGGGAGATCATCGGTTCGGCCGTCGAGCAGCTGGGCACGGTGGACGTCCTGGTCAACAACGCCGGCCTGTACGCCGAACAGCCGGTGGCCACCACCTCCTTCGAGGACTGGCAGGCCTCCTGGCGGCGCCTGGTCGACGTCAACCTGTACGGTCCGGCCGATCTGATCTGGTGCCTGGTCGACCATCTGCGGCACCGGATCCAGGGACCGCAGGGCGCCTGCGTGGTCAACGTCGGGTCCCGCGGCGCCTACCGCGGGGAGCCCGACGCGCCCGCCTACGGCGCGACGAAGGCGGCCCTGCACGCCCTGACCCAGTCGCTCGCCCAGTCCCTCGGACCGCTGGGCATCACCGTGTCCGCCGTGGCCCCGGGCGTCGTCCGCACCGACCTGACCGAACCCATGCTGGCCGGTGACGCCGAGGAGGCCGTCCGCCGCCAGAGCCCGCTCGGCAGGATCGCCGTCCCCTCGGACGTCGCGGCCGCGGTGGCCTGGCTCAGCAGCGCCCGCGCCGAGTGGTGCAGCGGCGCCGTGCTCGACGTCAACGGCGCCTCCCACCTGCGCTGACCACCGGTCCACCCGACCCCGCACGCCCAAGGAAACGGAGACACCGTGCGCGCCGCACTGCTGCAGATCGCCGTACGACCCGGGGAACCGGCCGAGGAGCGGCGGGCCCGCGCGGCCGCCCTCGTGCGTGAACAGCGCACCGCCGACCTGGTGATGCTCCCCGAACTCTGGCCGGTCGGCGCGTTCGCGTTCGACGCGTTCGGCGCGCACGCCGAGCCGCTGGACGGTCCGACGGCCCGGGAGATGAGCACGGCCGCCGCCGCCGCCGCGGTCTGGCTGCACGCCGGCTCGATCGTCGAACGCGCGCCGGAGGGCGGCCTGTTCAACACCTCGCTCGTCTTCGCGCCCGACGGCCGGCTGCACCGTACCTACCGCAAGATCCACCGCTTCGGCTTCGACCGGGGAGAGGCGGCCCTGCTGGGCCGGGGCGAGCAGGCGGTCACGGCCCCGCTCGGGGACGGCCCGACGGCCGGTCTGGCCACCTGCTACGACCTGCGCTTCCCCGAGCAGTTCCGGCTGCTGGTGGACGCCGGGGCCGAACTGCTCCTCGTCGCCGCCGGATGGCCGGCCGCGCGCCGGGCGCACTGGTCGCTGCTGGCCCGGGCCCGGGCCGTCGAGTCCCAGGCGTACGTCCTGGCCTGCGGCACGGCGGGGGAGCACGCCGGGGTCCCCCAGGCCGGCCACAGCGTGGTCGTCGATCCGTGGGGCGAGGTCGTGGCCGAGGCGGGGGCGGGGGAGGAGACGCTCGTCGCCGACCTGGATCCCGGGCTCGTGGCCGCGACACGTGCCGAGTTCCCGGCCCTGCGTGATCGGGTGCTCGGTGTGCCGGCGCCCCGCTGACCGGCTCTCCCCGCCCGGTGCCGTCTTCCCCGCACAGCGCGGGGAGGGCGGCATCTGCCGTCTGCGGACACCGAGTCGGGCTTTCCCCGGCAACCCCTTGCGGCTGATGCGGCAGACGTGTAACACTCTTTCGCGAGGCAGTGTGTCCGCTTCCGGGCTCCTCCTCACCGTCACCGCGTCGCCCTCGGGCGGCGCTTTTTTGTTGCCCGCGCCAGCTCTCGGCCGCGCGCCTCCTTCCTCGCGTGCCTTCCTCTCGCGTGCCTTCCTCCTCGCTCGGTGCCCCTCTCCGCGCGCCGCGCTCCGACCTTCTTCCCAGTGAGGCGAACGATGACCACGACAGACCCGACCACCTCCGGCTCCGACGCCCGGGCGTGCGCGTCACGCCGGTGCCGCCGGGCGGGCGGCTCCGACGGGCTGCGGCGCAGGCCCGCACTGCCCGGCGCCCGGCTCTGCGGCTCCTGCAGGCGCGCCCTCGCCGCCGATCTGGCCGCCCTGCCCGGGCTGCACGACGACAGCGAGGAGCACCTGATCCTGCCGGCCCGGCAGGCCGGGCTGCCCCGGGTGACGGGCCACCGCCCGCAGGCGCCGCCCGTGAGCGAGGAGGCGCTGCAGGCCCGGCACGACACGGTCGTCCGGCTGGCCTTCTGGGCCCGGCTGGTCCTGGAGGAGGCCGGTACCGCGCCGAAGCCGCCGGAGCGGACCGTCCCCGCGCTGGCCGCCTTCCTCGGCCGGCACGCCGACGTCCTGGCCGCTCTTCCCGCGGCCGGGACGGCGGCCGACGAGATCGCGCACGCGTCCACCGCCCTGCGCCGGATCGTCGCACCTCCCCGGCCGGCGCTGGTGCCGCTCGGGCGGTGCGTCGAGCCCGGTTGCGAGGCCGAGGTGTCGCTGCCCGGGCGCGGCGGCGACGACCTGGTGCTGCGCGGACCGATGTGCGGGGCCGGGCACGTGCTGACCCCGCGCCAGTGGCTCCTGCTCAACCAGCGACAGCAGACCCCCCGCGACCGGCGACAGCGGACCTCGCGCGACAAGGAGACGGCATGACCGGCACCCCCGCCCCCCGCGGCGCACGCGTCCCCACCTCGCTCGCGGCGCTCGCCCTCGGCGTCCGTGAGGGCACCATCCGCCAGTGGGCGCGCCGCGGCAGGATCACCCGCTACGGCACCAAGCGCCAGGCCCTGTACGACCTGAACGAGCTGGCCGCGCTCGCGGCCGGGGAGGCCGCCCCCGCGACGGCCGCCTCCCCCGCCCGCACCGCCTGACCGGCGGCACCACCCGTACGGCACACGGCCGCCCGTGACCGTGGCGGATCGCCCCGCCCCGGCGTGGCGCCCCGCTCCGTCGCCCCCAGCAGCACCGCCCAGCACCGCACAGCACCCGCACCACACACCACGCCACCGTCCGGCGCACGCGCCGCGCGGCGCCGACGCATGCCCGGAAACGGCCCGTCGGCCCTTCCCCGAGGAGACAACAGCAGTGGACACCTCGCACACGTCACCGTGGCAGCAGAACTGGCAGGCACGGCGCGACCCCTTCGCCGAGGAGTGCTTCGCGGCACGCGAAGGCCTGCTCGCCGACCTGAAGGACCCGGGCGCCGCACAGGCCCGCGTCCTGGACGACCTCATCGACATCGGCGTGAGCGCGCTGCACTGGAAGGAGCGCGGCTACGACGTGGTCGCCGCCGACCCGTCCCGCTTCCGGTCGGTCCTGCCGGTCATGCGCTACGACGACTTCGCCGAGCAGATCGACCGCGAGACCCGCACCAAGGGCGGCATCCTCTCGTGCAGTCCGGTCCTGCGCTGGCTCAAGACCAGCGGCACCACCGGCAACCCCAAGCGGGTCCCGTACACGCTGCACTGGCTGCTGACGTACCGCATCCCGGCCATGAAGGCCATGTGGGGCACCTACCTCCAGCACCACCCCGAGATCCTCGCCCACCCCTGGGCCACCCTCGACACGCAGACCGTCCGGGAGGACGTCTTCGACTTCGTGCACGGCGTCGAGCACCAGGCGATCAGCAACCGGCATCCGCAGATCAACAGCCGCGACTGGAACCCGCCGTGGTACGACTCGCCCTGGTTCGGCCCCGGCACGCCCACCAGCCACGCCGGACGGATGTACCACCGCGTACGGCACCTCGTCGGCAAGGACCTGCACTACATCTCGGCCATCAACCCCAGCACCCTCGTGTCGCTGCGCGACCTCATCGCCGAGCACGGTGACCAACTGGTGCGCGACCTGCGCGAAGGCACCCTGGAGGGCCGGCCGTGCACCGAGCCCGACGAGGGCGCGGCCCGCCACCTGGAAGGGGTGCTGGCCAAGGGCGAGTTCAGCCTCGTCGACGTCTGGCCGTCGCTGACGCTGTACAGCTGCTGGCTGTCGGCCTCGGCCGAGCTGTACCGGCCGCGCCTGGACGCCGTGCTGCCCGGCGTCGCCAAGCTGCCGTTCATGAGCTGCGGCACGGAGGGCGTGACCACCATCCCCGTGGACGACACCCTGAACAGCCAGCCGCTCGCCGTCGGCCAGGCGTACTTCGAGTTCGTCCCCGCCGAGGTGCCGCTCGGCACGCTGCTGGACGCCGGCGAGGAGATCGGGACGCTGCTGTACGACGAGGTGGAGGCGGGACGCGACTACCACCTGATCATGTCGCAGGGCAACGGCCTGTACCGCCTGTGGACCGGCGACATCTACCGCGTCGACCGTGTCGTGGACGGCACGCCCTGGATCCACTTCACGCACCGGGACGGCGTCTTCCACTCCTTCACCGGCGAGAAGATCACCGAGGGCCAGGTCACCCAGGCCATCCGGCAGGGCCTCGCGCACGGCGGCCTGGAGACCGGCCTGTACATGTGCGGCCCGCGCTGGGACGAACTGCCCTCCTACACGGTCGTCGTGGAGGTGCCCGACCCGGGCGCCGCACTGGACGGCGAGCTGTCCGCCGCGATCGACCGCGAACTGTCCGTCATCAACATCGAGTACGCCTCCAAGCGGGACAGCGGCCGGCTCGCCGGGCTGCGCGTGCGGACCGTGGCGCAGGGCGCCATCGCCGCGTACGTCGAGTCGCGGCGGCAGCAGGGCAACGCCACTCAGTACAAGTACAAGCCCTTCCAGAAGGACACCGCCTTCGCCGACGAGATCCTCGCCGGCTGACCGCCCGGCGGAACGGCCTCACCGACCACCCCTCACCCCGGGAGAACCCGTCATGATCGAGACCCTCAGGCCCCCGCAGAACACCCGCCGCGAGATCGTCGACCTGCCCTGCGGCGACACCCGGCTCGCCCTGCACGTGTGGCGGCCGGAACGGATCAAGGGAGCCGTCTTCTACTTCCACGGACTGCAGAGCCACGCCGGGTGGCTGTGGGAAGTGGGACCCAGGTTCGCCGACAACGACATCGCCTTCTTCGTCCTGGACCGGCGCGGCAGCGGCATCAGCCCCGGCCCGCGCAACGAGATACCGGACGCGGACACCCTCCTCGGCGACTACGCGCAAGCCGTCGCCCACGTACGGGAGATGATCGGCGGGACCGTACCGCTGTCCCTCTTCGGGCACTGCCTCGGCGGCTCCTTCCTGGCCGCCCTGATGTGCCACGAGGAGTTCACGACCCCCTACGACGCGGCCGTCTTCTGCTCGTCCTGGCTCGGCAGGATGCACGCCACCCTCGACGCGGACGCCCGCGCGGCCCTCGCCGAGGACGGGAGCGGGGAGCCCTGGGACGCGGGCCTGAAGTCCGCCGACTTCACCGACGAGGCCAAGTACCAGCACTTCATCGACCACGACGACCTGGCCGTACGGCAGTTGACGCGCCGCTCGCGCGCCGTGCTGCTCGAACTGGAGCGGCGCTACCTTTCCCGGAGCCGCACGAACCCGAACGTGCCCGCGGCCACGTTCGTCTCCGGCATGACCGACCCGATCGTCGACCTCGACGCCGCCCACCGCGTCTTCCAGGACCTCGTCTCCGGACGTGGCGCGATCATGAAGTTCCCCACCGACCGGCACTACCTCTTCTACACCGACGTCTGCGACGACCTGGTCGACTGGACGTCGACGTACACCCTGCTGCGGGGCGTGAACCGTGGCGCCTGAGGGCGGCCGGGCCCGGCTGT
Source organism: Streptomyces sp. AHA2 (assembly GCF_036857595.1). Classification (NCBI taxonomy): domain Bacteria; kingdom Bacillati; phylum Actinomycetota; class Actinomycetes; order Kitasatosporales; family Streptomycetaceae; genus Streptomyces; species Streptomyces sp. AHA2. The sequence goes on from NZ_JAUQWJ010000003.1 coordinate 542,078, forward strand.
ACCACGTCGAGCTGCCGATGCGGACACCGTTCGACCACCCCGCGGCCCGGCGCAGCAGCTCCGACAGCCTGGTGCTGAGGCTCTCGGCGGACGGCACGGACGGCATCGGCGAGTGCGCGCCCCGGTCGTACGTCACCGGCGAGACCACCGCGAGCGTGCGCACCGCCCTGGGGCAGGTCGACCTCGGCGCGCTGTCCGGCCTGTTGACGGGCCGGCCCCCGGAGGAGACGCTCGGCCTGCTGCACCGGGACGGCTTCGCGCGGACCTTCGGTGTCGACGGCGGCAACAACCTGCTGTGCCTGCTGGAGACGGCCGTCCTCGACTGGCTCGGCCGGCGCACCGGCGCCGGCGCCCGCGCGCTGCTGCCCGGGACGTCACCGGGCCCCGCGACCCTGCCCGTGTCGCAGGTGCTGGATCTGAGCCTGGACGCCGAGGAGTTCCTCGCCACCCGGGGGCCCTTCCACTTCGTCAAGGTCAAGGCATCGGACGACATCGAGCGCGACGCCCGCACGGTCCGCACGATCCGCGACAAGCTGGGCGAGAGCGTGCCGGTCATGGTCGACGCCAACATGAGCTGGACCCCGGCCGATTGCGTCCGCCACGCCCGCCGTCTGGACGAGGCCGGTGCCGACTACGTCGAGGAACCGCTGCCCCGCAAGTCCTGGCAGGCGCTGCGCACGCTGCGCCGCGACGGCGGGGTGCGCATCATGCTGGACGAATCGGTGTGCACCGCCCGTGACGCCCGGACGGCGGTCGAGTCCGGGGCCTGCGACGCGTTCAACGTCCGGGTGTCGAAGAACGGGGGACCGCTGCCCGCCGCCCGGCTCGTCGCCTACGCGCGGGAGCACGGTCTCGGCCACCAGTTCGGCGTGCAGGTGGCCGAGGTGGGCCCGCTGATCAACGCGGGCCGGGCCCTGGCCTTCGGCCACCCGGACGCGCTCACCGTCGAGGCCGGCCAGTCCGACCGCTTCTTCCCGGAGATGATCGTGGTCCCGCCCCCGGCCGTCGACCGGCACACCAACACCCTGTCGCCCGCGGGCGGCACCGGCTGGGGCATGGAACTCGCCCCGTTCGCGGAGCGCTGGGCCGTCGCCGACCTCTGAGACCGGCCGCCTTCCGCACCGGCACTCCCCTCCCCGCCACGCACGCACCCGCCCCTCACCCGTGCCCGAAAGGCTGGAACTCCATGACCGTACTGTTCGAATGCACCTACCAGGGCCGCCGTCACGCCGGCCTCGGCCTGCCCCGGGCCGGCGAGCCCCTGCGCCTCGTGCCGCTGCCGGGCGGGCGCCTCGCGCAGGCCCTGGCCGAGGGCCTGGATCCCGCGGCCCTCCTCGCCGGCGCCGAGCAGGTGACCGTCCCGGCGGAGGCCCTCGGCGAGGTGTCCTTCCGGCCGCCGCTGCTGCCGGAGCACCCGGGTGACGCCATGGTCGGCGGTTTCATGCAGACCCACAACGTCAAGGTGGACGCGGACACCCCGTCCCAGCCGAACTGGTTCCTCAAGGGCCTCGGCGACGTGCTGAGGACCTCCGGGGAGGACCTGCGGGCACCCGCGGGCGCGGTCGCGCTCACCGAGGAGGCCGAGATCGTCCTCGTCTACGTCACGGCCGCGGACGGCACACCCCGGTACGTCGGCCACACCTTCGGCAACGACCTCACCGACATCGGCCGCTTCCGGCGCCACCGGGGCCATCTCTCCTACGCCAAGCTGTGCGACGCGGCCGTCGCGCCGTGGCTGTTCCCCGGCGAACCGCCGCGGCACGTCACCGGCCGCGTGACCATCGAGCGGGACGGCGAGACGCGGTACCGGGGCGAGTTCACCACCGGCACGAAGGCCCTGCACTACGGGCTCGACGCCATCATGTCCGAACTGTTCGCGCACGACGCCCTGCTCACCCCCGGCCGGGTGCACTACGTCTACATCGGCGCCGACCGCAGCAGCTTCCACGGCGGCCATCGCATGGCCGACCGGGACCGGGTCACGCTGGACTTCACCAGCCACGGGGTGACCCTGTCCAACACCGTGCGATGTGCCTCCCCGGCGCTCGCGTCCCCCCGGCGCGAGGCGTCGTGACCCGGGACGGGAGGGCACGCGGGGGCGGCGACCGCGTCCGCCGACTCAGCGACACGGAGGCCCTGTTCGCGCACGCCCACGCCCTCACGGGCGCCGGCCGGATCACGACCTCCTTCACGGTGGACGGGCGGTTCCCGCCGGACAGGGTGGAGCGGGCCGTCCGGCGGTGGGCGGGACGGCTGCCGCTGCTCTCCCTGCGGATCGCCGGCACGGGCGACGAGCTGTGCTTCCGGAGTCCGGCGACCGGACACGCACCCGGGGACACGGTGCCCGGGCCCGGGGACGGGGAGCGGCTGTGGGGACTGCGCGTCGGGCACGGTCCGTCCGGGGCCACCCGTTTCACCCTCAGCCTGCATCCGGCGATCGGCGACGCCCACTCGGCCGGAAGGCTGGTGCGACTGCTGCTGGACGCCCTGCTCGGCACCCCGCACACCGGTTCCGCCGGCCCCGACCGCGAGGCGCTGCCGCCCGACACCGACGACCTGACCTACGAGGCCGGCAACGGGTGCGCGTGCGGCGGCTGCGGATCCCCCGCGCCCGCACCGGCCCGGCGCACGGCACACCCCGGCGCGGGCCGGCCGTACGCGCAGGAGGAGGGGCGCGGTGAGGGGGCGGTGTCCGGCGGCCGTGCGGACGGTGCCGTGACGCTGGCGCTCACCGCCCGGGAGAGCCGCCGGCTGCGGGACTGGTGCGCGCAGCGGCGGGTGACGGTCGGCGGGTACCTCACGACCGTGCTGGCCGACGCGCTCGCCCGGGAGACCGGCCGCAGCGAGGTCACCGTGGCCACGGCGATGTCCCTGCGGCGGCGGTACGCCGAGCGGGCACTCATCACCGAGCCCGGGTGCGTCCAGACCCTGGTCGCCACGCGGCTGCGCGCGGGCACCCGCGGAGAGCCTCTGCGGTGGGCCCGCGCGCACGCCGCCGCCCTGTGCTCGGCCCGGCGTGCCTGGCGTCCGGCGCGGTGCGGGCACGCCGCCGTCCGCCGGGCCGTCGAGCGGGCGGCGCTGAGCCGTGCGCCCGAACTGCGCCTCGTCGACGCCGGTTGCTTCGACACCGTGCTCGGCGCGCACGCCGCGCGGGTCACCGCCCTGCACACGGTGACCGGCCACGGCGGTGGAGCACCGGGCGGCTCGCTGTGCCTGTCCACCTTCAAGGGCGGCTTGACGCTGGCTCTTTCGCCGCGGGGACCGGGTGAGCGCTGGGCCGCGCTGGCCGAGAGGGAACTGCGCGCGGCGGTGCTGCCGCAGCGGGCGCTCACCACCCTTGTCCGTGTGCACGGGTGAAACCGCAGGCGGGAGCGGTGCGTGGGGCCGGACTCCACGAAGTCGCACGCATGGCCGGACTCCTGTTTGAAAACAAAGAGATCACTCTTTATTGTTTTCCCCGGCGGGCCTCGAACCGACGGGGTCCGAGCGCAGCGACCCGTCAGACCAGAGGAGGGGAACGCGTCATGGTGAGAGCGTTGTCCACGCCCACGCCACGTCCCCGGGCCGGCTCCGTCGCGCGGCACGCCGCCTTCGACACCTACATCGCGGAGGTGTTCGGCCTGCTGCCCCGCGCCGACCAGCGCAGATGGGCCCAGGCCTACACCCGCGGCCTGTTGGTGACGCCGGGCCGCAAGACGGTGCGGCGGCTCGCGGCCTGCGTCTCGGACTCCGCCACGGCCGCCCAGGCGCTGCACCAGTTCGTCAACGCCAGCCCCTGGGACTGGGAACCGGTCCGCGACCGTCTCACCGACTGGGCCGTGCGCCGGTCCGCGCCGCGCGCCCTGGTCATCGGCGCCGCGGTGCTGCCCAAACGGGGCGAACGCTCCTGCGGGGTGCACCGGCGCTTCGTCCCGGGCGAGGGCCGCACGGTCAACTGCCAGGTCGGTATCGGGGCGTTCCTCGCGACGGAGGGCGCCACCGTCCCCGTCGACTGGCGGCTGCTGCTGCCCGGGCCCTGGTCCGGCGACCGGGAGTTGCGCGGCCGGGCCCGCGTCCCCGCCGCCGGTGAGGGCCGGGACTCGGCCTGCGCCCAGGCTCTGGACCTCGTCGACGCCTTCTCCCGGCGCCGGCCCGCCGCCGGCGCCGCACCGAACGCGGACGCGGACGCCGTGCCGGTCGTGGCCGACCTGTCCGGATTCGCGGACGCCGCGGCGCTGACCGCCGGACTCGCCGCCCGCGGGCGGCGGTTCGTCCTGGCCGTGCCGGACGGGCTGGCCGTCGTGCCCGAGCGCGGCGCCCCCGCCGACCGGGGCGCGGCGGCCCCGGTCCGGGCGCGGGACGTGACGGCCGCCCACCGAACCCGGCCGTCCCATCCCCGGCCGGCGGCCGTGGCGACGGGGAGGGTGCGCCTCCCCGGCCTCCCCGTCGCCCTCCGGCTGATCAGCGAGCACCTGCCGGACGGCACCGGCGAACGGGTCTGGCTCACCGACCTGGTGGACCGCCCGCCCCGCGAGGTGCTGGCACTGGGACGGCTGTCCGCGGACGCCGCCGGCACGGTCGACCGGCTGGCCGAGGACTTCGGACTGCGCGCCTTCGAGGGGCGCTCCTACCCCGGCTGGCACCACCACATGACCCTGGTCTGCGCGGCCTACGCCTACGCGGCCCTCGGCTCCACGGCGCCGCCCGCCGCCGCACCGTCCCGTCCCGCCCGGGGCCCCCGCGCCGGCCGTCCGCCCCGCGGCGCCCGCACACCGTCCGCACCCGCACGGACCGTGCCCGGCGCGACGGGCCCGTCCCCGGCGGGCCCCCGGACGGCGACGAGCGGCCCGCCCCGGGCCTCTACGGGCCCGGCCCGAACGCCCGTCCCGACCACCGGCGCCGGGCCGAACCGCCCCCGGACCCCGACCCCCGCGGCCCGCCCCCCGCAGGGCGGGCCCCCGCCCGCACCGAGCGGATCACGCGCCCCGGCCACCCCTCCCCGCCCCCGGCAGGACCCCTCGGGGTGCTCGTCGGCCCCGACACGAACGGACCCCTCCTGATGGCCCTTCCCAAAGCGTTCTGGCTGCTGTGGTGCGGGCAGACCGTCAGCCGGCTCGGTACGCTCGCCCCCGCCTTCCTCGTCCTCTACCTGGAGCAGGACGGCCTCGTCGCCCCCGGGACGACCCCGCTCGTCGTGGGCCTCTTCGGGGCCGGGGTCGTGCTGTCGGGGCTGGTGGGCGGGGCGGTCGCCGACCTGATCGGACCGCGCCGCACCATCGTGGCGGCCCAGCCCGTCACCGCCGCGATGGCCCTGCTGTTCGCCGTCGCCGACCATGTGGCCGCGCTCTGCGTGCTGTCCCTGATCACCGGCTTCCTGTCGTCCGTCGACCGGCCGGCCGGTGCCGGGCTGATCTCGGCGATCGTGCCGCAGGAGCAGTTCTCGAAGGCGTACAGCCTCTTCCTCGTCGGGTTCAACATCGGCATGTCGCTCAGCCCGGTCGTGTCCGGGTTCCTGCTGGCGGTCAGCCCCGGTGCCCTGTTCGTCGTCTGGGCGGCCTCCAGCCTGATCTACGCGGCCCTGGTGTTCGCCGTGCCCGCCGACGCACCGGCCGCCGCCGACCGGCCCGCCGGGGCGGCAGCCGCCCTCCGGTCCGCCGCGCGCGGCATCACCGAGCCCTTCCGCACCCCCGTGCTGCTGGGCTTCCTCCTGCTGACCTTCCTGCTGGCCTGCATCTACCTCCAGGTCAACTCCGCCCTGCCCCTCGGCATGCGGGACAACGGCCTGACCCCCGGCGACATCGGCTTCGTCCTGGCGGTCAACGCGGTGCTGTCCGTGGTGCTGCTGCCCCTCGTGCCCCGGCTCGTCGGAGGACTGCGCGCCCACGTCCCGCTGATGCTGGCCGGCGCCTTCATGGCCGTCGGCTTCGGCGCCAACGCCCTGGCCGGCGGCATCGTCTCCTTCACCGTCACCACGGTCCTCTGGACGCTCGGCGAGGTGCTGTGGGCCCCGATGTCCGCGACCTTCATCGCCGACCGGGCCCCCGCCGGCCGCAGCGGCACCTACCAGGGCTCCTACTTCTTCGCCTGGAACGCCGCCTTCGTCGTCGGCAGCCCCGCCGGCCTGGCCCTCGCCCGGTCCCACGGTTACGCGTCGCTGTGGATCACCGCCCTCGGCCTCGGCCTCGCCGTGACGCTCGGCTTCGCCCTGCTGCCGCGCCTGGCCGGGTTCACCACCAAGCCCCGGCCGGACGCCGCACCCGAACCCGCCCCGCGCACCACCGCCCCGCACCCCGCACAAGCGCTGACCCGAGAGAACAGGTGACCCTCATGTCCGCACCCGACACCGCCCGCACCGCCCTGCTGATCGGCGCCGCCGGCGGCATCCTCAAGGAGGTCGCCCGCGAGCTGGCCGAACAGGGGCACACCCTGGTCCTGTTCGACCGCGACGCCGAGGCCCTGGACCGCCTCGCGACGCAACTGGCCGCGATCACCAAGGTCGAGGCCGTGGTCGGCGACATCACCGACATCCCGGACGCCGAGCGCCGACTGACCGACATCGTCGACCGGTTCGCCCCCTCGATCCTCGTCAACGGCGTCGGCGGCGACACCCGCGTGATCGGCTACGCCGACCTGACCACCGACCACTTCGACCAGTCGTTCCTGGAGAACGTGGTCAGCAGCTGGATCGCGGTCAAGGTCTGCGCCCCGCGCATGGCCGCCGACGGCTACGGCCGCATCGTCAACTTCGCCTCCGCCGGGGGCCGGACGTACAGCCACTTCAACAACGCCGCCTACGTCGCCGCCAAGGCCGCCGTCATCGGCATGACCAAGCAGATGGCCTACGAACTGGCCGCCACCGGTGTCGTCCTCAACGTCGTCGCCCACGGCCCCATCGCCACCGACCGGGTCGCCGGCGCCTGGGAGCGGCGCGACCCGGCGCAGAAGGAGGCCGTGCTCGCCCGGTTGCCGATGGGCCGCATGGGCACCGTCGCCGAGGCCGTCGGCAGCGTCCTCCACCTGTGCTCCGAGAGCGCCGGCTACTCGACCGGTTCCGTCATCGACATCAACGGCGGCCTCTACATGTGAGGTCCGTCCTGCGCACGCGCGGCCCGTCCCGCGCCCGCCAGGGCCGCCGTCCGCGTGCCGGACCCGCTCCACGTGCCCCACCGGCAACCGCCCGCAACCGCCCGGCACTCGTCCGGGCACCCCAGGAGGCATCCATGGCGACCTTCGTCGTCGAGTTCGAGTACAACGTCGACCGCGAGGGCCGGGAGCACCTGCACCCCGCCCACACCGACTACCTGCGCAGCCTCACCGACCGCGGCGTGCTCCTGCTCGCCGGCCCGCTCGAGGACGTCAACGGCGGCCTGCTCGTCTACGAGGCCGACGACCTCCCGCGCCTGCAGCAGATCCTGGACGCCGAGCCCTACGTCAAGGGCGGCATCGTCTGCCGCGTCCGCATCCGCCGGTGGGCCCCCGGGAAGGGCGCGTGGCTCGCCGCGCCGCAGCCCTCCGCCGCCTGACCGCGCCGCGCCCCGCCCGGCCGCCCCTCCCGTTCCCCAGCCCCGGAAGGAAGCAACTGACGTGCTCGTGACGCCAGTCCAGCCCGACACCGCCCTTCGCCGCGAAGCGCTGCACGCCGGCATCGTCGACCCGGACATGGACTCCATGCGCCTGCTCAGCGAGACGGCGATGAAGTTCCCCGACGCCCTGTCGTTCTCCTCGGGCGCACCCCACGACGGCACGCACGACCTCGCCAAGCTCTCGTACTACGTGAACCGGTACCTGACCCACCTGCGCGACAACGGCGTCCCCGAGCAGCGCGTCACCCGCCTGCACTTCCAGTACGGGCCCGTGAACGGCTTCATCCAGGACGAGGTCGTGCGCATGCTCGCGCAGGACGAGGGCATCGAGGTGCCGCCCGAGGCCGTGATGATCACCCACGGTTTCCAGGAGGCGGCCCTCATCGCCCTGCGCGGGCTGTTCCGCTCGCCCGACGACGTCCTGCTGTGCGTGTCCCCGGCCTACGTCGGCATCCGGGGCGCCGCCCGCATGCTGGACATCCCCGTCAAGGGCATCACCGAGGGGCCGAGCGGTCTCGAACCCGAGGCCGTGGCCGCCGCGGTGCGCGCCGTCCGCGCCGAGGGCCGGCGCCCCGCCGCGCTGTACCTGGTCCCCGACTTCTCCAACCCCTCGGGCACCGTCGTCCCGCTCGAAGCGCGCCGGCGACTGCTGGAACTGGCCGCCGAGGAGGGCTTCACCATCCTCGAGGACAACCCGTACGGCCTGTTCGCGAGCGACGACGAACGGCTGCCGACGCTGAAGGCCCTCGACACCCGCGGCGACGTCGTCTACCTCGGCTCGTTCGCCAAGTCCGCGTTCCCCGGCGCCCGCCTCGGCTATCTGGTCGGTGACCGCACGGTCGTCGGCGAGGACGGCGTGCGGCGCACGCTCGCCCAGGAACTGTCCAAGGCCAAGGCGATGTTCACCGTCGGCTCCTCCTCGCTCTCCCAGGCCGCGATCGGCGGCATCCTGGTCGACGCCGGTCACGACCTGCGCTCCGCCACCCGCGACCTGGCCGCCGTCTACCAGGAGCGGCTCGCCGCCACCCTCGACGCCCTCGCCGCGCACTTCCCGCCCGAGCGCTACGCCGAGCACCAGGTGCGCTGGAACCGGCCGCGCGGCGGCTTCTTCCTGGTCGTCGAGGTGCCGTTCGAGGCCGACCTGGCCGCCATGGAGCGGTCCGCCCGCGACCACGGCGTCAGCTGGGCGCCGATGCGCATGTTCCACCTCGACGGCGGCGGCGAGCGGGCCCTGCGCCTCGGCTTCAGCAACCTCACGCCCGCCGCGATCCGCGAAGGCGTCGCCCGCCTGGCCGGCTTCATCGGGGCCGAGACCGCGCCCGCCACCGGCTCCCCCCGCCCGGCTCCCACATCCCCGATCGTGTCGGAGGCCCACGCATGACCAGCACACCCCCCGGACCGCACCGGCGCCCCGTCGCCGTCGTCGTGGACGGCTACTCCGCCGGCAACTTCTACCCCGTCGCCTTCGCCGCGTACGGCACGGACGTCGTCCACGTGCAGAGCACGCCCGAGCTGATCCCCGCGATGGCGCCGCCGGACCTCACCGCGTACCGCGAGAACATCGTGTCCTCGGACGAGGCGGCCCTCGTCGAGACGCTGCGCGCGCTGGACCCGGTGTGCGTGATCGCCGGCCAGGAGTCGTCCGTGCCGCTCGCCGACCGGCTGAGCGAGGCGATCGGCGTCCCCTCCAACGGCTCGGCGCTCTCCCCGGCCCGCCGCGACAAGTACGAGATGACCGAGACGCTGCGGCGGGCCGGTGTGCGCTGCGCCCGGCAGTTCAAGACCGCCGACCCGGACGAGGCCGTGGCCTGGGCCGAGGACCACGGCAGCTACCCGGTGGTCGTCAAGCCGCTCAGCTCGGCCGCCTCCGACGGCGTCGTCGTCTGCGACGGCCCCGACGCCGTGCGCGCCGCCGCCCACGCCGTCCTCGACGCCCCGAACATGTTCGGCCTGACCAACACCGAGATCCTGGTGCAGTCCTACCTCAAGGGCACCGAGTACATCGTCGACACCGTCAGCTGCGGCGGCGAGCGCTACGCCTGCGGCGTCTGGGAGTACGAGAAGACGCTGCTGCCGTCCGGCAAGAACATCTACAACCGCGACCTGCTCGCCGACCCCGACACCACCCCGCTGGTCGCCGACCTCACCGGCTACGTCGACCAGGTCCTCGCCGCCCTCGGCGTCGCCTGGGGACCGGCCCACGCCGAGGTCATCGTCACCGACGAGGGCCCCGTCCTGGTCGAGATCGGCACCCGCCTCAACGGCAACATCAACGCGCCCTTCCACGACGTGTGCCTGGGCCACAACCAGGCGGCGCTCACCGCCCAGGCGTACACCCGGCCCGACGAGTTCCGCGCACACCACGGCGGCCGCACGTACACCCGGCTGCAGCCGGCCGTCGTCTACAACACCCCGACCGCCCTCGACGGCGTGGTGGAAGCCGTCGACGAGACGGCCGTGGCGGAGATCCGCTCCCTGGAGAGCGTGTTCTGCACGGCGGTCAAGTTCGCGCCCGGCTCCCGCATCAGGCCCACCGTCGACCTGCTGACCAGCTCCATGCGGGTGTACCTCACGGCACCGGACGAGGCCGCGCTCACGGCCGACTACGAGAAGGTCCGCTCGCTCAAGGACGCGGTCTACAAGCTCGCCTGACACATCCGCGAGCCGGCCCGACGCCCTTCCTCTGTTCTCCCTGATCTCCTTCGCCGCGACTCTTTTCGGAGGCTCACTGTGCACAGCCGTATCGGTCTCTTCCTGTCCCCCGTCCACGAGACCGGCCAGGACCCCCACCTGGCGATCCGCCGGAACCTCGACCTCGTGGAGTACGTCGACGACCTCAACTTCGACGAGGCGTGGTTCGGTGAGCACCACACCCTGGGCTGGGGCCTGGTCGGCGCGCCCGAGACCCTCATAGCCGCCGCCTCGCAGCGCACCCGCCAGATCAAGCTGGCCCACGGCGTCGTACCGCTGTCCGGCCACCACCCCTTCCACGTGGCGAGCCGGGCCGTCCACCTCGACCACCTCACCCGCGGCCGCTACATCCTGGGCGTCGGGCCGGGCGTCCCCTTCGACGCCAAGATGTTCGGCCTGGAGCAGCCGGTGCAGCGCCGCCGCCTGGAGGAGGCCCTGCCGACCGTCCTGGAACTCGTCAACGGCGAGGAGCGCATCACCCAGCAGACCGACTGGTTCGACCTGCGCGACGCCAAGCTCCAGCTGCCCCGCTTCAGCCCGCAGGGCATCGAGGTCGCCGTCGCCACGTCCGGCACCTCGCAGTCCAGCCCCCGGCTGATCGGGCGGTACGGGCTGAGCATGACCTCGTTCGCCCTGCCCTTCGCCCTGCTGACGCCGGGCGCGCCCGCCCACATCAACCTCGCCCACCAGTGGAAGTACGCCGAGGAGGCGGCGGCCGAGCACGGGCAGACGCTGGACCGCGACAAGTGGCGCATCGCCCTGCCGGTGCACGTCGCGGAGACCCGCGAGGAGGCGTACGCGGACGTGCGCGACGGCTACGACCGCTGGCTGTTCGAGTACTTCGGCAAGGCCGCCGGCCGCGACGTGCTCAGCCCCGACGTGCCCCGCGAGCGGGCGCTGGAGGCCCGCGTCGAGGCGGGCGGCGCGCTCGTCGGCTCCGTCGACGACGTGGTCGCCGGCATCGAGCGGCTGCACGAGATCACCGGCGGGTTCGGCACACTGCTCGTCTACGTCGCCGACTGGACGTCGTGGGAGAAGACCAACCGCAGCATGGAGCTGCTGGCCCGCTACGTCGCCCCGCGCATCACCGGTTCGGCGGCCCGGCCGCAGGAAGCGGTGGACTTCGCGATCGCCGCCCGCGGCAAGTAGCGCCCCACCTGCCGCCGGCCGGGCACGCCCGTCACCCGTCCCGCCGGGGTGGGTACGGGGGCCGGTCGGCACCGGCCGAGGGCCACCGCTGCCGACCGGGGAGGCCGACCGGTACGACGCGGCGGGAGCCGGGAGCCGGGAGTGGGGAGTCGGGAGTGGGGGATCGGGTGAGGCGGGCGACCGGGGGAGGCGGGGAACAGCGGGGTCAGGGCGCCGGTGGACCGTCGGGAGCCGCGGGACCAGGAGCCGACGGACCGGTGGACCGCCGGTAGCCGCGGGGCCGCGGAGGCCGGCGGACCGCCGGAACGACGGCGACCGGCAGGTGGCGGCAGCCGGCACGGCCCAACCACAGGAGCCGGTACGGCCCCACCACGGGAGCCGGTACGGCCCCACCACGGGAGCCGGTACGGCCCCACCACGGGAGCCGGTACGGCCCCACCACGGGAGCCGTCCGCACGGCGCAACGACGGGAGCCGCCGACACGGCACAACGACGGAACCTGCCACGGGCCGGACCGCGGCCCGCACCGCACGACACCCCCGACCCGCAGGAAGGCCCCCGGCCTCGCACCCGTCACCCACCACTCACGCACCGGGCCACCCGGCACACAACCCCCTGCCCCCACCCCGGGGTTCGCCGCCCACCACCCGCGCCCGGCCCACGGTCCCACGTCCGCCACCCGTGCCACGCCTGCACACACGTACGCCTGCCCGCCCGCACGCCATCGGAGAGAACTCATGCTGGAGCAACGCTCGTTCCGCGACATACTCGGCCGGTTCACCACGGGAGTGGTCCTGGTCACCGCAGACACCGCCGAGGGCCCCAAGGGCATGGCGGTCAACTCCTTCACCTCCGTCTCCCTGACCCCGCCGCTGGTCGCCCTGTGCGCCGCGGACACCTCCTCGACCTGGCCGGCCATCCGCGAGCACGGCTCGTTCGCCGTCACGATCCTCGGGGACGGACACGCCGACCTGTGCCGGCTGTTCAGCACCAAGGGCGCCGACCGGTTCGCCACCGGCCGGTGGTCCTCGACCCGGGCCGGACACCCCATCCCGGCCGACGGCCTGGGCTGGCTCGACTGCCGCATCAGCACGGTCCACCCGGCGGGCGACCACGAACTGGTGATCGCCGAGGCTCTGGAGGGCGCCCTCACGGAGCAGGCCGGACCGCTCGTCTTCCACGCCGGCCGCTTCACGGCCCTGGCAGCGGCCTGACGCACGGCCGGGGTGCCCACCCCGGCCCCCCGCGTCGCCCGCCGCAGCTCGTCGCGCAGGCGCAGGCGCTGTCGCCGTCTCTCCGTCGCCGCATCGACGGCCGGGCGCCCGGCCGAGGCCACCGGCGTCCTCGGCCCGCCCGTCCGCCCGGTCGGTCCGGGCACCCGGCCCGTCGCGACCCGGGCGCGAGCCGTGCAGGCCGGACCCGGGCCGGCCCCGGACCCGGGCCGGCCCCGGACCCGGGCCGGCCCCGGCAGGACCAGGCAAGCGCTCGGCAGGGTCCGGTACGCGCCCGTGCCGACGCCCACGAGAAAGGCAACCCGCGTGTCCCTCACCGACCCCACACCCACCCTGCCCCTGCCGCCGGATGCCAGGGGCGAGGCCGAGCTCCGCTTCGTCCGGACCGCACCGCGCCATCTCGTCGACCGCACGGCGGTCGCCGAGGTGCTGATCACCGACTGGCGACGGCTCGGCCCGGACACCTTCCGCCTGGGCGCGCAGTGGCCGCGCGGCCACCACTTCTACGCACCCGTGGCGGGCGTCTGGTACGACCCGCTGCTCGCCGTCGAGACGCTGCGCCAGGCGTCCGTCCTGGTCGGCCAGACGTACTACGGGGTCCCGGCGGACCACCACTTCGCTATCGCCGACCAGGAGATGGAGATCGTCCCGGCCGCCGTGCTGCTGGGCCCCCGGCCCGCGGAGATGCACGTGGAGGCGACGGCCGCGGACGTCCGGCGGAGCGACGGCACCCTCACCGCGCTCACCCTGGAGGCCGACCTGCTGCGCGACGGCGACTTCGCCGGCGCGGGCCGCCTCACCCTGCGCGTGGACGCCCCGCGCGACCCCGCCGCGGCGGAGGGCGGCGGGTACCCGCCCCTGCCGCCCCCCGTCCCGCCGGCGATCGTGGGCCGTCTCGACGAACGCGACGTCGTCCTCGGCGTCCCCGGCTCCGCCGCGGGCCGCCGCGGCCTGTCCTGGGACCTGCGCATCGACCCCGGTCACCCGGTGCTCTTCGACCACCCCACGCACGACGTGCCCGGCATGGTCCTGCTGGAGGCCACCCGCCAGGCCGTACAGGCGGCCTGCGCCCCCTACCGTGTCCTGCCCACGGAACTGCGCAGCGCCTTCCACGCCCCCCTGTCACTCACCGTCCCCTGCCGCGTCACGGCGACGAGACTCCCGCCGCAGGACGCCACGGAGGACGCCGTGCTCCGCGTCACGGCCCACCAGTCCGGCCACCTGGCCTTCGACAGCCTGGTCGTGGCCACCCTGTGCGACTGACGCCCCACCGGCCCCGTTGCGCACCCGACGGGCCGGCGGAACACACGACAGGTCAGGCCCCTACCGAACCCGGTAAGGGCCTGACCTGCTGTTCACTGTCGGGGTGGCGGCATGTGAACCCAAGACCTACTCGTCCCGGATGAGGTTCGGGTTCTGGGAGAAGAACTTCTCCCAGATTTCTCTCGCACCACCCTCGGCAAGCTGATCACTGCACGCAGGGTGATCCGGTTCCCCGGTCACCGCATCGGCGACAAGCACCTCACTCGGGACGGCCACCACACCGTCCTGGGCCCCGAGGAGATCACTGGCGAACGAACCGTGGGCGGGCGCCGCATCGACCGCCTGCTGTTGGCGACAGCGTATGAACGGGCGGCGCTCACCGAGCCCGGTCAGGTCGTCTACACCCTGGCGCCCCACCTCGGCGTGTCCGTCGACCAGCTTCACAGGTCGTCTTCATCGACGGGGTCAAGCTCGCGGGTGCAGGCGAGGTCGAGGACGTAGCGTTCGGTGACGGGGCAGTTGTTCCAGGCTTCGGTGAGCTGGTCTTCGGGGGAGTCGTCGGTGAGTTGGTCGAGGGTGGTGTTGTAGTAGTCGGCTGCTGCTTGGCGGTTCTGCCACCAGGCGTGGCCTTCATAGACGCCGGGGCAGGGCAGGGTGATCTCGTCGGCTGGTCCGCGGTCGAGTTGGCCGACGACCAGGATGCCTGTCTCGGATTCGACGCTGACGTCGGTGTGGCCCTCGGCCTCGGCGGGCGGGGTGGGTGGGGTGTCCCAGATGCGGATCGTCATCTGGACTTCCATGTCCGGTTGCAGGCTGAGGAGGTACAGGTGGTAGCCGTTGCCGGCCACCACCTGTGTCTCCGCGGCGTCCATGGCTGCTTCGTCGCCGAGGTAGGCGTTCGCGTCGTAGACCTCCAGCACGCGGCGGCCGGGGGTAGCGGTGACGTTGTGTTCGGCGAGAAGCGCCATGGTCAGTGGTGTCTTCCTGCTAGTTGGTGATCTTCACGTAGAAGGGGTCGCCGTCCAGGATGCGGTTGAGGGTGTACATCTCGTTGAGGCGCTCTCCGCCCTTGCGGTTGTCCTTGCCGTCGATCAGCCGGACGGAGAAGCGGTTGTCGCCCTTGGTGGATCCTTCCTTGGTGGAGGCGAAGGGGTACTCGTCGCACTCCAGGCCGCTGCCGGCGTAGTCCCCCCACACCTTCTTGCATTCCTTGATGGACGCCGCGCGATTGTCTTCGATCTTCTTCGGATCGACGACTCGGCGCAGGGGTTCCTTCGATCCCGGAACGCTCTTCCCGGGCCAGGAGGGGAAGGTGCGCTCGGGGCGGTTCAGGGCGTCGTAGATGTGCACGGCGCTCTCGTTGACCGCCGAGTCCTTCTGACTCATCACGAGTTCCACACGCGCCTTCGTGAAGACGGTGCCCTTGTACTTGCCCGCGACCTTACCGGCGTAGTCATAGCGGACGCCGGAGTTGTAGACGTTGCTGCCTTCCAAGAACGGGGCGGAGTTGGGGGAGCTAGCGCTCAGGTCCATCGTGACGGTCGAAAGGACGCGTTGCTGGTTGCCCTGGTCGAACAAGGCGCCTTTGTCCGGGGAGGTGTAGGTGAGGTTCCAGTGGGGCTTGGTGTCCCACACGCCGAGGAGCTCATCGCGGTTCACGGTCTGCGGCGCGGTCACCTTGGCATCCGGATCGCTTTTGGATGCGTTGATGCTGTGGTGAAAGTGCTGGCCGATCCGCCACTTCGTGGCATCTTCGGTGGGTATCGGCTCGACCCATATGTTCTCGATGCTGGCGACATAGTCCACGCGCCGACTGCCGTCGTAGGCGAAGCCGAGAACCCATTGGTCGAACTTGAGGCGGCCGAGCGTGGTCGTACCCCTGATGTCACGCAGCACCAGGTCAAATGGACGTTTCTGGCAGCTCTCGAAGCGGGATTTGACCCACCCGGTGGCAGTCTTCGCCTGTGCCGCGTGGTTGGCACACTGCTCTCGCAGGTCCTGTTGGTCGCCGGGAGCCGGGTCGGCCACCGCCTGCCGCGCCACGGACTTCGATCCGTGGGATCGGGCGTACTCGGCGTACGGGATGGGCTGGCCGAGGCCACGCAGTTCCTCGGCGGGGAGAGAAGCGGCGTCGACGAACACCGTGCCCTCGGGAGCCGGGTCGTTCGGGGGCACCGCGGCGTGGGCGGCTGTGCTGGTGGCCGCCGTGAGCAGTGTCAAGGTCGCCGTGGTGGCGGTGACGCGGGCGAGACGTATGAGTGCGGTGCGTATCTTCACCAGTGGACTCCTTGCTGGCGTGCGGAAGCGGCGGGATTTCTGCGGCACATGGTGATCACGAGGCATCGCAGAGGTCGCCCCAGCACGCCTCCAGCAGTGCGCCGGTGTGCGCGGAGTAGCGGGCGGTGAAGCCGTCGAAGCGACGGTCGGTGCGCTGCAATCCGGGGGTGGAGCTGGCGGAGGTCACCGTCCAGGCTCCGTCGCCGCTGCTGCTGGCGGCCGCGTGCAGGTGAGGCTTCGTCGCGGAGGGTGAGGTGGGCGGCTTGACGGCGAGGGCGTCACTGGGGACGCCGAAGGCGGCTGCAGCTCGGGCCCGGATGTCAGAAGCCGATATGTCCGCAGCTGCGGCCTCCTCCGATGGCCCACCGGACGGCACGGCGGCGGCGTTGCAGACCCGTACGGTGACCACGCACTCGGATAGGCCAGGCACGCTGGCCAGGCAGCTGTCGGGGTCGTTCTCCAGACAGGCTTGCAGAGCTTGCTGGTCCACGCCGTTGAACGTGGCGGGCAGGCCGGCCGCAGCAGCGTCCCGACTGTGCGTCGGGGCAGCGGTGGCGGCAGCCGGGGAGGCAGTGGCGGCGGCCTGCCGGCGCGGCTTGCTCACGGTCCACTGGGTGAACTTGCTGTTGTCGGTCAGCTTGGTGGTGAAGCAGTTCGGCGGCTTGTGGGTCGTGCTGCACACGGGGAGCGTGACGGACTTGGCCACGTTGGGCGTCGCCACCTGCTGCCACACCTTGTTCCCGGTCATGAACTGCGTACGGTTCGCGATCGAGGGGACGTTGATGTACTTCGGTCCCATCACCTCGAGACCGACGTCGATGCGGTTGGTGTTACCGCCCAGCACCTTGAGCTGTTTGGTGGTGGAGCCGACCTTGTTGAAGTCGTAGAGCACATCCCACTGGTTGCCGCTGTCCTGCCGGACGGTCATGTAGGTGTGGTTGCGCTTGTCCGGCTTGGTCGGGTTGACCCCGGCCTTGATGGCTGTCGTGCGACCACCGCTGGTTGTCAGCTCCGACCAGCGTGGCCCGTAGGTGTGGGTGGTCTTCCCCGTCTTCTCCGCGTACAGGCCGATCTCGATGTTGGGAGCCAGCGGACCGCTCGACGTGTTCGGGCTGACACGCATGTAGTTGGCCGCCTGCACGGTCGTAGACCCGGTGTCGACCTGATCGAAGGTGATCGGTGTGTTGCGCCAGGTGGCGAAGCCGCCGATCATCGGCTCGCCCGGCTGACTGCACGTCATCGCCCAGAAGGTGATCCGGGCGTTGTAGAGGCCGGTGCAGGCTTCCTTGGGTGCGGCGGCATTCGCGGACGGGGCGGTGCCGACGATGGTGAGTGCGGTGACCCCGGCGCATGCCGAGGCCAAGAATCTCGCGCGCGAACACGACAAGGTTCCCCCTACGAACGATCACAAGTGGTCACACGGGAACCTACAGGTGCTCTTTCTCTGACACGTCTGCTTATAAGGCAAGTTGGCTGAGTCACTACACGTGATCACGGCCACGTCTGTCGGCGGCTCACCGGTATCTACATCCGGCGAGAGACGTTGACTTGAAGTGAATCCACACGGTCCGCAGCCAGCGGCCGAGGATTGTCTTGCGTACGGCGCGCGCTGAGATGGCCTGGTGACGGGTAGCGAAGTCCGCGCGGTTCCAGTGCAGAGGGGGCGTCGCTGTCGTGTCCCGTCTCGTGGTCTAAGCGACCTTGCTCGAAACGCTCCGGTGAACCGCGCGCAGGCGACGCCACGGGAACACAGCCCGGCGTCGTGCCCGGCTGACCGGCCGTCAGCGCCACGGCGGCCCCGAGCAGCGTCGATGCGGCGGTGACCAGCACCTTCCGGGTACCTGATCAGCTACACCACTTGGCGTGAGCCATCCGCGTCGCCTCAGCAGTTGCCGACGCAGCTCCTGAAGTCCGCCTGAAACCCCGGCAGGAGTTCGTCACTCACCGAACAGACTGTCCTGTACGTACTCGATGACCTTCCGCTCCGGGTAGAAGACGGCCAGCAGCATGAACGTTTTGGGATGGGCCGCGATGTTACCCACGAAGAAGTGAACGGCTCGGTTCGAGGCACACATCCGGTTGTACCAGCGCTCGCGAAGCGCATCACGGACCCCGCGCTCGCCGTACTTGCGCAGGAACTTGCGGTACGACTGGCCGGCCTCCCAGTCCTTCAGCCCCATGTCGTGGGTCGGGCAGTCGTCATCGGCACAGCGAAAGCTGTAGCGGAGGTCGAGTGGCACCCACTCCAGCGGGTCCAACTCCTGCTCGAAAAGGTCGAGTTGGTTGGCCAGTGCAGCTCTGGAGGCAGACCAGGGCTCCGCGGGCTCCAGCCGGAAGCGGGTGATCTCGGCAGGCCGGAAGACGCCGAGGGAGGTCCCTCGCTGCTCCTGATCCCGCTTGATGGCGCAGAGCGACGGTGCGACCAGCGGCTCGACATACCGGTACCGCTTCTTCCAACCGCCGTCGGACGGCACCTCACCCACGATCTCCAAGGTGTCGAGGTCGGGCCGGAGACTCTCCGGGCGTGAGTCTCGCTCCGGACGGTGCGGCTCGACGTCGACCTCGATGATCGAGTACTTGGAGAACTGGGTTTCCTCGCTCAGGAGCCGGAAGGGCACCGGGAAGAGCCGTACATGCTGTGGCTCGCCCTGGTCGAGGCGTATGCCGGCCACACAGCTGGTCTCGCGGTACTTGTTGGACAGCTCGGGATACGTCTTGACCGTGATCATGATCGTTGCGCGCTGCCGATTCCGCGATCCCATGGTCGCCCCCTCCACTGATCTCCCGGATCCGATTGGAGGAGAGGCATGCGCCACCGGCAAGAGCGCGTGCGGCGGCGAGGGGCGAAGTCAGGCCAGCGGAAGTACGGGTACGGCGGCCCGTTCACGGACCGTCTCCAGGACGACCTGCCGGTGGCAGCGGCTCTCGTCCTTCTCGAAACACAGCACGGCGACACGCGACTGCCGAGCTTGCTCGGCAAGGCGATCGAGGTCGGCCTGTGCCCCATCGGACCGCAGCAAACCGCGGAAGCGAGCCCGGCCCACGTCGAGTCGGCCGTCCCAGAACGGCGCCCGGTTGTCCTTGGGATTGCCCAGGCCACGCAGGTGGGTGTACTCGATGCCGGCCACAGCGAGCGCCTGCCCGAGCCGAGTCTTGCTGAAGCCCTTCTTGCGGCTGATGGGCGTGAGTCGTACGTCCGCCACGACGTCGATACGGCTGTCGAGGAGAGAGGCGACGAAAGAGTCGATGTCCCGGCCTTCGTATCCAGCGGACCATAGACCAGGGGCGACCTTGGCCTCCCGGAAGAGCTCATCGAGGGAGACCTCAAGTGCCTCGGCGACCGCTCCGACGGTGAAGAAACCTGGCTGGATCGCTCCCTCGCTCTCCAGACGGGCCAGCGTTCCTGCGGCGATGCCAGCTTCTTTCGCGAGCCGCTCCCGCGTCCACCCACGGGCCTCCCGCAGGGCACGGACCCGCTGGGCGAGTGCTCGGGCGTGGTCGTGGGGACGCGCTGAGCGATGGCTTGCCATGTGTCGTGATCCTAATGGCCGTTGAGGCGGGCGGGCATGGTGTTCCCAGCCCGACTACGGGGCTGTTTCGCGAACGCGCAGGTTCGAGTGCCCGCAGCCGCTGCACTTCAGAGGGCCTCACCAGTCACCCTCTGGGAGAACCCGACCAAGATCGTCTCCCACATTTCGTCAAAGGATCTCCAGAAACCCGTCAGGGGCCCGATCCACTTGGTGGATCAGGCCCCTGACCTGGTACTTCACTGTCGGGGTGGCGGGATTTGAACCCACGACCTCTTCGTCCCGAAGCAACTTTGATGGGTGCTCGGCCTTGGGCTGGTGCGTCTCTCACCTGCGGCGATGGTCCAGGGGCGTCCGCGCTTGTCCGCCGCTGTCCGTCGGCGTTGTCACGCAGTTAGACACTCACCGCCCGATCGCACGCTGCTGCATAGCCGTGACCGGGTCGGAGCTGGACCAGTAGAGAATGGCAGGGTGGACGTAGCTGCGGAACTGTGCGCTCTTACGGGCTCATTGTCGCGAGAAGACGGGGTTTTCGGGCGTGTGGTCGACGAGGCCGACGGATCCGTTCGGGAACTCGTTCGCCAAGTGGCCGCCGAGGCTGAAGAGGCTTGGAAGCTGTATGCAGTGGAAGGCGCAGTCGGCCCGGACACACCAGTAGAGATCGACGACGCACTCTTGCAGATCGACGCTGAGCGCGCAGCGGAGCTCTTGACCTACCTGGCGACCTACAACCTCGTGTTCCCGGGCCCAGCACGCCGAGACCGCGCCCACGCCCGAAGAGCGGCGGAACGTGTTGTCCGTCTGCTGGGCTATGAGGCCGCCTGGTACACGAACATCACTGACCTCCCGCCCGGAGCAAGAGCGTGGAACCCGGTCACCCGGCATACCTTCGATGGGGTCGTTGCCGGGACCGGCGGGTCCTTCACCCTGGTGTTGCTGCAGGTAGGCGAGGACTGAACCCCGCTGACATTCTGCCGCGGCCGTGTCAGCCGCGACGTTGCGCGAGCACCGCTTCAGGAGTTCGATCCGGGCCCTCTCAGGCTGCGGTCGTCGGCTGGTGGGACGGCCAGACAGAGACGCTGGTGTACGTCCCCGTCCGGCGTCGTTGATGTCAGATATGGATGTCAGGAACCGTCTGAGCGACTCTCTGGACCGGTCGTCATCACAGGCACCGGGACTGGACGGGAACCGTTGGCCAGTGACTCCGCGCCGGCCACGCCGACCAGTGACGCGGCCACGGCGGGCCGTACCGGTACCAGCGGTGGCTCTCCGCGCTCCATCGTGGCCCGGAAGGCGCGCAGTACTCGTACGGTGCCCTCGACCCCGCGTGCCACGGGCTCCCCGGCGAGGGTGAAGGGCGGAGGGGTGCGTTCCTCCTCGCGTGCGTGGCCCTCCGGGGCCGCCCAGCCCTCCGTCCTGACACGGACAGACCAGGACCGTTCGCCGGCGGCCCGGACGGACTCGGCCAGCGCCTTGGTGCCGCGTACGGAGATCCAGCTCCAGTGGCTGTCGGCCTCGCCCTGGAGGAACCCGTGCCGAGTGAGGGCCAGTGCCCCGGTGGACAGCCGTACGGCCATGACGACCGCGGCGCGTGGGTCCGCCTCGTCCACCGAGAACGCCGACACCTCCACCGGCCAGGCCTTCGTGAGGGCCAGTATCGGTGAGAGGGTGTGCGTGCAGTACGCCGTGGGAGCGATGCGCCCGCGCCAGTGCGCCGGATCACCGATCAGGCCCGCGACCTCGTCCGGGGACATGCCGTGCAGATAGTCCGCTTCGATCAGGCTGATCCGGCCCAGCTCCCCGGCCTCGATCGCCTGCCGGATGAGACGGACATGCGGATGGACCACGTAGTTCTCGGCGAAGGAGTAGGTCGCGGACGACCTGTCCGCCGCCGTGATGAGCCGCTCGCCTTGCACGGCGTCCACGCACGCCGCCGACTCGGACAGCACATGCACCCCACGGTCCAGGAACGCGATGGCCAACGGCGCGTGCTCGTCGAAATCGTTGGCCAGGACGACTCCGTCAAGACGGTGCTCTAACAGCTCCTGCCACCGTTCCACCAGCACCGCGTCGGATAACTGCGCCCGCGCCACGGCACGGCGTTCGGGGTCGCGGTCACATGCCGCCGCGACCTCCAAGCCCACCTTGCGGCACCAGTCCGCCAGGTGAAGCCCCATCCTGAGTCCGACCACTCCTACCCGCATACAGACATCCTCTTCTGAACCCCCCTTCCCGCACAGCTGGTTTCTCACCGTGAGAAGGCAGTGGGTGAAGGGACTGACCGGAGCGCACGACGAAGGGCCAGGCCGGGGGGAGATCCCTCCTGAGCTGCGGCTTCACCGGCAAGGGACCGTGCGGGTACTCGCCCATGAGGCACCGGTGTCGACCGTGGCAGACCCCTGCATCCGGCACGGTTGCGGCACGCGACCTCTCCGCTGCGAGATGCACCACTGGGCTGCTGCGATGGTCCGTGGGGCCTTACCGCGATTGCTGCGTCAGGAGCCCAGGTGGCCACGTGAGCCGGGGACTGAAACCGGCCCGTGATCCAGACCGGTGCCGTGGTCATGGACGGGATCTTCGGCGCTGATCCGCAGGGCCGTGGACACACGGGAAGCGGTAGTCACGCAGAGAGACACGCACACGAAAACAGGTGAGGCACCTAGGAACGTCCCTAGGTGCCTCACCTGGTGTTTCACTGTCGGGGTGGCGGGATTTGAACCCACGACCTCTTCGTCCCGAATGAGGTTCGGGCGAGATCACGGCCAGTACGTATGGCGTTTGTGCAGGTCACGGTGTTGGAGTGACCGGGTGTCGCGTGGTCCTGCGGGGGCTCGGGGAGCGGGTCGGCTCCCAGGGGGCGCAGGCGGCGGTCAGGGTGCTGACCTGTGCACTGCGAGGTCGGCCGGTACGGGTGTGCCGGCCGTCCTTCTTGAGGCAGGCCAGCAGCCAGCAGTGTGCGGCACCCGCCGAGATGCGCTGGTGCCGCACACTGCCTGATCGTTCAGCTTGCCGCCGTTGGCGCGGCCGGGTCGGTCAGTGCCTGCTCCCCCCGGGGCAGGGACGGGCCGTGAGCAGCGAGTACTTCACTGGTTGAGGTACCGAGTGGCCGCGATCTGGATGAGGATGCCGCCGCCGGCGAAGGCGGCCCCCTTGAGGATCTGGATCACCAGCGTCCAGCGGAGGAAGCGGAGCCGGCGGCGCATCTTCTCCCACAGGGGGCCGACGCGTTCCGGACCTCCGGTGGCATTGCGGAGCCGCAGGCAGACAGGTTTGATCTTCCTGGCCAGTCGGGCCGGGAGGGCCTTACAATTCAAGATGGAACTCCTGGTTGGTCATCGATCTAACGGGCGTTTCGGCAGGGGAGGTCTCGGTCGCGGTTTGCCGACCCTTCAGGCCGAGCCTTCCCTGCACTGCCGGGGGTGCGCGGCAGCCGTAAAGGGGCGGGGCCCCTCGTACCTGTCGCTGGACACATGTGTTCCCTGTTCCTGATTTGAGTGAGAGTCGACCATTCAAAATGCTAGCGGAGTCCGCCGAGGGTGATTGCAATTTCCGTTGAGTCCCTCCCGGCTGATTTAGCAGAACGGATCAAAACCTCCATTTCGGTCTTCATTCCTGCACGCGCAAGGATGTCGGCATATATGCCGATATCCCCTTCACTCAGCGCCGCCCCCAGGTCCAGCAGATGGGCCACGCGGTCGGCCTCGGCCATCGCCGCCAGGTGTGCCGGTAAATTCGGGTTCATCGGCGCCGTGCTGTTGCGCCGGTCCCCCTTGTCGGCGGAGGTGTTGCAGAAACTGTTGCGCCGGTCCCTCTCGCCCCCCGCCTCGTCGCAGGTGCACCTGCCCGCGCATCGACGGCAGGTCGACTTCCGCGCGGCCTGAAGGAGCGGCTTGAGTGCTGCGAACTCGCGGGCCAGTGCGGCGGCATCTCCCCCGTCTGGCACCCCCTCGGCCGCCAACCCGGACATCTCCTCGATAACTGCCGTACGCGGAAGCCGCCGTCCGTTGAGCCAGTGGGAGAGGAGCGGCGGCGAGACGTGCAGCGCCTTCGCCTTCTGCGCCATCGTGTCGCCGGGGCGGACATGGTGGATGAGGAGCTTGAGGGCTTTGGCGAACGCCTGAACCTCTTCCGTGGCCTCGGGCGCACAGGTGGTGCTAATCGATCCAAGTGACGGCATGCCAAACGAACCCTTCCGCTCGCTCGAGATTGCCTAGGGGGAACCGGTGATCACCGGAAGCCTAGCCACTCCCCGGCTCGGTGGTGCACAGTTCCGTGCTTTTTCCTGGCTACTTTTCCCGGGGGTATTTGCCACCTTCAATGCCGACAAATGATCCTAAAACGGATCTTTACGGACGCCTTCTCTTTCCCCGCCCGTGTAAAGATCGCTAATCGCTGGAATAAGGGTGTGGGGGCGTGCTACTAATGAATGTCCGCAGCCCGCTGCCCACCAGCCACCCCGGGCCATCCCCGCAGGGAGGCCCCCGCGAATGGAGATGTCATGCCGTCCTGGCAGGATGCCGGCCTCGGAACGATGAAGCGCGTGGCCCTGTGGTTGGTCTCCGTGGTCGGCGAAGGCAATACCTTCACCAAGGAGGACCTGCGGGCAGCCTTCCCTGGGGTGTCCCAGGTCGACCGCCGCATGCGGGACCTCCGTGATTTCGGTTGGCGTATCGACACCAACAGGGAAGACGAGGAGCTGGACCCCCACGAGCAGCGCTTCGTGAAGCCCGGCGACCCTGTCTGGGAGCCAGGTCGCGCGACTCGCAAGTCAGGAACGATCGCGATCGGTGCGGCGCGCCGACGCGAGGTGCTGGCTAGGGACGGGAACATGTGCCGCTCCTGCGGCATCACCCCCGGCGAGATCTACGCCGGCACCTATGAGGCAGCCCAGCTCGACATCGCCCGTAGGGAAGTGGTCAAGCCGGACGGCACCAAGGCCACGGAATTGGTCACCGAGTGCAAGCGGTGCCGGGTGGGAGGCAGGGAGCTCGCAGTGGATCTGGGCAAGGTGCTCAAGGCAGCCGCCGTCCTCGACCCGGCCGAGCGCAGCGTACTGTCCGACTGGGTGGTGGCCGACCGGCGGGAGTTCAGCCGCCTGGAGCAGATTTGGAGCGACTACCGCTCTCTGCCTGAGGAGTCGCGGGCGCAGCTCCGGGCGGAGCTGGGACTCGGCTGAGCACCCGGTTGCACAGGGCAACCCTCGTAAGAACGCGAACGGAAGTAGGAGCAAGTACATGGCCAAGGGCTACGGTCTGCCGCCGGGTGCCGAGGAGAACCGCGCCCTTGTGCGGTCCCGGTTGGAGGAGATCGCGGCCGGCGGCGGCCCCCGCGAGACCTTCACTGTCGAGTGGCGGGGCGGGCCGGAGCATCTGGAAGTCATCCAGATGCCAGTGGGCAGCCTCTACTACAACCCGGCAACCCACCGCATCCGCGCACAGGCCGGTCACGACCCGAAGCAGGCGGAAGCGCTCGCGGACGACCCCTGGAGCAGTGACAGCCAGGCATACTTGGACCGCCTTCTGCAGGTGCTCCCAGCAGATCCCGCCCGGACTGATCCTGAGTTCGACGAACTGATGGCGAGCCTCAAGGAGTACGGCCAGACCGATCCCGGGCTGATCACTCACGAAGGCATCCTCGTCAACGGCAATACCCGGCGCGCTGCTTTGATGCAGCTCTTCGGTCCCAACCACGCCATGCGTGTAGCCGTACTGCCGCCTTCCTGCGACTGGCAGGACATCGCTGCGATCGAACTGTCGCTCCAGCTGCGCAAGGAGCACCGGCGGGACTACTCCTACATCAACCGGTTGCTCGCGGTTCAGGAGCTAGTGGATCAAGGCACGCCCCTCGCTGTCATCGCCGCTACCTTCCGCACGACCGCGGAGCGCTGCCGGCAGGACCAGTGGGTGCTCGCCCGCATCGAGTCGCTCATCGAGCGAAGCAAGACGGCCGGCGAGCAGCTGTCCTTGGTCGCTTTCGAGGACCAGGCTGAGAAGTTCCGCGAACTGCACCGCGCATACGCCAAGCAGTACGCGGTCAACCCGGAGAAGGCGGAGCTCCTGCTGGAGAACCGGCTGGCGGCCATGCTCCTGGGCTTCGCCAAGACTGATGTCCGGTTCATCGACCACGACTTCCGCGACCGCTACCTCTCCAAGACGCTGCCGGACAGCGAAGCCCCAGCTGAAGCTTCGGCGGGGGTGGCCATCCCCGGTTTGGGTCGGGCTGTGAAGGGTCCGTCTGCCTCCCTTGGTGCAGCCAAGGCATTGACAGACGCCGTCCTGCACGCGCGAGCTGTCAGCCGGCCAGGCAGCGCGGCTCCGCCGGAGGCTGCGGCTGAGGCACAAAAGGAGGTCGTGCGGCTGCGCGCAGCGATGGATCAGGCCATCAGCGATGCCGGCCGCGACGCGCGTATCAAGAAGCGCAAGCAGGCAGCACCTGCCCGCCTTGCCGACGCCGGCCGCGACATCGAGCAATGCGTTACGGACCTGGTCATGTCCCGCGCGCAGCGAAGCCTGGATGAGGAGTCGTTCGACGACGCCGTCACTGATCTGCGGCAGAAACTGGAGAAGCTCGCTATCGAGACCAAGCGCACTGTGCAGCACCCAGGAGACGGCGTGACCTGGCTCCTCGAGACGTTCGGGAAGGCGCGCTAAGTGGCCGACGGACCCAGTCTGACGATCGGCTTCGACATCACTCGCACGCAGGCAGCGCTGCGGACTGTGCCCGAGTGCCGTGGTGCGCTGGGGCAGTTGATCGCCAGCTTCCCCAGCGGCCGGATGACCGACAGGCTCTCGGCAGCTGTCCCCATCGATAGCTTCCTCGCCAGTATCAGCGCGCTCGGGGCCTGGGCACGACCGGACAGCGTTGTCTGGGAGGAGGACTTCCGTCTCCTTGTCACCGAGATGCTCGACACGGCGGACACGGCGGAGAGGCTCCTCAGCGGCTCGCCCGACGAGGACACCGTCGAGCCGGATTCGGTCCCGTCCCTGCTGAGCGACGACTGGATCGGCCCTCTTACCCCTTTCCAGCTCCGCGACATAGCCCGCCTTCTCTCGGTCGGCCACGGAGCCAACTTCAGTGTGCCCGGCGCCGGCAAGACCCGTGTCTCCCTCGCCGTCTTCTCTGCACTCCGCCAGCGCGGAGCCGTAACCCGCATGCTTGTGGTGAGCCCGAAGTCCGCCTACGAAGCATGGCAATGGGAGCCGGAGCAGTGCTTCTCCACCGGGCTCGACGTGCAGGTGCTCGGCAAGTCGGTCCCGGCCTCAGCAGACATCCTCCTCGTCAATTACGAGCGTCTGGACCGGGCCCTCGCTGGGCTGTCCCAGTGGCTGGAGGCGGCCCCAGCGATGCTCGTCCTCGATGAGGCCCACCGAATGAAGCTCGGCGGGGCCGGGGTTTACGGTGCCGCCTGCATGGCACTAGGCCCCCTCAGCCGCGTCCGGATGATCCTCAGCGGCACTCCTGCACCCAATGGCGCCAAGGACCTGGAGAACCTTCTTTCCTTCGTCTGGCCGGGGCACGGGCGGCGCGTGGTCACTCAAGCTGTCGACGGCGGCGACCTCGCCCATGCCAGCCGAGTACTGCGCCCCCTGTATACGCGGACGACCAAAGAGGAGCTCGGACTGCCTCCCGTGGAGACGCGGGTGCGCCGAATCCCGATGCCGCCGCTTCACCGCGAGATCTACGACGCTCTGGTGGGGAAGCTCTCAGCCAGGGCGGCGGCCGACCGCACCGACTTCGAATCGCTCGGCAAGACAGCGCTGCGCCTGCTGATGGCCGCCACCAGCCCGGCTCTGCTCGTGGCGGGCTCAACGCGTTACGAGCCGCTGCACTTCCGCGTCCCACCGCTGGAGGTGGCCGAGGGGGATCCGCTCTCCATGCTCCTCCGCCGACTCCCCGACTACGAGCTGCCGCCCAAGTACCAGGAAACCCTCTCCATCGTGTCCGCCAATGCTGCGGCCGGACGCAAGACTCTGATCTGGACGAGCTTCGTCCGCAGTATCACTTCGCTCCAAGCACTGCTGACGCCGTTCCAGCCAGCGGCTGTGCACGGGGGGACCCCCGACCGGGAAGCTGAGTTGCGCCGCTTCCGGAAGGATCCGGACTGCAGCGTCCTCATCTCCAATCCGGCGACCCTCGGCGAGGGCATCAGCCTCCACCAGGTGTGCCATGACGCGGTCTATGTGGACCGTGATTTCCAGGCCGGCCGGTTCCTGCAGAGCCTCGACCGCATTCACCGCCTCGGCCTCGCGCTGGACACGGAGACGCGGGTCACGGTCCTTACGGCCGAAGGTACGGTCGACGAGGTGGTAGCCCTTCGGTTGGCGCAGAAACTGGACTTCATGGGGCGGATCCTCGACGACCCGGAGGTGCAGCAGCTGGGCGATCCGGAAGAGGAAGTCCCGCTGGCCGCAGGAATGGACGCCGCGGACGTGCGAGCACTCCTGCAGCATCTCGGGGCGGGAGCCGTCTAGCGCCAGCAAAACTGCGACTCACAGAGTTCCGTCTCGCAGCAGCGCCTCGACGGCGTCCGCCTCCCGCTGCAGCACAATGCGCCCGTCCCCGTCGCTGAAGGCGAGGATGCGGCCGCCCGTATCCAGGCCCGCCTCCGCCAGGAGCCCCAGCGGCAGGGACACACGGCCCTCGTCATCGATCTGCAGTTCAGCTGGTTCGCGTATCACAGCTGAAGTCTGCCAGTCTCCTCGTCGGACCGGGCTGCCCTGCCGTCCGGAGCCCGGATAGAGTCCTGCCGTGGACGGCGAAGCGATGAGCACGCAGGCAGCCCTGTGGCCTGTTGACGAACCAGGCGATCCGGAACTGGATGCCGTTGCGCAGCAGATTCTCGCTGCCGACCCGCACGGCAGGAGGACCGCAGGGGCGATCCGGCGGAGCATCGACATGCTGCTGGATGGGCAGCACACCGGTCGCTTCCGGTGGGACCAGCTGTACAAGACCGAGAAGGCCCACTTGGGCACGTTGATCGAGATCAACATGCAGCGCGAGTTCGGCTTCGCCGACGGCCTCAGCATGGACTACTCGATCGCCGGCACCGACGTCGACTGCAAGTACTCGCAGACGCTCGGCGGGTGGATGGTCCCGCCAGAGGCCCTCGGCCACCTGCTGCTTGTCGTCTGGGCCAGCGATGAAGAGTCCAGATGGTCCGCCGGCCTCGTGCGCGCCCTGCCTGAGAGGCTGAACAACGGCGGCAACCGGGACGCCAAGAAGACACTGAACGCCGCAGGGCGGGCCGCAGTGCGGTGGCTGTTCCACCGGGCTCCTCTCCAGGAGAACATGCTGCTGCGGCTCTCCGAGGCCGATATCAAGGCGATCTTCTCCCACAGGAGCGGCCAACGCAGGGTGGACGATCTCTTCGTGAGAGCTCAGGGCCGCCGGATCAGCCGCACTGTCGTCGCTACAGTGGCGATGCAGGAGGACTACATGAAACGCGTCCGCTACAACGGCGGATCGCGCTCAAGGCTCCAACCCCGCGGCATCGTTATCCTGGGCCATTACTCCAGCCACGGCCGGATTGCCGAAGCGCTCGGCCTGCCCATACCTGGTCCCGGTGAGTCGGTGAGCGCCCGGCTTGCGGCTGCCGCTCTCCGCCACGGGGACGCACCGAGAGTAGAACTGGGCGGGCAGGAATGGGTTGTCGCGAGGCCGGATGACCCAGAGGAAGCCGTCCCCAAACTGCCGGAGATATGAGCGAGCAAGCGCAACCAGAGCAACAGGCCGGGCAGTGGACACGGCCCGAAGGTTCCTGGGCCTCCTCGGCCGCGAACCGGCGGAGCATGCTCGGCAACCGGAACCGCGACACCGCACCCGAGCTGCTCCTCCGCTCGCTCGTCCACGCCGCTGGACTGCGCTACCGGGTGGCGGCCAAGCCGCTTCCGAAGATGCGCCGCACGGCTGACATGGTCTTCCGCCCAGTGAAGGTGGCCGTCTTCATCGACGGCTGCTTCTGGCACGGCTGCCCAGAGCACTTCGTGATGCCGAAGACGAACCGGCCGTACTGGGAAGACAAGATCGGCCGGAATATTAAGCGCGACCGGGACACGGACAACCGCCTCGCGGAGGCGGGCTGGATGGTGCTCCGCTTCTGGGAGCACCTCGAACCAGAGGCGTGCGCCAGGACCGTCATCGAGGCAGTGACCGCCCGGCGGCAGGAGGCCGCAGCCACGAAGCGTGACCGGAAGGCCCCCTGACCGCCCGCGGCAGCTGTCAGCTGATCTTCGCCTGGTTCAGGGAGAAGAGTTCATGCCTCTGATGGCCCTCTTGGCCGACGAAAGCCTTGAACTCGCCGAGCCTGTAGCTGAGGGCGCCGCTGGAGCGCTTCACCCTGTGGATCACGAAGTCGTGCTCGAGGTGGGCAATGTGGCGTTCGACTTCCGGCTCTGACATGTGCTGCCCGGTCTTCTGCAACCGGCTGATGATCTGGTCGACCCCGATGGGACGCTCCATCCCCCGAAGCAGCTTGTAGACGGGGTCGTGGACTACCTCTGTTGTCTCTACCAGCTCGGTGCGGGGCCCTTCCTGCCGCAGCGCCCGTGCGATGGACCGGCCCACCGCCTCCGCGACAGGCGGCGGGAAGGCGTTGCCTACCTGCCGGTACGTACTGGTCTTCCGGCCCTCGAACACCCACTCGTCCTCGGGCTTCCAGCCCTGAATCCGGGCCACCATCTCCACGGTCAGTTTCGGTCCTGGCTTGCCTTCAGCCGGCTTCCAGCCAGGCTCTGGGGCATGATCGCTGACACCGAGAGCGTCCACCCCCAGCTTCGCCCAAGCAGCCTTGGCGCGCGTAGGTCCTAGGTCGGCACCACCGTGCTTCTTCGACCCTCCGACGATGGTGGGGGCGATGTCGTTGGCCTCCTCAGCCCAGCTTTTAGCGCCCTCCCAGCCTCTAGCGGCCATGAGGTCGCAAAGGGCTTCGCCCACTGTGGGCCGCTTGGCCGCCAGCGGTTCAGGCCATGTGAAGTACTCAGCGTATTCAGGGCGTAGCGCTACGAGCACGAAACGGGGCCGCAGCTGCGGCACTCCGAAGTCAGCTGCGTGGAGGAGCTTCCACTGAGCGACGTAGCCAGCGCTCTGCAGGGTGTCGAGGACGTTCTGCCGATAGGCCGCGAAGCGGTTGGCGCTGAGCCCCCGGACGTTCTCCAGCAGGAGCGCCTTGGGCTTGGCCCTCTCAGCCAGGCGCACGGCCCAGGCGAAAAGATCACGCTCGTCGGTTGCCCCCAACTGCTTACCGGCGATGGTGAAGGGCGGGCACGGCACTCCGCCGGCGATCAGATCCATCCCGCTGAACTTCTCGGGCTTCCAGACCTCCGGATCAGCCACATCGCCTTGCCGGACATCCCAGTCTGGCCGATTCCTGCGCAGTGTGGCGACGGCGTGCGTGTCGAGCTCAACGGCCAGGGCGTGCCCGAATCCGGCGCGCTCCAAACCGAGGGCCTGGCCGCCCGCCCCTGCGCAAATCTCGACAGCCTGCAGATCTGTCATTCATCCTCCATACGTGCGCACCGCCCGCCGCGCGCTTGGCTGCACTCGCGGCAGACCGGACTCGAACGCGCTAGCGAGTCCGTCTCTGTGTACGAACATCCCAGGAACAAGCCAGCAAGTCCACCGAGCCGGGCGTGTACAGCTGACCGCGAACGGGGCCAGTGAGAATGCCCAGTCTAGGTGGCTGGAACCCAGCGGACCCTTGCCTTACTGCCGCCTCACACGAAAGAAATAGAGGACCATCTCACATCCGACGCCGACGACCTCATGCCCGACCTCAGCGGCCCTCACCGCGAGCGGCAGTCGGCAGGTCTCTGTCCCACCGGATGGACGCGTAGTCACTGGGCTTGACGCATCTTGATCATGCTGTCTACCTCGTTGTGCAAATGCCCGTACGGAGGTCCGGGCGAGTCGTACCCGCCCTTGCGTAAGTGGCAGCTCGGCCCGGGCCAGCCCACGCTCGTAATGGATCAGTTCTGCGCCGACGACTTCAACCTGGTCGTCGACGACCGCGCGGACGTACACGTCAACTCCAAGGACGGCTCCTTCTATCTCGGATGGTTCCCGTCCGGCCGTCCTGGCACCGACAGCGAGGGATGGAAGATCGCCGTTACCGGGACGGCCAAGGTACGCGGCTACCAGATGTCCTTCGACACCGAGACGCCGACCGATACCGTCGCCGCCGCAGTCGCTCGCGTGCTGGAGACCTCCCAGCATCTGTGACAGCAGAGGCACGGTGCGGAACTCCTCGGGCGGCCCGTCGTCTCCCTGGCGCAGGGGAGGCGCGGGGACACGCAGCTCGGCCACCTGCCACCCGAGACCGCCGCAAACCCGGCCCGGCACTCCCCTCTATCCCCGCGCGTTGCTGGCGGCACGAAGACCCCCAAGCCTTTGGAGGCGCACCTGTATCCCGACTTTCCGTTCGGCCCACCTAGCCCGACGAGCGTCCCGTCCGCGTACTGGGTCGGTCCCCGGCATCTGGCCGGTGACGACGGACGACTGTACGACTCCGTCGCCGACACACTCGCCGGCCTGGGCTGGACGAGCCTGACGATCGTCCGTGGTCGCCAGGAGCCGGACGAGGCCACGAAGGACCGTCAGGTCCTGCGCAGCACCGTCCTCCACATCAGTCCCGACTCCCTGCGGTGGGCGCAGCGGGTTCTGCCGGACGAGCCGTTCCACCTGGGGAACCAGCCGATCGCCTGGCAGGTCTCCGCGCGCACGGACCTGAGCAGTCCGCTCGCCCAGTGGTCGGCCTACTTCACCCCCGAAGTCCCCGGAGAGGTCCTCGCCAACTTCCTCGTCGCGCTCGACGCCCGCAATCAGCCCGCCCTTTCGCTCGGTGGCCCCGAGCTGGTCCTCGACGCCGTTACGGCGCACGGGTGGCTGCGTGACGCCGACCAGCCCGGCACGGGCGCGGTCGATCCGACCTTCGCCTCCCACATCCGCCTCGGGGAGGTGCCGCCCCTCATCCAGGACGCCGACCCTCGGGCGCTGGTGGCTCAGGCGGACGAGGCGGTCCTGGCTGGATGACAGGCGTGGGCTGAGCCGGTGCTCGGCGCTGGTGAGGTATCGGCCTTGGGCGGTGAGGAAACGCGAGTCTCCGGCCAGCGGCACGACAACAGCGGCAGCGGGCTCTGCGGGGCTGGGCGCGGTCGCCCTGTCAGACTGCGGAGCTATGAGCCGCTCCAAGTAGAAGGTGAGCTCCGTCCCATCAGCAGCCAGTACGTGCCGACCTGGTCTTAAGCCCCGCCCACGTAGCTCAACCAGGCCCTCAGCGGGTACATCGAGCCGGTCTCCGTCCAGGGTGACCAAACCAGGCTTGCGGAGCTCCTTCGGCACCATCAGGTCCGGCTCGCCGCCTAGCAGGAAGTGCGACCGCTGGCGCCACTCTGGCCGTACACGCCGGCCGTTGCGGAGGCTCAGCAGATTGGCCGTGTTGTGGCGGACGTTCTGGATTCCCGATTGGGCCAGAGCTTCAGCTAGCGCTGGTGCGTCCTTGAACTCCAGCGCTGGGGTGATCTGCCAGCCCGGAAGCGGCACATCCTCGGGTCGGTACCATTCCACCCAGCCTCCCGCTACCGGCTCTTCCCGTAGCGCCATAAGCTTCCGCCCGCTTTCCACGCGCACGGCGGTTTTCTGACCACGCGCGGTGAACCCGGATTGAAGCGCGTCCGCCACCTCAGGTACCGCTCCGGACAGCACATACGCTTGATCCTCGGCGCCGGACGCGAGGTTCAGCTCCCCGTTGGGATGCTGCAGCACGTCCGCTTCCACTCCTGGCACAGTCTCCGCGTGCCAGCGGATCTCCCATCCTGCCCATCCGTCTTCGACCACCACACGCAACGGCACCCGACGGAGACCGTCGATGGAACCCTGAGTCGTCGCATCGTCCCAGCTTTCGAGCAGGGCAACCAGCAAGGGCTCCAGCAGTGGCCTCTCGCTGTCAGAAACGAGGGCCCGGCGCAGCCCCTGGGATAGGCCCTGCGGATGGCGGGTGCTCCACACGGCGAGGTCCCTCAGCAATGTCGCACCATCCACCGGTTGACCCGGTGACAGGTCGGCAGACCGGATGAAGGACGTGAGGGCGGCGTGATCCGAAGCCCTGACCAGCGCCTGCGACTGGGCATAGCCGATCTTCGTGTACGTGGGGTTTTTCTTGATCGTGCTGAGGCCGCGTGCCCCGGCCTTCTCGCGAAGCCATTGATCCAGGCAGACCCAAAGTTCGACGACAGTGTCGTAATGCTGCTGAAGCTGGTGCTTGTGCTGTGCTCTATTGCCCCAAGGGGGCTGGAGGACCTCGGCGAGGCGCGCATAGTATGCCGGTGCTCCGGGCCCTAGTTCGGTCCGTCGCATATTGGCGGCCGCCAAGACGGTAGCTGCCAGCAGGGGCAGGCAGGGGGGAGGATCCTGGCGCGTCCCCCGCTTCCAGGCACGGCAACGCGCAGAGACCGGCTCGTACGGGCTTCCATGCCAGGCGAGCACAGAACTGACCGCGATGCGTAGTTCCGGCACCTGCTCCTGGTCGTGAAGGGTGAGCAGCTCTGCCTCGTCGATGAAGAAGAGAACGGGTATACCGCTGCGATCTTCACCGAAGAATTCTCGGGCCAGGCGAGACTGCCACCACTCAAACGAGTGCCACGCACTCTTCCCCTGAGACCCATTCCCGACGCTCATCCGCTCACCCCGCTGCCGGAGCTGCAACTGCTGATCTGCGGCCTAGCTCTACCCGAACCAGCAGAACAACTACATGCACTTGCACACAACCCCCCCGGGCCTCATGAATCGTGCTGATGGGCATACAGCACGTCACAGATCTATCACCTGAACACCCCCTCCGATACCGAAAGACCATCTGAGAACCAGGCGACTTGATCCGCTGGGCGTGTAGGGGCGGCGGCGGCTTGCCCTCGCTAGGTCGTCCTCCGCCACCATCGAACGCCCACTGCTCGACACTGCTGCCTGGCCCAGTGGGGTGGCTTGCCCGAACCGCCATCTTGCATCGATGCGAGGGCGAGGTGCCGATAGTCCGGTCCAGGGGATGGCGAGCCTTCTACCGGGTTTGGCTCCCCAATGGCTCCCAAGATGGACCCTGAAACCACTCAGGGGCCCGACCCGCTCTCGCGGATCAGGCCCCTGACCTGGTACTTCACTGTCGGGGTGGCGGGATTTGAACCCACGACCTCTTCGTCCCGAACGAAGCGCGCTGCCAAGCTGCGCTACACCCCGATGTCACTGCTGTCGCGGCGACGTCGTTTACTTTAGCCCACCGGTGGCTAGAGACGAAATCCGGTTTTGCCGCGGTGGCGCATGAGGTTCGGGCGGGCGTGGTCCAGCCCCACCAGCAGCAGCGCCAGGGCGTAGAAGGCGAGGCCGAGGAGGAGGGCGTTGCCGAGCACCTTCTTGTAGCCGTCCTGGCCGACGTCCAGGAAGGGGTAGAGGTACTGGTCGGTGCTGCCCGGGAGGAGCAGCTCGCCCCTGCCCAGGCTGAAGGCCAGGTAGGCCATGGGGTAGAGCAGCCACGTGCTGGCCTGGCGCAGGTGCAGGCGGCCCGGGACGGTGAGCAGCAGCCAGTCCAGTACCGCCGCGACGGGCGTCACCGTGTGCAGCACGGCCTGGGAGAGGGCCCGCCAGCCGGTCGGCTCGGCCGCCGCCTCGCCGGTGAGGGCGAAGGGGCTCGCGTCGTTGGCCAGGAGCACGTGGTGCACCGCCGCCGCGATCACCACGTAGAGCAGCGTCGCGCCCAGGAGGGCTCCCGGCAGCGGGCGGCTGGCCGTCCAGGCGCGGCGGGCCGAGAGGATCATGACCGCTGCCAGCAGGATGTTGCTCTGGACGGCGAAGTAGCCGAGGGCCCGGGACGCGTCGCCGAGGACCAGTTCCAGCGTCACGGCCCCGGCCGCCGCGGCGGCGACCAGCAGGCGGAACAGCGCGGCCGCGGGGCGGCGGACCGGGGTGACGACGGCCGCGGCGGGCACGGGCGTCGGCTTCAGTACGGGCTTGCCCGGAATCGCGGGGAGGTCCGGTATGTCCCTGGGTATCGGGGCTGTCATGCCCTCAAGCTGACAGAAGCGGACATAGCGGGCGACGCGGGCGTAGCCGAGTGGGTGATCCAGAGCCACCCGGTGACCGGCCTCCGCCGCCTTGCCCCCGGGGCCTCGCCTCGGGCCGTCGCTGCTCGGACCCGCTCACCCGGCCCCCGTCAC
The DNA here is from genome assembly GCF_036857595.1 of Streptomyces sp. AHA2. NCBI lineage: Bacteria > Bacillati > Actinomycetota > Actinomycetes > Kitasatosporales > Streptomycetaceae > Streptomyces > Streptomyces sp. AHA2. Next base: position 577,975 of record NZ_JAUQWJ010000003.1, read on the forward strand.
GCCCGACCCGCTACCGCCTCCCCTGGTCCCGGGCCACCAGCGTCAGCAGCGTCGCCTCCGGCGGGCACGCGAACCGGACGGGGGTGTAGCGGTTCGTGCCACAGCCCGCCGAGACGTGCAGGTACGACGTGTGCCCGTCGGCCGTGTGCGTGGACAGGCCCTTCACCCGGTCCGTGTCCAGGTCGCAGTTGGTGACCAGGGCGCCGTAGAAGGGGATGCACAGCTGCCCGCCGTGGGTGTGGCCGGCGAGGATCAGCGGATAGGCGTCCGCCGTGAAGGCGTCCAGGGTGCGCAGGTACGGGGCGTGCACCACGCCCATCGAGAAGTCGGCCGAGTCGGACGGGCCGCCGGCCACCCGCGCGTAGCGGTCCCTCTTGATGTGCGGGTCGTCCAGACCCGTCAGCTCCACCGTCGCGCCCTCGAGCTTGAGCTCGCCGCGCGTGTTCGTGAGGTTGAGCCAGCCCGCCGCGTCGAAACCGTCCCGCAGGTCCTCCCACGGGTTGTGCACCACGCCCCGGGCGGGCGGGTTGCCGTTCAGGCCGTGGCGGCCCTGGGCCTTCTCCATCAGGTAGCGGGCGGGGTTGCGCAGCTTGGGGCCGTAGTAGTCGTTGGAGCCGAAGACGTACGCGCCCGGAAACTCCATCAGGGGGCCGAGCGCGTCCAGCACCTCGGGGACACCCTCGGGGTCGGACAGGTTGTCGCCCGTGTTGATCACGAAGTCGGGGCGCAGGCCGGCCAGGGAGCGCAGCCAGCGCTGCTTCTTGCGCTGCCCGCCGACCATGTGGATGTCGGAGACCTGGAGCACACGCAGGGGACGCATCCCCGGAGGCAGGACCGGGACGGTGACCCGGCGCAGGCGGAAGGAGCGGGCCTCGAAGCCCGCGGCGTACAACAGACCGGCGGCGCCAGCCGCCGCGATTCCCAGGGGGACTCCGTATCGCGCGCGCATACGACCATCGTGTCAGACCGCGAAGGGGGCCCGGGTACGGCGGTGGCCGAAGTGGCCCACCGGTACGGGCTCTTGCCGTGCCGCCCGCGGGCGGGGAGGCGGTACGGCCGCCAAATCGGGGGGCGCCCGTCGCCGGGCACCTGCGACAATCACCCCATGACCACGCTCAAGTCGAAGCTGCAGGATGACCTCAACGCCGCGATCAAGGAGCGCGACGAGCTCCGCTCCTCGACGCTCCGGCTGACGCTCGCCGCGATCACCAAGGAGGAGGTCGCGGGCAAGGAGAAGCGCGAGCTCTCCGACGACGAGGTGCAGAAGGTGATCACCCGTGAGGCGAAGAAGCGCCGCGAGGCGGCCGAGGCCTTCGCGCAGGGTGGGCGTCCCGAGCAGGCCGAGCGGGAGAAGGCGGAGGGCGAGGTCCTCGCCGGCTACCTGCCCCGGCAGTTGTCCGACGACGAGCTCCAGCGGATCGTGGCCCAGGCCGTCGAGGAGGCCAGGGCGGCCGGCGCGGAGGGCCCGCGGGCCATGGGCGCGGTCATGAAGATCGTGAACCCGAAGGTGGCCGGGCAGGCCGAGGGCGGCCGCGTCGCCGCCGTGGTGAAGAAGCTCCTGGCCGGCTGAGCCACCGTCCCCACCGGACGAACCGGGCTCCGTCGTCCGACCCCGGCGCCCGGCCGTGACTCGAACGCCGCGGCCCCCTCCCACCACCCGGTGGGAGGGGGCCGCGGCCCATGTCACTGCCCGGCGCAAGCCGCCCGCGTCAGCGGAAGCCGCCTCCGTTGCCGTTCCCGCCGCCGTTGCCCTGGCCGCGGAAGAGGCCCTCCGGGATGGAGAAGGAAGGCGTCGGGAAGGGGTTGTCGCCCCCGCCACCGCCGCCGTTGTTGCCCCCGACCAGGCCGCCGATGAAGCCGTCGTTGCCGCCGTTCCCGCCGTTGCCGTCGCCGTTGCCGCCGTCGTCGCGGCCACCGTCGCCGCCGCCGCGGTCCCGGTCGCGGTCGATGCCGCCGGGGATGTGGACGTCGCTGAAGTCCTCGACCGGCTTGCCCGCCAGCGCGCCGGACATCATGTCCCGCCAGATCGGACCCGGCACCTGACCGCCGAAGACCTTGCCGTACGAGCGGCCGCCGATGGTGATGCCGGTCATCTTGCGCTTGTGCGCCGGGTCGCCGACCCACACCGCGCCGGCCATGTTCGGCGTGTAGCCCACGAACCAGGCCGCGTACCGCTCGTCCGTCGTACCGGTCTTGCCCGCGCTCGGACGGCCGCCGAGGCCCGCCTGCCTACCGGTGCCGTCCTCGACCACGCCCTTGAGCAGCGCGTTGATCGTGTCGGCGGTCCTCTCCGACATCGCGCGCGAGCAGGTCGACTTCGGCACCGGCAGCGACTTCGTCTTGTCACCGATGCGCCGGCTGACCGACTCGATGGCGATCGGCGTGCAGTACATGCCCCGCGAGGCGAAGGTGGCGTACCCGTTCGCCATGGTCAGCGGGGACATCTCCTGCGTGCCGAGGGCGATGGACGGCACCTGCGGCATCTTGTCGCCGTCGGCGCGCTGGACACCCATCTTCTTCGCCATCGTCGTCACCGGGCAGATGCCGATGTCGCTGATCATCTGCACGTAGTAGGTGTTGACCGACTTGGCGGTCGCCTCGCGCATGTCGTACGGGCCGACCTCCGACTCGTTCTCGTTCTCGAGCCGGGCCGGGTTGTTGGGGTCGTTCATCCACTGCTTGCCGTCACAGGCCGAAACCGGGCTCGGGTACGGCATCCGGTACGGCGAGGAGTACACCTTGTTGGCCGGCATGCCGTCCTCGATGGCCGCCGCCGCCACGATCGGCTTGAACGTCGAACCGGGCTGGTAGCCCATGCCGCCGCCCATCGCCTGGTCGACGGAGAGGTTGATCTGCGTCTCGTTCTTCTTGAAGCCGTACGGACGCGACTGGCCCATGGCGAGGATCTTGCCGGTGCCCGGCTGGACCACGGTGGCGGCGGTGGCCACCTCGTCGCTCTTGTAGACGTGGTCCCGGATGGAGTCCTGCGCCGCGTCCTGGGCCTGCGGGTCCAGGGTGGTGCGGATGGTGAGGCCGCCCTGGTTCCAGACCTTCGCGCGCTGCTCCCTCGTCTTGCCGAAGACCGGGTCGGTGAGGAAGACCTCGCGGACGTAGTCGCAGAAGAAGCCGGCGCCCTTCACGGCCGTGATGCAGCCGTTCTTGGGCCTGCTGACCTTCAGGCCGAGCGGTGCCCGACTGGCCTCGGCGGCCTGGGCCCGGGAGATGTCGCCCACCTCGGCCATCCGCCGCAGCACGATGTTGCGCCGCTTGGTGGCCTCCGCCTCGTCGTTGACCGGGTCGTACCGGCTGGGCGACTGGACGATGCCGGCCAGCAGGGCCGACTCCTGGATGTTCAGGTCCTTGGCCGGCTTGGAGAAGTAGCGCCGGGACGCGGCCTCGATGCCGTAGGCCTGCTGGCCGAAGAACGTGATGTTCAGGTAGTTCTCGAGGATCTTCTTCTTGCCCAGCTCCTCCTCGACCTGGATCGCGTACTTGAGCTCGCGGATCTTGCGGCCGATGGTCTGCTGGGTGGCCTGGGCGACCTTGGTCGGGTCGTTGCCGGCCTCCTCGACGAAGACGTTCTTCACGTACTGCTGCGTCAGGGTGGAGGCGCCCTCGGAGACCCCGCCGGTCTGCGCGTTCTTGTTGAGGGCGCGCAGCACGCCCTTCAGGTCGACCGCGCCGTGCTGGTAGAAGCGCGAGTCCTCGATCGCGATGATCGCCTTCTGCATGTGCGGCGAGACGTCCTTGAGGGGGACGACCGTGCGGTCGCGCGAGTAGACCGTCGCGATCGCACCGCCCTCGGCGTCGAGGATGGTGGTGCGCTGGCTCAGCGGCGGGGTCTTCATGTTGGCCGGGAGCTCGTCGAAGCTCTCGACGGATCCCTTCGCCGCCAGCCCCAGCGCGCCCACCGCGGGCAGGGCGAGGCCGGCCAGGACCGCCCCCGCCAGGACACTGACACCGAGGAACTTGGCGGCCTGCTGCGTGGGAGACAGACCACCGCCCGAGCGCTTGTTTGGCATGAGGGCAGCCTACGTTCTCATTCGCCGGACAGGCGTATATGCCTTGGCCTAAGCTGCTCTCGACTGTCACAGCAGCGAGGTCACGTATCCATACGTCCGGCGACCCCGAATCGTTCCGGATGTTCCCCGACTTTCTGATGGGGGCGTGTCCGAATCCGCCTCGTGTGTCACGCGGCGTCCGATGTGACGCAACTGAACTGTCCCGTTTTGACGGGAAAGTTCTGTATGTCGTCAGCTCACTCCCCCGGGTGATCTGCCGCTTACCCATAGTCCGTTCGGACCATTCAAGATTGGGCCCGCTGGGGGTGTTGCGCTCTGCCCACCTTCCGTAACGTCCTCAACTGGCGGCGGTGAATATGCCGCTGCCGCCGTGGGGGAGCCTCGATTCGGGAGAGGACGGCGCCGGTATGGGCTGGGTAACCGACTGGAGTGCGCAGGCGGCCTGCCGCACTACCGATCCGGATGAACTGTTCGTTCAGGGAGCAGCGCAGAACAGGGCCAAGGCGGTGTGCACCGGATGCCCGGTGCGCACGGAGTGCCTGGCGGACGCGCTGGACAACCGCGTCGAGTTCGGCGTGTGGGGAGGCATGACGGAGCGGGAGCGCCGCGCACTGCTGCGCAGGCGACCCACCGTCACCTCCTGGCGCCGGCTGCTGGAGACGGCGCGTACGGAGTACGAGCGGGGGTGCGGTGTCCTCCCCCTCGACGACGACGAGGTCTACGAGAACTACGCGGCGGTGAGCTGAGCGGCTCCCGCCGGGAGCAGCCGGAGGTCGAGGGCCCTTCACGGGGCCCGTCGCCGTCGGTCACTCAGCTCCACCGCCCCCAGGGGGCACGGTGTTCGTCGCCCTGGGGGACGAGGCCCGTTGCCCTGGGGCACGGGCCGGCCATCCACTGCGGCGTAGGCGTCCTCAGGCAGTCGCCTCGGGCGTGTCGCCCGGTTCCGTTCCGGTCGCCACGGCCGGGTCGGGCAGTGCGCGCTCGCCTGCCGCAAGCCGGTCGCCGATCTCGCGCAGTCCCGCGAGGTCGTGCACGTCACCCGGCAGCGCGGCCACCTCCGTCACGGCCACCTCGGGGTGCAGCGCGGTGAAGCGGTCACGCGTGCGCTTCTCGCGGGAGAGCAACTGCATACGGTCCGCGTGCAGCCTCAGCAGACCCGCGGCGAGCCGGTCGACGGCCCGCTCGTCCTGCGCGGCGCCCCCGGTGTTCTCGTCGTCGCCGCCCTCGGCGTTCTCCATGTTCTCGGCGGGGGAGCCGGACTCGGGGGCCGCAGCGGCGTCACGTTCTGGGGTTCCGGGCGTGGGAGAGTCTGAACTGTCCTGTGCGTCGGGGGAGTTACGAAGTAGTGCTTTCCCGCCCCCCTGATCCACAATGCGGGCCTCTTCAAGATTTTCCGCGGCGGCGAGCGCCCGCTCGGCGGACAGCCCGTCGGCGCCGCTGCCGTGGACCCGGTTGAGCACCAGACCGGCCAGCGGCATGTCCTCCGCGGCCAGCCGTTCCACGAAGTAGGCGGCCTCGCGCAGCGCGTCCCGCTCCGGCGCCGCGACCACGAGGAACGCCGTCCCGGGCGCTTGCAGCAGCTTGTACGTCGCGTCCGCGCGGGTGCGGAATCCGCCGAAGGTCGTGTCCATCGCGGAGACGAACGTCTGGACGTCCTTCAGGAGCTGACCGCCGAGCAGCTTGCCCAGGGTGCCGGTCATCATGGACATCCCGACGTTCAGGAACTTCATGCCGGCCCGGCCGCCCAGCTTGGCCGGGGCCGTCAGCAGCCGGATCAGCCGCCCGTCCAGGAACGACCCCAGCCGTTTGGGCGCGTCCAGGAAGTCCAGCGCCGAGCGCGAGGGCGGGGTGTCGACGACGATCAGGTCCCACTCGTCCCGGGCGCGCAGCTGCCCGAGCTTCTCCATCGCCATGTACTCCTGCGTGCCCGCGAAGCCCGCCGAGAGCGACTGGTAGAAGGGGTTGTTCAGGATCGCGGCCGCCCGCTCGCGGTCCGCGTGCGCCTCGACGATCTCGTCGAAGGTGCGCTTCATGTCCAGCATCATCGCGTGCAGCTCGCCGCCCGCGGAGTCGTCGACGCCCTTCACCCGGCGCGGGGTGTTGTCCAGCGAGTCGATGCCCATGGACTGGGCCAGCCGGCGGGCCGGGTCGATGGTCAGGACGACGACCTTGCGGCCCCGCTCGGCCGCGCGCAGGCCCAGCGCCGCCGCGGTCGTGGTCTTCCCGACCCCGCCCGAGCCGCAGCAGACCACGATGCGGGTCTGCGGGTCCTGCAGCAGCGGATCGACGTCCAGCAGGCGGGCGGGGGCGAGGCGGTGGCGGGCCGGGTCGTGCGTGTGGGCCGGGTCCGGACGACTCATTTCATCCCCTGCTTCCGCTCGTGACCGACCTCGACCGTGTGCCCCCGCTCATGACACGCCCTGCTCGCGCAGTTCGCGCGCCAGGGCGTACAGCCCCGCCAGGTCCATGCCCTCGGCGAACAGCGGCAGTTCGTGCAGCGGCAGGCCCAGCTCGGTGAGGACCGCGCGCTGTTCCTGCTCCAGCGTGTACCGCTCGGCGTACTCCGCGGCCTGCGCCAGCAGGGGGTCCACCAGCCGCTCGGCGTGCCCCCCGCGCCGCGCTCCGCCCAGCCCCGCCGACGACAGCGACCGCGCGACAGTGGAACGCGCCACCGTCCCCGCGAGTTCCAGGTCGGCCGCGTCCAGCAGCTCCGGGCGCACCATGTTCACGATGATCCGGCCCACCGGAAGCCGGGCCGAACGCAGCTCGGCGATACCGTCCGCCGTCTCCTGGACGGGCATCTCCTCCAGCAGCGTCACCAGGTGCACCGCCGTCTCCGGCGACTTCAGCACCCGCATCACGGCCTGCGCCTGATTGTGTATCGGGCCGATCCTGGCGAGCCCCGCCACCTCGTCGTTGACGTTCAGGAAGCGGGTGATGCGGCCGGTCGGCGGCGCGTCCATGACGACGTAGTCGTACGTGAAGCGGCCGCTGCGCTCCTTGCGGCGCACGGCCTCGCACGCCTTGCCGGTCAGCAGGACGTCCCGCAGGCCGGGCGCGATCGTGGTGGCGAAGTCGATCGCGCCGATCTTCTTCAGGGCCCGCCCCGCGCCGCCCAGCTTGTAGAACATCTGGAGGTAGTCCAGAAGGGCCAGTTCGGGGTCGATGGCGAGGGCGTACACCTCCCCGCCCCCGGGAGCGACGGCGATCTTCCGCTCCTCATAAGGCAGCGCTCCCGTCTCGAAGAGCTGCGCGATGCCCTGGCGGCCCTCGACCTCGACGAGAAGCGTCCGCTTCCCCTCGGTGGCGAGGGCCAGCGCGAGGGCAGCGGCCACCGTGGTCTTGCCGGTACCGCCCTTGCCACTGACGACCTGGAGCCTGCTCACGTATTCGAGCCTAACCAGTCCGCGCCCGCGCTACGCGGCAGGCTGTGGACAACGGGTGCCGGGGTCGGCCCGGGACCGCGGCCCTGGCCCGCCCGGACACGGGCTAAAGTCGGCCGCATGACCAAGTGGGAATACGCAACCGTGCCGCTGCTCGTCCATGCCACGAAGCAGATCCTGGACACCTGGGGCGAGGACGGCTGGGAGCTCGTCCAGGTCGTGCCCGGGCCGAACAACCCCGAGCAGCTCGTGGCCTACCTGAAGCGGGAGAAGCAGTAGTGGGCGCCGTCGAGGCGAAGCTCGCCGAGCTGGGCCTGAGCCTGCCCGACGTGGTCCCGCCGCTCGCGGCGTACCAGCCGGCCGTGCAGTCCGGCCCGTACGTCTACACCGCGGGTCAGCTGCCCATGGTGGACGGCAGGCTCCCGGTCACCGGCAAGGTCGGCGCCGAGGTCACCGCGGAGGAGGCCAAGGAGCTGGCACGCACGTGTGCGCTGAACGCCCTGGCGGCCGTCAAGTCCGTCGCCGGTGACCTGGACCGCATCGCGCGCGTGGTCAAGGTCGTCGGCTTCGTGGCCTCGGCCTCGGACTTCACGGGCCAGCCCGGGGTGCTCAACGGCGCGAGCGAGCTGCTCGGCGAGGTCCTCGGCGACAAGGGCGTGCACGCGCGCAGCGCCGTCGGCGTGGCCGTGCTGCCCCTGGACGCCCCGGTCGAGGTCGAGATCCAGGTGGAGCTCGCGTAGCACCCCGCACCCGTCCGAGCTGCGTGATCCGTACCCGGGGCCGCTCGAACATCCGCCCGTCACGGGATAGCCTCGCGCCCATGGCGAACGGTCAGTGGTACCCCGCGGAGTGGCCGGACCGCATCCGCGCGCTCGCGGCGGGGACCCTCACTCCGGTGGCTCCCAAACGCGCGGCCACCGTCATGCTCCTGAAGGACACGGGCGGCGGCCCCGCCGTCCACATGTTGCGCCGACGCGCCTCCATGGCCTTCGCCGGGGGCGCGTACGCGTATCCGGGCGGTGGTGTCGATCCGCGCGACGACGACCACCACGTCCGCTGGGCGGGTCCCACGCGCGCGTGGTGGGCCCGGCGGCTCGGCGTCGGCGAGGCGGAGGCCCAGGCGATCGTCTGCGCGGCCGTCCGGGAGACGTACGAGGAGGCGGGCGTGCTGCTCGCCGGTACGGCGCCCGACTCCGTCGTCGGCGACACCACCGGCGCCGGCTGGGAGGCCGACCGGGCCGCCCTGGTCGCCCGGGAGCTGTCCTTCGCGGAGTTCCTCGACCGCCGCGGCCTCGTGCTGCGCTCCGACCTGCTCGGTGCCTGGACGCGCTGGATCACCCCCGAGTTCGAGTCCCGGCGCTACGACACCTGGTTCTTCGTGGCCGCGCTCCCCGAGGGGCAGCGCACCCGCAACGCCTCCACGGAGGCCGACCGCACCGTGTGGATCACCCCGGGCGACGCGGCGGCCCGCTACGACAGGGGCGAGCTGCTGATGATGCCGCCGACGATCGCCACCTTGCGCCAGCTGACGGCGTACGGCACGGCCGCTGAGGCGCTCGCGGCGGCGCCGGAGCGCGACCTCACGCCCGTGCTGGCCACCGCGCGCCTGGTGGACGGGGAGATCGTGCTCTCCTGGCCGGGCCACGACGAGTTCACCAAGCACGTCCCGGCGTCCACGACCGGCGGGGCCGGCGCATGACCGACGCCGCAGCCCTCCCCGGCCAGCCGCGCGGTCAGGTCCTGTCCGGGCCCGCCACCGCGCGGGCCGTCAACGTGCTGGCACCCAACGCGTCGGCGATGACCCTGGACGGCACCAACACCTGGATCCTGTCCGAGCCCGACTCGGACCTCGCCGTCGTGGTCGATCCGGGACCGCTGGACGACGGCCACCTGCGCCGGATCGTCGCCACGGCCGAGCAGGCGGGCAAGCGCGTCGCCCTCACCCTGCTGACACACGGACATCCGGACCACGCGGAGGGCGCGGCCCGCTTCGCGGAACTGACCGGCACCGGCGTGCGTGCCCTCGACCCGGCCCTGCGGCTGGGCGACGAGGGACTGTCCGCCGGGGACGTGATCACCACCGGCGGTCTCGAACTGCGGGTCGTGCCGACCCCCGGCCACACCGCCGACTCCCTGTCCTTCCACATCCCGGCGGACCGGGCCGTCCTCACCGGCGACACGATCCTCGGCCGCGGCACGACGGTCGTCGCCCACCCGGACGGCCGCCTGGGCGACTACCTGGACTCCCTGCGCCGCCTGAGGTCCCTCACCGTCGACGACGGCGTCCACACGGTGCTGCCGGGCCACGGCCCCGTCCTGGAGGACGCCCAGGGCGCCGTCGAGTACTACCTCGCCCACCGCGCCACGCGCCTGGCCCAGGTGGAGACGGCCGTGGAGAACGGCCACCGCACCCCGTCCGAGGTGGTCGCCCACGTCTACGCGGACGTGGACCGCTCCCTGTGGCCGGCGGCGGAACTGTCCGTCCGCGCCCAGCTCGACTACCTGGAGGACCACGGCCTCATCCCGCGCCTCGGCTAGGAGGCCGGAGGAGCTTTCACGCCGTGCACGCGCGCGTACTCGGCGGCGAGCCACGGCCCCAGGTCGTCGACGTACGACGCGAGCACGGCGGCGTCACCGACCGGATCACGGCCCAGGGCGGCGGCGGCCCGCATCTGATCGCCGCGCTCCGGGTAGTACCGGGCGAACGCCTCCGCCATCTCGCGCAGCTCACCGGTCCAGCCTCCCCAGCGGGGCATCACCAGGGTGAAGCCCGTCCGGACGAGGTGCCGGGACATGTACCGGACCAGCGGGCGCACGGCCGCCTCCCCGCCGTCCGCCGCGGCGATCCGCGGTCGCCGGCGGTCGAGGTGCACGGCCAGATCGCCGTTGGTCCCACGGGCCAGGTGTGCGTCGGGCCGGTAGCGCGGCAGAAGCGGCCCGAGGTCCTCGCCCAGCAGCGGCGTACACAGGCAGGCGACGAACCACCCCAGGTCGTAGCGCTCCGGGGCGCTCAGCAGCCGCTCACGACTGAACAGCAGCGCCCGGCACCCGTCGATCTGCCCGAACTCCCCGTCCAGCGCCGCCCCGAGCGCGTCGGCATCCGCCCGGTCCGCCCCCGTCGGCTCCGCGCGCAGCGCGAGCAGCAGGTCGAGGTCGCTGCGGCCCGGGCGCGGGGTGCCGCGCGGAAGGGAACCGTAGAGGTACGCGCTGTGCAGCCGCGCCCCGAAGACGTCCACCAGCCGCGTCCCCGCTGCGGCGACGACCGGACGGAAAACCGCGGGCACGCGTGCGAGGGAGCCCTCCCGGGTGAGGAACCCCTGGTCGTCGAGGCCGGGGCGGCGGGCGGCGGCGGTCATGGCGTCACCGAGGGGCGTCGGGCGCCGCCTCGCCGTGGTCGTCGCGGCACGGTGCCGGGCCCTGTCCCGTGCAGGACAGGGCCCGATGACGTACTGCGGGGCGGGCGGGCGGGCGGACGGATCAGCGCGAGCGCTTGGCGAGGCGTTCGACGTCCAGGAGGATCACCGCGCGGGCCTCCAGACGCAGCCAGCCGCGCTGCGCGAAGTCCGCCAGGGCCTTGTTGACCGTCTCGCGGGACGCGCCGACCAGCTGGGCCAGCTCCTCCTGCGTGAGGTCGTGAACGACGTGGATGCCCTCCTCGGACTGCACGCCGAACCGGCGCGACAGGTCCAGCAGGGCGCGGGCGACGCGGCCGGGGACGTCCGAGAAGACGAGGTCGGACATGGCGTCGTTGGTCTTGCGGAGCCGGCGCGCGACGGCCCGCAGCAGCGCCGTGGCCACCTCGGGGCGGGCGTTCAGCCAGGGCTGGAGGTCGCCGTGGCCCAGGCCCAGCAGCTTCACCTCGGTCAGCGCCGTGGCGGTCGCCGTGCGAGGGCCCGGGTCGAACAGCGACAGCTCGCCGATCAGCTCGCCGGGGCCGACCACGGCCAGCATGTTCTCCCGGCCGTCGGGCGACGTGCGGTGCAGCTTGACCTTGCCCTCCGTGACCACGTACAGGCGGTCACCGGGGTCGCCCTCGTGGAACAGCGAGTCCCCGCGGGCGAGGGTCACCTCACTCATGGAGGCGCGGAGCTCCGCGGCCTGCTCGTCATCGAGCGCCGCGAAGAGCGGATTGCGCCGCAGAACGTCGTCCACGAGTTCTCTCCCTTTCGACCTGCTCAGGGGATCTTGCTCCCCTGCGTACCAGGGGACCGTGGTGCCCATTTTGCCGGACGGTCCAAACAGTGTGATCTGTCACAAGGATGCCGCACACGTGTCCCGGGGTACGCGGCAGGGGTCCAATTGGGCGCCGGTCTTCAGGGGCCGGGGCGGATGAGGGTGCCACGGCTTAGGCTGGCCGGGTGTCCGAATCGCCGGTGAGAGCACAGGCCGAGGGGGCTGCGCGGGTGGTTGTACGTCGCGATTCCGCTGTGGGCGAACGGAGCCCCGATGGCGGTAGGAAAACGGCGAAAGCGACAGAGGAGGCGGCGGTGAGGAAGACGGCGGCCCCGGAGGAGACGACGCCCCCGGCGAGGGGAGCGGCGCCCGCGAAGAAGGCGACGGGAGCGGCGAGGAAGACGTCGGCGTCGAAGAAGACGACGGCGGCCGAGGAGACTTCGGCGACGAGGGGGACATCGGCGGCGAAGAAGGCATCCGCCACCAAGAAGGCCACCGCCGCGAAGGGGACCGCCGCCGTCGCCGAGAAGGCACCCGCCGCGACGAAGGCGCCGGCCGCGAAGAGGAGCGCCGCCGCCACCAAGAAGGCCACCGCCGCGAAGGGGACCGCCGCCGCCACCAAGAAGGCACCCGCCGTGAAGGGGACCGCCGCCGCCACCAAGAAGGCACCCGCCGTGAAGGGGACCGCCGCCGCCACCAAGAAGGCCACCGCCGTGAAGGGGACCGCCGCCGCCACCAAGAAGGCACCCGCCGCGACGAAGGCGCCGGCCGCGAAGAGGAGCGCCGCCGTCGCCGAGAAGGCCCCGGTAGCCAGAAAGTCTCCGGCCGCGAAGAAGACCGCCGCCGCCGCGAAGAAAACCGCCGTCGTGAAGAAGGCTCCGGCTGCCAAGAAGGTCGCCGTCGTGCCCAAGAAGGCCACCGCCCGTCTGAAGGACGCCGCTCCGGCCAAGGCCGTCGTGCACCCGCCGGGCGACGAGTCGCGCACGGCCCTGGTCCGCCGCGCGCGCCGTATCGACCGCGAGCTGGCCGAGGTCTATCCGTACGCGCACCCCGAGCTGGACTTCGACAACCCCTTCCAACTCGTCGTCGCCACGGTCCTGTCGGCGCAGACCACCGACCTGCGCGTCAACCAGACGACCCCCGCGCTGTTCGCCAGGTACCCCACCCCGGAGGACCTGGCCGCCGCCAACCCCGAAGAGGTCGAGGAGATCCTGCGCCCCACCGGCTTCTTCCGGGCCAAGACCAAGTCGGTCATAGGGCTGTCGAAGGCCCTGGTGGAGGAGTTCGGCGGGGAGGTGCCCGGCCGGCTGGAGGACCTGGTCAAGCTGCCCGGTGTCGGCCGCAAGACGGCGTTCGTCGTGCTCGGCAACGCCTTCGGACGGCCCGGCATCACCGTCGACACGCACTTCCAGCGTCTGGTGCGCCGATGGCAGTGGACCGCCGAGACGGACCCGGACAAGATCGAGGCCGCCGTCGGCGCGCTGTTCCCCAAGAGCGACTGGACGGATCTGTCGCACCACGTGATCTGGCACGGCCGCCGCATCTGCCACGCCCGCAAGCCCGCGTGCGGCGCCTGCCCGATCGCGCCGCTGTGCCCGGCGTACGGGGAGGGCGAGACCGACCCGGAGAAGGCGAAGAAGCTCCTGAAGTACGAGAAGGGCGGCTTCCCGGGCCAGCGGCTGCGGCCCCCGCAGGCCTACCTGGACGCGGGCGGCAAACCGGCGCCGCCGCTGGGGGCCGGATGATCCGCGCCCGCCGTCGGGCCGCAGGGGCGTGCCCGCTCCGCACGTGCGCCGCTCCCCGCCCCTCCACGATCGGTGGAACGGGGCCCTTCGTGGAACGATCCGCCGGGTGCCGGGCGTTGGAAGCGGCAGGACTACGGGGGTGGCGATGACGCGGGCGAGTGAGACGCGGGGCGGGCCGGTGACGGTGAGCAAGGAGGGCCTGCCCGGCTGGCTGGACCCGGTGGTGCACGCGGTCGAGACGGTCCGGCCGCAGCAGCTGAGCCGCTTCCTGCCGCCCGAGGACGGAGCGGGTCGCCAGTCCGCCGTGCTGGTCCTGTTCGGGGAGGGCGAGCGCGGCCCCGAGCTGCTGCTGATGGAGCGGGCCAGCTCCCTGCGCTCGCACGCGGGCCAGCCGTCCTTCCCGGGCGGCGCGCTCGACCCGGAGGACGGGGACCCGGCCGGTGACGGACCGCTGCGGGCCGCTCTGCGCGAGGCCGAGGAGGAGACCGGGCTCGACCCCTCCGGCGTGCAGGTGTTCGGCGCCCTGCCCCGGCTGTACATCCCGGTCAGCGGCTTCGTCGTCACGCCCGTGCTGGGCTGGTGGCGGGTGCCGAGCCCGGTCGGGGTGGTCGATCCGAACGAGACCGCCCGGGTCTTCACCGTCCCCGTGGTGGATCTCACGGATCCGGCGAACCGGGCCACCGCCGTCCACCCCAGCGGTCACCGAGGTCCGGCATTCATGGTCGAATCGGCTCTCGTGTGGGGCTTCACGGCCGGGATCATCGACCGGCTGATGCACTTCGCGGGCTGGGAGCGGCCCTGGGACCGGGAGAAGCAGGTCCCGCTCGACTGGCGCGCATGACAGGGTGGCCTCCGTGAACGTGCTGGACATCTTGTTGCTGGTCGCCGCCGTGTGGTTCGCGGTCGTGGGGTACCGCCAGGGCTTCGTCGTCGGCATCCTGTCGGTGATCGGCTTCCTGGGCGGTGGTCTCGTCGCGGTGTACGTGCTGCCCGTCATCTGGGACGCCGTCACGGACAACGCGGAGGTGAGCACCACCGCCGCCGTCGTCGCGGTCGTCGTGGTCATCGTCTGCGCCTCCGTCGGGCAGGCCCTGACCACCCACCTGGGCAACAAGCTGCGAAGGCACATCACCTGGTCACCGGCCCGGGCGCTGGACGCCACGGGCGGCGCCCTGGTCAACGTCGTGGCGATGCTGCTGGTCGCCTGGCTGATCGGCTCGGCCCTCGCGGGCACCACCCTGCCCACGCTCGGCAAGGAGGTCCGCAGCTCCAAGGTGCTGCTGGGCGTCTCGCAGGCGCTGCCCGACCAGGCCGCCACCTGGTTCGCCGACTTCTCCTCCGTCCTCGCGCAGAACGGCTTCCCGCAGGTCTTCAGCCCGTTCTCGAACGAGCCGATCACCGACGTCCGGCCGCCCGACCCGGCGCTGGCCGGCAGCTCGGTCGCCACCCGCGCCCAGCGTTCCATCGTCAAGGTGATGGGCACCGCCCCCGGCTGCGGCAAGGTCCTGGAAGGCACCGGCTTCGTCTTCGCCGACCGCCGGGTCATGACCAACGCGCACGTGGTGGGCGGCGTCGACGAGCCGACCGTGCAGATAGGCGGCGAGGGCAGGAAGTACGACGCCGAGGTCGTGCTCTACGACTGGCGGCGCGACATCGCCGTCCTCGACGTGCCGGACCTCGACGCGCCCGCGCTGCGGTTCACCGAGAAGGACGCGACCAGCGGCGACAGCGCCATCGTCGCGGGCTTCCCGGAGAACGGGGCGTACGACGTGCGGGCCGCGCGCGTGCGCGGACGCATCACGGCCAACGGCCCGGACATCTACCACCGCGGCACGGTCCGCCGCGACGTCTACTCCCTCTACGCGACCGTCCGCCAGGGCAACTCCGGCGGCCCGCTGCTCACCCCCGACGGCAAGGTCTACGGCGTGATCTTCGCCAAGAGCCTCGACGACGCCGAGACGGGGTACGCGCTCACCGTGGACGAGATCCGCGAGGACATCACCAAGGGGCGCAGCGCCAACCAGCAGGTGGACAGCGACAGCTGCGCGCTCTAGAGGGGGCCCAGCGGAGGCACGGCCGCGTTGTCACTCACACGAGTGACAACTCAGTCACGTGGGTGACGCAGACGCACGGAGACCCAGCGGGCCCGGCGACGGAGGATGCGCGGGATTCCCACCCGGGGATCGGCGGTCACCATCTGCGGTGCGCCGCTTCGCCGGTAGGGGTTCGTACCGCTCGCCGAGCGGCGACTGCGGGTTGCGTCACTGTAGTCGTGCGTCCAGCCCATACCCGGACGTGTGCCCCCACCCCATGGTCCATAACCGCGCCGGCGGCGGCCAATTGGCTTATGCGCCGGGCAAGTGGCCGTCCGTCGGACACGTGTTCAGACCGGGCGTGCCGGACGGGGTCCCGCGGTCACCGGTCGGGTTCGGGATCCCGCAGCCAGTTGATGAGTTCCGCGGAGAAGGCGACCGGGTCCTCCTCGTGCGGGAAGTGACCGAGGCCGTCGAACAGGCGCCAGCGGTACGGGGCTTCGACGTACTCCCCGGAGCCGGCCGCGCTGCGCGTGCGCATCACCGGGTCGAGCGAGCCGTGCAGATGCAGCGTCGGCACCCGCACGGGCCGCTTCATCCGGCGGTTGAACTGGATGCCGTCCGGCCGGGCCAGGGACCGCACCATCCAGCGGTACGGCTCGACCGCGCAGTGGGCCGCGGAGGGGATGCACATGGCGCGGCGGTAGTTCTCCAGGGCCTCGTCCTCGGGCGGACGCGGCCCCGACCAGTCGCGGATCAGGTCCGCCACGAGCGCCCCGTCGTCGGCGGTGAGCTGCCGCTCGGGAATCCAGGGCCGCTGGAACCCCCAGATGTGTGAACCCGCACGCGTCTGCTTGACGTCGCGCAGCATGGCCGCGCGCCAGCGCCGCGGATGCGGCATCGACGCGACCGCCAGCCGCCGCACCAGCTTGGGACGCATCGCGGCGGCCGTCCAGGCGAGGTAGCCGCCCAGGTCGTGCCCGACCAGCGCGGCGTCCGGCTCGCCGAGGGAGCGGATGACGCCGGTGACGTCGAGCGCGAGGTTGGCCGGGTCGTAGCCGCGCGGTGTGCGGTCGCTGCCCCCGACGCCCCGCAGGTCCATGGCCACGGCCCGGAACCCCGCGTCGGCGAGCGCCACCAGCTGGTGCCGCCAGGTCCACCAGAACTGCGGGAACCCGTGCAGCAGCAGCACCAGCGGCCCGTCGCCCAGCTCGGCGATGTGGAAGCGTGCGCCGTTGGCGGCGACGTCGCGATGGCTCCAGGGGCCGTCCAGGAGGACGGCCGAGGCCGAGGGTGCCGGGGGCGGGGCGGGGTCCGTCATGACGACGAGCGTGCCACAGCCTCGATGACCTCGGGGACCCGGTCCTGCGGGAGCTCGGGGCGCGGGTGCGGCTTGGCCTTCTGCAGGACGACCGCGCTCTTCTTCATCGACGCGGCGACCTTCTGCGGGCCCTTGCTCTTCTTGGCCTTCTTCGCGAAGACCACGCCGATCAGCGCCAGCCCGCCCGCGATCAGCACGTTCGCGGCGAAGGACAGCAGGAAGCAGACGGCGAGGTTCCAGTCCGACCAGGTCCGGATGCCGTACGCCAGCGCGAAGTTCAGCATCGGCAGGGAGAACACCAGGACGGCGCCGGCCAGCGAGAAGGCGCCCCCGCTGGTCGCGCCGCGCTTGACGTCCTGCTTGAGCTGCGCCTTCGCCAGCGCGATCTCGTCGTGCACCAGCGCCGACATTTCCGCCGTCGCCGAGGCGAACAGCTGGCCGATGCTGCGTTCGGCGCCGACCGGGCTGCCGTCGGGTGCGCTCATCGCGGTCTCCCTCTTTCGCGTACGGTCCGATTTCCGCTACGTCCTCCGGTCCGCACACGGTCGTCCCGTGCGTCCGGCCCGACTGCGTACGGTCCCGTCTTTTGTACCGTCTCGTCAGATCATGCCGGACGGTGGTGGTCCTCGCCTGCCCCGCCCGGCACTTCGGCAAGCCCGTGGCGCGCCGCCGCCTTCTCCCGGGCGATCCGGCGGTGTTCGGCGGCCTTGCGCTCGTAGAGGTCGGCGAGCCGCAGGTGGTACGCCGGGTCGTCCTCCTCGTAGACGTCCGGGATGCCGTCGGCGTCCTCGTCCCGCTCCTCGTCCTCCCACAGGCGGCGGTACTTGGCGTTGCGCAGCTTCAGCAGCACGGTCGCGAGTGTCGCGGCGACGAGCGAGCCGATCAGGACCGCCGCCTTGACCTCGCCGGTCATCGCCTCGTCGCCCTCGAAGGCGAGTTCACCGATGAGCAGCGACACGGTGAAGCCGATCCCGGCCAGGCTCGACACCGCGAACACGTCCGCCCAGGCGAGGTCGTCGCTGAGCGAGGCCCGGGTGAAACGGGCCGTCAGCCAGGTGCCGACGAAGATGCCGAGGGTCTTGCCGACCACCAGGCCGAGGACGACGCCGAGCGTCTCCGGCTGGGTGAACACCTCCGCGAGCGCACCGCCCGAGACGGAGACGCCCGCGCTGAACAACGCGAACAGCGGAACGGCGAGCCCCGCCGACAGGGGCCGCACGAGGTGCTCGATGCGCTCGCCGGGGGAGACCTTCTCGCCCTCGCGGCGGTGGCAGCGCAGCATCAGGCCCATGGCGACACCGGCGATGGTGGCGTGCACGCCGCTGTTGTACATCAGCGCCCAGATCACCAGCGCGAGCGGCACGTACACGTACCAGCCGCGCACCCCGGTGCGCAGCAGCAGCCAGAAGACGACCAGTCCGGCGACGGCACCGCCGAGCGCGGCGAAGTTCAGGCTGCCGGTGAAGAACACCGCGATGATCAGGATCGCGAAGAGGTCGTCGACCACGGCCAGCGTGAGCAGGAAGGCGCGCAGGGCGCTCGGCAGGGACGTGCCGATGACCGCCAGCACGGCGAGGGCGAAGGCGATGTCCGTGGCGGTCGGCACCGCCCAGCCAGCGAGCGAACCGCCGCCGCCGGCGCTGGTGACGGTGTACACCAGCGCGGGTACGGCCATGCCGCACAGCGCGGCGACGACCGGGAGGGCGGCCGCCTTGGGGTCGCGCAGATCGCCCGCGACGAGTTCGCGCTTGAGTTCGATGCCGGCGACGAAGAAGAAGACCGCGAGCAGCCCGTCGGCGGCCCAGTGCGCGACCGAGAGGTCGAGCCCGAGGGCCGCGGGACCGAGGTGGAAGTGGGAGACGCTCTCGTAGCTGTCGTGCAGACCGGGGATGTTCGCCCACAGCAGCGCGGCGACCGCGGCGACGAGCAGCAGCACGCCCCCCACGGTCTCGGTGCGCAGCGCGTCCGCCACGTAGGTCCGCTCGGGCAGGGACAGCCGGCTGAGGACCTTGCGGGTGGTGGTGGGGCGGGGCGCAGTCACGGGGAGGACCTCCGGGAAGTGGGCAGGACGGAGCACATGCCGACCAGACTTCCCGGCGCACCATGGAGCACTTGTTTTTCTTAGTTTAGCTAAGGGAGTGGCCGCCCGCATCCCCTGATCTGCGGCGGAGGCGCGCGGAGGGCACCCGGCGTACCGCTCCCCGGGTGCCCTCCGCGGCTCGTGCCATGCCTGTGCCGGTCAGTCCTCGCTGGGCGCGGCCGGCAGCTTGGCCTGGATGAGGTCCATGACCGTGGAGTCCGTCAGCGTGGTGACGTCACCCAGCTGGCGGTTCTCGGCGACGTCCCGCAGCAGCCGGCGCATGATCTTGCCGGAGCGGGTCTTGGGCAGCTCGGCCACCGGCAGGATCCGCTTGGGCTTGGCGATCGGGCCGAGGGTGTTGCCGACGTGCGTGCGCAGCTCGGCGACCAGGTCCTCGGTCTCGGCGGCCGTACCGCGCAGGATCACGAACGCGACGATCGCCTGCCCGGTCGTCTCGTCCGCCGCGCCGACCACGGCCGCCTCGGCGACCGAGGGATGCGAGACCAGCGCGGACTCTACCTCGGTGGTGGAGATGTTGTGCCCGGAGACGAGCATGACGTCGTCGACCCGGCCCAGCAGCCAGATGTCGCCGTCGTCGTCCTTCTTGGCGCCGTCACCGGCGAAGTACTTGCCCTCGAAGCGCGACCAGTAGGTGTCGATGAACCGCTGGTCGTCGCCCCAGATGGTGCGCAGCATCGACGGCCACGGCTCGGTGAGCACCAGGTAGCCGCCTCCGCCGTTCGGCACCTCGTTCGCCTCGTCGTCGACGACCGTCGCGGAGATGCCGGGCAGCGGCGTCTGCGCCGAACCGGGCTTGGCGGCGGTCACACCCGGCAGCGGCGTGATCATCATCGAGCCGGTCTCGGTCTGCCACCAGGTGTCGACGACCGGGGTGCGGTCGCCGCCGATGTTCTTGCGGTACCAGACCCACGCCTCGGGGTTGATCGGCTCGCCCACCGAGCCGAGCACGCGCAGGCTGGACAGGTCGAACTTGGCGGGGATGTCGTCGCCCCACTTCATGAACGTGCGGATCGCGGTGGGCGCGGTGTAGAGGATCGTCACGCCGTACTTCTGGACGATCTCCCAGAAGCGGCCCTGGTGCGGGGTGTCGGGCGTGCCCTCGTACATGACCTGCGTCGCGCCGTTGGCCAGCGGGCCGTAGACGATGTACGAGTGGCCGGTGACCCAGCCGACGTCGGCGGTGCACCAGTAGACGTCGGTCTCCGGCTTGAGGTCGAAGACGGCGTGGTGGGTGTAGGCGGTCTGGGTGAGGTAGCCGCCGGAGGTGTGCAGGATGCCCTTCGGCTTCCCCGTGGTGCCCGAGGTGTAGAGGATGAACAGCGGGTGCTCCGCGTCGAACGCCTGCGGGGTGTGCTCGGCGCTCTGCCGGGCCACGAGGTCGTGCCACCACACGTCGCGGCCCTCGGTGAAGGCGACCTCCTGGCCCGTGCGGCGCACGACCAGGACGTGCTCGACGTTGCCCGCCTTCTCGACGGCCTCGTCCACGGCCGGCTTGAGGGCGGACGGCTTGCCGCGCCGGTAGCCACCGTCGGCGGTGATGACCACGCGCGCGTCGGCGTCCTGGATGCGGGTGGCCAGCGCGTCGGAGGAGAAGCCGCCGAACACGACCGAGTGGGCGGCGCCGATGCGGGCGCAGGCCAGCATGGCGATCGCCGTCTCGGGGATCATCGGCATGTAGACCGCGACCCGGTCCCCGGCCCGGACGCCCAGCTCCAGCAGCGCGTTGGCCGCCTTGGAGACCTCGTCCTTCAGCTCGGCGTAGGTGAGGGCGCGGCTGTCGCCGGGCTCACCCTCGAAGTGGATGGCGACCCGGTCGCCGTGCCCGGCCTCGACGTGCCGGTCGACGCAGTTGTAGGCGACGTTGAGCTCGCCGTCCTTGAACCACTTGGCGAACGGGGGGTTCGACCAGTCGAGGATCTCGGTGAACTCCTTGGCCCAGGTCAGCCGGCGGGCCTGCTCGGCCCAGAAGCCGAGCCTGTCAGCCTTGGCCTGTTCGTACGCCTCCGCGGTGACGTTGGCGTTCGCGGCCAGGTCGGCGGGGGGCGAGAAGCGTCGCTCCTCCTTCAAGAGGTTGGCCAGGCTTTCATTGCTCACGGCATCTGCCTTTCCCAGGGTGTCCGTTGTGTCCCAAGCCACAGCTCATCAGACCCGAGGGTGCGCTGACAAGGGCCGACCGCCGATTGGTTTAGACCTGTCAGCGGTGCTGTCGGCGGTGCTGCCGGGGACCGGGGTCACCCGTACCCACGGACGCCGACCAGGGAAAGTTCACACGGGTGCCGGGTGCCGGGTGCCGGGTGCCGGGTGCCGGGCGAGGGTGGGGGAGTGGGCGGACGGGCGAGAGGCCGGGGAGCGGGCCGGGGTGAGGCCATGCACGCCACGCGGCCTCACCCCGGCCCGGCTCACTCCGTCCTCCGGCTCATACCGTCACGTCCGCCTCCCGTACGCGGTCGAAGACACCGCCGGCCTCCGTCTCGGTGAGCAGGTACGCCTCCGCCTCGCCCACGTGGAAGTACATGCCCTGCAGCTCCAGCGCCCCCTTCTCCAGGGCGCGGGCCACCGACTCGTGGGCGCGCAGGTGCTCCAGCTGCTGGACGACGTTGGTCAGGCACAGTTGCTCGACCGCGTCCTCGGGCATCCGGCCGGCCAGCCTGCTCCAGGGCCGGCTGCCGTCACCCATCCGTTCCAGGCTCGGCATGCCGTGCCGCAGCCACCGCTGGAGCGGGGTCCGCCCACCGCCGGGCTCGGTGTCGAGCAGAGCCTGCATGGCACCGCACCCCGAGTGCCCGCACACGGTGATGGAGCGCACGCCCAGGACGTCCACGGCGTACTCGATCGCCGCGGCCACCGAGTCGTCGCCGCTCTCCTCGCCCGGGCGGGGCACGAGGTTGCCCACGTTGCGCACGACGAACAGGTCACCGGGACCACTGGAGGTGATCATCGACGTGACCAGCCGGGAGTCGGCGCAGGTCAGGAAGAGCTGCGACGGCCGCTGCCCCTCGCGCGCCAGCCGGGCCAGCTCGCTGCGCACCAGGGGCGCGGTGTTGCGCTGGAACGCGCTGATGCCGCGCGCCAGTTCGTGCCCGCTGCCCCCGCCGGTCCCGGCCGTGTCCGACGGCTCGGGCCCGGAGCCGTCCGTCCTCCCCGCCGCGTCCCCCTCGCGCCCGGAGCCGGCCGGCTGGGGCCGGTCGCACTGGTGGTTGCGCCAGGGCGTCCAAGGGCGGCAGCGGCAACCGCTGAAATCCTGGGGCTCGGAGATGCGGATACCGGGATGGCGGCCGGTGATCTCCACGGTGCCGCCCTGCGAGGTGTGCGTCTTCTGCCAGTCCTGCAGGGTCTCGTACGCCGCGTGGTCCATGAACGACCCGTCCAGCTCGACGACGGCGTCGGCGCCGTGCGGCACGAGGTGCAGGGCCCGGCTGAGCCGCGGCACCGCGAGGAACGTCAACTGCCCTCTGACGTGGACGTGATGGACTCCTTCCCTCTCCTCGTGCGTGATGCGGGTGCGGGTGAGGCGGTGCAGGGCGACACCGACGGCCATGGCGATCCCCAGGGCCACGCCCTGAAGAACCCCGAGGCACACCACGCCCAGGGTCGTCACGGCGTAGACCCACACCTCGCGGTGGCGAGTCACCGTGCGGATGTGGTTCAGGGACACCATCTGGATGCCGACGGCCATCACCAAGGCCGCAAGCGAGGCGAGCGGGATGAACTCCAGGATCGGGACCAGCAGCAGCGCGGCGAACACGACGAGAACGCCGTGCAGCATCGTGGAGTTCCGGCTCACCGCTCCCGCGTGCACATTCGCCGTACTGCGCACCGCGACACCGGCGATGGGCAGTCCGCCCAGCGAGCCGGAGACGATGTTGGCGGCTCCCTGCCCGAGCAGTTCGCGGTCGAGGTCGGAGCGTCCGACCCGGGCGGGCAGGCCCGGACGGGCGGCCACCAGCTTGTCCACGGCGACCGCGCCGAGCAGCGACTGCACGCTGCACACCAGCGTCGTCGTGAGCACCGCGGCGGCGAGGCCCAGCACGGGGCCCTCGGGGAGCCCGGCCAGCGCGTGGTTGCTCCAGGAGGGCAGGTCGACCTCGGGCAGGCGCAGGCCCGCCAGCACGGCGACCGCGGTGGCACCGGCGACGGCGACCAGTGCGGCCGGGACCTTGCGCAGCACCTGGCCGGCCCGGCCCGGCAGTCTCGGCCAGAGCAGCAGCAGGGTCAGCGTCAGCACGCTCACCGACACCGACGCCGGGCGCACGTCCGCCAACTGGGCGGGCAGCGCACGCAGGTTGTCGGGTACGGAGCTCTGCGGTGTGCCGCCGAGCACGATGTGCAGCTGGGCGACGGCGATGGTGACGCCGATCCCGGCGAGCATGCCGTGCACGATGGCGGGGCTGACGGCGAGGGCGCCCCGGGCCACGCGCAGGCAGCCCAGGCCGAGTTGGGCGAGCCCGGCGAGGACGGTGATGGCGCAGGTCGTCCGCCAGCCGTAGCGCTGGATGAGGTCGGCGGTGACGACGGTGAGACCGGCGGCCGGTCCGCTCACCTGGAGGGCGGAGCCGCCGAACCGTCCGGCGACGAGCCCGCCCACCGCGGCGGCCACGAGGCCGGCCTGCAGGGGCGCGCCGGTGGCGAGGGCGATGCCGAGGGACAAGGGCAGGGCGATCAGGAAGACCGCGATCGCGGCCGACACGTCGGCTCCCGCGATCCGGAAGCGGCGGGGGCCGGTGGGCGGCGGACTGTGGGGCGGATGGGTGCGCTCGGTCTCGTTCGGGTCGGCGGCACGTGTGGGGACGCAGGCTGACATGGGTTCCCGTCTCCTCCGGGGCTGCGCGGTCGCATGACTGTGGTCCCCGCTCGGGCGGGGTCGGTCGCGGCCGTGGGTCACGGCGTAAATCGGCGGGATGAATCAACGCTCGGTAAACGGATCGTAATGCAGAGTAAAGGGGGAGCATAGACTTTCCGGGCAAATGGGTGAATGCATCATCCAGAAGGGTGATGTGGATATCTGATCGGCTTGTCGTACTAATTCCTTCTCCGGGTCGTGCGAATTTGGCGGCGCTGTCGGCACCCGAGAGAAGGAAGAAGGTGGACGGAACATGGCCGCCACCCACAGGATCGCCGCGTGCTCCGTGATCGCCGCGGTCTGCGCCGCATCGCTCGCCGGTTGCGGGACCGGCGCCCCCCGGAAAAGCAACCCCGAACCGTCCAAGGCGAAGCCCGCCCAGGCGCCGAAGAGCATGGTCCGCCTGATCGGGGACGGCTCCACCGCCTACACCGGCGCCCAGCCCCACCTGCCCACCCCGGAGCGGCTGCGTCCGGGCCAGAAACCCCCGCAGTTCGTCGTCTTCTCCTGGGACGGCGCCGGCGAGGACAGCCAGAAGCTGTTCTCGCACTTCCGCAAGGTCGCCAAGGAGAACAAGGCGACCATGACGTACTTCCTCAGCGGCGTGTACATGCTGCCGGAGGAGAAGCGTGACCGGTACCGGCCGCCCCAGCACTCTCCGGGCCGCTCCGACATCGGCTTCAACGACCGCCGCGGCATCGCCGCCACCGCGAAGCAGCTGCGCCTGGCGTGGCTGGAGGGCAACGAGATCGGCACCCACTTCAACGGGCACTTCTGCGGCAGCGGCGGGGGCGTCGGCGAGTGGTCGGTGGAGGAGTGGAAGGACGAGATCTCCCAGGCCAAGCAGTTCGTGAAGACCTGGAAGACCAACACCGGCATGAAGGACGCCGCGCCGCTGCCCTTCGACTACGACAAGGAGCTGATCGGCGCCCGCACGCCCTGCCTGGAGGGCCAGCGCAACTTCATGCGGGCCGCCCGCGACCTGGGCTTCCGCTACGACACCAGCGGCGTCAACGACCAGGTCTGGCCCAAGCGGAAACAGGGCCTGTGGGACCTGTCCATGCAGCTCGTGCCGTTCCCCGGCCACTCCTTCGAGCAGCTCACCATGGACTACAACTTCATGGTCAACCAGTCGGGCACCAAGACCCAGGGCAACCCCGCCATGCACGACTTCTGGGGTGACCAGATGCGCGACGGCCTCCTCGCGGGCTTCCAGAGGGCGTACGACGGCAACCGCGCGCCCCTGATCATCGGCAACCACTTCGAGTCCTGGAACGGCGGCACCTACATGCGGGCCGTCGAGGAGGTCATCGAGACCGTCTGCACCAAGGAGGAGGTGCGCTGCGTCTCGTTCCGCCAGCTCGTGGACTGGCTGGACGCGCAGGACCCGAAGACGCTGGAGAAGCTGCGCACCCTGCAGGTGGGCGAGGCGCCCAAGGGCGGCTGGGAGGCCTTCCTCTCCGGCCGTCCGGCCCCCGCCCCGAAGGGCGTACCGGGCGCCCCGGCGGCCAGGGGCTAGTCCACGCGCGCGTGAAGAAGGCCACTCCGCCTCGGGGCGGGGCCGCGGGATGCGTAGGGTCGTACTCATGAGTACAGCAGGTGCGACCGATCCGCTCGCGGCCCTGGGCGCGTTGCCCGGCGTGGCCGATTCCGTGGAGTCCGTACGCAAGGCCGTGGACCGGGTCTACGGGCACCGGATCATGCGGCGGCGCAGCAACGAGATCACCTCCGAGGCGGCCCTGCGCGGTGCCCGCGGCTCGGCCGCGCTGTCGGGCGCGGACTGGGCCCTGGAGGAGGTGCGCCGCCGCACGGACTTCAGCGGGGACGCCGAGGCGCGCACCGTGGGCGCCGCGCTGCGGCTCACCGCGGAGGCGGGTCAGCTGCTGTCGATCTGGCGTCAGTCACCGCTGCGCGTCCTGGCCCGGCTGCACCTCGTGGCGGCCGCCGGCCAGGCCGAGCAGGTAGGGCGTCCCCGCCAGGAGGGCGAGCCGGTCGACGAACCCCTCGTCGGCCTGCCCCTGCCCGGCGCCGCCGAGACGCACGGCCGGCTGGAGGGACTCGCCGAGCTGATCGTCGCGGGAGGCTCCGCGCCCGCCCTGGTCACGGCCGCCGTCGTGCACGGCGAACTCCTCGCGCTGCGCCCCTTCACCTCGCACAACGGGCTGGTCGCGCGCACCGCCGAGCGGATCGTCCTGGTCGGCAGCGGCCTGGACCCGAAGTCGGTGTGCCCGGCCGAGGTCGGCCACGCGGAACTGGGCCGCGCCGCCTGTCTCAAGGCGCTCGACGGCTACGTCTCGGGGACTCCCGAGGGGATGGCCGCGTGGATCGCCCACTGCGGCAGGGCGGTCGAGCTGGGCGCCAGGGAGTCGACGGCGGTGTGCGAGGCGCTGCAGCGCGGAGCGGCGTGACACCGGGAGACAGGAATGCGGCGGTGCGAGCAATCGCACCGCCGCTGGCACGACCACCGGGTTACCAAGCGTCCTCGATATGTGCCCATCAGGCCGGGGACTTCGCCCGTCACCTGGTGCGGCTGGCCCGTAATCGACGGGTCGACGTCGCGTGGGTGCCCGGTGTTCATGCGCGGTCCGTGGGGCCGAATGCGTAATGAAGGGAATCCTCGCGGATGTCCTTGGTCTCGCGGGCCGTTGAGTCCTTTGTACTCCTGACCCGGTGGTAGCGGAAGCTTGGACCGCAGTTCTTTACTTTCGGGTTCGAGCAGGACGTCCGTGCGGCGCGGATCAGGCGACCGGCGCCCGGCGGCGGCTGGCGTACCAGACGAGTCCCGCGGTGGCCGCCGCCGCCCCTATCGCGGCGATCGCGACGAGCGCCGGACGCGGTGGCACCGAGAAGGCGGGCATGCGCTGCTTGAGCCGGACCGGACGGTGGAAGTCCAGGACGGGCCAGCCCCGCGCGAGGGCCTCGCGGCGCAACGCCCGGTCCGGGTTCACGGCGTAGGGGTGGCCGACGGACTCCAGCATCGGCACATCGGTGGCCGAGTCGCTGTAGGCGTAGCAGCGGCTGAGGTCGTACCCCTCGGACTCGGCCAGCTCCCTGACGGCCTCGGCCTTCGTGGGGCCGTACGCGTAGTACTCCACCTCGCCGGTGAAGCAGCCGTCCTCGCCGACGACCATGCGGGTGGCCACCACCCGGTCCGCGCCGAGGAGTTCACCGATCGGCTCGACCACCTCCGCGCCCGACGTGGACACGATCACCACGTCCCGGCCGGCGGTGTGGTGCTCCTCGATGAGGGAGGCGGCCTCGTCGTAGATGATCGGGTCGATCAGGTCGTGCAGGGTCTCGGCGACGATCTCCTTGACCTGCTGGACGTTCCAGCCGCGGCACAGGGCGGACAGGTAGGCGCGCATGCGCTCCATCTGCTCGTGGTCGGCGCCGCCGGCCAGGAAGACGAACTGGGAGTATGCGGTCCGCAAGACGGCCCTGCGGTTGATCAGACCGCCTTGGTAGAACGACTTGCTGAAGGTGAGCGTGCTCGACTTCGCAATGACCGTCTTGTCCAGGTCAAAGAAGGCCGCTGTGCGGGGCAAGGAGTGGTTTTCCACGCCCTTGAGCATAGGGGCAGCCCATTCGGCGTAAGGTGGGGCGCGTGGGTTTGCCTGAGAGGGCTCTCGGGTACACCATGGAAGTCACGGATCGTTCGCGACCGTGCTAACCCGGCCCGACTCCTCCCCCCCCGAGTCGGCCGTGGGGACGACCCCCGCTCTCCCCCCCGGCGGGGGTCGTCGCATGTCCGGGTGGGTTTTTCCCTCTTCTCGCGGCCTTGGCGCCGCTTCGCAGCGGCTGCGGCCGCTCCTTCGGCATGCCCGAAAGATGTGACGCAGCGTAGCCGTCGGACTGCTCTGTGAATCTCGCACAGAGGCCCTGCAGGGCTCACCGGTATGGGTGACGGCGATATTCACAACTGCGGGAGCGTCCACAGTTTTCCATCAAGATCCACACGATTTCCGGGATCGCTGCACCGTGATTCCAGCGCGTCCCGCTCGCCGCGAGTTCCTTGACGGTTCGGCGATTGCGGGGAGGCGTTTGGCCGGTTTCCGTCGGCCGTTCTGAGGAGGCCGCCTCGCCGGATCTCCCCAGGTTTGGGAATCGCGGGGCCGCCGGGGCCGCCGCGAGCAGCAGAAGGGGGATGGAGACCGTGGCCGGAACCGTCACACACGATCCGCCGCCCGCCGCGGGGCGGCAGGGCGGACCGTTGATCGTCACCGAGGACACCGACCTCCTCGACGACCTGTTGCGCCTGTGCGCCGCGGCAGGCGCCACACCCGAGGTGCACCACGGAGTACCCGAGCACAGAGGCCGCTGGGAGGCCGCACCGCTCGTCCTGGTCGGCGACGACGCCGCGCGGCGGGTGCGCGGCGCCGCCCGCAGAAAGGGTGTCGTCCTCGTCGGACGGGACCAGGACGACTCGGGGGTGTGGCGGCGGGCCGTCGAGATCGGTGCCGAGCACGTCCTGATGCTGCCCGACGGCGAGCAATGGCTGGTCGACCGGATCGCCGACGTGGCCGAGGGCGTCGGCCGGCCGGCCCTCACCGTGGGGGTCATCGGCGGCCGCGGAGGAGCCGGAGCGTCCACGCTCGCCTGCGCCCTGGCCGTCACCTCCGCGCGGGAGGGGTTGCGCACCCTGCTGGTGGACGCCGATCCGCTGGGCGGCGGACTCGACGTCCTGCTCGGCGGGGAGACGGCCGAGGGGCTGCGCTGGCCGGCCTTCGCCTCCTCACGGGGGCGCGTCGGCGGGGGCGCCCTGGAGGAGTCACTGCCCGAGCTGCACTCGCTGCGCGTGCTCAGCTGGGACCGGGGCGACCGGATCGCCGTCCCGCCCCAGGCGGTGCGCGCCGTGCTGGCAGCGGCCCGTCGCCGGGGTGGCACGGTGGTGGTCGACCTGCCGCGCCGGATCGACGACGGTGTCGCCGAGGTGCTCGGCCAGCTCGACGTGGGCGTGCTCGTGGTGCCCGCCGAGCTGCGGGCCGTGGCGGCCGCCGGCCGGGTGGCGTCGGCGGTCGGCATGGTCCTGCGGGACCTGCGGGTGGCGGTCCGCGGCCCGTACGCGCCCGGGCTCGACGACCGGGAGGTGGCCCGGCTGCTCGGACTGCCCCTGGTTGGCGAGGTGCCGGTCGAGCCGGGGCTGCTGCGACCGGACGGAGGCGCGGCACCCCCGGGGGCGGCCCCGCGCGGACCCCTCGCCCGGTTCTGCCGGGGGTTCTGGGAGCGGGCGCTCGTCGAGGCGGGTGCGGCATGAGCACACTGGCCGGACGCGAAGGCGCCGAACTGCTCGAGGGCGTGCGGCGGTGGCTGGCCGACAGCGGCGCCGAGCCGACCCCCGCACGCGTGGCGCAGGGCCTGCGGGAACAGGGCCGGGTGCTCGGTGACGCGGAAGTCCTCGCAGCGGCGGCGCGACTGCGGTCCGAACTGGTCGGCAGCGGGCCGCTGGAGCCGCTGCTCGCCGACCCGGCGGTGACCGACGTGCTGGTCTCGGCTCCGGACCGGGTCTGGGTGGACCGGGGCGGCGGGCTGGAGCTGACACAGGTGCGGTTCGCGGACGCCGCGGCCGTGCGGAGGCTGGCCCAGCGGCTGGCCGCCGTGGCGGGCCGCCGGCTGGACGACGCCCGTCCGTGGGCCGACGCCCGGCTGCCCGACGGCACCCGGCTGCACGCCGTACTGCCACCGGTGGCCGTCGACTGCGCCTGCCTGTCGCTGCGGGTGGTCCGGCCACGGGCCTTCACCCTGGGGGAACTCGCCGCGGCGGGCACGGTGCCGCCCGGCGGGGACCGGGTGCTGCGCGCGCTGCTCGACGCCCGGCTGTCGTTCCTGGTCAGCGGCGGCACGGGCAGCGGGAAGACGACGCTGCTCAGCGCGTTGCTCGGCCTGGTCGGAGCGGAGGAGCGGATCGTCCTCGCCGAGGACTCGGCGGAGCTGCGGCCGGACCACCCCCACGTGGTGCGGCTGGAGACCCGCCCCGCCAACCAGGAGGGCGCCGGCCTGGTCACGCTCGAGGACCTGGTGCGCCAAGCGCTGAGGATGCGGCCCGACCGGCTGGTGGTGGGCGAGGTGCGCGGGCCCGAGGTGGTGCATCTGCTCGCGGCGTTGAACACGGGGCACGAGGGCGGCTGCGGCACGGTCCATGCGAACGCCGCCGCCGACGTCCCCGCCCGCCTCGAGGCCCTCGGCACGGCCGCGGGCCTGGACCGGGCCGCTCTGCACAGCCAGGTGGCGGCCGCGCTCTCGGTGGTGCTGCACCTGGCGCGCGACCGGGCCGGGCGGCGGCGCATCGCCGAGGTGCACGTGCTGGAGCGCGAACCGACGGGGCTGGTGCGGACCGTGTCGGCGCTGCGGTGGGGAGCGGAGGCGTTCGTGCCGGAGCGCGGGTGGGAGCGGCTGCGGGAGTTGCTCCGGGGTGGATGCCGGGCTCCGGAGGACCGGCCGGCGACAGGACCGGCAGGGAGCCAGGGGTCGTGAAGGGAGCGACGGGGTGCTGGGGATGACGGGGATGACCGGGATGACGGGGATGTTCATGGGAGCGGCCCTGGCCTGTGTGGGCGTGGCGGTGTGGCTGCTGGTCGAGCGGGACTCGGCGGCGCGGCGCGCCCGGCTGCTGCTCGCGGGCGGTGGAGCCGTCGGTGGTGATCCGCCCGGGTGGCGGGCGAAGGCCGATGCGCTGACGCGGGTGCGCGGCCGGTGGCGGACCGAGTGGTGGGCACCGGCGGCCGGTGTGGTGGTCGCGGTGCTCGGGGCGTCGGTGCTTCCGGTCCTCCTCGGCGCGGCGGGGGTGCCGTTGCTGCGGAGGGTCCGGTCGGCCGGTCAGGTGCGACGGGCCCGGGAGCGCCGTGCCGACGAGGTAATCGCGTTGTGCTCGGCACTCGCGGGGGAGGTGCGGGCCGGACGCCAGCCGGGTGAGGCGCTGCTGCGGGGCGCCCGGGAGTGCGGCGGGCTCGCCGAGGCCCAGGCCACGGTGCTGGCGGCGGCTCGGTTCGGCGGTGACGTGCCGGAGGCGCTCGCGACGGCGGCAGGGCAACCGGGAGCCGAAGGACTGCGGGGACTCGCCGCGTGCTGGCGGGTGGCGGTGGACCAGGGCGCGGGTCTCGCGGCCGGTCTCGACCGGCTGGCGGCCGCCCTGAGGGCCGAGCGTGATCAACGGTCGGAGCTGAGTGCCCAGTTGGCGGGTGCCCGGGCGACGGCGGTGATGCTCGCCGGGCTTCCCGCCCTGGGGCTGCTCATCGGCACCGCCCTCGGCGCGGACCCCCTTCACGTTCTGCTGCACACCCCGGCCGGCCTTGGCTGCCTGGTGGTCGGCGGGGCCCTGGAAGGCCTGGGGCTGTGGTGGGTGTCGCGGATCGTGCGGGGCGCGGAGGCGGTGGCATGAGCGCAGAGGTTGTCCACAGGCTGGGGGTGGTCATGGGGATGGCGCTCGCCCTCGGATGGTGGGGCCGATGGCTGGCCGAGACGAGGCGCCGCCGGACGGTACGGCGGCGGCTGGCACGGCTGCGGGTCCGGGAGGAGGCCGCCGCCCCCCTCCCACGCATCGATCCGCGAGAGGTGGTGCGCGTCTGGTCGGCTCCCGTGGGCCTGGCGTGCGCCGGATGGGCGCTGACCGGTGGTCCGGCCGGAGTGGCGGTGGGACTCGCCGGTGCGGTGGGGGCGTGGCGGTGGCGGCTGCACCAGGAGGCGAAGGCCGGGGCCGGCCGGGACGCCCCCGTCCTGGCCGAGGCGGAGCGGCAGCTGCCTCTGGCCGCCGACCTGCTGGCCGCCTGCATCGCCGCGGGCGCGGGCCCGGTCGTCGCGGCCCGGGCCGTCGGGCAGGCGCTGGGCGGCCCGGTGGGCGACGCCCTGGCCCGGGGTGCGGCCGAGGTACGGCTGGGTGGAGAACCGTGCGCTGCCTGGCGGGGGTTGGCCGCCCTGCCCGGCGCCACGGGGCTGGCCCGGCTGCTCGAGCGGGCCGGTGTGTCGGGCGTGCCCGCCGCCGCCCCGGTCGCGCGGCTCGCCGCCGAGGCCCGCGCCGACTGGGGCCGGGCCGCGACGGCCAGGGCCCGCCGGGCGGGCGTGATGGTCAGCGCACCGGTCGGCCTGTGCTTCCTGCCGGCGTTCATCGCGGTCGGGGTGCTGCCCGTGGTGATCGGCCTCGCGGGCGGAGTGCTCGGAGGGGGTGGTGGCTGACGCGGACACGGGCCGGAGCACGTGAGTGAAGCGAGCGGGACAAGCGACGAGCAGTGGACATTCGGACTCTTTCCTACGGGGGTTGAGATGTATCAGGCGGTACGGGCGCGGCTGCGTGCCCTGGTGTGCGGGATGCGGGCGGCGCGCAGGGACGCGGGGATGGTCACCTCCGAGTACGCGATGGGCATCGTGGCCGCGGTGGCGTTCGCGGTGGTGCTCTACAAGGTCGTCACGAGCGGCACGGTCAGCGCGGAGCTGCAGGCCATCGTGAAGGGCGCCCTCGATGCGCGGATGTGAGCGGGGCGGGGACCGGGGGTTCGTGACGGCGGAATCGGCCGTGGTGCTGCCCGTGCTGGTCATGTTCGCGATGGCGCTGGTGTGGGGACTGCTGGTCGTGGCCGCGCAGATCCAGTGCGTGGACGCGGCGCGCACCGGTGCCCGCGCGGCTGCCCGCCAGGACCCGCCCGGGCGGGTCGTGCGACTGGCCCGGGAGGCGGCGCCGCCCGGCGCGAAGGTCACCGTCAGCCGGGGGCCGGAGCAGGTCCGGGTGGTGGTCGTGGCCGAGCCGCCGGTCCTGCGCGGTCTGTCCTTCGCCGTGCGCGAGGAGGCCGTGGCGTCGGTGGAGGAGGCGGTGGGGGCATGAGGGGCCGGGGCCACAGCCTCGTGTCCGGGAGGTGCCCTGATTCCGGAGGCGGTGGCTCGCGGCAGGGGCCTGCCTCGGACCGCGGGTCCGCCACCGTGTGGAGCGTCGGGGCCGTCGCCGTGCTGTGTGTCGTCTTCGGCGTGGTCCTCGCGCTGGGACAGGCGGTGGTGATCCGGCACCGTGCGGCGGGCGGAGCGGATCTCGCCGCCCTCGCGGCGGCGGACCACTGGGCCGAGGGCGCTACGGAGGCCTGTGCCCTGGCCGGCCGGGTGGCCCGGGCACAAGGCGTACGGCTGGTGCGATGCGAGGTCACCGGAGAGATCTCGGACGTGACGGCGGCCTCGGGGCGGGGGCCGTTCACCGCGCGGGTCAGGGCCCGGGCCGGGCCGCCGGCGGTGACGGACGGGGCGGTGTCGGCGGAGGGCACGGGGCGGAAGGAGGGCGGCGACGCTCCTCGGCGGGGTCGGTAGCCGGGCGTCACGGGCCGGACTGATCGGCCAGGGCGCCCCGGCCGCGCAGGCCGGCTACTCCTTCGTCTCGGCCTCCCGTTCCTCCGGCTCCGCAACGGCCTCCTTCCTCGGCTCCCCGTCGGCTTCGCTCGGCCCGGGCCCCCCGCCCGGTTCCTTCTCCTCGGGGGCTCCCTCCAGGAGCACCGTGAGGAGGCGCACCGCGCCCCTCTTGTGCAGCGGGTCGTTGCCGTTGCCGCACTTGGGGGACTGGATGCAGGACGGGCAGCCGGCCTCGCACTCGCAGGACGCGATGGCCTGGCGGGTGGCGGTCAGCCAGGTGCGGGCGGTGTGGAAGGCGCGCTCCGCGAAGCCCGCGCCCCCGGGGTGGCCGTCGTAGACGAAGACGGTGGGCAGGAGGGTGTCGGGGTGGAGGGGGATCGACACGCCGCCGATGTCCCAGCGGTCACACGTCGCGAAGAGGGGCAGCAGGCCGATCGAGGCGTGCTCCGCGGCGTGCAGGGAGCCGCCGAGGATCTCCGGGCTGATCCGGGCCCGGTCGAGCTGGTCCTCGGTGACGGTCCACCACACGGCCCGGGTGCGCAGCGTGCGGGGAGGGAGGTCGAGCTTGGTCTCGCCCAGGACCTCACCGGTGATGAGCCGGCGGCGCAGGAAGGAGACGACCTGGTTGGTGACCTCGACGGAGCCGTAGCACAGCCGGCCGTCGCCCCAGGGGATCTCGACGTCGGTCTCCAGCACGGAGATGGCGGTCGTGTCGCGGGCGACCGTGGAGTAGGGCGGGGATGCCTCCTCGACCAGTGCGACGGAGTCCTCCAGGTCGAGGGAGCGCACGAGGTACGTGCGGCCCTGGTGCAGGTGGACCGCTCCCTCGTGGACGGTCGAGTGCGCCGCGCCCGCGTCGACCGTGCCCAGCAGCCGGCCCGTGCTCGCCTCCACGACCTGGACCGGCCGTCCGCCCTCGCCGCGGATGTCGGTGAGGTCGGCGGCGCGTTCGCGGCGGGTCCAGTGCCAGGCGCGGGTGCGGCGGCGCAGCAGCTTCGCGGCCTCCAGTTGCGGCAGCAGGCCCTCGGCGGTGGGACCGAACAGGGCGAGGTCCTCGTCCGTCAGGGGCAGTTCCGCGGCGGCCGCGCACAGGTGGGGGGCGAGGACGTAGGGGTTGTCCGGGTCGAGGACCGTCGACTCGACCGGCTGGTCGAACAGGGCCTCCGGGTGGTGGACGAGGAAGGTGTCCAGCGGATCGTCCCGGGCGACCAGGACGGCCAGCGCTCCCTGGCCGGACCGCCCCGCCCGGCCCGCCTGCTGCCACAGGGAGGCCCGGGTGCCCGGGTAACCGGCGATGACGACGGCGTCGAGGCCGGAGATGTCGATGCCGAGTTCGAGGGCGTTCGTCGCCGCGAGGCCGAGGAGTTCACCCGAATGGATGGCTCGCTCCAGTGCGCGGCGCTCCTCCGGGAGGTAGCCCCCCCGGTAGGCCGCGACACGCCCGGCCAGCGAGCGGTCCACCTCGGCCAGTCGCTCCTGCGAGATGACGGAGATCAGCTCGGCGCCGCGCCGGGAGCGGACGAAGGCGACCGAGCGCACGCCCTGGACGGTGAGGTCGGTCAGCAGGTCGGCGGCCTCGGCGGTGGCCGTGCGGCGGACGGGGGCGCCCTTCTCGCCGTGCAACTCGGTCAGCGGCGGCTCCCAGAGGGCGAACACCAGTTCACCGCGGGGTGAGGCGTCGTCGGCGACCTCGACGACCGGCAGGCCGGTGAGGCGCCGCGCGGCGACCGCGGGCTCGGCGGCGGTGGCGGAGGCCAGCAGGAAAACCGGCGACGCGCCGTACCGGGCGCACAGGCGCCGCAGCCGGCGCAGCACCTGGGCGACGTGGGAGCCGAAGACGCCCCGGTAGGTGTGGCACTCGTCGATGACGACGTAGCGCAGCGACTTCAGGAAGGAGGACCAGCGGGGGTGGGAGGGGAGCATGCCCCGGTGCAGCATGTCGGGGTTGGTCAGCACGTAGTTGGCGTACTGGCGGATCCACTCGCGCTCCTCGAACGGAGTATCGCCGTCGTACACGGCCGCCCGCACGGAGGTGCCGAGCGGTTGTGAAAGTTCCTTCACCGAGCGGCACTGGTCCGCCGCGAGGGCTTTCGTGGGAGCCAGGTACAGGGTGGTCGCGCCGCGGCCGTTCGGGGCCTCGGAGCCGTCCAGGAGGGTGGACAGCACGGGCACGAGGTAGGCCAGGGACTTGCCCGAGGCGGTGCCGGTGGCCACCACGACCGAGTCGCCGTCCAGGGCGTGCCCGGCCGCCCGGGCCTGGTGGGCCCAGGGGTGTGCGATGCCCGCCGCCCGCACGGCCGCCACGACCTCCGCGCGGATCCGGTCCGGCCAGACGGCATGCCGACCCGCGCGCGGGGGCAAGTGCTCCGTATGAGTAATGCGCGAAGCCCTGCTCGGACCGGACGCGAGCCGGTCCAGGACCGCGCCCGGGGCGGGCCGGGAGGCGGGGTCCGTCGGGGTTCGATCGGATCGGTGATTCTTGGCCATCGGCACCGAGTGTGTCACTGGCGTGACGGACAATGGAGCCAAGGCGTCGTGCACGCCTGCCGGTAAGTGATTGAATGCCATCGCGGCTGGCGAAGCGTCCAAGGGCTGAAGCCGAGATGCCCCAAGGGCGACCGCTCGATAGCAAGGTGCTGGAGGATCCGTGGACCTGTCCCTGTCGACCGAGACCATGGGCGATCGCACGATCGTCAGGGTCGGTGGCGAAATCGACGTATATACCGCGCCCAAGCTGCGCGAGCAGTTGGTCGAGCTGGTGAACGACGGCAGTTTCCACCTTGTCGTCGACATGGAGGGCGTGGACTTCCTCGACTCCACCGGACTCGGCGTTCTGGTCGGCGGCCTGAAGCGCGTGCGGGCCCATGAGGGCTCCCTGCGCCTGGTCTGCAACCAGGAGCGCATTCTGAAGATTTTCCGCATCACCGGCCTCACCAAGGTGTTCCCGATTCACACCTCGGTGGAGGAAGCGGTTGCGGCCACCGACTGACACCGGTCCCGGGCCCCGTGCCCGGGCCGGCCGATGTTCGGCGGAAGTGAAGACCGAGGGGGCCCGGGCTTTCGGCGGCCCGGAGTCCCTCGACAGCACGCCCGAAGTTGCGAGGGGGATGCATGGCCACCGTTGAGCTCCGCTTCAGCGCGCTGCCCGAGCACGTCAGGACCGCCCGGCTGGTGGCGGCAGCGGTGGCGCGCAGGGCCGGAGTGGAGGAGGCCGTCCTCGACGAGGTCAGGCTCGCCGTCGGCGAGGCGTGCACCCGGGCCGTCGGACTGCACCAGACCGGCGGGATCTCGGCACCGGTGAAGGTGCTGCTGATCGAGGAGGAGAAGCAGTTCTCCATCGAGGTCGGCGACGAGGCCCCGCACGCGGCACCCGGCGACCGCGCATCCGGCGCCGGGGACGGCGACGGCGAGACCGACGAGGACGAGATGGGCCTCGCGGTCATCAGCGGACTCGTCGACGACGTCGAGGTCAGTGCGGGAGAGCACGGTGGATCCATCAAGATGACCTGGCCGACGACGCCGCCGCCGACGATCCTGGTCTGATCCGGCCACCGTCCACATCGTTCTTCCCGAAGGGCCCCACCCGTGGGGCCCTTCGTCGTGTGCGGGTGCCGGTGATCGCCTTTACAGTGGGTCCTGTGCCGTTCATCGCGTGAATTCGTTCACGATCATTTCGCGTGTCGCATGGTGCTCCGAGAATGCTTTCAGGGCATTACGTCGCAGGCGAATTCCGTTTATCGCGCACTGTTTTGATCAGGTTCCGGTACCTAGAATCCCGTCCACATCTTGAGCTCAGCCCAAGCGTCAAGGAGGACGAATGGCGGGGCTTTCCATCACACCACAGTCGGGCCGACCCACCGACCTCGCAGCCGCCGTACTGACCGACGGCAACCGTGTGCTCGTCGTGGTCATCGCGGTCGTCGCACTGGCGGCCCTGGTACTCGCGGGGGTCCTGGTGCGCCAGGTGCTCGCGGCGGGCGAGGGCACCGACAGCATGAAAAAGATCGCGGCAGCGGTCCAAGAGGGCGCGAACGCCTATCTGGCGCGGCAGCTGCGCACGCTCGGCGTATTCGCCGTGGTCGTGTTCTTCCTGCTCATGCTGCTTCCCGCGGACGACTGGAGTCAGCGCGCCGGACGTTCGGTGTTCTTTTTGATCGGAGCGGCGTTCTCGGCGGCCACCGGTTATATCGGCATGTGGCTCGCCGTCCGCAGCAATGTGCGCGTCGCCGCGGCGGCGCGCGAGGCGACACCGGCGGAGGGCGAGCCGGAAAAGGATCTGACCGCCGTCTCGCACAAAGCGATGAAGATCGCTTTCCGTACGGGTGGCGTGGTCGGCATGTTCACGGTGGGCCTCGGCCTGCTCGGTGCCTCCTGCGTGGTGCTGGTGTACGCCGCCGACGCGCCGAAGGTGCTGGAGGGCTTCGGCCTCGGGGCCGCGCTGATCGCGATGTTCATGCGGGTCGGCGGCGGCATCTTCACCAAGGCCGCCGACGTCGGCGCCGACCTGGTCGGCAAGGTCGAGCAGGGCATTCCGGAGGACGATCCGCGCAATGCCGCGACCATCGCCGACAATGTGGGCGACAACGTCGGCGACTGCGCGGGCATGGCGGCCGACCTCTTCGAGTCCTACGCCGTCACCCTGGTCGCCGCACTGATCCTCGGCTCGGCGGCCTTCGGCGACGCCGGTCTCGGCTTCCCGCTGCTGGTGCCGGCGATCGGTGTGATCACGGCGATGATCGGCATCTTCGCGGTGGCGCCCCGGCGGGCCGACCGCAGCGGCATGAGCGCCATCAACCGCGGCTTCTTCATCTCCGCGGCGATCTCGCTCGTGCTGGTGGCGGTGGCCGTGTTCGTGTACCTGCCGGGCAAGTACTCGGAGCTGGACGGCGTGACCGACGCCGCCATCCAGGGCAAGGACGGCGATCCACGGATCCTCGCCCTGGTCGCGGTGGCCATCGGCATCGTGCTGGCCGCCCTGATCCAGCAGTTGACGGGCTACTTCACGGAGACCACCCGACGGCCCGTCCGGGACATCGGCAAGACCTCGCTGACCGGTCCGGCCACCGTCGTCCTCGCCGGTATCTCCGTGGGTCTGGAATCGGCCGTCTACACCGCCCTGTTGATCGGACTCGGGGTGTACGGGGCGTTCCTGCTCGGCGGCACGTCGATCATGCTCGCGCTGTTCGCGGTGGCGCTGGCCGGCACCGGCCTGCTCACCACGGTCGGTGTGATCGTCGCGATGGACACCTTCGGGCCGGTCTCCGACAACGCGCAGGGCATCGCCGAGATGTCCGGTGACGTCGAGGGCGCGGGCGCGCAGGTGCTCACCAACCTGGACGCGGTCGGCAACACCACCAAGGCGATCACCAAGGGCATCGCGATCGCCACGGCCGTGCTCGCGGCGGCGGCGCTGTTCGGGTCGTACCGCGACGCGATCTTCACCGGGGCGCGGGACGTGGGCGAGAGGCTCAGCGGCGAGGGCGCCCCGATGAGCCTGATGATGGACATCTCGCAGCCCAACAACCTGGTGGGCCTGATCGCGGGCGCGGCGGTCGTCTTCCTCTTCTCGGGGCTGGCGATCAACGCCGTGTCGCGCTCGGCGGGTTCCGTGGTCTTCGAGGTGCGGCGGCAGTTCCGCGAGAAGCCCGGGATCATGGACTACAGCGAGAAACCGGAGTACGGCAAGGTCGTCGACATCTGCACCAAGGACGCCCTGCGCGAGCTCGCCACCCCGGGTCTGCTGGCCGTGATGGCGCCGATCTTCATCGGGTTCACGCTGGGCGTCGGCGCGCTGGGCGCGTTCCTGGCGGGCGCGATCGGCGCGGGCACGCTGATGGCGGTGTTCCTCGCCAACTCCGGTGGCGCGTGGGACAACGCCAAGAAGCTCGTCGAGGACGGCCACCACGGCGGCAAGGGCAGCGAGGCGCACGCGGCGACCGTGATCGGCGACACCGTCGGCGACCCGTTCAAGGACACCGCCGGTCCCGCGATCAACCCGCTGCTGAAGGTCATGAACCTGGTGGCTCTGCTCATCGCGCCCGCGGTGATCAAGTTTTCCTACGGTCCGGACAAGAGCATCGGGGTGCGCGTCCTGATCGCGGTCCTGGCGTTCGTCGTCATCGTCGGGGCGGTGTACGTGTCGAAACGGCGCGGGATCGCCATGGGCGACGACGACAACGCCGAGCCCGAGCCTCCGAAGCCCAAGTCGGCCGATCCGGCGGTGGTTTCGTAGGGACGTTCCTGGATATCCGGCTCAAGGTGTGGGCGGGCGGCGCGCGTTGCGCGTCGCCCGCCCGCGCTGTGCGGGTGCACGACCACGCGTGAGCCTTCTCTCGCTTGGTGCAAAAGGTTACAAAATGGTCTTATTAGGCGTTCGGCGTGCGGTTGCCGTGCATGCGGCGTGTATGTTCCGGGGCCGAGAGCCATGGAAGGGACCAAACCGGTGAACAAGAAGCTCGCGGCCGCACTGTCCGGCGGTGCGGTACTGGTACTGGCGCTGTCCGGCTGCGGCGGCGACGACGGCGACGACAAGCTCGATGCCTGGGCCAAGCAGGTCTGCGACGCCGTGCAGCCGCAGGCAAAGAAGATCGAGTCGGCGAACGCCGCGATCCAGAAGCAGACCTCGGACAACAGCGCGCCCGAGGACGTCCAGAAGACCGACGCGCAAGCCTTCCAGGACATGTCCGACGCCTACAAGGCGATCGGCAGCGCCGTGAACAAGGCCGGGGCGCCGGACGTCGAGAACGGCGAGAAGAAGCAGCAGGACGCGGTCAAGGAGCTCAACTCGATCTCCGCGTCGTACGCCTCGCTGAAGAAGCAGGTGGACGAGCTCGACACCAAGGACCAGGGCAAGTTCGCCGACGGCCTCAAGGACATCGCCGGCGAGCTGGACAAGCTGAGCCAGAGCGGCAACGACGCCCTGAAGAACCTGGAGGAGGGCGAGGTCGGCCAGGCGATGGCCCGGCAGTCCAGCTGCAAGGCGGCCACGGCCTCGGCGGGCGCGACGCAGAGCTGACCGGCGCCCGGGCGGGGCGGCGGCCCGTCGGGGCACGCCGGTGCCCGGGCCGGATCACGGCGGCGGTACGGCCGTCGTGCCCGGGCCGGATCACGGCCGTACGGAGTCCGTGCCCGCGCCGGATCACGGCCCTGTGGCGTCCGGGGCCTTGCCGGGTGACGCCCGGGCCCGTACCGACGGTGCTCGTGCTCGTGAAGAGGGACGACGACCGTGCCCGTGCCGTGCGGCGCCCCCGCCCGCCCGGGCGTCGGCGGCACGGGCGCGTGCGAACCCGTCCCCGGCGGCCACAATGGTGGCGTGAGTAACGCCAGCCAGTCACCCCTGCCCCCGCTGCCCGCCGCCGACCGGCCCGAGGTCGCCGCCCGGCTCCGGGACGCCCTGCTCGCGGCCTCCTTCACCGCCGACGGACTGCTCGACCTGCTCGGTGCCCCCGCGTACGCGGCGCTGGCCCGCAGCGAGACCGTGCCCGCACTGCGGGCGACCCGCGGGGACACGCCGCTGGAACTGCTCGTCCGGCTGTTCCTGCTCCAGCAGCCCGCGCCGCACGGGCGCGTGGCGGAGGTGCTGCCCGTGGACGCCTGCCTGGAGAGCGGCTGGCTGACCCGTGCGGGCGAGGGCGAGCTGGCCGCCACGGTGGACGTGCGGCCCTACGGCGGGCCCGACGGCGAGGACTGGTTCATCGTCTCGGACCTGGGCTGCGCGGTCGGCGGCGCCGGCGGGATCGGACGCCGTGACGAAGGGGTCGTCCTCGGCGTCGGCGGTGCCTCCACGACCCTTGCCGGCATCACCGTCCGCACACCCGTCGCCGCCGCGCTCGACCTGGGCACCGGCTCCGGCATCCAGGCGCTGCACGCCGCCCGGCACGCCACGCGCGTGACGGCCACCGACCTCAACCCGCGTGCCCTGCACATCACCGCGCTCACGCTGGCGCTGTCCGGCACCCCGGCCGCCGACCTGCGCGAGGGTTCCCTCTTCACGCCCGTCCGCGACGGCGAGAAGTACGACCTGATCGTCTCGAACCCGCCGTTCGTGATCTCGCCCGGCGCCCGGCTGACCTACCGCGACGGCGGGATGGGCGGGGACGATCTGTGCCGCACGCTCGTTCAGGAGGCGGGGGAGCGGCTGAACGAGGGCGGTTTCGCGCAGTTCCTCGCCAACTGGCAGCACGTGGAGGGGGAGGACTGGCAGGACAGACTCAGGTCGTGGGTGCCCCGCGGCTGCGACGCGTGGATCGTCCAGCGCGAGGTGCAGGACGTCAACCAGTACGCCGAGCTGTGGCTGCGGGACGCCGGTGACCACCAGGGCGACCCGGCGGAGTACCAGGCCCGGTACGACGCGTGGCTCGACGAGTTCGAGGCGCGCAAGGTGAAGGCCGTCGGCTTCGGCTGGATCACCCTGCGCAAGGCGGACGCCGCCGTGCCCTCGGTGACGGTCGAGGAATGGCCGCACCCGGTCGAGCAGCCGCTCGGCGACACCATCCGCCACCACTTCGACCGGCTCGACTTCCTCCGCCGCCACGACGACGCCGCTCTCCTCACCGAGCGCTTCCGGCTCACCGCCGAGGTCGTGCAGGAGCAGGTCGGGCTGCCGGGTGCGGAGGACCCCGAGCACATCGTGCTGCGCCAGAACCGCGGCATGCGCCGGGCCACCCGGGTGGACACCGTCGGCGCGGGCTTCGCGGGGGTGTGCGACGGCTCGATGAGCGCCGGCGTCATCCTGGACGCCATCGCCCAGCTGGTCGGCGAGGACCCGGTGCTGCTGCGCGACCGCACCCCGGCGCAGATCCGGCTGCTGGTCGAGCAGGGCTTCCTGGAGCCGGCCCGCTGAGGCTCCCCCGCGTACGTCCGGCCCGCACGAGCGGTCCGGCCGGACGGGTCCGCCGCCGGTCGGTCCGGGCCGCCCGCCAACAAATTCGAGTCGATTTGAACACCTCGTCCGGCACCGGCCGTGCCGGACGAGGCGGCCTTGACCGCACCGGCGTGCGGACCGCGTTCACCTCGGGTTCGCCTCCTCGCCGCCCACGCGTGACAGCCTCCCCGGGCTGGACACGGGTGGGTGGGAGAAAAGGGGCGCGGCGAGCCATGGAGAGCGAACCGGCGATCTTCGCGGGAGCGGTGTTCTCCCTGTTCGGGGGCGGACTGCTGGCGTGGACGGTGGCGTGCGTGCGGCAGGAGCGGCCCGTCGCCGAGGGTGTGAGGCCGGTCGCATCGGCGGCCGTGGCGGGCGTGGTCGCGGTGCTCGCGCTGGCGGCCGGAACCTGGTGCTTCACGCGCCTGTGAAGGGTGGTCCGGCGGGACGTCCGCCGGTGGTCCGAGGGGGCGCGCACCGCACGGGGCCG
The DNA here is from genome assembly GCF_036857595.1 of Streptomyces sp. AHA2. Lineage (NCBI taxonomy): Bacteria > Bacillati > Actinomycetota > Actinomycetes > Kitasatosporales > Streptomycetaceae > Streptomyces > Streptomyces sp. AHA2. Next base: position 620,264 of record NZ_JAUQWJ010000003.1, read on the forward strand.
GGCCTGGGCCCCGCACTCCGGGCGGCAGGAATGGTGGTAGTCGGGTTACCGTTCGAGTGGCCGTTGCGGGCTTTTCCCGTTTGACACGGGGGCGGGATGTACCGTCACACTCCGCAGCGTCACCACGTACCCAGCCCCGGCACACGACTCCGGGGAGGCCCCAGCGTCGACCGGAGAGAAGAGCGAAGTTGTCCCCGACCAGCGAGACCGCGAAGGGCGGCCGCCGACTCGTCATCGTCGAGTCGCCTGCCAAGGCGAAGACGATCAAGGGCTATCTCGGCCCCGGATACACCGTCGAGGCGAGCGTCGGGCACATCCGCGACCTTCCCAACGGCGCCGCCGAGGTGCCCGAGAAGTACACCGGCGAGGTCCGCCGCCTCGGTGTGGACGTCGACCATGACTTCCAGCCGATCTATGTGGTCAACGCCGACAAGAAGGCGCAGGTCAAGAAGCTCAAGGACCTGCTGAAGGAGTCCGACGAGCTCTTCCTCGCCACCGATGAGGACCGCGAGGGCGAGGCCATCGCCTGGCACCTGCAGGAGGTGCTCAAGCCGAAGGTCCCGGTCAAGCGGATGGTCTTCCACGAGATCACCAAGGCCGCGATCCAGGCCGCCGTGGCCAACCCGCGCCAGCTCAACCAGAGGCTCGTCGACGCCCAGGAGACCCGCCGCATCCTCGACCGCCTGTACGGCTACGAGGTCTCGCCGGTCCTGTGGAAGAAGGTCATGCCGCGGCTGTCCGCGGGCCGCGTCCAGTCCGTCGCCACCCGGCTCGTGGTGGAGCGGGAACGCGAGCGCATCGCCTTTCGTTCGGCTGAGTACTGGGACCTGACGGGCACCTTCGCGACCGGCCGCGCCGGAGACCCGTCGGACCCGTCGTCGCTGGTCGCGCGCCTGCAGACCGTCGACGGCAGGCGGGTCGCGCAGGGCCGCGACTTCGACTCCCTGGGACAACTGAAGAGCGCGAACACCCTCCACCTCGACGAGGCGGACGCCCGCGCCCTGGCCGCCGCCCTGGAGCAGACGCGGTTCGCCGTCCGTTCCGTGGAGTCCAAGCCCTACCGCCGCTCGCCGTACGCCCCGTTCCGTACGACGACGCTGCAGCAGGAGGCGAGCCGCAAGCTCGGCTTCGGCGCGAAGGCCACCATGCAGGTCGCGCAGAAGCTGTACGAGAACGGCTACATCACCTACATGCGTACGGACTCCACGACGCTGAGCGACACGGCGGTGGCCGCCGCCCGCGCCCAGGTCACGCAGCTGTACGGCGCCGACTACCTGCCGCCGCAGCCGAGGACGTACGCCGGCAAGGTCAAGAACGCGCAGGAGGCCCACGAGGCGATCCGCCCCTCGGGCGACCGCTTCCGCACCCCTGCCGAGACGGGACTGACCGGTGACCAGTTCAAGCTCTACGAGCTGATCTGGAAGCGGACCGTCGCCTCCCAGATGAAGGACGCGACCGGCAACAGCGTCACGGTGAAGATCGGCGGCACCGCCTCCGACGGCCGGGACGTCGAGTTCAGCGCCTCCGGCAAGACGATCACCTTCCACGGCTTCCTCAAGGCCTACGTGGAGGGCGCCGACGACCCGAACGCCGAGCTGGACGACCGCGAGCGCCGGCTGCCGCAGGTCTCCGAGGGCGACGCCCTGACCGCCGAGGAGATCACGGTCGACGGGCACGCCACCAAGCCCCCGGCCCGCTACACCGAGGCCTCCCTGGTCAAGGAGCTGGAAGAGCGCGAGATCGGCCGCCCGTCGACGTACGCGTCGATCATCGGCACGATCCTCGACCGCGGCTACGTGTTCAAGAAGGGCACCGCCCTGGTGCCGTCCTTCCTGTCCTTCGCCGTGGTCAACCTCCTGGAGAAGCACTTCGGGCGGCTCGTCGACTACGACTTCACCGCCAAGATGGAGGACGACCTCGACCGCATCGCCCGCGGTGAGGCGCAGTCCGTGCCGTGGCTGAAGCGGTTCTACTTCGGCGAGACGGGGCCCGACAGCGGCTTCGCCGCGGGGGCCGCCGACGCCGGCAACGGCGACGGGGACCACCTCGGCGGTCTGAAGGAACTGGTCACGGACCTGGGCGCGATCGACGCGCGCGAGGTGTCGTCGTTCCCGGTGGGCAACGACATCGTGCTGCGGGTCGGCCGCTACGGGCCGTACATCGAGCGCGGGGAGAAGGACACCGAGCAGCACCAGCGCGCGGACATCCCCGACGACCTCGCCCCCGACGAGCTGACGGTCGAGCTGGCCGAGGAACTGCTCGCCAAGCCGAGCGGCGACTACGAGCTCGGCACCGACCCCGCCACCGGCCACACGATCGTCGCCAAGGACGGCCGCTACGGCCCGTACGTGACGGAGATCCTCCCCGAGGGCACCCCGAAGACGGGCAAGAACGCGGTCAAGCCGCGCACGGCGTCCCTGTTCAAGTCGATGTCCCTGGACACGGTGACCCTCGACGACGCGTTGCGGCTGATGTCGCTGCCGCGGGTCGTCGGCACCGACGCCGAGGGCCAGGAGATCACCGCGCAGAACGGCCGCTACGGCCCGTACCTGAAGAAGGGGACGGACTCGCGCTCGCTGCAGTCCGAGGAGCAGCTCTTCACCATCACGCTGGAGGAGGCGCTGGCGATCTACGCCCAGCCCAAGCAGCGTGGCCGGGCCGCGGCCAAGCCGCCGCTGAAGGAGCTGGGCACGGACCCGGTGAGCGAGAAGCCGGTCGTGGTCAAGGACGGCCGCTTCGGCCCGTACGTCACCGACGGGGAGACCAACGCGACCCTGCGCTCCGGCGACAGCGTCGAGACGATCACCCCCGAGCGCGGCTACGAGCTGCTCGCCGAGAAGCGGGCCAAGGGCCCGGCGAAGAAGACCGCGAAGAAGGCGGCCAAGAAGGCCCCGGCGAAGAAGGCGACGACGGCCAAGAAGACGACGGCCAAGAAGACCACGGCCGCGAAGACCACGGCCGCGAAGACCACGGCCGCGAAGAAGACGACGGCGAAGAAGACCGCCGCCAAGACCACCGCCGCCGAGACCACCGCCAGGAAGACGGCCGCCAGGACGGCGACCGCCACGAACCCGGCGGACGACTGAGGCCGTTGCGTCCCTGGTGAAGAGAGTGTGACAACCCGTCGGAGATCCGGGGGCCGAGGCCCGGGTCTTCGCCCCGGGTTCGGAATGCGAACGCCCCGGCAACACTTCGGTGTCGGGGCGTGCGCATGCCAGACCGGGCGGACCGTGGTGTCGGTGGCTGCCGATAGGCTGAACGCATGACGCGAGCCGACGAACCGACGGCCCCTCAGCCGGCCCCCGACGACGCACTGGTCACGGACTCCCGCGAGCGCGCCGTCCGCGCCCTGCTGCGACGGCCGCAACTGAGGCGGTTGTGGAGCGCCCAGCTCGTGGGCGGCGTGGGCGACACCCTCGCCCTGCTCGTCCTGGTCCTGCTCACGGTCCAGGCGGCTGTCGCCGAGGGCTCCTTCGGCGGTGGGTACCGCGGCGCGGCGTTCGCAGTGGCGATCGTTTTCGGCGTGCGCATCCTCGCGACGCTGCTGTTCGGGGCCGTTCTGCTCGGTCCGCTCACCGCGCTCACCTCGCAGGACGGCCCGCTCGACCGCCGCTGGACCATGGTCGGCGCGGACGGTGTGCGCGCGGCGCTGCTCATCGTCGCGCCCCTGTGGATCGACTGGACGCCCGGCAACGCGCCGGCGCTGCTGCTCGTCACGGTCTTCGTCGCGGGTGTCGCCGAGCGGTTCTGGACGGTGTGCCGGGAGAGCGCGGCCCCCGCCCTGCTGCCCGCCCCGCCCCCCGAGGGCGCGACGGTCCGGCCGCTGCCCGACCACATGGACGCCCTGCGCCGCCTGTCGCTGCGCACCGGCTTCGTGGCGATCCCCCTCGCCGCGCTCGTACTCGTCGTCGCGTCCCTGTTCAACAACGTTCTGGGCGCCGGCATCGACTGGTTCGGGCGGCACCAGGCGGCCCTCGCCTCCTACGTGGCGGCCGGACTGTTCGCCGCCTCGCTGTCCGTCCTGACCTTCCTGGAGCTGCCGGGTACGCGCACTCCCCGCGCGCGGTCGCCGCTGGAGGGACTGCGCCGCCCGAGGACCGGCACCGGCGCGGACAGGGGCCGCACCGGCGCGACGCCGCTGCTCGTCCTCGCCTGCGCGGCCGTCGCCGCCGCCGTCTCGGCCGCCGTCGCCGCGGCCGTGCTGCACGCCAGGGACCTGGGCGGCGGCCCGGTGCTGTACGGGCTGTTCGTCGCCGTGCTCACCGGAGGGGTCGTCGTCGGCATCCGCACCGCCCCGGCGCTGCTGCCCGCGCTGTCGCGGCGCCGGCTGCTGGCGCTGACCATCGCCTTCACCGGTGTCGCGCTGCTGGCCGCCGGGCTCGTCCCGGACGTCACCACCGTGCTGCTGATCCTGGCGCTGGCCGGCGTCGGGGCGGGCATGTCCGCCAACATCGGGCACACGCTGCTCGACCAGGAGACCGAGGAGTACCGGCGCCCCCGGACGACGGAGCACCTGCACGCGGTGGTCCGGGTCTGCGTGGCACTCGGCGCGGTCCTCGCCCCGCTGGTGGCGGCGGGGATCGGGCCGCACCGCCTGGAGAGCGGCAAGTTCGTCTTCGCGCACGGCGGCGCGGCCTTCACGCTGATGCTGGCCGGCGCCCTGCTGCTGCCCGTCGCCGCGCTGGTGCTGGCCAAGGTCGACGACCGTTCCGGCGTGCCGCTGCGGCAGGACCTGAAGGACGCCCTGCTCCGCGGTGACGACCCCGACCAGGCCCCCGCGGCCACCGGCTTCTTCATCGCCCTGGAGGGCGGCGACGGGGCCGGCAAGTCCACGCAGGCCGAGGCCCTCGCCGAGTGGATCCGCGCCAAGGGCCACGAGGTCGTGCTCACGCGCGAGCCGGGGGCGACGCCCGTGGGCAAGCGGCTGCGGTCGATCCTGCTGGACGTGTCGAGCGCCGGCCTGTCCCACCGCGCGGAGGCCCTGCTGTACGCGGCCGACCGGGCCGAGCACATCGACACCGTCGTCCGGCCCGCCCTGGAGCGCGGCGCGGTCGTCATCTCCGACCGGTACATCGACTCCTCGGTGGCCTACCAGGGAGCGGGCCGGGACCTGTCGCCGACCGAGATCGCCCGCATCAACCGCTGGGCGACGAACGGACTCGTGCCGCATCTGACCGTGCTGCTGGACGTCGCGCCGGAGACCGCCCGCGAGCGGTTCACGGAGGCTCCCGACCGGCTGGAGTCCGAGCCCGCCGAGTTCCACGCGCGCGTGCGGGCCGGTTTCCTCACCCTGGCCGCCGCGGACGCCGGGCGGTACCTGGTGGTGGACGCCGCGCAGGAGCCCGAGGCCGTCACGACCGTCATCCGGCACCGGCTCGACCAGGTGCTGCCGCTGTCCGAGGCCGAGATCAAGGCCCAGGAGGAGGCCCGGAGGAAGGCCGAGGAGGAGGCCCGCCGCAAGGCCGAGGAGGAGGCCGCCCGCAAGGCCGAGGAGCAGCGCCTGGAGCGCGAGCGCCAGGAGCAGCTGGCCAAGCTGCGCGCCGAGGAGGAGGAGCGCAAGCGCCGCGAGCTGGAGGAGGCGCAGCGCCGCGAGGCCGAACGGCAGGCCGAGGAGGCCCGGCGCCGGGCCGAGGAAGCGCGCAGGAAGGCCGAGGAGGAGCGGGCACGTCTCCTCGCGGAGGAGAAGGCCCGCGCCGAGGAGGAGGCCCGCCGCAAGGTCGAGGAGGAGCGGCGCCGCAAGCAGGCCGAGGAGGAGGCACGGCTGCGTGCCGAGGCCGAGGCGCTCCGGCTGGAGAAGCAGCGCAAGGCCGAGGAGGCCCTGCTGCGGGCCGAGGAGGCGCGGCGCCTCGCGGAGGCGGCGGCGGCCGCCGCCGAGGCGGGCCCCAAGAGCCCCCCGCGCGGCCCCGCGGCGTCCGCGGCCGGCCGGGACGCGGCGACCGTGCCGACGCCCGTGGTGACGCCGGGCGGCTCGGCGGAGGACACGACCGTGCTGCGTCCCGTGCGGGACGAGAACGCCGGCGACCGCGACTCGCGCCGGGCGTCCGGTGCCTCCGCTTCCGGCGCGTCGGCGTCCGGTGCCTCCGCGTCCGGTGTGTCCGAATCCGAGGTGACGGCCGAGCTGCCGTTGCCGCCCGCTCCGCAGGGCACGGGGGAGGAGACGGAGGTGCTGCCCGCGGTTCGCCCCGGTGCCGCGCCCGGTCCCTCAGCGGACGAGCCGTCCGGCGCGGCCGACGAGACGGCCGTCCTGCCTCCGGTCCGCCCGGAGGACCCGGAGGACACGGCCGTACTGCCGCCCGTCCGGCCGGACGCCGAGGAGACGGCGGTGCTGCCGCCCGTGCGCGGTGACGGACCGGAGGACCGGGTGCCGCCCGGGTACTTCCGCGACGAGGCCGCCCGGCCCGACGGCGGCGAGGACCGCACGCGGGAACTGCCCCAGGTCGACCCCGAGGGCGCGCCGCGCCGCCGCCGCTCCGACTGGGCGGAGGAGACCCCGCTGGACGACCTCCCGTCCCTGGCGGACGAACTCCTCGGACCCCGCGAGGACGAGCCGGACGAGGGCCGGGGCCGCCGGGGCAGGGGCGGCCGGGGCCGCTGAGGCCTCCGGCGGGCCCGAGAGGTGTCCGGCGGGCGGCCGAGAGGCTTCCGGCGGGTCAGGGGCGTCGTACCGGGCCCGGGCCGAGCGGGGGCGGGAACCCGGTCCGCGCCGACCTGCCCGGGCTTTGCCGGCCCGGGATCGCCTGCCCGGGCTCGACCGCCAGGCCGGGCCGACCCGGCGGGGTCCGTGCGGTCGGACCGGGCCGGCACGCACCCGCCGGCCACGCCCGGCCCGGCGGACTCGATCCGGCGGGTGCTCGCGAGGCCCGGGCAGGCCGGTACGGCGCGGACGGCCCGGCCCCCCTTACCTCCGGCGGCACCTTTGTCGCCCAGCCCCCGCCCCCGCCCCCGCCGCCGCTGTCAGTGGCCGCCCCCACAATGGACCTGGCAATGCGCAATGTGACGGAAGGGCGGCGTGACCCGTGACCGTGTGGGACGACCTCGTCGGGCAGGAGAGGGTGAGCGAGCAGCTTGACGCTGCCGCCCGGGACGCCGACGCCCTGGTCACCGCGGCCTCCGCCGACGCCCCGCCGCCCGAGGCGTCGAAGATGACGCACGCCTGGCTGTTCACGGGCCCGCCCGGAGCCGGGCGGAACCAGGCGGCGCGGGCCTTCGCGGCGGCCCTGCAGTGCGTCAGCCCCGACCGCGCACTCGGCGGCTCGCCCGGCTGCGGCTTCTGCGACGGCTGCCACACCGCCCTGATCGGCACGCACGCCGACGTCACCACCGTCGCCGCGGTCGGCACGCAGATCCTCGCCGACGACATGCGCGACACCGTCCGCAAGTCGTTCACCTCGCCGGCGAACGGACGCTGGCAGATCATCCTCGTCGAGGACGCCGAGCGGCTGAACGAGAAGTCGGCCAACGCCGTCCTCAAGGCCGTGGAGGAACCCGCCCCCCGCACGGTCTGGCTGCTGTGCGCCCCCTCCATCGAGGACGTCCTGCCGACCATCCGCTCCCGCTGCCGCCACCTGAACCTGAGCACGCCGTCGGTGGACGCCGTCGCCGACATGCTCGTCCGCCGCGAGGGCATCGAACCGCCCGTCGCCGCCGCGGTGGCCCGCGCGACCCAGGGCCATGTCGACCGCGCCCGCCGCCTGGCCACCGACCCGGCCGCCCGGGAGCGGCGCGCCGCCGTGTTGCGGCTGCCGCTGCGCGTCGAGGACGTCGGCGGTGCGCTGAAGGCCGCCCAGGAACTGGTCGACGCGGCCGCCGAGGACGCCAAGCAGCTCGCGGAGGAGACCGACGCCAAGGAGACCGAGGAGCTGAAGGCCGCCCTCGGCGCGGCGCAGGGCGGTCGCATGCCGCGCGGCACGGCGGGCGTGATGAAGGACCTGGAGGACAAGCAGAAGCGCCGCAGGACGCGCACCCAGCGCGACAGTCTCGACCTCGCGCTGACCGACCTGACGTCCTTCTACCGCGACGTCCTGGCCCTCCAGCTCGGCTCGCGCGTGGCCATCGCCAACGCCGACGCCGAGGAGGCTCTGGAGCGGCTCGCCCGCGGCAGCACCCCCGAGTCCACGCTCCGGCGGATCGAGGCCATCGCCGCCTGCCGGGACGCCCTCGACCGCAACGTGGCGCCCCTGCTCGCGGTGGAGGCGATGACCATGGCGCTGAGAGCGGGCTGAGGCTCCGCGGGAGCTCCGGCGGACGCCCGTGGGAGACCCGGCGGGTTGACGGTGTCACTCGTCCGAGGCACGCCCCGCACGCAGGGCACTTGAGGCGTCGCTCAGCGTTACGCTCGCTGGATGTACACGAGGCGCCCCCCACGCTCCGCCACCGCCCCCCGCTCCGGCGGCGGCCACCGCAGGACCCGCAGCCGGGCCAGGACCGCGGCCGGTCTGCTCGCCACGGCCGCGCTGCTCGTCTCCGCCTGCTCCTCCGGAAGCTCCACGTCCACCGCGTCGGCGGCCGGAGGCACGGCCGCCCTGGCCGCCCTGCCGCAGGCCACCCCGGCGGCCCTCGCGTCGTACTACGGGCAGAAACCGGCCTGGCGGGGTTGCGGCGTCCCCGGCTTCGAGTGCGCCACCGTCAAGGCGCCCCTCGACTACGCCGAGCCCACTGCCGGCGACGTGAAGCTCGCCGTCGCCCGCAAGAAGGCCACCGGTCCGGGCGAACGGCTGGGCTCCTTGCTCGTGAACCCCGGCGGGCCGGGCGGCTCGGCGGTCGGCTACGTGCAGCAGTACGCGGGCATCGGCTACCCGGCCGAGGTACGGGCCCGCTACGACATGGTCGCGGTCGACCCGCGCGGCGTGGCCCGCAGCCAGCCCGTCCGCTGCCTGGACGGGCCGGACATGGACAGGTACACGCAGACGGACTCCACGCCCGACGACGTCGAGGAGACGGACGGGCTGGTCACCGCCTACCGGACGTTCGCCGAGGGATGCGGTGCGGACGCGCCCCGGCTGCTGCGCCATGTGTCCACCGTGGAGGCGGCCCGGGACATGGACATCGTCCGGGCGGCGCTCGGCGACGAGAAGCTGAACTTCGTCGGAGCCTCCTACGGCACCTTCCTCGGGGCGACGTACGCCGGGCTGTTCCCGAAGCGGGCCGGCCGGCTGGTGCTTGACGGCGCGATGGACCCGTCGCTGCCCGCGCGGCGGCTGAACCTGGAGCAGACGGCGGGCTTCGACACGGCGTTCCGCTCCTTCGCCCGGGACTGCGTCCGGCGGTCCGACTGCCCGCTGGGCGGCGCGGGCACCAGGCCCGAGCAGGTCGGGAAGAACCTCAAGGCCTTCTTCACCGAGCTGGACAGGCGGCCCGCCCCCACCGGCGACGCCGACGGACGCCGGCTGACCGAGTCGCTCGCCACGACCGGCGTGATCGCGGCGATGTACGACGAAGGGGCCTGGGAGCAACTGCGCGAGGTGCTGACCGCGGCGATGAGGAAGAACGACGGCTCCGGGCTCCTCGCCCTCTCCGACAGCTACTACGAGCGGGACGCCGACGGCGCCTACAGCAACCTGATGTTCGCCAACGCCGCGGTGAACTGCCTGGACCTGCCGGCCGCCTTCGACACCCCCGACGAGGTGCGCAGGGCGCTGCCCCAGTTCGAGAAGGCGTCGCCCGTGTTCGGTGAGGGCCTGGCGTGGGCCTCGCTGAACTGCGCGTACTGGCCGGTCCGGGCCACGGGGGAGCCGCACCGCATCGAGGCGAAGGGCGCGGCGCCCATCCTGGTGGTCGGCACGACCCGCGACCCCGCGACGCCCTACCGCTGGGCCCGGGCCCTGGCCGGTCAGCTCTCCTCGGCCCGCCTGCTCACCTACGAGGGCGACGGGCACACGGCCTACGGGCGCGGCAGCTCCTGCATCGACCGGACGATCAACGCCTACCTCCTGCGGGGCACCCCGCCGCCGGACGGGAAGCGCTGCTCGTAGCGGCTGCTCCGGCCCCGGAAGCCCGGCCTCCGGGGCTGGTGCGGAGCACCCTCGGAAACTGTGTAGACTTACCGTCGTTGCTGATCGCACCATAGTGCGGACAGCGCGCCGCCTTAGCTCAGATGGCCAGAGCAACGCACTCGTAATGCGTAGGTCTCGGGTTCGAATCCCGAAGGCGGCTCCACTGGAACCCCAGGTCGGATGGATCCCGGCCTGGGGTTCCGTCGTGCGGTGAGGGTGCTCTGCCGATCCCGTCGAAGGAAGTTCCGCGGTGATGTCGAGAACCCGGTGGTGGCTTCGTCCCCGGGGTGAGCGCGACCACAATGGGTCGCATCCGCACCGAGGAGAGCACCATGGCCAAGTACCTGCTGCTGAAGCACTACCGCGGCGCCCCGGCGGCGGTGAACGACGTGCCGATGGACCAGTGGACGCCGGAGGAGATCTCCGCGCACATGCAGTACATGCAGGACTTCGCGGACCGGCTGGAGAAGAGCGGGGAGTTCGTCGACGGTCAGGCGCTCGCTCCCGAGGGGGCGTGGGTCCGCTACGACGGGGAGGGGCGCCCGCCGGTCACCGACGGCCCGTTCGCGGAGACCAAGGACCTCATCGCCGGGTGGATGGTGATCGACGTCGACACCTACGAGCGGGCCGTCGAACTGGCCGGTGAACTGTCCGCGGCGCCCGGGAAGGACGGGAAGCCGATCCACGAGTGGCTGGAGGTGCGCCCGTTCTACGGCGTGCAGCCCACCGTCACGGAGTGACCGCACCCGTGGACGAGGTCCTGCTGCGCAGCCTCACCCCGAGCGTGCTCGCCGTCCTCGTCCGCCGCGGAGCCGACTTCGCGGCGGCCGAGGATGCCGTCCAGGACGCCCTGATCGAGGCGGTCCGGGTCTGGCCGGCCGACCCTCCGCGGGACGCGAAGGGCTGGCTGGTCACCGTCGCCTGGCGTAAGTTCCTCGACGCGGCCCGGGCGGACGCCGCCCGGCGCCGCCGCGAGGACCTCGCCGACGAGGAACCGCCGCCCGCAAGCGCGCCCGCGGTGGACGACACGCTCCAGCTCTACTTCCTGTGCGCCCACCCGTCGCTGACCCCGTCGTCCGCGGTCGCCCTCACCCTGCGGGCGGTCGGCGGCCTCACCACCCGGCAGATCGCCCGGGCCTACCTCGTGCCCGAGGCCACGATGGCCCAGCGCATCAGCCGCGCCAAGCGCACGGTGTCCGGGGTGCGGTTCGACCGGCCCGGTGACGTCGCCACCGTGCTGCGCGTGCTGTACCTGGTCTTCAACGAGGGCTACTCCGGGGACGTCGACCTCGCGGCCGAGGCCATCCGGCTCACCCGGCAGCTCGCGGCCCGGTGCGACCACCCGGAGGTGCGGGGGCTGCTCGCCCTCATGCTGCTCCACCACGCCCGGCGCGCCGCCCGCACCGCGCCCGACGGCGGCCTGGTACCGCTGGCCGAGCAGGACCGCGGGCGTTGGGACACCCGCATGATCGCCGAAGGCGTCCGGATCCTGCAGGCGGCTCTCGCCCGCGACCGGCTGGGCGAGTTCCAGGCGCAGGCCGCGATCGCCGCGCTCCACGCGGACGCGCGGAGTGCCGAGGAGACCGACTGGGTGCAGATCGTCGAGTGGTACGACGAGCTCTTGCGGCTGAACGACAGCCCGGTCGTCCGGCTCAACCGCGCGGTGGCCGTCGGGGAGGCCGACGGGCCGCGCGCCGGTCTGGCGGCACTCGCGGAGCTCGACGCCGACCTCCCCCGCCACAGCGCGGTGGCCGCCTACCTCCACGAGCGCGACGGCGACCCGGCGACGGCGGCCCGTCTGTACGCGGAGGCGGCACGGAAGGCTTCCAACCTGGCCGAGCGGGACCATCTGACCCGCCGGGCGGCCCGGCTCAACACGCAGCGCGGCCGGTGACGGGCCGCCCGGCTGACACGCACCAGGGCCGGTGCCGGGCTGCCCGGACGCCTGCGCTGGAAGAGGGTGGGCCCCGGCCGATCACCTCCGTCGGCCGGGACCCGGATCCGGCCGCGGCGGCGGCACTCCCCCGAGTTGCGCGTCCATACGCGCGCGCCCCCGGGCCGGATCCGATGAGGTGATCACATCAAACCTTGCCAACCGATCGCTAACATGGGGCCAACGGTTCGCCGTTGCGTCATTGAACGATTGGCCGGAAGTCGCCGAACCAAGATCGAGAACGGCCCGGACAGCGGACCGTTCCGGGGCGACCGAGAGGGTAGAGGTGGCGGAAAGACGCCGCCCGGAATCGGGATCGCGGCACGGGTACGGGCACGGGGGAGGCAAAGCGGTGATGCGGTTCGGGCTGCTCGGGCCACCGGCGCTGTTCGACGGCACCCGCGGCGGCCGCCCCGGAGAGGCCCGGATCGTCCCGAGCGGGAAGTCCCGTGTGCTGCTGGCCGCGCTGCTCCTGGACGCCGGCCGGGTCGTCTCCGTCGAGTCGCTCAAGGACGCGCTGTGGGGTGGGGCCCCGCCGGTCTCCGCCCATGCCTCGCTGCACAACCACGTGTCCCGGCTGCGGCGGGTGCTCGACGATCCCGGACGGCTGCGGACGGTCCCGTCCGGCTATGTGCTGCGGATCGCCGAGGGCGAGCTGGACGTCCACGTCTTCGACGCCCATGTCGCCGCCGCCCGGGCCGCGCACATGTGCCACGAGCGGGAGCGGGTGGTACGCGAGGTCGAGGCCGCGCTCGCCCTGTGGCGCGGCGCGCCGCTCGCCGGGCTGCCGCCCGAGGCCGGCGGATACGCCGTCGCACACCGGCTGCGCGAGGCGCGGCTGCTGCTCCTGGAGTGGCGCTACGACGCCGAGCTGGCGCTGGGCGGCCCGCGCCTCGACCAACTGGTGCCGGAACTCGCCGTGCTGGCGGAGGAGTACCCGCTGCGCGAGGTGTACCACCGCCAGCTGATGCTCGCCCTGCACCGCACCGGCCGCCGCGCCGAGGCCCTGGCCGTCCACACCGAGCTGCGCAACCGCCTGGTCGACCGGCTCGGCATCGAACCGGGGCCGGGCGTACAGGCGGCGCACGTGGAGGTACTGCGGGGAGCCGCCGACACCGGCTACCGCCCTGCCGGGCCGCCGACGCCGTCCGCCGACACCGGCTCCCGCCCCGTCGCGCCGTCGGGTCTGCCCGCCGATACCGGTTACGGCTACGCCGCGCCGTCGGGCCCGCCTGCCGATACCGGCTATCGCCCTGCCGCGTCGTCGGGCTGGCCCGGCACCATCAGCCACCGCCCTGCCGGGCCGCCGACGCCGTCCGCCGACACCGGCTCCCGCCCCGTCGCGCCGTCGGGTCTGCCCGCCGACACCGGCTACGGCTCTGCCGCGCCGTCGGGCCTGCCTGCCGACACCGGCTCCCGCGCCGTCACGCCGTCGGGTCTGCCCGCCGACACCGGCTCCCGCCTCGTCACGCCCCTGCCCCCCTCCGCCGCCGACACCGGCTCCCGCCTCGTCACGCCCCTGCCCCCCTCCGCCGGCGGCAGTGAGCCCGCCGGCATGCCGTCGCGCTCGTCCACCGGCACCCCGCCTCCGCGCCCTGGCGCGCCGTCGTCCACCGGCACCCCGCCTCCGCGCCCCGCCGCGCCGTCGTCCACCGGCAGCCCGTCCCGGCGCCCTGGCACGTCGTCACTCCCGTTCGGCCACACCCCGCCTCCCCCTGCCGCACCGCCACCGCCCACGCCGTCCCACTCCTCACCCCCGCCCGCCCAACTGCCGCCCCCGCCGGTCCCCTTCACCGGCCGCCGTTCCGTCCGCAACGCCCTGTGCCGCACCCTCACCGCCACCGGGCCGCGTCCCACCGTCGTCGTCAGCGGTATGGCCGGGGTCGGCAAGAGCGCACTCGCGCTGGTGGTGGCGCACGATCTGGCGAAACGTTTCCCCGACGGGCAGCTCCATCTCGACCTGCACGGTGCCACCCCGGGCCGGACGCCCCTCACCCCCGGCCAGGCGCTGACCGCGTTGCTGCGTGACCTGGGCATCGAGCCCTGCCGCGTCCCCGAGTGCCCCGACGCGGCGTCCGCCCTGCTGCGTTCGCTGCTCGCCCCCACCCGCACGCTGCTCGTCCTGGACGGAGCCGCGGGTGCCGCGCAGGTGCGGCCCCTGCTGCCGGGCGGCGCCGGATGCGCCGTGATCGTCACGAGCCGTTCGCCGCTGACCTCCCTCGACGGAGCGGCCCGCTTCCGGCTGCGGCCCCTCTCGGACGAGGAAAGCGCAGATCTGCTGCGCCTCGCCTCGGGCCGTGAGGAGCTCGAGGGGGCGCCCGCCTCCCGGCACCTCGTCGCACACACCGGCCGCCTCCCGCTGGCCCTGCGCGTCGTCGCCGCCCGGCTCGCCGCGCGCCCGGCGCTCACACCGGAGGGCCTCGCCGGGCAACTGGCGGACGGCAAGGAGCGCTTGCGGCTCCTGGAGTACGACGACCTCAGCGTCCGGCGCTCCCTGGCGGTGACGTACGACGCGCTCGCCGCCTCCGAGCACACGGCCGACCGGGACGCGGCCCTCGTACTGCGCCGCATCGGCGCGCTCGACCGGCCGGCCTACGGCGCCGGGCACCTCGCCCCTCTCACCGGCCTCGACGTACGCCGCACCGAAGCCGCGCTGGACCGCCTCCGCGACGTGGCGCTGCTGGAGGAGACGGCGTTCGGCCGCTACTCGCCGCACGACCTCGTGCGCGACTTCGCCCGGGAGCCGGCCGGGTGAGGCGGAACCGGAGGGCGGAGGGACGGGAGGCCACCGAAGGCAGGGAGCGGGGGAGCCGGAGAGCGCGACGGGGGACCGGGCTCGTCCGGTCGCTCACCCGCCGTCCGCCCGCTGTCACAGCCTCCCCGCCGCTCACTTGGCGTCGGCATAACACTCGACCACGGCCGTCGTGAACGGGAACCGTACCGGCGTCTCGCCGAAGGTCAGCCGTCCGGCCAGGGCCGCCGCCTCGCGGATCGCCTCGACGACCGCCCCGGTCTCCTCCTCGGGACAGTGCACGATCACCTCGTCGTGCTGGAAGAAGACCAGCTCGGCGGCCAGGTCCGCGCAGGTCTTGCGGAGCGCGGCGAGCAGCAGCAGGGCCCAGTCCGCCGCGCTGCCCTGGACGACGAAGTTGCGGGCGAAACGGCCGCGCGCGCGGGCATCGGTGGAGGCGTACCCGGGCACCCACTGCCCGGGCTCGGGCCGATCCTCGTCGGCCGCCGGGATACCGGCCTCCTCGGCGCCGTCGTCGGTGCCCCGGGCCGCGGGCGGGCAGGTCCGGCCGAGCCAGGTCCGTGCCAGGCGGCCCTCCTCCCCGGCCCGGGCGGCTTCGTCGACGTAGGCCACGGCGCGGGGGAAACGGCGGCGCAGCGCGGCCAGGTTCTTCAGTCCGTCCCCGGAGGTCTGCCCGTACACCGCGCCCAGCACGGCGATCTTGGCCTGGTCGCGGTCACCGGAGAAGGCCCGCTCGGAGACGGCCTGGTAGAGGTCGCTTCCCCGCCCGGCCACCTCCATGAGGCCGGGGTCGCGGGAGATGGCGGCGAGGACGCGCGGTTCCATCTGGTCGGCGTCGGCGACGACGAGCCGCCAGCCGGGGTCCGCGACCACGGCCCGGCGGATGACCTTGGGGATCTGCAGTCCGCCCCCGCCGTTGGTCACCCAGCGGCCGGTCACCGTGCCGCCGGCGAGGAACTCGGGCCGGAACCGGCCGTCGCGCACCCAGTCCTGGAGCCAGGACCAGCCGTGGGCGACCCAGATGCGGTACAGCTTCTTGTACTCGATGAGCGGCTTCACGGCCGGGTGGTCGATCGAGTTCAGCTCCCAGCGGCGGGTCGAGGTGACCTTGATGCCGGCCTGCGCGAAGGCCTTGACGACGTCGGCCGGCAGGTCGGGGCGGACGCGGCGGCCGAACGCGGCGGACACCTCGTCGGCCAGCTCGGCCAGGCGGCGCGGTTCGCCGCCGCCCGCGTACCGCTCGCCCAGCAGGTCGTGCAGCACGGCCCGGTGCACCTCGGCGCTCCAGGGCAGCCCCGCGCGGTTCATCTCGGCGGCCACCAGCATGCCCGCCGACTCGGCCGCCGTCAGCAGCCGCATCCGGTCCGGGTGCTCGGCGCGTGCGTGCCGCCGCTGCTGCTCGGCGTAGACCGCGAGGAGGTCCGCCAGGGGCAGGTGGACGCCCTGGGGCTCGAACAGGGAGGACTGGGCGCCCGGTGCCGCGGAGCGCTGCGGCGGATCGGGCGGCACGGGCAGGTCGCGCAGCCGGGCCAGGGCGGCCGCGGCCGAACGGGGCTCCCCGTACCGCCCCTCGTGGCCGAGGAGGAGCGTCTCGGCGGCCTCGACGTCGTAGCACCGCTCCACTCGCACCCCCGTGGCGAGCAGGCGCGGATAGACCTCGGCGGTGGACCGCCACACCCACCGCGTGACGCCGGGACGGCTCCGCACGGCCCCGGCGGGATCCGCCTCCCGCCGCACCGGCCCGGCGGGCAGCCCGTCCGGGCCGAGGGGGGCGACGTCCACGCCACCGTCCTCGGCCGGGGCGAGCGCCCACCGGTCGGTCATGCAGCGAGTGTGCCAGGGGGGTCTGACAACGCCCCCCCGCCACCGCCGGGGCAGGTCAGGACTCGTCCAGCACGTTCTCCTGCGCCCGCGCGATCCTCTCCAGCACCTTGGCGACGTACTGCTCCGTCCGCTCCTTGCCGATGCCCAGGCCGCTGAGGACGCCCTGGCCGTTCTCGTGCTCCAGGAGGGCGAGCAGGATGTGCTCGGTACCGATGTAGTTGTGCCCGAGGCGCAGGGCCTCGCGGAAGGTGAGCTCCAGGACCTTCTTGGCGGCCGGGCCGTACGGCACGAGCTCCGGGACGTCGTCGGAGGCCGGCGGGAGTGCCGCCGTGGCCGCGGCGCGGACCTCGTCGAGGGAGACGCCCTGCTCGACGATGGCCTTCGCGGCGAGGGCGTCGGGTTCGGCGAGCAGGCCGAGGACCAGATGCTGGGGCAGGCCCTCGGCGTTGCGGGCGGCCTTGGACGCGTTGTGCGCCGCCATCACCGCGCTGCGGGCCCGGGGTGTGTAGCGGTTGAAGCCCTGGGCGGGGTCGAGGTCGGCGGACTCCTTGGGCACGAACCGCTTCTGCGCGGCCTGCCGGGTGACGCCCATGCTCCGGCCGATGTCGGTCCAGGAGGCGCCGGAGCGCCGGGCCTGGTCGACGAAGTGGCCGATCAGATGGTCGGCCACGTCGCCGAGGTGGTCCGCGGCGATCACCGCGTCCTGCAGTTGGTCCAGCGGTTCGTCGTGGACCTTCTTGATGGCGGCGATGAGGTCGTCGAGACGGACGGACGACGTGGGATCGGGGTTCGTCATGTGTCAACCGTAGGTTGCGTCTTGGAGGGTGTCAACCGAAGGTTGACATGCGGCCTCGTGGCACCATCGGCCGGGTGAGCACGTCCAGCACCGTCGACCGCGCCTTCGCCGCCTCCCTCTACGAGACGGGCGAGACGGCCCTCGACACCGGTGCGTCCCTGCTGGCCGCCGACCCCGCTGCCGACGCCGAACTCGCCCGCCGCGGGCAGGAGTTCGTGGCGTCGGCCTGGCGCCGGGGCTGGCAGCCCGCCGATGTCGTACGGATCGTGCGGCGCGAGCTGGAGGAGACGCACGTACGCCTCGTGGCGGAGCTGATCCGCGCCCGGCAGGGCGACGACCGGCCGCGCGGGCGGCGCTGGAACGCCCAGCTCGCCGAGCTGCCGGCCGATCCGCCGCCCCGCACCGACCGCTTCTCGTACGCCACGGCCGTGCTGGAGCTGTACCGGCTGCTGCTGCGCCTGCCCCCGCTGGAGGTGCTCGACGAACAACCCGGGGGAGCGCGCACCGAGTCCCGCATGCTCACCCGCATCCGTGCCCTGCTCGCCAAGGCGGAGGCCACCGGCTTCCCGGAGGAGGCGGAGGCGCTCAGCGCCAAGGCGCAGGAGCTGATGGCCCGGCACAGCGTCGACGAGGCGCTCCTCGCCGCGCGGGCGCCGTCCCCCGAGACGCCCGGGGCGTGCCGCATCGGGGTCGAGCCGCCGTACGAGGAGGCCAAGGCGGTACTGCTGGACGCCGTCGCCGCGGCCAATCACTGCCGGGCGGTGTGGAACGAGGCGCTGGGCTTCTCCACGGTGGTCGGGTTCGAGACCGACCTGGACGTGGTGGAGCTCCTGTACACCTCCCTGCTGGTGCAGGCCACGACCGCGATGACCAAGGCGGAGGCGGCGCAGCGGGCGGGCGGACGCAAGCGCACCAAGACCTTCCGGCAGTCCTTCCTCGCGGCCTACGCCCACCGCATCGGCGTCCGCCTCGCCGCGGCGGCCGAGACGCAGGTGACCGACGACCTGCTGCCGGTCCTGGCCTCCCGCGAGGTGGCCGTCACCGGGCGGCTGGAGCACATGTTCCCGGAGACGACCACGACCCGGCTGCGTTCGGTACGCGACGCGGCCGGCTGGACGGAGGGCGCACAGGCGGCGGACCGGGCCCAGATGCGCCACCGGCCGCGGCTGGGCTGACCCGCCGACGGCCACCGGCCGTGGCTGTCTGACGTGCTGGCGGCCTCCGGGCACTGCGGGGCTGAGGCGTCGTCGGCCACCGGCCGTGGCTGGGTTGAGGCGCTGACGGCCACCGGCCGTGGCTGTCTGACGTGCTGGCGGCCTCCGGGCACCGCGGGGTTGAGGCGTCGTCGGCCACCGGCCACTGCGGGGCTTGACGCGCCGAGGGCCACCGGCTGCGGCTGGGCTGACGCGCCGACGGTCTCGGGCCGTGGCTGGGTTGAGGCGCTGACGGCCACCGGCCGTGGCTGTCTGACGTGCTGGCGGCCTCCGGGCACCGCGGGGCTGAGGCGCTGACGGCCACCGGCCACCGCGGGGCTTGACGCGCCGACGGCCACCGCGGGGCTGACCCGCCGACGGCCACCGGCCACCGCCGGGCTGAGGCGTCGACGGTCACCGGAGCCCTGTGGTCGGCCTCGGGGCGCGGCGGTCACGCCACCGCGCCCGTCACACCGGAGGGCCGCCCTCAGTCGCCCGAGGTCTCGAACCCGCTCACCGTGGCGTCCGCCGTGCCGCCGTCTCCCGGACGGGCCACCGGACCGTAGGACCACTTCAGTTCGTGCGCGTCCCCGGGCGCGCCCGGCAGCGTGAAGGACGCCGCGTGCACGACGAGGCTCTTCGCGGGGTCGGCCTCGCCGCGGACGTAGGTGATCGTGAAGGACGTCGTGGCGCCCTTGCCGAGCGTGAGCGGCTGAGCCTGGGCGCCCTCCTCCGGGAGCACGTTCGTCGTGCTGCTCTCGGCCAGGAGGTCCACGGCGGGGAAGCCCTTCAGGGTGCACTGCGCGCCCTGGTTGGTGAGCGTGACGGTGACGTTGCCGGTGTCCCCGGCCGCCGGTGCGGCACCCGCCCCGACCTCGACGTCCATGTCGCGCAGCGCGCAGGCCGCCGGGCCGTTCGACGGGTCCGTGTTCTTCGTGTCGTCGGCGCCGTCGCCGCCGTCGTCGCAGGCGGTCAGCAGGAGCGTCGCGGAGAGAGCGGCGGCGAGGGTGACGGGCAGGGTGCGCATGAGGTCCTCTGGGCGTGAGCAGCGGGAGGGGTTTCGGCTCCCTGGATCATCACGCACGGGGATGCCGCGCGGGCACCCGCCCCCGGGGAATCCCCCGAACGCCGGACGGGCCACGGCGCCCGGAGGCGTACCGCGGCCCGTCGTCGCGCCACCGGGTCCTACTGCGCGTCGAGACTCGCCGTCGGAAGCCCGGTGGGCAGCTTCCCGCCCTCGGCCTTGGTGTAGGTCTCGGTGCCCACGCCGTTCTCCCAGGTGACCTTCATGCTGGTGCCGGTGACCGAGTCGACCGTGCCGGTGGCCCGGCCCTTCGAGCCGTCCGTGCACTTCAGGCGGATCGTCCTCGTACCGGACTCCTCGCCCGCGGTGCCGCTGCACACGCCCCCTCCGGTGGCGAACAGCGCGGCCTGCTTGCCGGTGATCACCAGGGCCACGGCCTTGCCGTCGGTCGTCGCGAGCCAGCTGCCGGCCAGTTCGCCGCCCGCCTCCTCGCCGGAGCCGGAGCCGGAACCGGAGCCGGACTCCGGCCCGGACGATCCGGAGCCGCCGCCCGTGCCGGCCGACGCCGAGGCGGACGGGGCCGGGCTCGACGCCGGGTCGTCACCGGAGCCGCCGTCGCCGTCACCGCTGCACGCGGTGAGCGCGAGCGCCCCCACCAGCCCCGCGACCGCCGCCGCGGCGCGCGCGGCGCCGGAGCGACGCGAGAAGATCACCGAAGTCACTGCAAGCCCCCAAGGTGTAGCCGGTCGGCGGGCCGGTCCGGGGAACCGGCCGGCCGATCCCCTGGCCGGAACGATCGCAGCAAGCTACCAGGGCCCGTCAAGGGGTCCCGGAAAGCCCGTCCCCGGGGAGCCCGTCACCAGGACGACTTGCGCACACCGGGCAGATACCCCGCGTGCGCCTGCTCCCGCAGGCCGACCCGGGACAGTCCGAACGCCCGGAAGTACCCGCGCGGCCGCCCGTCCACCTGGTCCCGGTTGCGCACGCGCGTGGCGCTCGCGTCCCGCGGCTGCCTGCGCAACTCGGCCTGAGCCGCGGCCCGTTCGGCATCGGTGGACGAGGGCCGCCGCACGATCTCCTTCAGCTCGGCGCGCCGGGCGGCGTGCCGCGCGACGATCTCCTTGCGCCGCTCGTTCTTCGCGATCTTGCTCTTCTTCGCCATCAGACCCTCACTCCCCGGGCCCGGATTCGGGCGACGGCCGCCTCGACGCCGATCGTGTCGACGGTCTTGATCCCCTTGGCGCTCAGCCGGAGCCGCACGTGACGGCCCTCGCTCGGCAGCCAGTAGCGCTTGGACTGGATGTTCGGGTCGAACCGGCGGGACGTGCGCCGGTGGGAGTGCGAGATGCGGTTGCCGAAACCGGGCCGGGCCCCGGTCAGCATGCAGTGCGCGGACATGGTGGTGACGTACCTCTCGTCTCAGGTGATGTAAATGGAATTCATTTTCAGTAGCATAGCGGCATGGCTCGCAACGAACTCCGGCCGGTCATCAAGCTCCGGTCCACCGCCGGGACCGGCTACACCTACGTGACCCGCAAGAACCGCCGCAACGACCCGGACCGACTGACCCTGCGCAAGTTCGACCCGGTCGCCGGCCGCCACGTCGACTTCCGAGAGGAGCGCTGACCATGCGCGAGGGGATCCACCCGGAGTACGGTCCGGTCGTCTTCCGCGACCGCGCCGCGGACTACGCCTTCCTCACCCGCTCCACCATGACGAGCGAGAAGACGATCGAATGGGAGGACGGCAACACCTACCCCGTCGTCGACGTCGAGATCTCCGACGTCAGCCACCCCTTCTACACCGGCACCGCCCGCGTCCTGGACACCGCGGGCCGCGTCGAGCGCTTCGAGCGCCGGTACGGGAAGAAGGGCTGACCCGGTGCCCGAGTTCCCCGTTCCCGAGCCCCCCGCCTCCGGCCTCGCCGTCGTCCTCGTCGGCGGACTGCACGCCGACGCCCGCAGGGCGGCCGTCGCACGGCTGCTCGCCGACGTGCCCGGCAGTGTCGTCCTCCACCACGACCTGTCGACGGCCGCGGCGGGCACGGTCGTACGCACCGTCAGGGACGCGACCGGCGTCCTCGACACGGGCCGGGCGCCACTCGTCAACGACTGCGCGTGCTGCGCCCTGCGCGAGGACCTGGTCCCGGAGCTGGAACGGCTCCGCGACGCCGGCGGCACCCGGCTCGCCGTCGTCGAGCTGTGGGACTCCGTCGAGCCCAAGGCCATGGCCGAGGTCGTGGCCGCCGGGGGGCTCACCGTCACCGGCGTGATCACCGCCGTCGACCCGGCCCTGGTCCTGCCGTACCTGGCCAACGGCGACGACCTGGCCGACGGCGGCCTGGCCGCGGCCGCCACCGACCAGCGCACGGTCGCCGACACCTTCGCGCGCCAGCTGGAGTACGCCCCCGTCCTCGCGGTCGCCGACTCCCCGGAGGCCGACGACGAGGACCGCGAGCTGCTCGCCCAGCTGCACCCCACCGCCCGGCAGGTGCCGCTCACGCCGCAGGGCCCGGCCGAACCGGCCGGCGACGACCTGACCGTGCCGCCGCCGCGCCTGCTGTCGCCGCTGGCCCGGGCCGCCCTGGCCGGCTTCGACATCGAGGCGGCCGCCGCCGCCCAGCACCCCGCCTGCGCCCTGCTGCCCGCCGAGGCCGACGCGCACGGCGTGACCACCCTGGTCTGGAGCAGCCGCCGCCCCTTCCACCCGGAGCGGCTCTACGCCGCGCTGGAGGACCTGACCTGCGCGGCCGCCCGCAGCCGGGGCCGGTTCTGGCTCGCCGACAAGCCCGACACGCTGTTCCACTGGGACGCGGCGGGCGGGGCCCTGTGCGTGGAGAGTGCCGGGCCGTGGCTGGCCTCCCTGCCGGACGCGGCCTGGGAGATGGTGCCGCCGGTGCGCCGGGCCGCCGCCGCGCTGGACTGGCACCCCGAGCACGGCGACCGCTGCCAGCACCTGGTCTTCACCTCGCCGGGCCTCGACCGGGACGGCCTGGCACGGCTGCTGGATTCCTGCCTGCTCACCGATGCCGAGTACGCGGCCGGGCGTGAGGCCTGGCAGCGGCTGCCGCACGCCTTCGACACCCTCCTGGAGGTCTGAACCGACATGCCCCGCAAGCCCGAACGCACTCCCGCCAGGAACCGGCCGAACCCCCTGGACCAGGCCGGGATCACCTACATCGACTACAAGGACACCGATCTGCTGCGGAAGTTCATCTCCGACCGCGGCAAGATCCGCAGCCGCCGGGTCACCCGGGTCTCGGCGCAGCAGCAGCGGCAGATCGCCGCGGCGGTCAAGAACGCGCGGGAGATGGCACTGCTGCCCTACTCCGCTCGTTGAGCACGTCCGCATCCGGGTGAGGTTCCCCACGCTTGACGCGTGGGGGACCTCTTGCCCGTCGAGGGGCGGACGCGACGGCACGTCCCGGCAGGCCGGTGCGAGGGGGCGGGTGGCTGGTGGCCCGGCCCGGACGGGACGTCCGGGGGACCGCGGGGAAAGCGCTTCGAGCGGCACGGCCGGTCCGGAGCGCCGAGCCCGGACCGGGCGCCGGTCCGAGCCGGGCGTGGTCCGGGTGCACGACGGCCATGTCGTCCGCACGGCGCATTCCTGCCTGGTCAGACGCGGGCCGGGCCCTTCCGGATGCGGTTTCCGGTCCCCGGTTTCCCGCCGTGCAGTCACCCGCCGGCCCGGTCGAGCGGATGCTCCGCCTCCATCGGACCTCCACCGGGCCCGCCTACTTCCCGCCCGGCCCGGGGGAACGCGACACGTGTCAGGGGCGTCAAACAAGCAAGAGCTTTCGGTAAAGCGGCCGTCAAGGCTGTAACCGCGGGACCACCGCGCGTGCACGTGCATCTGCTCCTGCATCTGCACTTGAACAGAGCTATGATCCGGGTCAGTTGACCGCTGCATCAATGGCCACACCAGCCAGTGCACCACCGGGGAGCGACCTGTGGACCACGACGTGTACAACGGGATGGCGGCCACCAGGCTGAACGGTGTTGCCTGGCAGAAGAGCCGGCACAGCAACTCGCAGGGTTCCTGCGTGGAGTTCGCCCGGCTGCCGGGCGGTGACGTGGCGGTGCGCAACTCCCGCTTCCCCGACGGTCCCGCACTGGTCTACACCCGCGCCGAGATCGAGGCGATGCTGCTCGGGGTGAAGGACGGGGAGTTCGACCATCTCGTCGGCTGATGACAGCGATGTCGCCCCCCGGGGCGCCCGGTGCGCAGCCAACGCTGTGACGCGCGTAGAACCGCGACGCGACGAGGCGCCGCGGTGCCTCATCCGCCGGCCGGACCGGCTCCGGTGTGCGGCAGCCGGAACAGCGCCCAGACCACCTTGCCGCTCAGGGTGCCCGCGAGCGGGTGCCAGCCCCAGCTGTCGCTGAAGGAGTCGACGAGGAACAGTCCCCGTCCCGACTCGGCCGAGAAGTCGTCGGTCTCCCGCGCGACGGGGCTGTCGTGGCTGGGGTCGCGCACCGCGCACACCAGCCGCTCGGTCCACCGCATCAGGTGCAGCCGCACCGGGGGCTCGTGACGCGCCGCGCACAGGGTGCTCGCCGGCAGCCCGTGGCGCAGGGCGTTGGTGACGAGTTCCGAGACCACCAGACAGACGTCGTCGAACCGGTCGCCCAGGTCCCACTGGTCGAGGGTTCTGCGGGTGAACCGGCGTGCCTCGCCCACCGCTTCGAAGCGGGCGGGGAGTGCGCAGGAGGCGGCGTGGGACACGGCCGCGGGGTCCAGCGGCGGAAGGCCCTGCCGTAACGGCTCGAGCATGGTCGATCCATTCGTCCCCATGCGAGGCACTCCCGGGTGTTCGCGGTCGGTGCGATGCAGCGGTGGTGCGGGACCATGGTTTCGGATGCGTACAGCAGATGCAAGGGCAGATGCACGTGCAGGTGACCGGAATGCGTCGTCCCGTACCACTTGTTGGTCAATTTTTCCGTCATCCTGACGTCGCTCTTCGGCCGTTCACATGCCTCTTTCTTCCGCACGCGCGCGTGCGTCGACTGTCTCGATTCCGTTTCCGTAACCGGACGAGTACTGCTCGAAGTGTTTTAGTGGCAGACTTCGGCCCCTGAAACCGTTGGGGAGGCTGGCGAACGTGAGCGCGGGAGAGCCGGGATCGGTGGTGCGGCGCATGCTGCTCGGATCACAACTCAGGCGACTGCGTGAGGCGCGGGGCATCACGCGCGAGGCGGCGGGCTACTCGATCCGCGCCTCCGAGTCGAAGATCAGCCGGATGGAGCTGGGCCGGGTGAGCTTCAAGACCAGGGACGTCGAGGACCTGCTGACGCTGTACGGCATCACGGACGAGCAGGAGCGCTCCTCCCTGCTGTCCCTGGCCAAGGAGGCCAACGTCGCGGGCTGGTGGCACAGTTACTCCGACGTGCTGCCGAGCTGGTTCCCGACCTACGTCGGCCTGGAGGGCGCCGCCTCGCTAATCCGGGCGTACGAGGTGCAGTTCGTGCACGGCCTGCTGCAGACCGAGGCCTACGCCCACGCGGTGGTCCGGCGCGGCATGCAGGGTGCGAGCGAGGCCGACGTCGAGCGGCGCGTGGCCCTGCGCCTGGAGCGGCAGAAGCACCTCGTCGCCGAGTCGGCGCCCGACTTCCACATCATCCTGGACGAGGCCGCGCTGCGCCGCCCCTACGGCGACCGCGAGGTGATGCGCGGCCAGCTCCAGCACCTGATCGACATCTCGGAGCGGCCCAACGTGCGCCTGCAGGTGGTGCCGTTCAGCCTCGGCGGGCACTCCGGCGAGAGCGGCGCGTTCACGATCCTCAGCTTCCCCGAGTCGGACCTGTCGGACGTGGTGTACCTGGAGCAGCTCACCAGCGCGCTGTACCTGGACAAGCCCGAGGACGTCGCGCAGTACGAGCGGGCCCTCAAGGAGCTGCAGCGAGACTGCCCCGGCCCCTCCGAGAGCCGGGACGTCCTGAGGGGTCTCCTACAACTCTCCTGAGACACAAGTACGATGACGTGTGATCAGATCGCGGGGAAGCGATCGAAGGTCTCAGGGATCGAGGGATCACATGTCGTCGTCCTGCTTCACCGACCTCGCACAGCAGTACATCGACGGTGAGTGGCGCCCGGGAACCGGCTCCTGGGACATCATCGACTTCAACCCCTACGACGACGAGAAGCTGGCGTCGATCACGATAGCCACGGCCGACGAGGTCGACGAGGCGTACCGGGCCGCCGCCCGCGCCCAGAAGCAGTGGGCGGCGACCAACCCCTACGCCCGCCGGGCGGTCTTCGAGAAGGCGCTCCGGCTCGTCGAGGAGCGCGAGGCGGAGATATCCGAGGCCATCATCGCCGAGCTCGGCGGGACGCGCCTGAAGGCCGCCTTCGAGCTGCACCTGGTCAAGGAGTTCCTGCGCGAGGCGGTCCACCTGGCCCTCGCCCCCACCGGCCGGATCATCCCCTCGCCCGTGGACGGCAAGGAGAACCGCGTCTACCGGGTGCCGGTCGGCGTGGTGGGCGTGATCAGTCCCTTCAACTTCCCCTTCCTGCTGTCGATCAAGTCCGTCGCACCCGCCCTCGCCCTCGGCAACGCCGTGGTGCTCAAGCCGCACCAGAACACGCCGATCGTCGGCGGCTCCCTGGTCGCGAAGCTCTTCGAGGACGCCGGACTGCCCGGCGGCCTGCTGAACGTGGTCATCACCGACATCGCCGAGATAGGCGACGCCTTCATCGAGCACCCGATCCCGAAGGTCATCTCCTTCACCGGCTCCGACCAGGTCGGCCGGCACGTCGCCACCGTCTGCGCCCGGCAGTTCAAGCGCTCCGTGCTCGAACTGGGCGGCAACAGCGCGCTGGTGGTCCTCGACGACGCCGATCTCGACTACGCCGTCGACGCCGCGGTGTTCAGCCGGTACGTCCACCAGGGCCAGGTCTGCATGGCCGCCAACCGCGTCCTGGTCGACCGGTCGGTGGCCGACGCGTTCACCGAGAGGTTCGTCGCCAAGGTGAAGAGCCTCAAGACGGGCGATCCGCGCGACCCGGAGACCGTCATCGGCCCGGTCATCAACTCCTCGCAGGCCGAGGCGCTGGCAGGCGTGGTGGAGCAGGCCCTGGCCGAGGGCGCCACCGCCCTGGTGCGCGGCGGGCGGACCGACAACCTCGTCGAGCCGTCCGTGCTGACCGACGTGCCCGCCGGCTCCGCCCTGCTGCGGCAGGAGGTCTTCGGACCGGTCGTGTTCCTGGTGCCGTTCGACGGCGAGGAGGAGGCCGTGCGCCTCGTCAACGACAGCCCCTACGGACTGAGCGGAGCGGTGCACACCGGCGACGTCGAGCGGGGCGTGCGGTTCGCCCAGCGGATCGACACCGGCATGTTCCACGTGAACGACGGCACCGTCCACGACGAGCCGATCGTCCCCTTCGGCGGCGAGAAGCACTCGGGCGTCGGCCGGCTCAACGGCGAGACGATGCTGGACGCCTTCACCACCACCAAGTGGATCTCGGTGCAGCACGGGCGCAGCGGCTTCCCCTTCTGATCCCTCGCCTTCCGATCCGTCGCCTTCCGATCGGTCGCCGCGGCCGCCGTCCTTGCGGACAGCACCTGACCGCAAGGGTGCGTAGCTTCGTCGGTGTGAGGGGGAGAGGCCCCCGGTCACGACGGAAGGCGGCGGTCATGGTCACTCACGTTCCCGCGGAGGCACCCGGCGACGAGCGCGGAGCGCTGTTGTCGTTCATCGCCGAGCAGCGCGGCGGCATCCGCCGGTCGCTGCTGGGCCTGACGGAGGAGCAGGCGACGTCCCGTCCCAGCGCCAGCGAGCTGTCCCTGGCCGGGCTGCTCAAGCACGTGGCGGAGGTCGAGCAGGGCTGGATCGCCCGGGCCGAGGGCGTGCCGCCGGCCGTCCACCGGGACGAGTCGAACTGGGACGAGTGCTTCCGGCTGGTCGGCGACGAGACCGTGGAGTCGCAGCTCGCGTACTACGAGGAGGTGGCCGCCGCCACCGAGGCGTTCATCCGCGCGGTGCCCAGTCTCGACGACACGTTCCTGCTGCCGGCGACGTCCTGGAACCCGAAGGACGAGCAGCTCTCGATGCGCTGGCTCTGTCTGCACCTGATCCGCGAGACGGCCCGGCACGCCGGTCACGCCGACGTCATCCGCGAGTCGCTGGACGGCGCGACGGCCTTCGAGCTGGTCGCGAAGGAGCAGGGCAGCTCCTGGGGCTGACCTCCCCCGGCCTACGCTGGCCCCATGTCAGCGATCCGTCTCCTCGTGCTCGGCGCGGTCCGCATGCACGGGCGGGCCCACGGCTACCAGGTGCGCAACGACCTGGAGTACTGGGGCGCCCACGAGTGGTCCAGCGCCAAGCCCGGCTCGATCTACCACGCGCTGAAGCAGATGGCCAAGCAGGGCCTGCTGCACGCGCACGAGGTCGCCCCGTCCACGGTCGGCGGCCCGCCGCGCACGGAGTACGAGCTCACCGGGCAGGGCACCGAGGAGTACTTCCGGCTGCTGCGGGAGGCGCTGGTCACCTACGACCAGCGCGGGGACGTGAAGACGGCCGCCGTCGGCTTCGTGGTGGACCTGCCGCGCGCCGAGGCGGTCGCCCTGCTGAAGGAGCGGACGCTGCGCATCGAGCAGTGGCGGGCCGCCGTCCTGGAGCACTACGCGCCGGAGCAGGGGCCCCAGCAGCTCGGTCACATCGGGGAGATCATGAACATGTGGGTCCACACGGCCGACTCCGAGGCCGAGTGGACCCGGGGGCTGATCGAGCGCATCGAGGGCGGTGCCTACACCTTCGCCGACGAGGGCGACCCGTTCGTGGGAGTCCTGGCCGACGGTGAGGAGAACCCGTACGCGACGGAGGAGCGGCACCCGGGGGACACTCACTAATCAAGTTTGACGAATGGCGCGGGCGGGGATACCTTCCTGTGTGTAGTCAAGTTTGACTAGCGAAGGAGGCGCGGTGGCCGACGCGGCGATCACCGTCGAAGGCGTGCACAAGAGGTACGGCGACAAGAAGGCGCTGGACGGGCTCGGCCTCACGGTCGCGCGCGGCACGGTGCACGGGGTGCTCGGGCCGAACGGCGCGGGCAAGACCACCCTGGTCAGGGTCCTGTCCACGCTGCTGCGGCCGGACGCGGGCCGGATCGTGGTGGCCGGCCACGATGCGGTCCGCGAGGCGTACGCCGTACGGCTGCGCATCGGCCTGCTCGGCCAGCACGCCGCGCTCGACGAGGAGCTCGGCGGCCGGCAGAACCTGGAGCTGTTCGGCCGGCTGCACCATCTGGGCGCCAAGGGGGCACGCGCACGTGCCGGCGAACTCCTGGAGCCCTTCGGCCTGACCGACACCGGCCGCAAGCCCGTGCGCCAGTACAGCGGGGGCATGCGGCGCCGGCTGGACCTGGCCGCCTCCCTGATCACCGAGCCGGAGGTGCTGTTCCTGGACGAGCCGACCACGGGGCTGGACCCGCGCGGGCGCGCCGAGGTGTGGGACTCCGTCCGCGCCCTGGTCGGCGGCGGGACGACGGTCCTGCTCACCACGCAGTACCTGGAGGAGGCCGATCAACTCGCCGACCGCATCAGCGTGGTCGACGCCGGGAGGGTGATCGCCGAGGGCACGGCCGACGAGCTGAAGGCCCGGACCGGCGGCGACCGCATCGACGTGGTCCTGCGGGACGCGGGGCAGCTGGGCGCGGCCGTCGCCCTGCTGCCCCTCACCGGGGTCACCGCCGACCCCGACCGCCGCCTGCTGAGCGCGCCGGTCACCGACCGCATGGAGGCCCTGACCGGCGTCGTACGGGCCCTTGCGGAGGCCGGGATCGACGCGGAGGACGTCGCCCTGCGCCGCCCGACGCTGGACGAGGTGTTCCTGCACCTGACCGGGGACGACACCCGAGTGAAGGAGGCCGTGTGACCGCGCACGCACTGACCGACTCCTGGACCATGACCCGCCGGGAGCTCGCCCGCTGGCAGCGGCAACCGGTCCAGCTGGCCGTCAACCTGGCCTTCCCGGTGATGCTGCTGCTCATGTTCGGCTACCTGGTCGGCGGCGGCCGGGGCGTGAGCGGCGAGTACCGCGACTACCTGATCCCGGGCATGCTCGCGCTCACCATGGCCTTCGGCCTGGAGGGCACGATGCTCGCCGTCACGCAGGACCTCAACAAGGGCGTGATCGACCGGTTCCGGTCGATGCCGATGGCCGACGGAGCCGTGCTGGTGGGCCGCTCGGCCGCCGACATGCTCCAGTCGGCGATGGCCCTGCTCGTGCTGATCGGCGTGGGCGCGGCCCTCGGCTGGCGGCCCGGCGGCGGCCCGGCCGCCCTCCTGGCCGCCCTGGGTCTGCTGCTGCTGTTCCGCTTCGCGATGCTGTGGATCGGCATCCACCTCGCCCTGGTGGCCGGCCGGCCGGAGATGGTGCAGGCCGTGCAGATCCTGGTCTGGCCGGTCGGCTTCCTGTCCAACGCCCTGGCCGCGCCCGGCTCCATGCCCGGCTGGCTGGGCACGGTCGTCGAATGGAACCCGATGTCCCACACGGCCACGGCCGTACGGCACCTCTTCGGTGTCCCCGGCACGGAGTCCGGGCAGGTCTGGGCGGCGGTCGCCTGGCCCCTGGCGCTGCTGGCGGTGTTCTTCCCGCTGGCGGTGCGCAGGTACGGGCGGCTGAGCCGGTGAGGGCCGGCGTCCGGGGCGATCGGACGCCGGGGCCCGCGACCTGATCCGGACGACCGGTCCTAGTGGTGGAAGCCGGTGGCCGCGCCCCTGTCCCGGGTCAGCGGGTGCGGCTGCCGGCGCAGCTCGGGCAGCAGCCGTTCCAGGTCCTGCGCGAGCAGGTCGGCGAGGTCCGCGGAGAAGCCGTTGCGGCACACCACCCGCAGGACGGACAGGTCCCGACGGTTCTCCGGGAAGGTGTACGCGGGCACCAGCCAGCCGTGCTCGCGCAGCCGCCGCGACACGTCGAACACGTCGTACGCGCTCACGTCCGGCGCGGTGGTGAAGGCGAACACCGGCAGCTGGTCGCCCCGGGTCAGCAGCCGGAAGTCGCCGAGCGCCTCGATCCGTGCGGCCAGCCCCGTGGCCACGTCCCGCGCGGCCTGCTGCACGGCCCGGTACCCGTCCCGGCCCAGCCGCAGGAACGTGTAGTACTGCGCCACGACCTGCGCGCCCGGACGCGAGAAGTTCAGCGCGAACGTCGGCATGTCGCCGCCCAGGTAGTTCACCCGGAACACCAGCTCCTCCGGCAGCGCCTCGGCGTCCCGCCACAGCGCCCAGCCGACGCCCGGGTAGACCAGGCCGTACTTGTGGCCCGAGGTGTTGATCGACGCCACCCGCGGCAGCCGGAAGTCCCACACCAGGTCCTCATCGAGGAAGGGGGCGACCATCGCGCCGGACGCCCCGTCGACGTGCACCGGGATGTCGAGCCCCGTGCGCTCCTGCAGGGCGTCCAGCGCGGCGCACAGGTCGGCGACCGGCTCGTAGGAGCCGTCGAAGGTGGAGCCCAGGATGCCGACGACCCCGATGGTGTTCTCGTCGCACAGCTCGACGGCGGCCTGCGGGTCGAGGTGGTAGCGCTCGCCCTCCATGGGCACCAGCCGCGCCTCGACCTCCCAGAAGGTGCAGAACTTCTCCCAGCAGACCTGCACGTTCACGCCCATCACCAGATTGGGCCGGGCTCCCGGGTACCGGTCGGCGTTGCGCCGGGCCCAGCGCCGCTTCAGGGCCATCCCGGCGAGCATGCAGGCCTCGCTCGACCCGGTCGTGGAGCAGCCGACGGCCGCGGCGGGGTCGGGCGCGTTCCACAGGTCGGCGAGCATCGCCACGCAACGCCGCTCCAGCTCGGCCGTGCGCGGGTACTCGTCCTTGTCGATCATGTTCTTGTCCCGGCACTCCGCCATCAGCAGCCCGGCCTCCGGCTCCATCCAGGTGGTGACGAAGGTGGCGAGGTTCAGCCGCGCGTTGCCGTCGAGCATCAGCTCGTCGCGCACCAGCTGGTGGGCGGTCGCCGGGGCCATCGGCTGGTCGGGGAGCCGGTGGGTCGGCGGGGCCTCGGCCATGTCGCCGACGGGGTTGGCGGGGCCGTAGAAGGGATTGACGGAGATGCGGGTCTCGCCGGAGCGGCGGGGACCTTCGTGGAGCGGCACGGGTGCCTCCGAGGGGGTGGGGTGCGACCGGAGTGGTGGTGAGGGCTTCAGCGGACCGGTGTGCCGTCCTCGCGCAGCTGCATCTGCGGCCGGCCCGTGACCAGCAGCCACGCCGGCAGGGAGGCGACGCACAGGAGGGTGAGGATCGAGGGGGAGGCGACCAGCACCGCGGCGACGAACAGGCTCACCCAGCCCTGCCGGGTGATCGCCAGCAGCACGCCGAGCACCGCGGCGGACACCCCGACCGAGGGGTGCACCCCGTCGACGAGGGCGTGGGCGCACAGGCCGAGGGTGGTGCCGACGAACACGGCCGGGAAGATGCGCCCGCCCCGGAAGCCGCAGGACGCGGCGACGAGCAGCGCGGCCAGCTTCACCACGGTGAGCACGGCGTACTCCCCGGGGCCGCGGCTGTCCGGGTCCTGCGCCAGCACGCCGATCTCGCCGAGCCCCTTGAACAGCGTCAGGTGCCCGCCCAGCGCCGCCAGGGCGCCCAGCACGGCCCCGCCCGCCGGCAGCATCAGCATGGGGTGCCGCAGCCGGCGGAAGGCCGCGTGGACGTGGGGGAAGGCGTAGACCGCGCACAGGGTGAGCAGCGCACCGGCCGAGGCGATCACGACGGCCGCCGCCAGATCGGCCCAGCCGGGACGCCCGAAGGGCGGCAGGCCGAGGTCGAAGCTCGGCCGGTCGACGAGGGAGGCGGTCAGGGAGCCGGCCGCGGCGGCGGTCAGCGGCGCGAACAGGTTGTCCCAGAGCAGGCCGCGCGTCTTCTGCCCGGCCAGCACCTCGGAGATCACCAGGGCGGCCGCCACGGGCGTGCCGAACAGCGCGCCGATGGTCGCCGCCTCGGCCAGCGCCGGCCAGATCCGGCCCGGCGCCCGCGGGACGGCCCGGCCGCCCAGCCACACCGCGAGGCCCACGTTGACGGCGATGATCGGGTTCTCCGGGCCGAGGCTGGGTCCGCCCGCCAGCATCAGCGCGGTCGCCAGCACCAGGCCCGGCAGCACCACGGGCGGCAGGACCGGGGCGTCCAGACCCAGCGTCGCCGGGTCGGGGCCCGCGTGCCCGGGCATCCGCCACACCACGAGCCCGACGGCCACCCCGGTCGCGACGAGCATCACGAACATCCACGCCACCGAATACCGGCCGATGCCCAGCGCGTCCGGCAGGGGCCCCCACAGCACCTCCTGGAGGTGCTCGGCGGCGACCTCCACGCCCACCAGCACCAGGCTGGACAGGACACCGACGGCCACGGCGGGCACGATCGACGGCAACAGGGTGCGAGCGGGGGTCGCGGGGGTGAAGGAGGGCGCCTGCGGCTCGGTGTCCTGGACCACGAGCACACGATAAACGGATCAAACCGGACAAAAGCTCAACACGCTTGCACCTCACGCGGCGTGAGGCCCGACCGTGGAGCGCGGAAGAAGAAGGGAGCGGAAGTGAGCTACTCCGTGGGACAGGTCGCGGGCTTCGCCGGCGTCACGGTGCGCACGCTGCACCACTACGACGACATCGGCCTGCTCGTCCCAAGCGAACGCAGCCACGCGGGCCACCGGCGCTACAGCGACGCCGACCTCGACCGGCTGCAGCAGATCCTGTTCTACCGGGAACTCGGCTTCCCGCTCGACGAGGTCGCCGCCCTGCTCGACGACCCGGACGCGGACCCGCGCGCACACCTGCGCCGGCAGCACGAACTGCTGACCGCCCGGATCGAGAAGCTGCGCAAGATGGCGGCGGCCGTGGAGCACGCCATGGAGGCACGCACGATGGGACTCGACCTGACGCCCGAGGAGAAGTTCGAGGTCTTCGGGGACCACGACCCCGAGCAGTACGACGAGGAGGTGCGGGAACGCTGGGGCGGCACGGCCGCGTACGCCGAGTCGCAGCGCCGAGTCGCCCGCTACACCAAGGACGACTGGACGCGCATCCAGGCCGAGGCCGCCGACTGGGGCGAGCGCTACGCCGTCCTGATCGCGGCCGGCGAGGCCCCCACCGGCGAGGCGGCCATGGCCCTGGCGGAGGAGCACCGGCAGCACATCTGCGCCCACTTCTACGAGTGCTCCCACGAGATGCACCGCTGCCTGGGCGAGATGTACGTCGCCGACGAGCGCTTCACGGCGTTCTACGACGCGATCCGCCCCGGCCTCGCCGCGCACCTCAAGGACGCCATCGCCGCGAACGCGGACCGGCACACCTCCTGATCCCCGGCCCGGGGGTGCCTCACTCCCGGGTCAGGACCACGGCCGTGCCGTAGGCGCACACCTCCGTGCCCACGTCCGCGGCCTCGGTCACGTCGAAGCGGAACGCGAGCACTCCGTTGGCCCCACGGGCGCGTGCCTGCTCCACGAGCCGCTCCATGGCCTGGTTGCGGGTCTGCACGAGGGTCTTGGTCAGGCCGCGCAGCTCGCCGCCGACCATCGACTTCAGCCCGGCGCCGATCTGGCTGCCGATGTGCCGGGAGCGCACGGTGAGGCCGAACACCTCCCCGAGCACTTCCTGCACGCGGTAGCCGGGTACGTCGTTCGTGGTGACGACGAGGACGTCGGGCCGGGGGCCCTGTCCGCCGCCGTATTCGTCGATGCCCATGTCCACAGCTTTGCCCGGGACGGGCCGCAGTGCATCCTGATAACCCCCATGGAACCTGGGTCCTGACGGCTGCGTTGATACCTTGAGGCAGTCAGCCCCAGCCCGTATCCCCCAGCAGCAGGAGCCACATCCCCGTGACCACGCTTGCGCTCGGCCCCGAGTGGCTCAGCCCGGACTATCTGATCTCCACGTTCAGCCTGCCCGGCATCCTGCTCATCGTCTTCGCGGAGTCCGGCCTCTTCGCCTTCCTGCCGGGTGACTCCCTGCTGTTCACGGCGGGTCTCTTCGTCGCCGAGGGCACGTACATCAGCCAGCCGCTGTGGCTGGTCTGCACGCTGATCGTGCTCGCCGCCGTCCTCGGCGACCAAGTGGGCTACATGATCGGCAAGTTCCTCGGGCCGAAGCTGTTCAGCCGGCCCAACTCCAAGCTCTTCAAGCAGGAGAACCTGGACAAGGCCCACGAGTTCATGGAGAAGTACGGGCCCAAGGCGATCGTCCTGGCCCGCTTCGTGCCCATCGTGCGCACCTTCGCGCCCATCGTCGCCGGCGCCGGCCGCATGAAGTACCGCACGTTCCTGACGTACAACGTCGTCGGCGGCATCGCCTGGGGCACCGGCGTGACCGTCGCGGGCTACTGGCTGGGCCAGATCGACTTCATCAAGAAGAACGTCGAGTCGATCCTCATCCTGATCGTCGTGCTCTCCGTCGTCCCGATCATCGTCGAGTACCTCCGCGACCGCTCGAAGAAGAAGCGCGCGGCCGCCCAGGCCCCCGAGGAGGGGCGGCCCCCACAGCGGCCGGTCATGGACGACGCGACGACCCAGCTGCGCCGCATCACCCCGGACGACCGGCCGCCCCACCGCCATCCCCAGCAGCAGTCCCCCTACGGCGACCGGAACAGCCGGCAGGACCAGCAGGACCAGCAGTACTACGGCCAGTACCCGCAGAACCCGGACCCGGGCTACGGCGCCCGGCAGCCGTACGGCGCGCAGCAGCCCTACGGTCGGCCGCACGCCCCCCAGCCGCCCTACGGTCAGCCGCAGGCACCGCAGCAGCCGTACGGCAGCCAGCAGGGCGGCGGGCAGCAGAACCCCTACGGCAACGGTTACTGAGCGGCCGGCGTGGCCTGAGCGGGGAGGGTGCGAGCGGGCACGGGATGCCGCCGGCCGCCGGACCGGTCCCCGCCCGAGGGGCCCCGCCCGGCGGCGGACCCCACCTGGCGGCGGGTCCTAGAAGCCCCTCGTGCGCTTGGCCGCGCGCCGCTTCTCCGCCGACCCGATCCGCAGGAACATCCGCGAGATCTCGGAGCCCAGATTCACGCCGATGGCGATCGCCATGGCCAGTGCCACCGCCTTCGACAGCGACACCAGCCCCGCGTCGACCTCGCTCTGCGCGATCGCCAGCAGGCCGAAGTACGTGGCGGAACCGGGCAGCAGCGGCCCGATCGCGGCGGTCGTGTACGGCAGGGCCGAGGCGAACCGGTAGCGGGACAGCAACTGCCCGAACAGCCCCACCAGCCCCGCGGCCGCCGCCGTGGACGCCACCGGCGAGATGTCCCCCACGTAGTGCATCGCGCCGTACACGACCCAGGCGACACCCCCGTTCAGCGTCACCCAGATCACGGTGGAGCGTTCCTGCTGGAGCAGCACCGCGAACGCCAGTGACAGCAGCATCGACGCGGCGATCATCATGACCGGGTCGTCGGAGGCGCCGAGCGCCTGGTCGGGGTTGAGCCGCGCGCCCAGCTGCACGCCGAAGTACAGCACCAGCAGCACCCCGGCGACGATGCCCACGAAGAAGTACAGGACCTCCAGCAGCCGGGCGGAAGCCGTGATGTAGAAGCCGGTCAGACCGTCCTGCACGCCCGCGACCAGGGCACGCCCCGGCAGCAGCGCGAACAGCCCACCGGTGATCACCGCGGAGGCCTTCACGTCGACGTGACCGAGCGTCAGCGCGACCCCGATCGCGGCCGGCGGCATCGCCGCCACCGTGAACTGGTAGAACTCCGGCAGTCCGCGCCCCGCGCACAGCCACGCCAGCCGGTCGCCCAGCATCGCGCCCAGTGCCGCCGCGACGAACACGACCACGTCACCGCCCACCAGGACGGAGGCCGCGCCCGCCAGCAGACCGCTGGCCCCGGTCAGGGCCCAGCCGGGATACGGGTGCCGGTTGCGGCGGATCTCCGCGAGCCGCCGGTAGGCCTCCTCCAGGGAGACCGCCGTCTCGACGTCGCTGAGGTCGTCGACCAGCTGGTACACGGCCGCCAGCCGCGTGTAGTCGGTGCCCCGGCGGCGCACGGTCCGCGACGCCGTGACCGGGTCGTCGACCAGGGACGGCTGGTAGGAGATCGCCAGCAGCGTGAACGTCACGTTGGGCTCGCAGCGGTCCAGCCCGTAGGACCGGCAGACGGCGAACATCGCCGCCTCCACGTCCTCGGCGCCCTCACCGCCCGCCAGCAGCAACTCACCGATACGCAGCGTCAGGTCGAGCACGCGCGGCACCGCCGGCCCGCTCTCGTCACCGCCGCGGTGCGCCGTCTCCGGCGCGGGCCGCTCCGCCACCGGCATGCGCAGCATCGTGCGCATCCGGTCCTGCCACGGCACGTCCTTGGTCAGACTGACCTGGGGAATGCCGTTGGGCGGTGTGAAGGCCGTGGGCGCGTGCTTGGCGCTGTAGGTGCTCGGCGGGGTGAACGCCGACCCCTCGTGCTCGGCGGGGTGCGCCGGCTGCACGTCCAGCCCGTCCGGCACGGCGAACTCGGACGTGGTCTCGGACTCGGGGACCGTCGCTCTGGGAACCGCCAGCCCGTCGGGGATCGCGAACTCCGACGTCGTCGACATGTCCCCGTCGACGACCGTCTGGGCCGGAGGCTGGAAGGCACTCCTCGCCTCGTCCGACTTCGGCTTGCGGTCCTCCGCGTCCGTCACTGCCTGGCGCTCCCTGTACGACACGTCAGCCTCAGTACCCCCTGGCCTCAGTATGCGCACATGCAGGCCGACGGGCCGCACGCGCAGGCGTACGGCCCGTGGGCATCAGCCGGGGGTCAGTGACCGCCGGACTCCTTGAAGCGCTTGTAGGAACGCTCGATCTCGGCCTCGGCGTCCACCCGGCCGACCCAGTTGGCGCCCTCGACCGACTTGCCCGGCTCCAGGTCCTTGTAGACCTCGAAGAAGTGCTGGATCTCCAGGCGGTCGAACTCCGACACGTGGTGGATGTCCCGCAGGTGCTCCACGCGCGGGTCCGTCGCCGGCACGCACAGCAGCTTGTCGTCGCCGCCGGCCTCGTCGGTCATCCGGAACATGCCGATCGCCCGGCACTTGATCAGGCAGCCCGGGAACGTCGGCTCGTCGAGGATGACCAGCGCGTCCAGCGGGTCGCCGTCCTCGCCGAGGGTGTTCTCGACGAAGCCGTAGTCGGTCGGGTAGGCGGTCGAGGTGAAGAGTCGCCGGTCCAGGCGGATACGACCGGTCTCGTGGTCCACCTCGTACTTGTTGCGCGAACCCTTCGGAATCTCGATCGTGACGTCGAACTCCACCGGTGGCTCCTCCATGATCAACACATAGTTCTGGTGGTTAAGTGTCCCTCACGCAGGTGTGTGATCGCGAAAGGGGCTGGTGGTCGTGCCAGAGCTGAGGCCTTGGCGGGCCGCGAGACCGCACGTGGTGCGGATCGCGGACGCCGTACGACCACGCCTGGCCCGGGCCGCGGCGACCGTGCGCCCAGGACTTCCCCGGCCCGGGGGAGACGGGAAAGCGCAGGTCACGCGGCCGAAGACCTGGGGCTACACCGCGGGGGCCGCCACCGCCGGGCTCGCCCTCGCGGCCGGAGTGGTGACCGCGGCCGGTCCCTGGGACTCCTCGGGTCAGCGTACGGCCGAGCGGGACCGGGCCGTGGCCCTGGCCCGCCCGGGTGGCGCAGATCACGGCAGCGCCGCCGGCGCTCCCGGCCGCCCACGGCCCGCTCCCAGCGCCGGGCCCGTGCTGACCGGTCTCGGCGGCGTCAGCACCGTGCGGTCCGGACCGGACGGCAAGGCGCTCGCGGACGCCCTGACGCCCCTGCTCCGGGACCCCGCGCTCGGCCCCCGGCCCGCCGCGGCCGTCGTCGACGTCACCACCGGCAGGCGCCTGTTCGGCAAGAGGCCGGACGCCGCGTCCACCCCCGCCTCCACGACCAAGATCGCCACGGCCGTCGCCGCCCTGTCCGCGATGGGCCCCGACCACCGGCTCACCACCCGGGCCGCACTCGAACCCGACACGAAAGAAGTGGTCCTCGTCGGCGGCGGCGATCCCACCCTCACCGCCCGCGAGAAGGCCGACGGCCAGGCGAGCCTGCGCGACCTGGCCGCCGGCACGGCCGCCGCCCTCGCCGACCGCGGCATCCGCGAGGTCACCCTGTCCTACGACACGACCCTCTACACCGGCCCCGACCTGCACCCGATCGGCAAGAACGACAACCTCGCCCGGGTCACCCCCCTGATGGCCGACGAGGGCCGTCCCGACGACTCCACCAGCGGGCCCGTCGAGCGCGTGCCGGACCCGGCCGCGGACGCGGCCCGGCGGTTCGGCGGCTTCCTGGAGTCCCACGGCATCAAGGCCACCGCCCCCGGCCCGTCCAAGGCCACGACCCGGGCCAAGACCCTCGCGAAGGTCTCCTCCCCGCCGCTGTCGGCCCTCGTCGAGCGCATGCTCACCCACAGCGACAACGACCTCGCCGAGGCCCTGGCCCGCCAGACCGCGATCGCCACGGGCCACCCGGCCGACTTCGCGGGCGCCGACAAGGCCGTCAGCGCCCGGCTGCGCGCACTCGGCCTGCCGGTGAAGGGCGCCGCCTTCAAGGACGGCAGCGGGCTGGACCGGGCCGACCGCCTGACGCCCGGCCTCCTCACGGCCCTGCTCGCCAAGGCGGCCGACCCGTCCCACCCCGAGCTGCGCCCGGCCCTCACCGGCCTGCCCGTCGCCGGCTTCACCGGCACCCTGACCAGCCGTTACGCGGACGGGGCGGCCGGCGTGGTCCGCGCCAAGACGGGCACCCTGCACGGCGTCAACGCCCTCGCGGGCACGCTGGTCGACGAGCAGGGCCGCCTGCTGGCCTTCGCCGTCATGACCACCGGTACGGAGACCATCGACCCGGCGGTGACCCAGAAGGCCCTGGACCGGGTGGCCGGCGCCCTGGCGGCCTGCGGCTGCGGCTGACCGACCCCGCTGCGCGGGACCCGGACCCGCCATCCAGGGCCCGGGCGTCCGGGGACGTGCCCCGGGGCCGCCGGTCCTCGCCGCCCTGCCCCACCGGGCGGCGCTCACGTACGGTTGACGCATGACGAGCATCGGTGGTGCTTCAACCGGCATGGTCGACTGGAATCTCGCGGTGGCGACCGCGACCCGGCTCGTACGGCCGGGCCCCGAGGTGAGCCGCGACGAGGCGAGGGCCGTCGTCGCGGAACTGCGCCGGCACGCCAAGGCCTCGGAGGCACACGTCCGCGGCTTCACCCGGCTCGGCACCGAGGAGGGGCACGACACCCCCGTCCTCGTCGTCGACCGGCCGGGCTGGGTGCGCGCGAACGTCGCCGGGTTCCGCGAGATCCTCAGGCCCCTGCTGGACAAGATGCAGGAGCGGCGCGGCAGCAGCCCCGGCAGCGCGGTCATGGGCGCCGTCGGCGGCAAGGTCACCGGCGTCGAACTCGGCATGCTGCTGTCCTTCCTGGCCTCGCGCGTCCTCGGCCAGTACGAGACCTTCGCCCCGGCGACCCGCGAACTCCCCGGCGGCAGCGGCGGCGGCCGGCTCCTGCTCGTCGCCCCCAACATCGTCCACGTCGAGCGCGAACTCGACGTCGACCCGCACGACTTCCGGCTCTGGGTGTGCCTGCACGAGGAGACGCACCGCACGCAGTTCACCGCCGTGCCGTGGCTGCGCGACCACCTCGAGGGCGAGGTCCAGGCGTTCCTCGCGGAGACCGACGTCGACCCCATGACGGTGCTGGAGCGCGTCCGCGAGGCCGCGCAGAGCCTCGCCGGGGGACGCCCCGAGGCCGAGGAGGACGACGGCGGCCGCTCCCTCGTCGAGATCGTGCAGACCCCCGCCCAGCGCGAGATCCTCGGCCGCCTCACGGCCGTGATGTCCCTGCTGGAGGGGCACGCCGACTTCGTGATGGACGGCGTCGGCCCGTCCGTCGTCCCCTCCGTCGGCGAGATCCGGGAGAAGTTCCAGCAGCGCCGCGCCAAGGGCGCCTCCCGCCTCGACCTCGCCCTGCGCAAGCTGCTCGGCCTGGACGCCAAGCTGCGCCAGTACCGCGACGGCGAACGGTTCGTGCGGGCCGTCGTCGACGAGGTCGGCATGGACGGCTTCAACCGCGTGTGGACCTCGCCCAACACGCTCCCCACCAAGGCGGAGATCGCCAAACCGGCGGACTGGGTCACGCGGGTGCACCGCAAGGCCGAGTAGTGAACGGGATGCCCAGGTCGTGAAGGAGAACGCGCCCACGGCAGGCGAACGCCCCACCAATCACCCGTCCGAGGGACCGTGAGCCAGGGGTAGGCGTGCAATGCTCGGGGAACGGCCCGCTTCTGTCACCATCTACACACTCTGCGTGACCGGCACGCGGGCTCACCCCCCGAAAACTTCATGAAGGGAACCGGACATGGGTCCCCATCCTGCGGTCGCGGCGATACGCCTGGCGGTCCGCCGCGTCCTCCACGACCTCCTCACCGAACTCCACCGCGCCCCCGCCGCGGTCCCGCACGCCCTCCCGCACGACCGGCCGCCCCGGCCGCTCGTGCTCGTGGCGTGCTCCGGCGGCGCCGACTCCATGGCCCTCGCCTCCGCCCTCGCCTTCGAGTCCCCCAAGCTCGGCATCAGGGCAGGCGGCATCACCGTCGACCACGGCCTGCAGACCGGCTCCGACGTGCGCGCCGCGGAAGTCGTCCAGCGCATGCGCGAACTCGGCCTCGACCCCGTCGACTCCGTCGCCGTGAGCGTCGGCCGCGCCGGCGGGCCCGAAGCCGCCGCCCGTGACGCCCGCTACGCCGCCCTGGACACCGCGGCCGAACGCCACGGCGCCGCCGCCGTCCTGCTCGGGCACACCCGCGACGACCAGGCCGAAACCGTCCTGCTCGGCCTCGCCCGGGGCTCCGGCACGCGCTCCCTGTCCGGAATGGCCGCGGTCTCGGGGGCCGGCGGCCGTTACCGGCGCCCCTTCCTGGAGCTCGACCGGCAGACCGCCCGCAAGGCCTGCATGGTCCAGTCCCTGCCCGTGTGGGACGACCCCCACAACGCCGACCCGGCCTACACCCGCTCCCGGCTGCGCCACGAAGGACTGCCCGCCCTGGAGAAGGCCCTCGGCAAGGGGGTGGTCGAAGCCCTCGCCCGTACGGCCCAGCTCTCCCGCGACGACGCCGACGCCCTCGACACCTGGGCCTCCCAGGCCGAGGCCACCGTCCGCGACGCCACCGGACAGCTGGAGTGCGCCAAGCTCTACGCCTTGCCGCCCGCCGTGCGCCGCCGTGTCCTGCGCCGGGCCGCCGTCGCGGCCGGGGCACCGGCGGGGTCGCTGTTCGCCCGCCACATCGAGGAAGTCGACCGGCTGATCACCGGCTGGCGCGGTCAGGGAGCCATCAACCTCCCCGGCAAGGTCGTGGCCCGGCGGCAGGGTGGCAGACTGGTGATTCGGCAAGGCTGAAGCACCACCCCTCCGCAGCCGCGGAGGCGAGGGCCGCTCAGCCGGTGGGACGACCGAAAGTGATGCGGGTGGACGCGAAAGACATGGGTGCCGACCTCGAGAAGGTGCTCATCACCAAGGAACAGATCGA
Organism: Streptomyces sp. AHA2; assembly: GCF_036857595.1. Classification (NCBI taxonomy): domain Bacteria; kingdom Bacillati; phylum Actinomycetota; class Actinomycetes; order Kitasatosporales; family Streptomycetaceae; genus Streptomyces; species Streptomyces sp. AHA2. The sequence continues at coordinate 662,259 of NZ_JAUQWJ010000003.1, forward strand.
CGCCAAGCTGGCCGAGCTGGCCGAGAAGATCGACGCGGAGTACGCGGGCAAGGACCTGCTGATCGTCGGCGTCCTCAAGGGCGCGGTGATGGTCATGGCCGACCTCGCGCGGGCGCTGTCCACCCCCGTCACCATGGACTGGATGGCCGTATCCTCGTACGGGGCGGGCACCCAGTCCTCCGGTGTGGTGCGGATCCTCAAGGACCTCGACACCGACATCAAGGGCAAGCACGTCCTCATCGTCGAGGACATCATCGACTCCGGCCTGACCCTGTCGTGGCTGCTCTCCAACCTCGGCTCGCGCGAGCCCGCCTCCCTCAAGGTGTGCACGCTGCTGCGCAAGCCCGAGGCCGCGAAGGTGGCCATCGACGTGGAATGGGTCGGATTCGACATCCCCAACGAGTTCGTCGTGGGCTACGGCCTCGACTACGCCGAGAAGTACCGCAACCTCCCGTTCGTCGGTACGCTCGCGCCCCACGTGTACGGCGGCTGAGACACCCGGCCGGGGTGCCGTGACGGTGATCGGGAACCCCGGCGGGCTTCCCGCCGTTGGAGCAGGCGTGGACGGATCGCCAGCCGCACCGCGCAGCTTCAGGTGACAATGCTGGGGTACCGTCCGAAGAACAGTCTTTATCAAACTCACTATGGCAGGAGGGACGGGGCGGCACCGCTCCGTATGGATGGACGTGAAGCGATACTTCCGTGGGCCGGTCATGTGGATCGTGCTGGCCGTCCTCGCCGTGGTCGTGTTGATGCAGGTCGTCGGCTCGTCCGGCGGCTACAAGACGGTGGACACCGGCGAGGTCGTCCAGGCGATCAACCAGAACAAGGTGGAGTCGGCCAAGCTGACCACCGGTGACGAGCAGATCATCAAGGTCTCGCTCAAGGACGGCGTGAAGGTCGACGGCAGCTCGAAGATCCAGGCGAGCTACATCGGCGACCAGGGCGTGGCCATCGCCAACACGCTGCAGAACAAGTACCAGGACAAGCAGATCCCGGACGGCTACACGGTCTCGCCGTCCAAGCAGAACCCGATCGTCGGGATCCTGCTCTCGCTCCTGCCCTTCGTCCTCATCGTGGTCGTCTTCCTGTTCCTGATGAACCAGATGCAGGGCGGCGGCTCCCGCGTCATGAACTTCGGGAAGTCCAAGGCGAAGCTCATCACCAAGGACACCCCCAAGACGACCTTCGCCGACGTCGCCGGATCCGACGAGGCCGTCGAGGAGCTCCACGAGATCAAGGAGTTCCTCCAGGAGCCGGCCAAGTTCCAGGCCGTCGGCGCCAAGATCCCCAAGGGCGTCCTGCTCTACGGGCCTCCCGGCACCGGCAAGACCCTGCTCGCGCGTGCCGTCGCGGGCGAGGCGGGCGTCCCCTTCTACTCGATCTCCGGTTCCGACTTCGTCGAGATGTTCGTCGGTGTCGGTGCCTCCCGCGTGCGTGACCTGTTCGAGCAGGCCAAGGCGAACGCCCCGGCGATCGTCTTCGTCGACGAGATCGACGCGGTCGGCCGCCACCGCGGCGCCGGCCTCGGCGGTGGTCACGACGAGCGCGAGCAGACCCTGAACCAGCTCCTCGTCGAGATGGACGGCTTCGACGTCAAGGGCGGCGTGATCCTCATCGCCGCGACTAACCGGCCCGACATCCTCGACCCGGCGCTGCTGCGTCCCGGCCGCTTCGACCGGCAGATCGCCGTCGACCGTCCGGACATGCAGGGCCGTCTGGAGATCCTCAAGGTCCACCAGAAGGGCAAGCCGGTCGCGCCGGACGTCGACCTGTCGGCCGTCGCCCGCCGCACGCCCGGCATGACGGGTGCCGATCTCGCCAACGTGCTGAACGAGGCCGCCCTGCTGACGGCCCGCAGCGACCAGAAGCTGATCGACAACCACATGCTCGACGAGGCGATCGACCGGGTGGTCGCGGGCCCGCAGAAGCGGACCCGGATCATGTCGGACAAGGAGAAGAAGATCACCGCGTACCACGAGGGCGGACACGCCCTGGTCGCGGCGGCCTCGCCGAACTCCGACCCGGTCCACAAGATCACCATCCTGTCGCGTGGCCGTGCCCTCGGTTACACGATGGTCCTGCCGGACGAGGACAAGTACTCGACCACGCGCAACGAGATGCTCGACCAGCTCGCCTACATGCTGGGCGGCCGCGCGGCCGAGGAGCTCGTCTTCCACGACCCGACCACGGGTGCCGCCAACGACATCGAGAAGGCCACCGGCCTGGCCCGTGCGATGGTCACGCAGTACGGCATGACCGAGCGCCTGGGTGCGATCAAGTTCGGCGGGGACAACACCGAGCCGTTCCTCGGCCGTGAGATGTCCCACCAGCGCGACTACTCGGAAGAGGTCGCCGCGCTCGTGGACGAAGAGGTCAAGAAGCTCATCGAGACCGCGCACAACGAGGCCTGGGAGATCCTGGTCGAGAACCGCGACGTGCTCGACAACCTCGTCCTGCAGCTGCTGGAGAAGGAGACGCTGGGCAAGGAGGAGATCGCCGAGATCTTCGCCCCGATCGTCAAGCGCCCGCCCCGGCCCGCCTGGACCGGCTCCTCCCGCCGCACGCCGTCGACCCGTCCGCCGGTCCTCTCCCCCAAGGAGCTGGCCCTGACGAACGGCGCGAACGGCGCGACGCCGGCGATCAGCACCGCCAAGAGCACCACGGCGGAGCCCGCCCCGGCGCCCGAGCGCACCCCGGAGGACCGCCCGGAGAGCTGACCGGAGCCCTCCCGGCGCCCACCGGCCCCGGAATGAAAGCCGCGTCTCCCAGGTTTTAGCCTGGGGGCGCGGCTTTCCGCCATTGGGACACAGGAACGAGGCACCAGATGACCGACCCCGTGACGCTGGACGGCGACGGCCGGATCGGCGAGTTCGACGAGAAGCGCGCCGAGAACGCCGTACGTGAACTGCTGATCGCGGTCGGCGAGGACCCGGACCGCGAGGGCCTGCGGGAAACGCCGGCGCGGGTGGCGCGGGCGTACAAGGAGATATTCGCCGGGCTGTGGCAGCAGCCCGAGGATGTCCTGACCACCACGTTCGACCTCGGTCACGACGAGATGGTGCTGGTCAAGGACATCGAGGTGTACTCAACGTGTGAGCATCATCTGGTGCCGTTCAGGGGTGTCGCCCACGTCGGCTACATCCCGTCCACCAACGGCAAGATCACCGGGCTGTCCAAGCTGGCCCGGCTCGTGGACGTCTACGCCCGCCGCCCGCAGGTGCAGGAGCGGCTCACCACGCAGATCGCGGACTCGCTGATGGAGATCCTGGAGCCGCGCGGAGTGATCGTGGTCGTCGAGTGCGAGCACATGTGCATGTCCATGCGCGGGATCCGCAAGCCGGGCGCCAAGACGCTCACGTCGGCCGTGCGGGGACAGTTGCGCGACATGGCGACGCGGAACGAGGCGATGAGCCTCATCATGGCCCGCTGACGCCCCGCGTCACACCGTCGGGGCCGGGCCCGTGCCGTCGTGTTCCTCGTCGTCCGGGAGTTTGCAGACGCGCTCCAGGAAGATCGCGGCCGCTATGACGCCGATGCCCGCGAGGACCGAGAGGCCGGCGTAGACGGCCTGGTCCCGGCGGGCCGGGATGTCGAGGGACTCCAGGAGGAAGACGCCCGTGCCGCCGTACATGCCGGCGACCAGGGCGGCGACCAGGGCGCTGGCGTGGCCGAAGACGACCGCGCGGGCGGCCATCATCGGGTCGACGCCCTTGGCGTCGGGCCGCCGCTCGCGCTGGGCCTTCAGCCGGGCGCGCAGCGAGAGCGCCGTGGCCAGCAGGACCACGGCGATCAGCGCCAGGACGATGGGTGCGGCCAGGGGGACGCTGGGGAGCGTGCCGATCGAGTTCCACAGGCGGGCGCCCGCCCAGGACAGGACTCCGGCCACGACGAACACGCCGGCCAGCAACCTGATGCGCAGCTCTTTCACGGTGTCCCTTCGCATTCCCCCGGTTCGGCCCGGTTCCCGGCCGTCTCGACCTTAACGGCTACTCGGGCAGCCGGAGTTCCAGGTCCTCGCGCGGCGTCACGCCCTCCCGGGTGACGGCGTCCAGCAGTCCGGCGACCGGCCCGTGGCCGGGCAACTGCGCCTCGGGGTCGAGGTCGTGCCAGGGGGCCAGGACGAAGGCGCGTTCGTGGGCCCGGGGGTGCGGGAGGGTGAGCCGCGGGTCGTCGGAGACGACATCGGCGTAGGAGACGATGTCGACGTCGAGGGTGCGCGGGCCCCAGCGCTCGTCGCGGACCCGGTGGAAGGCCTCCTCGACGGCCTGTGCGCGCTCCAGCAGCGAGGAGGGCGGCAGGGTGGTCTTGAGGACGACGACGGCGTTGAAGTACGCGGGCTGGCTGCCCGGCTCCACGCCCCAGGGCTCGGTCTCGTAGACGGGGGAGACGGCCTTGACGCGGACGCCGGGCGTGTCCTCCAGGGCGTCGACGGCCCCCTGGAGGGTCTCCAGGCGGTTGCCGAGGTTGGAGCCGAGGGCGACCACGGCCCGTTTGGGGTTGGACAGGGTCGTGTCGGCGGCGTCGACCCGGTCGACGACGGAGGTGGGTACCGGCTGGACGGTCGGGTCGCTGGGACCCTTGATGAAGGGCGCGGTCATGCTCGGCTCCGGGTGATGGTGACGGTCACGTCGTCGAAGGGGACCGTGATCGGGGCGCCCGGCTTGTGGACGCAGACCTCGACCTGCTGGACCGCCTCGTGCCGCAGGCAGACCTGGGCGATGCGCTCGGCGAGGGTCTCGATGAGGTCGACGGGCTCGCCCTGGACGACGGCCACGACCTCCTCCGCCACGATGCCGTAGTGCACGGTCCTGGTCAGGTCGTCGTCGGCCGCGGCCGGCCGGGTGTCCAGGCCGAGGACGAGGTCCACGACGAAGGTCTGGCCCTCCTTGCGCTCCTCGGGGAACACACCGTGGTGCCCGCGGGCCCTCAGGCCGCGCAGCGCGACACGATCCACGCGAATCACTCCTGCAGTCGTCGGTGCCGGCCGGTCGGTGCCGTGTGCGGGCGGCACACCGGCCTCGGTCGAATCTACCTGCGTGTCCGGGCGGACCCGGGCCGCAGGGGGTGCGGATCCGGGCCGGTGCCCGCGGGATTCACCGGGCGTTCCGCCTGGGCAGCCCGGTGGTTCACGGGCCGGTGGCCGCCCGGGTCCGCCGGGCGGTGATTCCCACCACGTCCTCGCACGTACCCGCTCAGGCGGGGGTGTCGTCCTCTTCGTCGTCGTCGTTCTCGGCGAGGACGGGGGAAGCGTGGTGCGCCCACAGCTTCCACCCCTGGGGCGTGCGCCGGTACACGTTGGTGGCGACCACGAGCTGCCCGACGAGCGGGCCCAGCTCCTCGTCGTCGCCCTCGGGGGCGGGACCGCCGCTGAGGATGTTCTCGGTGCAGGTCACCAGGGCGGTGTCGCCGGTGACCGAGACGTGCACGTCGGTGAGGAAGAACTGGATGTAGTCGGTGTTGGCCATGATCAGGGCGTAGGAGCGCAGGACCTCGCCGCGGCCGGTGAGCACGGGCCAGCCGGGGTGCACGCAGGAGACCACGCCGGTGTCGGCGGGGTCGTGGTAGGTCTCGTCCACGCCCAGGTCGGAAGGGGTCAGCCAGAGCGAGGCGAGCTCCTCGAAGTCGCCGCGTTCCAGTGCCTCGTAGAAGGCCGTGTTGGCGGCCTCGACCTGCTCGACGTCGGTGTGCGGGGCGCTCACCGGTCGCCTTCCGCGCCGGTGCGGGCTGCCTCGATGGCGCGGGCGACCCGTACGGCGTCCGCGGTGGCGCGCACCTCGTGCACGCGCACGGCCCAGGCGCCGGCGTGCGCGGCGAGGGCGGAGACGGCGGCGGTGGCGGCGTCGCGCTCGCGGGCGGGCGGGGGCGCCGCGCCGGGGCCGGCCAGGACACGGCCGAGGAAGCGTTTGCGGCTGGCGGCGACGAGCACCGGGTGGCCGAGGCCGAGGATCCGGTCGAGGCGGGCGAGGAGGGCGAGGTCGTGCTCGGCGTCCTTGGAGAAGCCCAGACCCGGGTCGACGATGACGCGGTCGGCACCGATGCCACCGGCCAGGACGGCCTCCACGCGCGCGTGCAGTTCGTCGACGACCTCGGTGACGACGTCGGTGTAGGTGCCGCGGACGTTGCCGCCCTCCAGGAAGCCGCGCCAGTGCATGACGACGAAGGGGGCCCCGGCGTCGGCCACGGCCGGGATCATGCGGGGGTCCGCCAGGCCGCCGCTGACGTCGTTGACGAGGGCGGCGCCGGCGGCGAGGGCACGGGCGGCGACGGAGGCGCGCATCGTGTCGACGGAGACGGTGACGCCCTCGGAGGCCAGTCCGCGGACCACGGGGATGACGCGGCGCAGCTCCTCGTCCTCGTCCACGCGGGTGGCGCCGGGGCGGGTGGACTCGCCGCCGACGTCGACCAGGTCCGCGCCCTCGGTGACCAGCTCGAGGCCGTGTTTGACGGCGGCCGTGGTGTCGAAGAAGCGGCCGCCGTCGGAGAAGGAGTCGGGGGTGACGTTCACGACTCCCATGACCGCGCAACGGTCCCGATCCGGTAGGCCCGCCACGCGCCCGCGTCCGCTCTGGTTGCTCATATGTTCAGCGTAGGCCCAGGCGGGTGCGGGCCGGCGCCGCGGCCCGGGTGCGGCAGCGGCCGGGCGGCCTTCCTGGTGTCCGGGCCGGGAAGCGGTCTCAGGCTGCCCGGACGTGGTGTTCCGTCCTGGTGCCGTGGGCGCAGGGTCGTGGGGCCGCCGGGCGGCGGCGCAGGAAGCGCGGCAGCGGCAGGGCGAGGCTGACGAAGCCCTCGGCCTGCAGCGCGGCCAGGCCGATGCGGGGCAGGTCGGCGGAGGCCCGGTAGACGACGAAGCGGGGTTCCCAGCGCGGCTGGAACTTGGCGTTGAACTTGTACAGGGACTCGATCTGGAACCAGCGGGAGAGGAAGACCAGCAGTCCGCGCCAGGCGCGCAGGACCGGCCCGGCACCGATCTTCTCGCCGCGGGCGAGGGCGGAGCGGAACATGGCGAAGTTGAGGGAGACCCGCTCGACGCCGAAGCGGGGCGCGGCCTGCAGGGCGGCCACGATGAGCAGTTCGTTCATGCCGGGGTCGGCCGAGCGGTCGCGGCGCATGAGGTCCAGGGAGGCGCCGTCGGTGCCCCAGGGCACGAAGTGCAGGATCGCCTTCAGGTCGCCGTGGGGGCCCGGCGGGTCGTCGGTCTTGTGGGCGGTGGCGATGAGGCAGTCGCCGTCGGCGTGGTCGCCGATGCGGCCCAGGGCCATGGAGAAGCCGCGCTCGGTGTCGGTGCCGCGCCAGTCGTCGGCGGCGCGGCGGATGCGCTCCAGCTCGGCCGCCCCGAGGTCACGGACACGTCGTACCCGGGTTTCGTAACCGGCGCGCTCGATGCGCTTGACCATCTGCCGCACGTTGCGCATCGCGCGGCCGGCCAGGGAGAAATCCCGGACGTCCACCACCGCCTCGTCGCCGAGTTCGAGGGCGTCGAGCCCGGTCTCGCGGGTCCACACCTCGCCGCCGGTCTCGGAGCAGCCCATGACGGCGGGGGTCCAGGAGTGGGCCCTGGCCTCGTCCATGAACCGTTCGATGGCGCCGGGCCAGGCCTCGACGTCGCCGATGGGGTCGCCGCTGGCGAGCATCACGCCGGAGACCACCCGGTAGGTGACGGCCGCCTTGCCGCTGGGGGAGAACACGACGGCCTTGTCGCGGCGGAGCGCGAAGTGGCCGAGGGAGTCGCGGCGCCCGTGGCGTTCCAGCAGGGCGCGCAGGCGGGCCTCGTCCTGCTCGGTGAGCTGTGCGGCCGGGTGCTCGGGGCGGAAGGCCAGGTAGATGGTGGTGACCGCGGTGAGCAGGCCGAGGGCGCCGAGGGAGAAGGCGACGGTCCAGGAGGTGTCGCCCCGGTAGTCGACGGGCCCCTCGAAGCCGAAGAGGCCGTAGATGACGTGGGTGATGCGGTCGGCCAGGCTCGGGTCGCCGAGCATGCGCCCGGGGTGGACGCTGACGACGAGCAGGCCCAGCAGCAGCGAACCGGCGCTCATCAGCACGAAGTTGGCCAGGGCCCGCCAGCGGCTGCGCGGGTCGGGCAGGGCGTCGAACTGGTCGCGGTGGCGCAGCAGGGGGGCCAGCAGGGCGAGGGAGAGGAGGACGCCGACGAGCGAGTGCCGGTAGGTGAACTGGGCGACGGCACCGGCGGGGAGGAGGATCACGGCGGCCCGCCAGGCCCGGCGCTTGCCGCGTTTCAGCCCGTGGGCGAGCAGGAGCAGCAGGACGCCGGTGCTCAGGGACAGCGCGGCCGCGAACGGGCCGAGGGCGCCGGGCAGGACCTCGGCGAGGGCGTGCATCCGGCTGTGCCGGAAGCGGGGGAAGACGCCCGCGGCGATGTCCAGCAGGCCCACGAGGGAGCAGGCTCTGCCGACCAGGACGGGCACGGTCTCGGGGCGTGGGCCGCGCAGTGCCCGGCCGATCCGGCCCGTGCGCACCGTACTGCCCCGGCGGCCCGGAACCCGGCCCGACATTTCCTCATCTGTCCTGACAGACATCGCATCCCGTAGTTCCGCGAGAGACCTTGGATCCGGGCCCGATTCGGGCATCCGGCGACATTGCGCCCTCTAGGACGGTGTCTCGGGGGGAGAGGTTCACTCCCCACGTCAAAGCCGTTCCCAAGGCCGAGGAAAGCCCGGGACAACCTCCAGCGAAGGTCTGTTCGCGGGCGGTTGCCGGGCGGAGAGCGCGAGCAGGTGACCGACCCATGGGTCTGACGAGTGACGAGGTGCTGGCGGCGGCGGTGCTGGCGGCCGTGCTGCTGTTCGCCGGGACGGTCGGGCTGTGGCCGCGGCTGGCCCGGCGTTCCTGGGGGGCGGTGACCGGGCGGGTCGGCCTGCTGCTGGCCACGCAGCTGGTGCTGTTCGCTGCGGTGGGGCTGACCGCCAACCGGGCGTTCGGCTTCTACGCGAGCTGGGCGGACCTCTTCGGGCAGGAGAAGGAGCAGGGTGTGGTCGTCGACCACACGCCGGGGCGGGGGCCGTTGCGGGTGGTCGGCTCGCAGCGCGTCCCGGGCACGGCGGGGGGTCCGGCCGTCGCGGGCCGGATCCAGCGGGTGGACGTCGTGGGCGCCACGAGCCGCATCGCCTCGCCCGCGTACGTCTATCTGCCGCCGGAGTACTTCCAGCCGCGGTACCGCACCCGTACGTTCCCCGCCGCCGTGGTGCTCACCGGCTATCCGGGCACGGCGTCGGCCCTGGTGGACAAGCTCCACTATCCGCGCACGGCACTGGAGTCGGCCCGGGCGGGCCGGACGCGGCCGATGATCCTGGTGATGCTGCGGCCGACGGTGGCACCGCCCCGGGACACCGAGTGCGTGGACGTCCCGGGCGGGCCGCGGACCGAGTCGTTCTTCGCGAAGGACCTGCCCGACGCGCTGCGCGGTCACTACCGGGTCGCCGGAAAGCCGGGCGCACTCGGCATCGTCGGCAACTCCACGGGCGGCTACTGCGCGTTGAAGATCGCGCTGCACCACCCCGACGTGTACGGCGCGGGGGCGGGTCTGTCGGCGTACTACAACGCGCCGATCGACGCCACGACGGGGGATCTCTTCCGGGGCGACAAGGCGCTGCGCAATCGCGCCGATCTGTGGTGGTACCTCGCCCACATGCCCGTTCCCGACACCTCTTTGCTGGTCACCACCAGCAAGAAGGGCGAATCCAACTACCGGGACACCATGCGGTTCATCGACCGCGTGAAGGGCACCGGGCGGACCCGGATCTCCTCGATCGTCCTCGAAAGCGGCGGGCACAACTTCAACACCTGGCGGCGCGAGATTCCCGCGACGCTGGAGTGGCTGGACGAGCGCCTGAACGCGACCCGGAAATGATCTTCGTAAAGGGCGGGCGGCCGATTCCGCTGCCTTCCGAGTTCTGACGTCGCGTGAGTCTTGCGGTATAGCTTTGTTTTTGCGGGGTGACTCACCACGATTCGCCTACGCGCGGTAAGTTTCTGGCCATGCCACGTGGACGTCATCGCCATTCCCCGCCCTTGCACAGGCTGCTGCCCCCGTCGGCGATCGCAGGCGTCTCCCTCGTCTGCGCCCTGGGGCCCTGGGTGTTCACGGAGCCGGTGGTGCTCCGCGCTCTGGCCGCCGCCGCGGCGGCGACGGCGGTCGTCGGCGCTGTCGTGCTGCGCCGCTGGGACACCCAGGCGGGCAAGCGCGTCGCCGACCTCGTACGCGCGCGTGCGAGCGACGAGTGGCGCTTCGAGGAGCGGGTCGCCGAACTGGAGGCCGATCTCGAGGAGTCGCGCGAGCTGCGCGGGAAGCTGGAGCAGCGGCTGCGCGCCAAGCGCTCCGAACTGGCCGGTCTGCGCAACGAGCACGCGGCGCTGCTGCGCCGGTACGCCACCGCCGAGAGCGAGCGCGCGAGCGTCCTGGAGGACCGCCGGGTGCTGGAGATCGAGGCGACGGCGCCGGTGCGGGCCGCGCTGCCCGCCGGTGCGGCGGACGCCTCCGCCGCACCGGACTCGGCGCCGGACGCGACCGCCGCCGAGGAGCAGACCGCGCGCCCCGCGGTGTTCTCGCCCGAGGGATCCCGGCTGTTCCTGCGGGCGGCGGCCGCGCTCGCCCGGTTCGACGGCGAGAAGGTCCCCGACCCGGACGGCGGCGGGGGCGGCGACGGCGGGCCGAAGGGCCGTGACGGGCAGGCCGCGCCGGAGGGCGAGCAGGACGGGACGCAGGAGCGGGAGCAGCCGGCCGCGCCGGACGAGCCGCGGGTCGAGCCCGAGGCGGCGGACGGCCACCGCCAGGCGACCGCGGCCGGCGCCGCGCGGGGCGAGGGCACGCACCTCCCGGAGCAGGCCGGGCCGCGCAGCGGCGACGACCGGCTCCCCGAGCGGGCCGGGCAGACGCCCTCCGGGCACTACACCGTGCCGGCCGCCGTGGCCGTCGCGCCGCAGCAGCCGGTGCGCCGGCCGGCCACCGAGGGCGGGTTCGACTTCTTCGGCACGAAGAAGGGCACCTCGCCGGCCGACCTCGAGGCGGTGCAGAACGAGGACCTCGCCGACGTCGTCGGCCAGGAGGCGCTGGCCCTGCACAAGGCGGAGACCGAGGCCCGGTTCAAGCCGGCCGACGAGGAGTCCCGCGGCGTCGGCCAGGTCATCGACCTGACGGCCCACGACGAGACGGAGCAGATCGACCTGCAGGGGCTGCGCAGCGCGGTGTCCTGACCCGAGGGTCCTGGAGCGTGCGAAGGCCCCCGGCCGCGGCCGGGGGCCTTCGCGTTGCCCAGCCGAACGGGGCGGTGGGGCGGGCCGGTCGCCCGGGCGGGCGAGCCGGGCCGTCATCCAGCGGTCAGGTCGAAACGAGTCCGGTGGGCCAGGGCGGGTCGGCTCAGGACGGGTCGGTCATCCAGCGGTCGGGGCGGGCGTCACGGCGTCCCGTGCGGGAGCGCTCGGCCTGCGCGGCCAGCAGCGCGCGGGCCTCGGCGGCGTCGCGGAGCCGTGCCGTCACCGTCTTGTCGGCGCCCGTGTCCACCCGCACGTCCGCCACGCCCCTGGCCCGCTCCCACGGCCCCTGCGACAGCCGTACGCTCTGCACCTTGGCGTGCGGGACCAGTGCGAGGGTGCGCCGCAGCAGGCCGGAGCGGGCCGCGAACACCGCGTCCGTGACGGCGAGTCCGTAGCCGCGCCACCACACCGGCACGCACCAGCGGGCGCGGCGCGGGGCGGGCGACAGGACCGCCGCTTCCGGGACGGTCACGCCGGGCAGCACCCGCGTGACGACGTCCTCGGCGATCTCGCGCGGGGCGACCGGTATCAGTACGGAGTTGGAGGAGCCGGCCACGTCCAGTTCCACGCGGACCCAGCGGCGGCGCCGCCACAGCAGCGGTTCGACGATCCGCACGGTCTGCACCCGGCCGGGCGGCACCGTCTCGTGGGCCCGGTCGAGCAGGCCGTGGTCGATGCGCAGGCCGTCCGGGGACTCGCCGACCGTCCAGTCGTATTCGGTGACGAACCGGCCCACACTGCTCGCGCCCGCCGCGCCCAGCAGCGGAAGGGCGACCGCGAGGACCGTCCACAGGCTGTGGGTGACCAGCCACAGCACCGGCGGGACCACGAGCGCCGCGGCCAGCGTCCCCCAGGTCGCGCCGGTCAGCAGCAGGGACACGGCCAGCACGCCGGGCGGCACCCGCAGCAGTTGCCGGCACGGCGCCTCACCGACCTCATGGGCCGTCTCGGGGGCGAGTCCGGCGGCCCGGGCGAGCAGTTCGGCGCGCAGCGCGCGGGCCTCGTCGTCGCCGAGGAAGGCCAGTTCGTCCTTCTTGTCGGTGCCTATGACGTCGAGTTTCAGCTTGGCGACACCCGCGACCCGGGCCAGCAGCGGCCGGGTGACGTCGACGGCCTGGATCCGCTCCAGCCGGATGTGCGCGGTGCGGCGGAAGACGAGCCCGGTGCGGACGCGCAGTTCGGTCTCGGTCACCGCGAAGTGCGTGAACCACCAGGAGCAGAAGCCGTACAGGGCGGCTGCCGGGACGAGGACGGCCAGGCCGACGAGCAGGGTGGTGGTCGTCAGCCGGGACAGGTTGCGCTGGGCGCCGTCGGGGTCGTGCACGGCCCAGCCGACGAGCACGGCGATCGGTGCCCAGGCTCGGCGCAGCGGCGTGACCGGGTGCAACCGCCGCTCGACGGGACCGTCACCGGCCCGGCGGCTCACCGGGGCCCCGCTTCCGGCCGGGCCGTCGGGGGCGGGTTCGTTCCGCGCCGTGCCGCTCCCGGACGGGGTGCTGCCGCCCGAGCGGTCCGTCCCCGCCGGATCGTCGCCGGCCGGGCCGTTTCGCGTCGGGCGGTTTCCCGCCGGGTCGTTCCCGAGCGGGTCGGTGCCCGTCCCGGCGGCTCCCGGCGGCGTCACAGCCCCGCCGATCGGGCCTCGCCCAGCTCGGTGAGCCGGTCGCGCAGGCGTTCCGCCTCGGCCGGGTCCAGGCCGGGGATGGTCGCGTCGGTCGCCGCGGCGGCCGTGTGCAACTGCACGCTGGCCAGCCCGAAGTGCCGCTCGACGGGCCCGGAGGTGACCTCGACCAGCTGCATGCGCCCGTACGGCACGACCGTTTCCTCACGCCACAGCACACCCCGGCTGATCAGCAGGTCGTCGGCGCGCTCGGCGTAGCGCCAGGAACGCCAGTTGCGCTCGATCATCACCCAGCCCCACACGGCGAGGGCCAGGGGCAACAGCGCGAAGGCGGCCCAGGCGGGCCCGGCCAGCAGCCCCGGCACGAGTCCCGCCGCCAGCGTGATCAGCCCGAGCCAGACGACCAGCAGCAACCGCCGCATCTTCAGCAGCCCGGGCGGCAGGGCGATCCACTCGGGCTCCCCGGCATCCGCCGCAGCGTTTCGCGCCGGGCCGCTCCCGCCCGGGGCCGCCGGTCCGGTGAAGCCGTCCGCCCCCCTCGTGCCCGTCTCGTGCGGGCTCCCCGTCTCCATGAGGCCAGCGTACGTACGAGAGACTGTGTCCATGACTCCTACGACGGAGACCACGGTCGGAATCGGCGGCGCCGCGGAGAGCACCGACATGGTGCTCAACATCGGGCCGCAGCACCCGTCCACGCACGGCGTGCTGCGGCTCAAGCTCGTCCTGGACGGCGAGCGCATCACGCACGCGGAGCCGGTCATCGGCTACATGCACCGGGGCGCGGAGAAGCTGTTCGAGGCGCGTGACTACCGTCAGATCATCATGCTCGCCAACCGCCACGACTGGCTGTCGGCGTTCTCCAACGAGCTGGGCGTGGTGCTCGCCGTGGAGCGGATGCTCGGCATGGAGGTCCCGGAGCGGGCCGTGTGGCTGCGCACCCTGCTCGCCGAGCTGAACCGGGTGCTCAACCACCTGATGTTCCTCGGCTCGTACCCGCTGGAGCTGGGCGGGATCACCCCGATCTTCTACGCCTTCCGCGAGCGCGAGGAGCTCCAGCACGTGATGGAGGAGGTCTCGGGCGGGCGGATCCACTACATGTTCAACCGCGTCGGCGGCCTCAAGGAGGACCTGCCGGCCGGCTGGACGGGACGCGCGCGCACCGCCGTCGCCGACGTCCGCTCCCGCATGGACCGCTTCGACGACCTGGTCCTGGGCAACGAGATCTTCCGCGGCCGCACCCGCGGCGTCGGCGTGCTGTCCCCGCAGGCCGTGCACGCCTACGGCGTCAGCGGGCCGATCGGACGCGCCTCGGGCGTGGACTTCGACCTGCGCCGCGACGAGCCGTACCTCGCCTACGGCGACCTGCAGGACACCCTGAAGGTGGTCACCCGGCAGGAGGGCGACTGCCTCGCCCGCTTCGAGTGCCTGCTGGAGCAGACGCACAACGCGCTCGACCTGGCCGACGCCTGCCTCGACCGGCTCGCCGAGCTGCCGCCCGGGCCGGTCAACCAGCGGCTGCCGAAGGTCCTCAAGGCACCCGAGGGCCACACCTACGCCTGGACCGAGAACCCCCTCGGGATCAACGGCTACTACCTGGTCAGCAAGGGTGAGAAGACCCCGTACCGGCTGAAGCTGCGCTCGGCGTCGTACAACAACATCCAGGCGCTGACGGAACTGCTGCCGGGGACGCTGGTGGCGGACATGGTGGCCATCCTGGGGTCGCTGTTCTTCGTCGTCGGCGACATCGACAAGTAAGGGCTCACCGAGGCAGGCAAGGGCTCACCGAGGGAGCGGGTCCGCGATGCCCACCGGCTGCACCAGCCAGCCGAAGTCGCCCAGTCCGCCCGGCGCGGTCAGTTCGGCGGCCTCCCCGGCGCTCGCGAGGGCGCGCACGTAGCCGGCGGGGTCGGTCGAGGCCAGCGCGAGCGGAGGGCGGGCGCCGGTCACGCCCAGGGCGTGCAGCGCCTCGCGCTGGGGGAGCAGCCGCCCGCCGGGCCGTGCGCAGGCGTCCAGGGCGACGTGGGCGGTGAGGTCGCAGGAGCCGTCCGGCACGGGCGTGGTCTCGCGGCCGTCCCGGAAGCCGGTGAGCGTTCCGTAGGGCGGCCGCGCGTCCGCGGTGTGCGCGTAGTCCACGGCGACGGCGAGCCCCCGGCGGAGCGTCCCGGCCGCCGAGGCCCACGCCTCGTCCCGGGGCAGTCCGATCTCGGCGCGCTGCCCGGCCTCGCCGGGCAGCGGCCACCAGCGCTCCAGCCAGCGGGCCTCTGCCCCGGCGACCGGGTCCCCGAGCCGCTCGGCGCCGTCCCGCCGCACCAGCACCAGCCGGGCGGTGCCCGTGCCGTCCACCTCCGCGACCTCGACGGGCACGTTGTCCAGCCATTCGTTGGCGAAGAGCAGCCCGGTCACCTCCCCGGGAGGCTCGGCCAGCCACTCGATCCGGTGATCGAGTCCCGGGGGCCGCCCGGCGACCTCGACGGCGTACACGCGCGTGCGGGCCGCCACCTCGGCGGGCAGCGCGGCCAGGACGCCGGCGGCCAGTTCGCCCCGCCCGGCCGCCATGTCGACGAAGTCCAGCGTCCCGGGCCGGCCCAGCGCCTCGTCGACCCGGCACAGCAACCGCGCCACGGCCCCGGCGAACAGCGCCGAGGCGTGCACCGACGTACGGAAGTGCCCGGCCGGGCCCGCGCCGGCCCGCCGGTAGAAGCCCCCCGGCGCGTACAGCGCCTCGTGCGCCGCCGCACGCCACCCGCGCCACTCGTTGCCGGTTCCCGTCGTCACCGGGCCAGGCTATGCGCACACAACGCACGCAACTCCACCTTGCGGAGTACGCGCGCCCGGTCCGGATCGGCCCTCCGGTTGACCCCTGCACCTATTCCGCTTCCCTACGCTGGGTTACGTGCAGCGCCTCTATGACTTCCTCCGCAGGCACCCGACGTGGGTCGACGGCTCCTGGGCCGTGGTCCTCCTCGGGGTCTCCTTGGTCGGAGGGGCGACGGGCGTCTTCGGGCCCCCCGCCGCCGCCGTCCCGCTCACGGTGCTGCTCTGCCTGGTGGTGGCGCTGCGCCGCCGCATGCCGGAGAAGATGCTGCTGCTCGCCGCCGCCGTCGGGCTGGCGCAGCTGATCACCGACGTGGAGATGACCCCCGCCGACTTCGCCATGCTGGTGATCGTCTACACGGTGGCGGCGGAGGGCGCCCGGTGGGCCTCGCGCTTCGCGCTGGGCGCCGGCCTGTGCGCCGCCCCGGTGGCCCATCTGCGCTGGCCGAACGAACAGGACAGCGTCGCGGCCGGCGTCGCCGCGGCCGTCTTCATGACCGTGCCCTTCGCGCTGGCCTGGGTGCTCGGCGACTCCATCCGCACCCGCCGCGCCTACTTCGCGCAGCTGGAAGAACGGGCCGCCCGGCTGGAGAAGGAGCGCGAGGCGCAGTCCAAGGTGGCCGTCGCCGCCGAACGCGCCCGCATCGCACGCGAGTTGCACGACGTCGTCGCGCACAACGTCTCGGTGATGGTGGTCCAGGCCGACGGCGCCGCCTACGTCCTCGACGCCGCCCCCGACCAGGCGAAGAAGGCCCTGGAGACCATCTCCTCCACCGGCCGCCAGGCCCTCGCCGAGATGCGCCGCCTGCTCGGGGTGCTGCGCACCGGGGAGCACCAGGAGGCCGGCGAGTACGTGCCGCAGCCGGACGTGCAGCAGATCGAGGACCTCGTCGAGCAGTGCCGCGGGTCGGGCCTGCCGGTCGACTTCAAGGTCGAGGGCACGCCCCGGCCGCTGCCCAGCGGCGTCGAGCTGACCGCCTACCGCATCGTGCAGGAGGCGCTCACCAACACCCGCAAGCACGGCGGGCCCAACGCGGGCGCCAGCGTGCGCCTGGTGTACTTCGACGACGGCCTCGGCCTGCTCGTCGAGGACGACGGCAAGGGCGCCCCGCACGAGCTGTACGAGGAGGGCGGCTTCGACGGCCAGGGCCACGGCCTGATCGGCATGCGCGAGCGGGTCGGCATGGTCGGCGGCACCCTGGACGCGGGGCCGCGCCCCGGCGGAGGATTCCGCATCAGTGCCCTGCTCCCGCTCAAACCGGCGCACTGACGTCGCCGCACGCCCCTCGCTGACACCTGTCACGCCGTGGGAATCACCCGAGATGTACCGCCCTGTCACCCCCGAGAACCGTCATGACGACACGGAAGAGGCCCCCGATGACGATCCGCGTGATGCTCGTCGACGACCAGGTGCTGCTGCGCACCGGGTTCCGGATGGTGCTCGCCGCCCAGCCGGACATGGAGGTCGTCGCCGAGGCGGGCGACGGCGTCGAGGCCCTGCAGGCGCTGCGCGCGACCCAGGTCGACGTGGTGCTGATGGACGTGCGCATGCCGAAGCTGGACGGTGTGGAGACCACCCGCCGGATCTGCGCGGACACCGACCCGCCGAAGGTGCTCATCCTGACCACCTTCGACCTCGACGAGTACGCCTTCTCCGGGCTGAAGGCCGGCGCCTCCGGCTTCATGCTCAAGGACGTGCCCCCGGGCGAACTGCTCGCCGCGATCCGGTCGGTGCACAGCGGTGACGCGGTCGTCGCCCCCTCCACCACCCGGCGGCTGCTGGACCGCTTCGCGCCGATGCTGCCGAGCACCGCGCAGCAGCCCCAGCACAAGGAGCTGGAGCGGCTCACCGACCGCGAGCGCGAGGTCATGGTGCTGGTCGCGCAGGGCCTGTCCAACGGCGAGATCGCGGCCCGCCTCGTCCTGTCCGAGGCGACCGTGAAGACGCACGTGGGCCGCATCCTGACCAAGCTGGGCCTCAGGGACCGCGTGCAGGTGGTGGTACTGGCCTACGAGACGGGACTGGTCCGGGCGGGCGGACACGGCTGAGCGCCCCCGCGGGCGGGCCGCTACCTGAGGATCCCCTCCAGGAACTCGCTGCCGAGCCGGGCCACCACCGTCACGTCCAGCTGGTGCAGCACGTAGCGCCCGCGGCGGCGCGTGGTGAGCAGGCCCGCCTTCTTCAGCAGGGCCAGGTGCCGCGATATCTCCGGGGCCGTCATGCCGAGCACCTGCGCCAGCTCGCCCGTGGTGTAGGCGCTGCGGGCCAGGAAACGGCAGATCCGCATGCGCACGGGGTGGGACAGGGCCGTCATGCGCAGCGCCAGCTGGTCGAGGCTCGGCGGGGCGGCGAGCTCGGGGGAGCCCACCGGGTAGTGCAGCACCGGCTGCCAGCCGTGGCGGTGCAGGACCATCAGGTGCGGCCAGCCCAGGCTCGTCGGCACGAGCAGCAGCCCGCCGTCGCCCGTGGTCGTGACGTCGTCGCCGCCCAGTTTGTCGACGGTGAGCCGGGTGCCCGTCGCGTCGAGCGTGATCGCGCGGGACACCGCGGCCAGCATCCCGGGCAGGCCCTTGTGCCGCAGCAGGTCCGTCTTGTGCCGTGCGTCGGCGGCGAGCTGGTGGCGCAACCGGCCCCAGGCCTCCGCGAAGAACGCCTCGTCGCAGTCCCGCAGGAACTGCCGCAGCCAGGCCCGGATCGCGGGCGGGTCGGCCAGCAGCCGCTCGGTGAAGCGCAGTTGCTGCGGCCCGCGCGCGGCGGCCAGCTCCAGCGCCCGGCGGCGCACCCCGGGGTCGGACAGCGGGGTCGGCCCGCACGTGCCGTAGCCGACGGCGCAGGTGAACTCCAGCGCCGCGTCGACGAACTGCTCGTCGGACAGCTTGTCGAGCTGGTCCAGCTCCTCGGCGAGGGTGCCGCCCGGCAGCGCCCCGCCCTCCGGCAGACCGGCCCACGGCATGAACAGGTCGGAGAACGTGGACCGCCACAGGAAGTCGGCCTCGCACATCCGGTCGGCCAGATGCGGGTCGAGCCGCGCGCTCACGCCCGTCACCCAGCCCTGCAGGCCCGGGTGGTGCGCGGGCTCCGACAGCGCGTGCAGGGCCATGCCCAGCTCGGCCAGGGGCGAGGGAACGACGGCGACCCTCTCCGGCCGCAGCCCGGCGATGTCGATGTGCACGCTCATGACCTCATGGTGCACCCCGCCACCGACAACGCCCCCGACGATTGACGGCCCCCGTCAATCGACGCGACGGCGCCCCGGGCGCGGGCGCACGGTGGAGGCACCGGGGCAGCCGCGGAGCCTTCGGACCTCCATCACCCCGTCCCGCAGAGGCGATCCACCATGAGCATCACGCAGCAGTACCTCCTCGACACCCACCGCGCCCGCTCGCTGGGCGACGCCGCCCCGCCCGCTCCCGGCACGCACGACTGGCAGGTCGTGCGGGAATGGCGCGATGAACGGCAGTTCCGCGCGGTTCTGGCCGGTCGCCCGGCCCGCCGCCGTCTTCGGGACGTTCTGGCCCGGTGGCGCCGGCGCCCCGCCGGGGCCGCCTGAGCCGCCCGTGCCCGGGCGGCTTCCGCGCGGTTTCGGCGGAGGCCGGCCCGTCACGGAGCCGCCTGCGCCCACGCGCCGGCGGCGACGCCAGCACCCCGCCCGGCTGACCTCCCCGCTCCCGGCAGGCACGACTGGCAGGTCGTGCGGGAATGGCGCGATGAACGGCAGTTCCGCGCGGTCCTGGCCGGTCGCCCGGCCCGCCGCCGTCTTCGGGACGTTCTGGCCCGGTGGCGCCGGCGCCCCGCCGGGGCCGCCTG
>NZ_JAUQWJ010000040.1:0-20607 GCF_036857595.1 Streptomyces sp. AHA2
TCGACCAGTGGGGCGTCGAGCTCGGCAAGGTGCTCGCCAAGCGCGTCGAGCCCGCCCTGACCGAGGGCGCCGACGTCGAGGGCCTGGACGCCTCGACCCGGGCGCTTGTCGCCACGTACCGGGAGCTGCGCGGCCGGCAGTGACGGTCACGGCAGGCGAGCGGGCGGCAGTGCGCCGTCCGCTTCCTGCCCCGCACCCTCTCGCCCCCGCACCCTCCCGCCCCCGCGCCCCGCGCCCGCCGTACCACCCGCAGGGCCCTTACGGCCGCTGAGCCCCGGCGTCGGGGGACGGGTGTCAGGCCACCGCGCTGAGGGTGTCCGCGAGGCGCCGCCGGGCCGACCGGGCGGCGGGGACGGCGGCCAGCGCGGCCGCGCAGAGGACCGCCGCCGCCCCGAGCAGCACCACCAGGAGCGCGGAGGGGCCCTGTGCGATGCCCGCGCCGATGCCGCTGGATCTGCCCTGGGCGTCGATCAGCCACCGGGCGAGGGGCAGGCCCAGGGCGGTGGCGGCGAGCACGGCCGCGAGGGCGGTGAGGCCGGTGGCGGTGACGGTGACCGCCGTGATCTGGCGGGGGGACAGGCCGACGGCCTTCAGCGCGAGCAGGTCCCGTTCGCCCTCGCGGACGGTGCCGCCGATTGTGGTCAGCAGCTCGATCAGCCCGATCAGCGCCAGGACGGCGATCAGCCCGGCGACCACGGCCCGCAGGGGGGAGAGTCCGTCGGCGGGGTTGGTCACGGCGTGCACGTCGAGCCGGCCGTGCCCGGCCGCGGTGAGCCGCTCGGCGACCCGGGCGGGATCGGCGCCGGGCTTCAGCCGCAGTTCGTAGAGGGTGGGGCGGAGCCCGGGGTCGTTGGCGCGCAGGGTGTCGAGGGACGTGGAGATGACGCGGCCGGCGTTCTCCGGCTCGATGCTGCGGCCCACGATGTGCAGGATCTGCGGCTGGTCCCCGACGGTCATGCGCACCCAGTCGCCCACGCGCACGTCCAGCAGGTCGAGCAATCCCTGCCCGGCCACGGCCTCGTCGGCGCCGCGGGCGGGGCGGCCCTCGGCGAGCGTGTACGGGTAGGGCTCCTCGTGGGTGCCGAGACCGCGCAGGGCGATGGTCGCGGTCTGGCCCGGTACCAGGGCGGCCGTCTCGACGCCCGGGTAGGCGGCGGCGACCTGCGGGTCGTCCTCCAGGAGCGCGCGGACGCCCTGCTCGCCGGGTCCGGCGTCGGCGCGGACGCTCAGCGTGGTGGGCAGACCGACCTGCTCGGGACGGCTGTGGAACCGGTCGAGGGTGGTCCAGGCGCTCACCGCCACCACGATCAGCAGCAGCGGCAAGGTCAGGCGCGCGACCGTGGCCAGCGAGCGGGGACGCCGGGTGAACGCCTTGTGCCAGCCCAGGACCAGCGCGGGCGGCACCCGCACACCGAGCGCCCGGCGGGCCACGCCGGACAGCCGCCCGCCCGCGGTGGCGGCGGGCCGGGGCACGGGCACCGGCGGCACCCGCCCGGCCCGCCATGCGGCGAGGCCGGTGGTCACGCCGATGAACAGCACCGCCCCCGCCGGGACCACGATCAGCGCCACCGTGTGCCCGGGCAGCCCCTGCCACACCCCGACCGCGTCCCCGAGCCGCCCCGGGATGCGACTGCCCAGGACCTCGGCCAGCGCGGCGGCGGACACCGCGCCGAGCAGGGCGTAGGCGAGGTGCTGCAGGAGGAAGACGCGGACGACCTGGCCGGGCGTGAAACCGATCGCCTTCAGCACCGACAGGTCCCGCAGATGGCCGCTGATACGCGTGCCGATCGCGCCGTGCACGGCGAAACCGGCGGCGGCGAGGGCGCCCAGGCCGAACAGCCCCAGCACCTGCCCGAGGAGCCGGTTGTCCCCCTGGGCCTCGGCGCGGGCCTGCTGCCAGGTGGAGACCTCGCCGATCGCGCCCGCGCCCAGCACCGTCACGGCCCGCTGCACGACGTAGGACGTGTCGCCCGGGTCGGTCAGCCGCAACCCGATGACCTGCCCCCCGGGGTCCGGCACGGCCGACGGCAGGGCCCACACCAGACCCGGCTGCTCACCGGGCCGGTAACGGGGCTCGGCGCTGTCGGCGAGCCCCACGACGGTCAGCTCGCGGGCGGTGCCCGGCACGTCCAGGGTGTCGCCGGGCTGGACCAGCAGCGCGCGGGCCAGGCGGCTCTCCAGCACCACGCCGTCGGGCGCCGCGGGGTCCAGCCACTGCCCGGAGACCAGCGGCGGGCGGCCGACGGACGGGCGTTCCGCGGTGGCGCGCAGTTCGACCGAGGCGCGGCTGCCGCGGGCGGAGACGGTGGTGGCCGCCGTCGGGTACGGCCCGGCCACCTCGTCGACACCGTCCAGCGCGGCCAGCCTGTCCGTGTCGGCGGCGGAGTCGGTGTGCAGCCACACGTGCGCGCCGTGCGACTGCGTGAAGACGCGCTGCCAGGGGTTGGTCGCGTACCCGAACAGGGCCGTGGCCAGCAGCAGGGAGGCGACGATGCCCGCGGTGGCGAGGACGAGGAACAGCGCCTCGCCGCGGTGCGTGCGCAGATCCGAGTGGGCCCAGCGCAGGGTGGCTCGCATACGGGTCAGCCCCTCCGGGGTTCGTCGTACACGGGCGTCTCAGTCCCGCAGTTCGAGCACGCCGGATATCCCGGCGCGGCGCGGCGGAGCGGTGCCGCCGTCGAGTTCCGCGTCGTCGGCGATCCGGCCGTCGAAGAAGCTGATCACCCGGTCCGCCGCACTGGCCAGCCGGGCGTCGTGCGTGACCAGCAGGATCGTCTGGCCGCGCTGGTGGAAGCGCGACAGCAGCCGCATCACCTCGCGGGTGCCCTTGCTGTCCAGGCTGCCCGCGGGCTCGTCGGCCAGCAGCAGCGGGGGATGGTTGACCAGCGCCCGGGCCAGGGCCACGCGCTGCTGCTCACCGCCGGACAGCTCGCCCGGCATGCTGCGCTCCTTGCCGGTCAGGCCCAGCTCGGCCAGCAGCGCCTCGCGCTCGGCGCGCGCCTGCTTCGCGGAGGTCCCGGCGAGCAGGGCGGGCAGCTCCACGTTGTCGGCGACCGACAGGTTGGAGACCAGGTTGAAGAACTGGAAGACGATGCCGATCCGCTTGCGGCGCTCCACGGCCCAGCGGGCCTCGCTGTAGGTGTCGGTGGACTCGCCGTCGAGCCAGATGCGGCCCGCGTCGGGCCGCTGGAGCCCGCCGAGCAGATGCAGCAGCGTCGACTTGCCGGCGCCGGAGGGGCCGGTGATCGCCACGAACTCGCCCTGCCGCACGCACAGGTCGACCCCGCGCACGGCACGGGCGGGCGCGCCCTCGCCGTGGTGCGTCTTCACCAGGCCCTCGGCGCGCAGCACAGGAGCGGGACGGTCGTCGCTCACTCCAGCTCCTCCAGCTCTTCCTGGCACCGCTCCAGCCAGTCGAGGTCGGCCTGCAGGTGCAGCATCGCGCCCTCGATCAGCAGGTGGGCGATGCGGTTGTCGCGGTCTTCGGCGGCGGCCAGCCTCGAAAGCTGCCGCATGGTGTTGAGGTACTGGCGCCGCTGCTGGTTGATCAGGGCCACCTGGTCGGCGAGACCGGTCTGCGGAGCGAGCGCCAGCTTCATGAAGAACTCGTCCCGCACCCGCGGCTCGTCCTCGGGCTCCTCGAACCAGACGCGCAGCGCCTCCCGCCCGGCCTCGGTGAGGTGGTAGACCTTCTTGTTGGGCCGGCTGGACTGCGCCACGTCCTCGCCCTCGATCAGTCCCGACTTCTCGAGGCGGCCGAGGGTCACATAGATCTGGCCGACGTTCGGCTGAGGGTACGCGGAGCCCAGCAGTTGCTCAAGGTCCTGCTTGAGCTCGTATCCGTGGGCGGGTCCGCGGGCGAGGAGAGCCAGGAGGGGCAGGCGCACGCGTGCAGTCCTCCTGTCCGGTCCAATGTGCTCCAGGCCCTAGTATCGCCCATACCTAACAGGTATACATGGCCTCTGATCCGGGCAAGGGTGCCCGTCGCCGGTGTACAGGGAGGAACCTATGCGGTGGATCCATGCCGCCGGTAGGGGCCTTCTCGTTCTCGTCGTGGTCCTGACCGGTTACGCCGCCGCCGGAGCGCAGGCGGGCGAACCCTCCAGCGGCGGCCGCGGGCCGCTCACCCTGGCCACCGCCGGGGACCTCACCGGCTACCTGGGCCCCCTGCTGGAGGGCTGGAACCGCGCCCATCCCGGCGAGAAGGTGACCCTCGTCGAACTGCCCGACTCGGCCGACGAGACCCAGGCGCAGATGATCACCGACCTGCGCGACGGCGACCGCAGCCGGTTCGACGTGCTCAACATCGATGTCAACTGGACCTCGGACTTCGCCGCGGCGGGCTGGATCAGACCCCTGCCGCGCGACCGGTTCCCGCTGAGGACGTTCCTCCCGCCGGTCGTGGCCACGGCCACCTACGACGACCGGCTCTTCGCCGTCCCCTACGTCACCAACGCGGGCCTGCTCCTGTACCGCAAGGACGTCCTCGCCGAGGAGGGCGTCGAGCCGCCGCGCACCTGGGCCGAGCTGGAGCGCTACGCGAGGACGATCGCCCCGAAGCACGGCCTGGACGGGTACGCCGGGCAGTTCCTGCCGTACGAGGGCCTCACGGTCAACGCGGCGGAGGCGGTCTACTCGGCGGGCGGCTCGATCCTCGGCGACGAGGGCGAGCGCGTCACCGTCGACTCGGCGGCGGCCCGCGAGGGCATCGGGTTCCTGGCGCGGGGCGTGCGCGAGGGCTGGATCCCGAAGGAGGCCCTGTCGTACAAGGAGGAGGAGTCCAAGCGGGCCTTCCAGGACGGCCGGCTGCTCTTCCTGCGCAACTGGCCCTACGCCTACGTCGGCGCATCCGCCCCGGGCTCGAAGGTGGCCGGGAAGGTCGGCGCCGTACCGCTGCCCGGCCGCAGCGGGCCCGGGACGAGCGTTCTGGGCGGCTCCAACCTGGCCGTCAGCACCCACGCCCGGCACCCCGACTCGGCGGCCCGGCTGATCGCCTACCTCACCAGCGAGCCCGTCCAGCGCCAGGTCCTCACCCGCGGCGCACTGCCGCCCGTGCGGGCCGATCTGTACCGGGACCCCGAGCTGATCCGCCGATTCCCGTACCTGCCGACCCTGCGCGAGAGCGTGATCGCGGCCGAGCCGCGCCCCAAGAGTCCGCGCTACGACCAGGTCAGCCTGGTCGTCCAGGCGGTCGTGCACGACGCGATGGCCGGGCACCAGACGCCCGAGGCGGCGGTGCGCCGGCTGGCGCGCGAACTCGCCCTCATCTCGCGCCGCTAGCCGGGCCCGGCGCCGGAAGCCCACTCTCCCTACGTACTTGTTAGGTAACGCGGGCATCTCATCTCGCCGAAATCTGTCCCTTTGGTTGCAGTTTGCCCCATGTCAACTGCCCGGTAGCTTCTGCCTTTTCATTGACACCCTCGCGACACGCCTACTTAACATGCATGCATAACCGCTGCCCTTCTCAGAGACAGGTCGATGGGTTGAACAGGCACCACTGGTGGCGTGACGCAGTGATCTACCAGGTCTACGTCCGCAGCTTCCTGGACAGCACCGGCGACGGCGTCGGCGACCTCGCCGGCGTCCGTGCGGGACTGCCCTACCTCAAGAAGCTCGGCGTCGACGGGATCTGGCTGAGCCCCTTCTATCCCTCGCCGCAGCACGACCACGGCTACGACGTGGCCGACTACTGCGACGTCGACCCGGTCTTCGGGGACCTCGGCGAGTTCGATCTGCTGGTGGGCTCCGCGCACCGGCTCGGCGTCAAGGTGCTGCTCGACATCGTCCCGAACCACTGCTCCAGCGAGCACCCCTGGTTCCGCGAGGCGCTCGCCGCTCCGGCCGGGAGCCCGGCCCGGGCCCGCTTCCACTTCGCCGACGGCCGCGGCCCCGACGGGTCCGAGCCGCCCAACAACTGGCACTCCATGTTCGGCGGCCCCGCCTGGACCCGGGTGACCGAGCCCGACGGCCGGCCCGGCCAGTGGTACCTGCACATGTTCGCGCCCGAACAGCCCGACTGGAACTGGCGCAACCCGGAGATCGCCGCCGAGTTCGAGCGGATCCTGCGCTTCTGGCTCGACCGGGGCATCGACGGCTTCCGCATCGACGTCGCCGCCGGCCTCTTCAAGCACCCGGAGCTGCCCGACTCCGACGACCCGGAGGCCGACGCCCGCACCCGCGACTCGGTCAACCCCCTCGCCTGGAACCAGCCCGAGGTGCACGACGTCTGGCGGCGCTGGCGCTCCATATGCGAGGAGTACACCGAGCGCGACGGCTGCGAACGCCTCCTCGTCGGCGAGGTCTCCGTCCCGACCGCACGCGAGCACGCCCGCTACGTCCGCCCCGACGAACTCCACCAGGCCTTCTTCTTCGACCTGCTCAGCGCGCCGTGGGACCCGGACGCCTTCCGCAAGGTCATCTCCGAGGCCATGCAGGACATCGCCGGCACCGGCTCGACGGTCACCTGGGTCCTCAACAACCACGACCAGGTGCGCACCGTCACCCGCTACGGCGAGCCCGCCACCGGGGGCAGCGGCCTCGGCGCCGCCCGCGCCCGCGCCGCCGCGCTGCTGATGCTGGCCCTGCCCGGCGCCGCGTACATCTACCAGGGCGAGGAGCTCGGGCTGCCGGAGGTCGTGGACCTGCCGGACGACGTGCTCACCGACCCGATCTTCCGCCGCACCGGCAACAGGGCCCGCATCCGCGACGGCTGCCGCGTGCCGCTGCCCTGGTCGGGGCAGGCCTCGCCGTTCGGCTTCACCCCCGGCGCCGAGAGCGCCAAGCCGTGGCTGCCGCAGCCGGAGTACTTCGCCGAGTACGCCACCGACCGGGCCCTCGCCGACACCCGCTCCTTCTGGCACCTGTACCGCGACGGACTGCAACTGCGCGCCGCCCTGCCGCAGCTGGGCGAGGGAACCCTGCGCTGGCTGGACTGCCCGCCCGGCGTCCTGGCCTTCGAGCGCGGCGACCTGGTGTGCGCCGTCAACTTCGGCACGGCCCCGACCCCCGCGCCGGTCCCCGGAACCCCCCTGCTCGCCAGCGGCTCCTGCCCGCCCGGAGTCCTCTCCGGCTCGACGGCCGCCTGGTGGGTCCGTACCTGACCACCCGCAAGCGACACCCGCGCACGCGACATCCGCGCAGGAACCACCCGCACAAGCAACATCCGCGCGAGCGAACTCCCCGCAAGCGAACCCTCCGAAGGGACATCGACGATGATGCGACGTACCACCCTGCTCACCGGCTGCACCGCCCTCGTGCTGGCGCTCGGCGCGACCGCCTGCGGCGGCGGCCCCGTCTCGGCCGGCGGCGGCGACAAGGCCCTCGGCGGCCAGACCGTCACCGTGGCCGGCGTCTGGTCCGGCACCGAGCAGAAGAACTTCCAGAAGGTGCTGGACGCCTTCACCGAGAAGACCGGCGCCAAGACGCAGTTCACGTCCACCGGTGACAACGTCTCCACCGTCGTCGGCAGCAAGATCGAGGGCGGCAACGCCCCCGACGTCGTGATGGTCCCGCAGGTCGGCGTGCTCAAGCAGTTCGCGCAGAACGGCTGGCTCAAGCCGCTGTCGAAGAAGACCGAGCAGGCCGTCGACGCGGGCTACGCGCCGGTGTGGAAGAACTACGGCAGCGTCGACGGCAAGCTGTACGGCCTCTACTTCAAGGCCGCCCACAAGTCGACCGTCTGGTACAGCCCCGACGCCCTCGCCCAGGCCGGCGTGAAGCCCCCGAAGACCTACGACGAGATGCTGAAGGCCGGCCGGACCGTCTCCGACTCCGGCCTCGCCGCCTTCTCCGTGGCCGGACAGGACGGCTGGACCCTCACCGACTGGTTCGAGAACATCTACCTCTCCCAGGCCGGACCCGAGAAGTACGACGCCCTCGCCGCGCACGAGCTGAAGTGGACCGACGGCTCCGTCGTCGAGGCCCTCACCACCCTCGGGAAGCTGTTCAAGGACAAGCAGCTGATCGCCGGCGGCCAGAAGGGCGCACTGAACACCGACTTCCCCGGCTCCGTGGAGAAGGTGTTCGGCCCGAAGCCCGAGGCCGGCATGGTCTACGAGGGCGACTTCGTCGCCGGCGTCGCCAAGGACCAGTTCGGCAGGAAGGTCGGCGAGGACGCGAACTTCTTCCCCTTCCCCGCGGTCGGCGGCGGCGAGGCCCCGGTCGTCAGCGGTGGAGACGCCGCCGTCGTCCTGAAGGACGGCAAGAACCAGAAGGCCGCCCAGGCCCTCCTGGAGTACCTGGCCACCCCCGAGGCCTCCGCGGTGTGGGCCGAGGCCGGCGGTTTCCTCTCCCCGAACAAGAAGCTCGACCTCGCCTCCTACGGCGACGACGTCACCCGCGCCACCGCGAAGTCCCTCGTGGAGGCCGGCGACTCGGTCCGCTTCGACATGTCCGACCAGGCCCCCGCGGCCTTCGGCGGCACGAAGGGCACCGGCGAGTGGAAGCTGCTGCAGGACTTCCTGCGCGACCCGTCCGACCCCAAGGGCACCGCGGCGAAGCTGGAAGCCGCGGCGGCCAAGGCGTACCAGGACTGATACGCCATGACCGCGACCCTCGTAAAGGAGACGAGTTCCCCGCCGCCCACACCGGTCGCCGACCGCACCCGGCGCCTGCGGCGACGCGGGAAGATCGTCGCGACGCTGTTCGTGCTGCCCGCACTGCTGCTGCTCGGGGCGCTGGTCGTCTACCCCGTGCTGTTCAGCGTCGGCCGCAGCTTCTTCGACGCCTCCGGGACGGCCTTCGTCGGCGGCGACAACTACACCGAGATGTTCCGCGACCCGGCGACCCTCAAAGCCGTGCGCAACACGGCCGTCTGGGTCGTCGTGGCCCCCGCCCTGCTCACCGGACTCGGCCTGATCCTCGCCGTCCTGGTCGAGAAGGTCCGCTGGGCCACGGCGTTCAAACTGCTCCTGTTCATGCCGATGGCGGTCTCCTTCCTCGCCGCCGGCATCATCTTCCGCCTCGCCTACGACGAGGACCCCGACAAGGGCGTGCTGAACGCGGCGGTCGTCTCCGTCCACGACGCCTTCAAGGACCAGTCCACCTACCCGACGGCCCGGGCACGCGACGGGCAGGGCCTGACGAAGGAGAAGGACGGCTCGTACCGCACGAGCGCGTCCGTCTCGCCCGGGGACGCGGTGACGCTCGGCCTGGTCGGCGTCCAGCCCGCCGAGCTGCCCGGCGACGCGCGGCCCGCGTCCGGAGCGGTGGGGCAGAAAGCCGCAGCCGACGAACTGCGCGGTGTCGTCTACCTGGACTTCACCCCCGGCGGGGGAGGGAAGCAGGGCGAGGTCGACGCGCGGGAGAGCGGACTGCCGCAGATGAAGGTCGAGGCGGTCCGGGACGGCGAGGCGGTCGCCACGGCCACCACCGCCTCCGACGGCTCCTTCCGTTTCGAGGACCTCGAACCGGGCTCGTACACGGTGAGACTGCCGTCGTCGAACTTCGCCGCGCCCTACGAGGGCGTCTCCTGGCTGGGTCCGGCACTGGTCACCCCGGCGATCATCGGAGCGTACCTGTGGATCTGGACCGGCTTCGCGATGGTCCTCATCGGCGCGGGTCTGTCGACCCTGCCCCGCGACGCCCTGGAGGCGGCGCGGATGGACGGCGCGAACGAGTGGCAGATCTTCCGCCGCATCACCGTCCCGCTGCTCGCCCCGGTCCTCACGGTCGTCTTCGTCACGCTCGTGATCAACGTGATGAAGGTCTTCGACCTCGTCTACATCATCGCGCCCGGACCCGTGCAGGAGGACGCGACCGTGCTCGCGACGCAGATGTGGCTGGTGTCGTTCGGCGGCGGCAACAACCAGGGCCTCGGCAGCGCGCTCGGCGTCCTGCTCCTGCTGCTGGTCGTTCCCGCCATGGTCTTCAACGTCCGCCGCTTCCGAAGGAGTCAGCGATGAACGCGGTACGGCGCTCCCTGGGCAACGGCGTCGTCCAGGCCTTCCTCGTGCTGGTCGGCCTGGTGTGGATGACGCCGCTGGCCGGACTGTTCCTGTCCTCGCTGCGGTCCGCCGAGGACACGGCGAAGGGCGGCTGGTGGACGGTGTTCTCCACCCCCGGGCAGCTGTCCTTCGACAACTACTCCTCGCTGCTGCAGAACGCCGGCATCACGCAGGCGTTCTGGAACACGGTGCTGATCTCGGTGCCGACGACGGTGCTGGTCGTGGTGGTCGCGGCACTGGCCGGATACGCCTTCGCCTGGCTGGACTTCCCCGGGCGGGAGCCGGTCTTCCTGGTCGTGGTGGCGCTGCTGGTGGTGCCCGTCCAGATCGGCCTGCTGCCGGTCGCCAAACTCTTCGGCCAGCTGGGCCTGTTCGGCACGATCCCCGGAGTCGTCCTGTTCCACGTCGCGTACGGGCTCCCCTTCGCCGTGTTCCTGCTGCGCAACTACTTCGCCGAGATGCCCAAGGAGATGCTGGAGGCCGCGCGCATGGACGGCGGCAGCGAGTGGCGCATCTTCACGCGCCTGGTCCTGCCCGTCGGCCGCCCGGCGATCGCCTCGCTGGCCATCTTCCAGTTCCTGTGGGTGTGGAACGACATGCTGGTGGCGCTGCTCTTCGCCGACAGCGCGTCCCAGCCGCTGACCGTGGAACTGCAGTCGCAGATACGCCAGTTCGGCAGCAACATCGACGTCCTGGCCCCCGGCGCGTTCCTGTCCCTGATCGTCCCCGTCGTCGTCTTCTTCGCCTTCCAGAAGCACTTCGTCCAGGGCGTGATGGCGGGCTCGGTCAAATAACCGCCGCCCGGCACACGTCCGCCCACCCGCCACCGGCCTCGCAGACCGGTGGCGGGTGGGCGGAGGTCTATGCCGAAGCCGGCGGGTACAGGGAACGCGGCAGCTGCGAGGCCGCCGCCGCGTCCAGCAGCCACAGGGTGCGGGTGCGGCCGTGCGCGCCCGCCGCCGGGGCCTGGATCTCGCCCGCGCCGGACAGCGCGATCGCCGCCGCTCCCGCCTTGTCCTCGCCGGCCGCCAGGAGCCACACCTCGCGGGCCGCGCGGATCGCCGGGAGCGTCAGCGTCACCCGGGTCGGCGGCGGCTTGGGCGCGCCGTGGACACCGACGACCGTGCGGCCGGTCTCGCGCACCGCCGGCAGCTCCGGGAACAGCGACGCCACGTGCGTGTCCGGTCCGACGCCCAGCATCAGCACGTCGAACGCGGGCACGGGGCCGTGGTCCTCCGGGCCCGCCGCCGCTGCCAGCTCCTCCGCGTACGCGGCCGCCGCCGCGTCCACGTCGTCGCCGTACGGCCCGTCCGAGGCGGGCATCGCGTGCACCCGCTTCGGATCGAGCGGGACCGCGTCGAGCAGCGCCTCACGGGCCTGGGTGACGTTGCGCTCCGGGTCGCCCTCGGGCAGGAAGCGCTCGTCGCCCCACCACAGGTCCAGCCGCGACCAGTCCACGGCGTCCCGGGCGGGCGCCGCCGCCAGCGCGGCCAGCAGGCCGTTGCCGTTGCGGCCGCCCGTGAGGACCACCGACGCCGAGCCCCGGGAGGCCTGCGCGTCCACGATCCGCGTGATCAGCCGCGCCGCCGCGGCCTGCGCCATCAGCTCCTTGTCGCGGTGGACGACCAACTGGGGTGCCGTACTCACGCAGGATCCCCCTTCCGCACCGGTTCCGGTGTGGGCGGCCCCTGCTTCACCGGTGCCTGCGCCGTCGCCTGCGCAGCGGGAGCTTTCGCAGCCTCCTCGACCGGAGCGGGGACGCCGAGCCGGTCCCGTCCGCCGCCGCTTCCGGGCTTTCCGCCGGCCCCCGGTTCTCCTTTGGCCACCGCCTGCTCCTGCGAGGCCGTCGCCGTCCCGGAGTTCTTCAGCCGGTCCACCCCGTACCGCAGCGCCGAGGCGTAGGTGTCGTCCGGGTCGAGCCGCCGCAGCTCCTCCGCGATCAGCTCGGCGGTCTCCCGGCGCTTGAGCGCCACCGCGCGGGCCGGCTGGCCCTCGATGGTGAGCGTCGCCAGGGAGCCGTCGGCCCGGTCCAGCTGGATCGGGCCGCAGTCGGTGTCCATGCGGACCGCCGTGAGACCCGGCCCGCCGGACAGGGAGCGCTTCACGGGCACGTCCAGCCGGTCCGCGAGCCACATCGCCAGCAGCTCGCAGCTCGGGTTGAACTCCTCGCCCTCCACCTCGACGGCCTTCACCTCGCAGGTGACCTGGTCGAGCGCGGCCGCCAGCATCGAGCGCCAGGGCGTGATGCGCGTCCAGGACAGGTCCGTGTCACCGGGGGTGTACGTCCCCGCCCGGGTGGCCAGGTCCCGCACCGGCTGCTCGGAGGCGTAGGTGTCGGTGACGCGGCGCTGCCCGAGGGCACCGAGGGGGTCCTTCGCCGGGTCGAGCGGGGCGTTCACCGGCCACCAGACCACCACCGGGGCGTCCGGCAGGAGCAGCGGCAGCACCACCGACTGGGCGTGGTCCACGACCTCGCCGTACAGCCGGAGCACCACCGTCTCGCCCGTACCGGCCTCCGCGCCGACCCGGACCTCCGCGTCCAGGCGGGACTGCGTGCGGTCGCGCGGGGAGCGGGAGACGCGCTTGATGACGACGAGCGTGCGCGAGGGGTGCTCGCGCGAGGCGTCGCTCGCGGCCTTCAGCGCGTCGTAGGCGTTCTCCTCGTCCGTCACGATGACCAGCGTGAGCACCATGCCGACCGCCGGGGTGCCGATCGCCCGGCGGCCCTGCACCAGCGCCTTGTTGATCTTGCTGGCCGTGGTGTCGGTCAGGTCTATCTTCATGGCCGGCGCCAGCTCCGTCCGTGTCGCTCGAGCATTTCGTCCGCCTCGACGGGGCCCCAGGTACCGGCCGGGTACTGGGCGGGCTTGCCGTTGGTGTCCCAGTACTCCTCGATCGGGTCGAGGATCTTCCAGGACAGCTCGACCTCCTCGGTGCGCGGGAAGAGGTTCGAGTCACCGAGCAGGACGTCCAGGATGAGACGCTCGTACGCCTCCGGGCTGGACTCCGTGAAGGACTCGCCGTAGGCGAAGTCCATCGACACGTCCCGGATCTCCATGGACGTGCCGGGCACCTTCGAGCCGAAACGGACCGTGACGCCCTCGTCCGGCTGGACGCGGATGACGATCGCGTTGGAGCCCAGCTCCTCGGTGGCCGTCGAGTCGAAGGGAGAGTGCGGGGCCCGCTGGAAGACGACCGCGATCTCCGTCACCCGGCGGCCGAGCCGCTTGCCCGTGCGCAGGTAGAAGGGGACGCCCGCCCAGCGGCGGTTGTCGATCTCCAGCTTGACCGCGGCGTAGGTGTCGGTCTTGGAGGAGGCGTCGATGCCGTCCTCCTCCAGGTAGCCGCGCACCTTGGTGCCGCCCTGCCAGCCGGCCGCGTACTGGGCGCGCACGGTGTCGCGGCCCAGGTCCTGCGGCAGCCGCACGGCTCCGAGCACCTTGGTCTTCTCCGCGGCCAGCGCGTCCGCGTCGAAGGAGGCGGGCTCCTCCATCGCGGTCAGCGCCATGAGCTGGAGCAGGTGGTTCTGGATGACGTCCCGGGCGGCGCCGATGCCGTCGTAGTAGCCGGCCCGGCCGCCGATGCCGATGTCCTCGGCCATGGTGATCTGCACGTGGTCCACGAAGGACCGGTTCCAGATCGGCTCGAACATCGTGTTGGCGAAGCGCAGCGCCAGGATGTTCTGGACGGTCTCCTTGCCCAGGTAGTGGTCGATGCGGAAGACCTGGTCCGGGGCGAAGACCTCGTGGACGACCTTGTTGAGCTCCTCGGCCGACTCCAGGTTGTGCCCGAACGGCTTCTCGATGACCGCGCGCCGCCAGGAGCCGCCCCTCTGGTCCGCCAGCCCGTGCTTCTTCAGCTGCTGGATGACCACCGGGAAGGACTTCGGCGGCACGGAGAGGTAGAAGGCGAAGTTGCCGCCCGTGCCCTGGGCCTTGTCCAGCTCCTCGATCGTGGAGCGCAGCCGCTCGAACGCGTCGTCGTCGTCGAACGTGCCCTGCACGAACCGCATGCCCTGGATGAGCTGCTGCCAGACCTCCTCGCGGAAGGGCGTGCGCGCGTGCTCCTTGACCGCGTCGTGCACCTCCTGCGCGAAGTCCTCGTGCGCCCACTCGCGGCGGGCGAAGCCCACCAGCGAGAAGCCCGGCGGGAGCAGACCCCGGTTGGCGAGGTCGTACACGGCGGGCATGAGCTTCTTGCGGGAGAGGTCGCCCGTGACGCCGAAGATGACCAGGCCCGACGGCCCCGCGATGCGCGGGAGCCGTCGGTCCGCGGGGTCACGCAGCGGATTGCTGCTCGACACCTGTTCAGCCCTCCGAGGGGGCGAGGCGCTTCAGCTCGGCCTCGGTCGACTTCAGCAGGTCGTTCCAGGAGTCCTCGAACTTCTCGACGCCCTCCTTCTCCAGGAGCTGGACGACCTCGTCGTACTTGATCCCCAGCCGCTCGACGGCGTCGAGGTCGGCACGGGCCTGCTCGTAGGTGCCGGCGACGGTGTTGCCCGTGATCTCGCCGTGGTCCTCGGTGGCGAACAGGGTCGCCTCGGGCATGGTGTTCACCGTGTTCGGCGCGACCAGCTCGGTGACGTACATGGTGTCGCTGTACGCCTCGTCCTTGACGCCGGTCGACGCCCACAGCGGACGCTGCTTGTTGGCGCCGGCCTTCTCCAGGGCGTTCCAGCGGTCCGAGGAGAAGATCTCCTCGTACGCCTGGTAGGCGAGGCGGGCGTTGGCGACGGCGGCCTTGCCGCGCAGCGCCTTGGCCTCGTCGGTGCCCAGCGCGTCGATCCGCTTGTCGATCTCCGTGTCCACGCGGGAGACGAAGAAGGACGCCACGGAGTGGATCTGCGACAGGTCCAGGCCGCGCTCCTTGGCCTTCTCCAGGCCGGTCAGGAACGCGTCCATCACCTTGCGGTAGCGCTCCAGGGAGAAGATCAGCGTGACGTTGACGCTGATGCCCAGGCCGATGGTCTCGGCGATCGCCGGGATGCCGGCCTCGGTCGCCGGGATCTTGATGAGGGTGTTGGGCCGGTCCACCAGCCACGCGAGCTGCTTGGCCTCGGCGACCGTGGCCCGGGTGTTGTGCGCCAGGCGCGGGTCGACCTCGATCGACACCCGGCCGTCCTGGCCGCCGGTGGCGTCGAAGACGGGGCGCAGCACGTCGGCGGCGTCGCGGACGTCCGCCGTGGTGATCATGCGGATGGCCTCTTCGACGGTGACCTCACGGGCGGCGAGGTCGGTCAGCTGCGTGTCGTAGCCGTCGCCCTGCGAGATCGCCTTCTGGAAGATCGACGGGTTGGTGGTGACGCCCACGACGTGCTGCTGGTCGATCAGCTCGGCGAGGTTGCCGGACGTGATCCGCTTGCGCGACAGGTCGTCCAGCCAGATCGCCACGCCTTCCTCGGAGAGGCGCTTGAGTGCGTCTGTCATGGAAATTCCATCTCCTACGTGTCGTGTATGAGCGTCAGCGCTGGGCTGCGGCGATCGATTCCCGGGCGGCGGCGGCGACGTTCTCCGCGGTGAAGCCGAACTCCCGGAACAGCACCTTGCCGTCGGCCGAAGCACCGAAGTGCTCCAGGGAAACGATGCGGCCGGCGTCCCCCACGTACTTGTGCCAGGTGAGGCCGACACCGGCCTCCACCGCGACACGGGCCCGGACGGACGGCGGCAGGACGCTGTCCCGGTACCCCTGGTCCTGCTGCTCGAACCACTCCACGCACGGCATCGACACCACGCGCGTGGGCACGCCGGCGCCCTGGAGCTGCTCGCGCGCCTCGACGGCGACGTGCACCTCGGAACCGGTGGCGATCAGGACGACCTCCGGCTCACCGCCCTCGGCCTCGAACAGGACGTAACCGCCCTTGGCCGCGTCGTCGTTGGGCTCGTAGGTCGGCACGCCCTGACGGGTCAGCGCCAGGCCGTGCGGCTGGCCCTTGCCGAACTCCTTCGTCCAGCGCTTGAGGATCTCGCGCCAGGCGATCGCGGTCTCGTTGGCGTCGGCGGGGCGCACGATGTTCAGGCCCGGGATGGCGCGCAGCGAGGCGAGGTGCTCGACCGGCTGGTGCGTCGGGCCGTCCTCACCGAGACCGATGGAGTCGTGCGTCCACACGTACGTCACCGGCAGGTGCATCAGCGCCGACAGCCGCACCGCGTTGCGCATGTAGTCGGAGAACACCAGGAAGGTGCCGCCGTAGATGCGGGTGTTGCCGTGCAGCGCGATGCCGTTCATCTCGGCGGCCATCGCGTGCTCGCGGATGCCGAAGTGGATCGTGCGGCCGTACGGGTCCGCCTCCGGCAGGGGGTTGTCCGCCGGGAGGAAGGAGCTGGTCTTGTCGATGGTGGTGTTGTTGGAGCCGGCCAGGTCGGCCGAGCCGCCCCACAGCTCGGGGATGACGGCGCCGAGCGCCTGCAGCACCTTGCCGGACGCGGCGCGGGTCGCGACGCCCTTGCCGACCTCGAAGACCGGGATCTTCTCCTCCCAGCCCTTGGGCAGCTCGCCCTTGGCGATGCGGTCGTACTCGGCGGCGCGCTCGGGGTTGTTGTCCCGCCACTGCTGGTACGCCTTGTCCCACACCGCGCGGGCCGCCTTGCCCCGCTCCAGCGCCTTGCGGGTGTGCTCGATGACCTCGTCGGAGACCTCGAAGGACTGCTCCGGGTCGAAGCCGAGGACGCGCTTGGTGGCGGCGACCTCGTCGTCGCCG
Organism: Streptomyces sp. AHA2; assembly: GCF_036857595.1. Classification (NCBI taxonomy): domain Bacteria; kingdom Bacillati; phylum Actinomycetota; class Actinomycetes; order Kitasatosporales; family Streptomycetaceae; genus Streptomyces; species Streptomyces sp. AHA2. The sequence continues at coordinate 16,642 of NZ_JAUQWJ010000040.1, forward strand.
AGCGCCGAGCCGTGCGCGGCCTCGGTGTTCTGCGCGTTCGGGGCCGGCCAGGCGATGATCGAGCGCATCGCGATGAAGGAGGGCCGGTCGGTGACGGCCTTGGCCTGCTGGATCGCCTCGTAGATCGCGGCCGGGTCCAGGTCGCCGTTCTCCTGGGGCTGCACCCGCTGCACGTGCCAGCCGTAGGCCTCGTACCGCTTGACGGTGTCCTCGGAGACGGCCGTCTCGGTGTCGCCCTCGATCGAGATGTGGTTGTCGTCCCACAGCAGGATCAGGTTGCCGAGCTTCTGGTGGCCGGCGAGGGAGGACGCCTCGGAGGAGATGCCCTCCTGGAGGCAGCCGTCACCGGCGATGCAGAAGACGAAGTGGTCGAAGGGGGACTCGCCCTCCGGGGCCTCCGGGTCGAACAGGCCGCGCTCGTAGCGGGCGGCCATCGCCATGCCCACCGCGTTGGCGACGCCCTGGCCCAGCGGGCCGGTCGTGGTCTCCACACCGGTGGTGTGCCCGTACTCGGGGTGGCCGGGGGTCTTCGAACCCCAGGTGCGGAAGGACTTCAGGTCGTCCAGCTCCAGGCCGAAACCGGCCAGGTAGAGCTGGGTGTAGAGGGTCAGGGACGAGTGGCCGGCGGACAGCACGAAGCGGTCGCGCCCGACCCAGTCGGCGTCCGCCGGGTCGTGCCGCATCACCTTCTGGAAGAGGGTGTAGGCGGCGGGCGCCAGGCTCATCGCCGTACCCGGATGGCCGTTGCCGACCTTCTGTACGGCGTCGGCGGCCAGGACACGCGCGGTGTCGACGGCCCGCTGGTCCAACTCGGTCCACTCGAGGTCTGTGGTGGTCGGCTTGATGCTCACCCTGGGTCAGGGCTCCTCTCCACATGATTCGGATGCCGGTGTATCGGGGCGCGCACCGGCCGCAGTCGAGCCTACCCCCGTGGGACGTGCGATTTTCCGAGTCACTCCAGAGTGCCGGGAGTCATCTCGATCCGCCTCCTGACTGGGCCGTACCGCATGCGACAGGTGAATACGGAGCCGCTCATCCGGGTGCTCAATCGAGCCGCGGACCGCCCGTCGGAAGCCGCCCCCCAACACGAGGCGACCCCCGCGGATGTCCGACTCTGGGCAACGTCTAAAGTGGCGTGGTACGCGCGAGCCTTTACCGTCACTTCACACGGTGGGGCTCGCTGGACTGTCTCTGTAGGGGTGTGCGTGACGGCCGTTGAATCCCGTCCAGCGGGGATGCTCGGGACGGACCAGAGCCCGGCCCACCGGCCGTTCGGGGCCCGTGTCATGGCGTTCGTGGCTCTCACCAAGCCGCGGATCATCGAGCTGCTGCTGATCACCACGGTGCCGGTGATGTTCCTGGCGCAGCAGGGCGTGCCCGACCTGACGCTGGTACTGCTGACCTGCGTCGGCGGTTACATGTCCGCGGGCGGTGCCAACGCCCTCAACATGTACATCGACCGCGACATCGACGCGCTGATGGACCGCACCTCGCAGCGCCCGCTGGTCACCGGCATGGTCAGCCCGCGCGAGTGCCTCGCCTTCGGCATCACCCTGGCGATCACCTCCACCCTGCTCTTCGGCCTCACCGTGAACTGGCTGAGCGCCTGGCTCTCCCTCGGCGCGCTGCTGTTCTACGTGGTCGTCTACACGATGATCCTCAAGCGCCGCACCTCGCAGAACATCGTGTGGGGCGGCATCGCCGGCTGCCTGCCGGTGCTGATCGGCTGGTCCTCGGTCACGAACTCGATGTCCTGGGCGCCGGTCATCCTGTTCCTCGTCATGTTCTTCTGGACGCCGCCGCACTACTGGCCGCTGTCCATGAAGGTCAAGGAGGACTACGCGCGCGTGGGCGTGCCGATGCTGCCGGTGGTCGCCTCCAACAAGGTCGTCGCCAAGCAGATCGTGATCTACAGCTGGGTCATGGTCGCCGTCTCGCTCCTGCTGACCCCGCTCGGCTACACCGGCTGGTTCTACACGGCGGTCGCCCTGCTGGCGGGCGGCTTCTGGCTGTGGGAGGCCCACGGGCTGCAGAACCGCGCGAAGGCCGAGGTGACGGGCGCGAAGCTGAAGGAGATGCGCCTGTTCCACTGGTCGATCACGTACGTGTCGCTGCTCTTCGTGGCCGTCGCGGTCGACCCGTTCCTGCGCTGACGCCCTGACGTACGTCACACCGTCCTGCTCTCGCGAGTCGATCTACCCGTGAGTAGCATCCTGGTCATGGCAGAGACGCAGCAGGCAGACCCGAAGGCCGAGCGCAAGGTCGCCCGGCTCGCCCGGCAGATCACCTCCTTCTCCAAGGCCCACGGCGGGGCCGAGGGCCAGGTCGCCTACCTCGGCGAGCGCGGCGCCCGCATCGTCCTGGTCGGCGAGGACGGCAACTGGGGCGACCTGGTGGCCCCGACCTACGAGATCGCCGAGAAGGCCGTCGAGAAGGCGGGCATCACCCGCCACGAGTCCTTCGACGGCGAATTCGCCGCGAAGGTCAGGACGGGCCGCTACGAGTGGAGCCGCATGGCCGGCATCCAGGTGGGCGGCCCGAAGAACGACTGATCCGCTTCCCGGGGGTGCGGGGCCGCGTCGATGGGCGGCGCCGCCGCGCGGGCGCGACCGGTCATCCGCTCGGCAGCCGTCCCGCGACCCGCACCCCGCCCCCCGGGAGCCGCGACCTCGACACCGGTTCACCCGTTAGGACCCTTGAGAGAACAGGGTCCACACCGGGGAGCCCGGATGATCGAAACGCCGTCCCTCGTGGACCAGTACTGCCACGGAGTGCTGCGCACGGAGCTGGGCCTCGGCACCTTCGAGGCCCAGCTCGCCCGCACCGAGGGCCCGCCCGCCCCCGGCACCACCCTCTTCGACACCCAGACCGGTTTCGCGGTGCGGCGCTGGTGCCCGCCCCTGCTCGGTCTGGAAGCCCACTGCCCGCCCGCCCGGTACCTCGCCCGGCGCCGTGAACTGGGCGTCCTGGAGGCCGGCCGAAGACTCCTGCGCGGCAGCGGCATCACGACCTACCTGGTCGACACCGGCCTGCCCGGCGATCTGACCGGCCCGGGGGAACTGGCCTGTGCCGGATCCGCCGAGGCCCACGAGATCGTCCGGCTGGAGCCGCTCGCCGAGCAGGTCGCCGACACCTCCGGAACCGTCGAGTCGTTCCTCGCCAACCTCGCCGAGTCCGTGCACGCCGCCGCCGCGCACGCCGTCGCCTTCACCTCCGTCGCCGGCGTACGGCACGGCCTCGCGCTCGCGCCCGAGCCGCCCGGGCCGGGGGAGGTGCGCGGGGCGGCCGGCCGCTGGCTCGCCCGGCGCGGGGTCGGCGGGGAACTGAGCGATCCGGTGCTGCTGCGGCACCTGCTGTGGAGCGCCGTCGCCTCGGGCCTGCCGCTGCAGTTGCACGCCGGGCTGGGGGCCCCGGGCCTGCGCATCGACCGGACGGACCCCGTCCTGCTCACCGACTTCGTCCGCGCCACCGCCGGGCTGGGCACGGACCTGGTCCTGCTGCACGGCTACCCGTACCACCGGCACGCCGCCCACCTGGCCGGTGTCTTCCCGCACGTCCACGTCGACTGCGGAGCCGCCCTGGTGCGCACCGGCGCCCGGGCCGCGACGGTGCTGGCGGAGATCCTGGAGCTGGCGCCGTTCGGCAAGATCCTGTTCTCCACCGGCGCCCAGGGGCTGCCCGAACTGCACGTGGTGGGCGCCCGCCTGTTCCGCGAGGCCCTCGGCCGGGTGCTGGGCACCTGGGTCACCGAGGGCGCCTGGTCCCTGGCCGACGCCCAGCGGGTGGCGGGCATGCTGGCCTCGGCGAACGCACGCCGGGTGTACGGGCTCGCCGAAGCCTCCGGTACGGCGGGGCCCCCGCCCGGCCAGGGACGGGAGCGGGCCCTGCTCTAGGTGTATCGATCACGAGCGTTGCTGACACTGGCGGGTCTTGAACATGGCGAAGACCTCCGATGTGGTGGAGCTG
>NZ_JAUQWJ010000041.1:0-16961 GCF_036857595.1 Streptomyces sp. AHA2
GGCGCCGTCAGCCCCTGACTGCGCCCGTCCTGATTCACCGCCGACCCACGCACCACAGCCAGCACCCGGTCACCGTCACGCTGCGCGGCCGACAACCGCTTCAGCACCAGCACACCCACACCCTCCGACCACCCCGCACCGTCCGCGGCAGCCGAGAACGACTTGCACCGGCCATCGGGAGCCATCGCCTTCAACCGCGAGAACTCCACGAAGAGGGAGGGCGTGGACATCACGGTGACGCCGCCGGCCAGGGCCACCTCGCACTCGCCCTGGCGCAGCGCCTGGACGGCGAGGTGCAGGGCCACCAACGACGACGAGCAGGCGGTGTCGACCGTCATCGCGGGGCCTTGGAGGCCGAGGACGTAGGACACCCGGCCGGACAGGATGCTGGAGGCGCGGCCGGTGCCGACATAACCGTCCAGAGCCCGCAGATCGTGCGTGCGGTGATCCCCGTAATCGGAGTTCATCGCCCCCAGATACACACCGGCCCGGCTGCCGCTCAGCGCCCCGGGCCGGATCCCGGCCCGCTCCAGCGCCTCCCACGACGCCTCCAGCACCAGCCGCTGCTGCGGATCCATCGACACCGCCTCACGCGGCGAGATACCGAAGAACCCCGCATCGAAGTCCTCCACATGCCCGTCCGCGAGGAAGCCGCCCTCACAGCCGTAACTCTTGCCCTCCACCTCAGGATCCGGATCGAACAGATCCATCCCCCGCCACCGCCCCGGAAACCCACCCACCGCATCCCCACCGGACACGAGCAGCTCCCAGAACGCCTCGGGGGTGTCGATACCACCCGGCAGACGACACGCCATCGACACCACCGCGATCAGCTCGGTGCGGGCGGCCCGCTCCGAGTCGAGTTCCTTCTCGGCCTTGAGCAGGGCCGTCGTGGCACGCCTCAGGTAGGACTCGAGCTTCTCGACGTCGGGCGCGGTCATGAACTGACTCCAAACTTGTCGTCAAGGAACTGCAGAAGGTCTTCGGTGCTGTCGGCCTCAAGCTCGACGGGGGCTGCTTCTGCGGTGGTGACGGTTTTCGTCAGGCCCTCCTTGAGGTCGAGGAAGGCCGATGCCAGGCCCTGCGACTCGAGTTGTTTCGGCGTGGCGGACCGCAGGAGTTCCACCAGGCTGTCGATCTGCACCTCGGTCAGCGGGCCGGTCCCCGCCCTGCGTCCCGGGCGCTCGGGGATGTCGTCCTGCGGCAGTCGGTCCAGCAGGAACGCGGCGATGGAGTCGGGGGTCGGATGGTCGAAGGCCAAAGTGGCCGGCAGGGTGAGCGCGGTCTCCGCGGACAGGCGCCTGCGCAGTTCGACCGCCATGAGGGAGTCCAGGCCCGCCTCCTTGAAGACCTGGTGTGCGTCCACGGCTTCCGGGCCGGGGAGGCCCAGCACCACGGCGGCCTCGCGGCGGACCGTCTCCAGGACGGTCCGGTGTCGTTCCCTGGCGGACGCGGAACGCAGCCGGTCCCGGAGGGTGACCGGTGCCGTCGCGCCCTGGGCGCGACGCAGCCTGCCCCGGAGCAGGCCACGCAGCAGGGCGGGGGTCTCGTCCCCCTTGTCGAGACCGCGTTGCAGCGCTCCCAGACTCAGCTTGACCGGTACGAGGTGGGCTTCCGAGCGGGACAGTGCGGCGTCCAGCAGGTGCAGCGCCTGGCCGGAGGTCAGGGCGGAGATGCCGCGGCGGCGCATCCGGGCCAGGTCGGCGTCGTTCAGGGCGTCGGTCACGCCGGCGCCGTTGGGCTCCCACAGGCCCCAGGACAGGCTCGTGCCGGGCAGGCCGTCGGCGCGGCGGCGGGCGGCCACCGCGTCCAGGACGGTGTTGGCGGCGGCGTAGGTGGACTGCCCGGCACCGCCGAGGATTCCGGCGACCGAGGAGAACACCACGAACAGGGACAGGTCCGCGCCGGCCCGGCGGGTGAGTTCGTCGAGGTGGACCGCTCCGGCCGCCTTCGGGCCCATGACCGTCCACAGGCGTTCGCTGTCCTGGTGCTGGAGCAGGCCGTCGTCGAGTGCGGCCGCCAGGTGGACGACTCCGGTCCACGGGTGGCCGTCCGGCGCGGCGGCCAGGATGTCCGCGAGCCGGCCGCGGTCGGTCACGTCGCACGCCTCGATGCGTACGGTCTCGGCGCCGGCGTCGTGGAGTTCGCGTACGAGGTCGCTCGCGCCGGGGGCCTGGGGGCCGCGGCGGGAGGTCAGTACGAGGTGGCGGACTCCGTGTGCGCGGACGAGGTGGGCGGCGACCTGCCGGCCGAGTTCACCCGTGCCTCCGGTGACGAGTACGGTGCCGTCCGGGTCCGGGCCGTGCGCAAAGCCGTCACCGCCGGTGGTGCCGGTGGTGCCGGTGGTGCCGGTGGTGCCGGTGGCCCGGACCAGGCGGGCGCCGAGCAGCGCCTCGCCCCGTACGGCGATCTCGGGTTCGTCCGTCACCGTCAGTGCGCGGGCCAGCGCCGGGGAGGGCCCGTCGGTGTCGATGAGGCGCAGGACCCGCTCGGGGTGCTCGGTGCGGGCCGCCCGCAGCAGGCCCCACACACCGCTGTGGGCGAGGTCCGGCACACCGTCGCCGGTGTCCACGGCGCCGCGGGTGACCCAGACCAGTTCGGTGGAAGCGAGCCGTTCCTCGGCCAGCAGCGCCCGCAGCAGTTCCAGGGTCCCGGCGGTGCGTGCCCGCAGGTCCGCGACGGTGCTGCCGTCGTCGGTGTCCGGTGTGTGCTGGGCAGCGGCGGTGCCCGGGGCGGGGACGGCGAGGACGATCAGCCGAGCGGGCGCCGGGCGGTCCTCGGCGAGACGTGCCGTGAGGGCGTCCGCACCGGCGAGGTGCTCGATGTGTCCGGTGTCCGTGACGTCGGCCAGCCCGGCGAGGAAGCGCTCGTCGCCGAGCAGCCAGGTCGCGGCCGTCTCCTGCCGCGTCACCGGGGCGAGGAGCGGCTGGAAGTCCACCTGGTGGAGGTGCTCCACCGGGCGGCCCGCCCGCAACTGTTCCGCGCTCGCCTCGCGCATCCGCAGCGCGCGGGCCGCGGCCACCGGCCTGCCCTGGGCGTCGGCCACCCACAGCCGGGCGCTGGAGCGCGCGCCGTCCAGGTCCACGCGCACCCGCAGGGTGGAGCTGCCCGCGGCGTGGAGTTCCACGCTCTCCCAGGCGAAGGGCAGCAGCACTCGCCGGTCGGACTCGTCCAGGTCCCGGACGGCCTGGACGGTGTGCAGGGCGGCATCGAGCAGGGCGGGGTGCATCCCGTAGTCCTGGGTCGGGACGTCCTCGGGGAGACGGACGAGGCCGTACGCGGTGTCGCCGTCACGCCACAGTTCGGTCAGGCCCCGGAAGGCGGGGCCGTATCCGACGCCTTGGGCGTCCAGCCGTTCGTAGAACCCGTCCAGGGGGACCGCCTCGGCTTCGGGGGCCGGCCAGTGCCGCAGGCTCTCGAAGCCCTGCTCGTGGCCGTCCGGGAGGCCGTCGAGCAGCCGCCCGGAGGCGTGGCAGGTCCAGTGCTCCTGGTCCGACTCGGGCCGCGAGTAGACGGCGATGGAGCGCTCGCCTGTCAGGTCGGGCGCGTCCACCGTGACCTGGAGGTGCACTGCGCGGTCGTCGTCGAGGATGAGCGGCTCGGACAGGGTGAGTTCGCCGACGTGTCCGGCGCCGGTCTCCCGTGCCGCCACCAGGGCGAGCTCGAGCAGTCCCGTGCCGGGGGCCAGGACGGTGCCGAATGCGGTGTGGTCCTTCAGCCAGGGGTGCAGCGCCGTCGACAGCCGGCCGGTGAACAGATGTCCCTCTGCGCCGGCCAGCGTGGTGACGGCGCTCAGCCAGGGGTGCTGCGCGGTGACCAGGCCCAGCGAGTTCGCGTCGCCGGTCCCCTGTGCGGTCTCGGTCCAGTAGCGCTCGCCCTGGAAGGCGTACGTGGGCAGGAGTACCGTGTCCGCGCGCCGGAGTTCGCCACCGAGGGCGCGGCTCCAGTCGATGTCGAGGCCCTGGACGTGCAGCAGGGCGAGGGTGCGCAGGAGTTCGCCCAGGTCGCCGTGATTGCGCTGGAGGCTCGGCACGACGAGGCCGTCGGTGTCGGCGCAGCCGTTCGTGAGCGGCATGACCAGTACCGGGCTGGGGCTGACTTCGACGAACACGTCGTAGCCGTCGTCCAGCAGCCGGGCCTGGGTGAGGTCGAGGCGCACCGGCTCGCGCAGGTTGCGGCACCAGTAGTCCGCGTCGAGTTCGGATCCGTCGAGGGGCCCGCCGGTGACCGTCGAGTAGAACGGTACGCCGGTGGGCTGCGGGCGCAGGCGGGTGAACTCGGCTCGCAGGCCGAGCAGCAGGGGGTCCATGTGCGCGCTGTGCGAGGCGCAGGCGGCGTTGAGCTTCCCGCACGAGACGTCTTCGTCGTCCAGCTCGATCAGGACGTCCTCGATGGCGTCGGTGTCGCCGGAGATCACCGTCCAGCGGCCGGTGTTGACCGCGGCGATCGACAGGGCCTGGCCGTACGGCGCGATGCGTTCCTGCACCTGGGCGACGGGCAGTTCGACGACGGCCATTTCGCCACCGCCGCCGTCGCAGTGGAGCGCGCGGCTGCGCAGCGCCACGATGCGGGCGCCCTCCTCGAGGGTCAGTGCGCCGGACACGACGGCCGCGGCCACCTCGCCCTGGCTGTGGCCGACGACCGCGGCGGGTTCGAGGCCCAGTGACCGCCAGGCCGCCGCCAGGGCGACGTACATGGTGAAGAGCACAGGCTGGACGACGTCCAGACGCGTCAAGGGCAGGGAGTCGGTGTGCTCGCCGCGCAGTCGCGCCTGCACGGACCAGCCGGTGTACGGCCGCAGCGCCGCGTCGCAGGCCGTCACGGTGTCGCGGAAGGCGTCGCTCTGCTCCAGCAGCGAACTGCCCATGCCCTCCCAGTCGGTGCCCTGGCCGGGGAAGACGAACACGACCTTCCCGCGTGGTGCGGTGGTGCCGTGGGTGAGGGCGGGGTGGGGGCGGCCGTCGGCGAGTGCCTCCAGGGCTTCCACCAGCTGGTCGAGGCAGGCGGTTGTCACCGCGGCCCGTGATGCGAAGTGCGTACGGTGTGTGGCGGCCGTCCGCGCCACATCGGTCAGGCGCACTCCTTCGTGAGTGGTCAGCCAGGACGCCCAGCGTCCCGCCTGCTCGCGCAGCGCGGCCTCGTCGAGTCCGGAGAGCACCACCGGCAGCGGGCCGGCCGTCTCCTCGGCCACCGGCTCGGCCGGCTCGGTGAGCGGCGCCTCTTCGACGATCACGTGGGCGTTGGTGCCGCTCAGGCCGAACGAGGACACGCCCGCGCGGCGAGGACGGGCAGCATCGCGCTGCCAGGCCTGTGCCTCCTGCACCAGCCGCAGCCCGCTGTCCTCCCACTCGACCAGCGCACTGGGCTGCTGCGCGTGCAGCGTCTTGGGCAGCAGCCCGTGCTGCAGCGCCAGGATCATCTTGATCACACCCGCCACACCCGCAGCCGCCTGCGCATGACCGATGTTCGACTTCGACGACCCCAACCACACCGGCGACCCAGGATCCCTACCGGGACCGAACACTGCCGCCAGCGCACCCGCCTCGATCGGATCCCCCAGCGACGTCCCCGTCCCGTGCGCCTCCACCGCATCGATGTCCCCCGGCACCAACCGCGCCGCCTGCAGCGCATCCCGGATCACCCGCTGCTGCGACGGACCGTTCGGCGCCGTCAGCCCCTGACTGCGCCCGTCCTGATTCACCGCCGACCCACGCACCACAGCCAGCACCCGGTCACCGTCACGCTGCGCGGCCGACAACCGCTTCAGCACCAGCACACCCACACCCTCCGACCACCCCGCACCGTCCGCGGCAGCCGAGAACGACTTGCACCGGCCATCGGGAGCCATCGCCTTCAACCGCGAGAACTCCACGAACGTCGACGGTGTGGACATCACCGTGACGCCGCCGGCCAGGGCGAGTTCGCACTCGCCCTGGCGCAGCGCCTGAACGGCGAGGTGGAGACAGACCAGGGAGGAGGAGCAGGCGGTGTCGACGGTCAGGGACGGGCCTTGGAGGCCGAGGACGTAGGACACCCGGCCGGACAGGATGCTGGAGGCGCGGCCGGTGCCGACATAACCGTCCAGAGCCTGCAGATCGTGCGTGCGGTGATCCCCGTAATCGGAGTTCATCGCCCCCAGATACACACCGGCCCGGCTGCCGCTCAGCGCCCCGGGCCGGATCCCGGCCCGCTCCAGCGCCTCCCACGACGCCTCCAGCACCAGCCGCTGCTGCGGATCCATCGACACCGCCTCACGCGGCGAGATACCGAAGAACCCCGCATCGAAGTCCTCCACATGCCCGTCCGCGAGGAAGCCGCCCTCACAGCCGTAACTCTTGCCCTCCACCTCCGGATCCGGATCGAACAGATCCAGCCCCCGCCACCGCCCCGGAAACCCACCCACCGCATCCCCACCGGACACGAGCAGCTCCCAGAACGCCTCGGGGGTGTCGATACCACCCGGCAGACGACACGCCATCGACACCACCGCGATCGGCTCGTCCGCGGACCGGTCCGCGTCCCGGGTGAGGGCCGTGGCCGGCGGGGTCTTGGGGCCGGAGTCCAGGTCCAGCCTGCTCAGCAGCAGGTCGGCGATGGCGCTGGACGTGGGGTGGTCGAAGGCGAGGGTCGACGGCAGGGGGAGGCCCGTCTCGGCCGAGAGGCGGCGGCGCAGTTCGACCGCCATGAGGGAGTCCAGGCCCAGGTCCTTGAAGACCTGTTCCTTGCCGACCTCTTCGGGGCCGGGCATGCCCAGGACGGTGGCTGCCTCCTTGCGGACCAGGTCGGTGAGCGACCCGCGCCGGTCGGCCTCGGACAGCGTCAGCAGGCGGCCGCGCAGGTCCGGCTGGTCGGCACCGGCCTGTGCGGCGTGGCGGCGCGGTGCGCGCAGCAGGGCGCGCAGCACCGCCGGGACCGCTGCCTCGCCTTCGCTGTCGAGGGTGCGCTGGAGTGAGGTGAGCTCCAGTCTGACGGGGACGAGGTGGGCGTGGGGCTGGGTGAGGGCCGTGTCCAGTGCCGTGAGCGCCTGGGCGGCGGTCAGCGCGCCGACGCCCTGACGGCGCAGCCGGGTGAGTTCGGCCTGGCCCAGTGCGGCGGTCAGGCCGATGCCCGTCTGCTGCCACAGTCCCCAGGACAGGCTGGTGGCGGGCAGGCCGGCGGCGCGGCGGTGTGCGGCGAGCGCGTCGACGTAGGCGTTGGCGGCGGCGTAGGTGGACTGTCCGGCGCCGCCGAGGACTCCGGCGGCGGACGAGAACAGCACGAACGCGGCCAGGTCCATGCCGTGGGTGAGGTCGTGGAGATGCTCGGCGGCCTGGGCCTTGGGTCCCCAGACCGTGGCGAGCCGCTCCCGGGTCTGGCCGGTCAGCAGGCCGTCGTCGAGGATCGCGGCGAGATGGAAGACGGCCGTCCAGGGCCGGTCGGTGGCGGCCAGCACCTCGGCGAGGCGTTCGCGGTCGGAGACGTCGCAGGCGATGACGTGGACGCTCGCCGCGCCCGCCTCCGTCAGCCCGGCGACGAGCTCGGCGGCACCGGGGGTGTCGGGGCCGCGCCGGGAGGTGAGGACCAGGTGGCGTGCGCCGTGTTCGCGCACCAGGTGGGCGGCGACCTGCCGGCCCAGTTCACCGGCGCCGCCGGTGATCAGCACGGCTCCTTCCGGGTCCAGGGGTGCCGTCGCGGCCTGTCCGGCAGCGCGGACGAGGCGTGCGACACGGATTTCGCCGTCTCGTACGACCGCTTCGGGTTCCTGCGCGATCAGGGGGGCCCGGGCGGGGTCGACGGAGCCGTCGGTGTCGACCAGGTGCACCGGGCGTTCCGCGTGCTCGGTGCGGGCCGTGCGCAGCAGTCCCCACAGTCCCGCGCCGGCCGGCGCCCGTACGCCCGTGCCGTCTCCGGCGTCCACGGCGCCGGAGGTGACCCAGAGCAGGGGCACGCCGTCCAGGCGCGGTTCGGCGAGCAGGCCCTGGAGGAGGTCGAGGGCCAGGGACGTGGTCTCCAGCGCGGTCGTGGCCGGGGCGGTGGCGTCGATCACGATCCGCTCGGGGGCGTCCTCTTCGGCGTCGAGCCGGCCGGTCAGCGCGTCGAGCGCGGCCGGGTCCGCCAGTTCCGTCACCCAGGCGACGCCCTCGGGCGCGGCGGGCGGGGCGGGCAGTCGGCGGAACTCGACGCGGTGCAGGTGGGCGGTGCCGGGACGGGACGCGCGGACCTGCTCGGCGGTGGCCTCACGCAGCCGCAGATCCGCCTCGACGACGAGCCGTCCGGACCGGTCGGTCGCACGGACGCGCAGCGTGTCCGCAGCGGTGTCGAGGTCGATCCGGACGCGCAGTTCGGTGCTGCCGACGGCGTGCAACCGCGCCGCGGACCACACGAAGGGCAGCAGGACATGATCTTGCGCTCCGGTTCGTCCGTGCAGCGTCACCAGGGCGTGCAGCGCGGCGTCCAGGAGGGCGGGGTGGATGCCGAACGCATCCGCTGCGAGGGCTTCCGGCAACTGCACCAGGCCGTAGGCGGTGTTCCCGCTGCGCCACAGCTCGGTCAGGCCCTGGAAGGCCGGGCCGTAGCCGAGGCCGCGCGCGGCGAACGCCTCGTAGAAACCGTCGAGCGGGATCCGCTCGGCGCCGGGGACGGGCCACTGCGTCAGACCGGTGGGCTCGTCGGTGTCGCCCGTGGTGGCGTACGACAATGCCCCGGCCGCGTGCTGCCGCCAGGGGACGTCCTCGTCGGCGGACTCGGGCCGGCTGTAGACGACGATGGAGCGCCGGCCGTCGGACGAGGGGCCGCCCACGACGACCTGGAGGCCGAGCGCGCTGTCGTCGGTGAGGACGACAGGCTCCAGCAGCGTCAGTTCCTCGACCGCCTGCGCGCCCACGTGGTCGGCGGTCACCAGGGCCAGTTCGAGGAGGCCCGTGCCGGGGACCAGGGTGGTGCCGAACGCGGAGTGCTCGGCCAGCCACGGGTGTTCCGGCAGCGACACGCGGCCGGTGAACAGGTAGCCGTCGTCGTCCGCGGTGGCCGTCAGCGCACCGAGCCAGGGGTGCTCCGCCGGCCGTAGTCCCAGGGAACGGGCGTCGCCCGTCGTCTCCTCGCTCTGGTGCCAGTAGCGCTGGCGCTGGAAGGCGTAGGTCGGCAGTGGCACGAGGGTGCCGGCGCCCAGCACCCGGTCCCAGTCGAGGGGGTGGCCCTGAACGTACAACAGGCCCGCGTTGCGCAGCAGTTGCGCCAATCCGCCCTGTTCACGGGCCAGGGAACCCACGACGATGCCGCCGTGCTCGCTGCTGCCGTCGGTGAGGGGCATCGACAGCACCGGGTGGGCGGAGATCTCCACGAAGACGGTGTGGCCGTCGTCGAGGAGCTGGGTCAGGGCGCGGTCGAAGCGGACCGGCTCGCGCAGGTTGCGGCACCAGTACGTGCCGTCCAGCTCCGGCCCGGTGGCGACCTCACCAGTCACCGTCGAATACACAGGGATCCGCGCCCGGTCGGGGGCGAGGTCCGCGAACTCGGTGGCCAGGCGCGGCAGGAGCGGGTCCATCTGCGCGTTGTGCGACGCGTAGTCGACGTTGATCCTGCGGGCGTAGACGTCCTGCGCGCCGAGCTCCGACACGATCTGCGCGATGGCGTCCGCCTCGCCGGAGATGATCGTCGAACCGGCGGTGTTGACCGCCGCGACGGACAGGGCCTCACCGTAAGGGGCGAGGAACTGCTCCACCTGCGCCACCGGCCGCTCGATCAGCGCCATGCCGCCCTGACCGGCACAGGCCAGCACCGCCCGGGAGCGGGCGGCGACGATCCGCGCGCCCTGCTCCAGCGACAGCGCCCCGCTGACCACCGCGGCGACGACCTCGCCCTGCGAATGACCCACCACCGCGGCAGGCTCCACACCCAGCGACCGCCACAACGCCGACAGGGCCACACCCATCGCGAACAGTGCCGGCTGGACCACGTCGACCCGGTCGAACGGCGGGTGATCGCCCTCCTCACCGGCCAGCACCTCCCGCAGCGACCAGCCGGTGAAGGGGCGCAAAGCCGCATCACACGCCTCGACCGACTCGCGGAACACCGCACTGGAGACGAGGAGTTCACGGCCCATACCGACCCACTGCGAACCCTGGCCCGGATAGACGAACACGACCTTCCCGTGCCGCTGCGCGGTCCCCGTCACCACCGCGTCGTGGGCCTCACCGGCCGCCAGCGCCCGCAACGCCCGCACCAACTCCGGCACGTCCGCCGCCACCACACTGGCCCGCTGCTCGAAGTGCGTACGATGCCGGGCAGCGGTGACCGCCGCATCCGCCAGACGCACTTCTTCCTGCCCGGACAGCCACGACGCCCAGCGTCCCGCCTGCTCGCGCAGCGCGGCCTCGTCGCGGCTGGACACCACGACCGGCACCGCACCCGCCGCTTCCCCGGGCAACTCAGACGGCTCGGCGGTCCCGGCGGTCTCGGTGAGCGGCGCCTCCTCCACGATCACGTGGGCGTTGGTGCCGCTCAGACCGAACGACGACACACCCGCGCGGCGAGGACGGGCAGCATCGCGCTGCCAGGCCTGTGCCTCCTGCACCAGCCGCAGCCCGCTGTCCTCCCACTCGATCAGCGCACTGGGCTGCTGCGCGTGCAGCGTCTTGGGCAGCAGCCCGTGCTGCAGCGCCAGGATCATCTTGATCACACCCGCGACACCCGCGGCCGCCTGCGCATGACCGATGTTCGACTTCGACGACCCCAACCACACCGGCGACCCAGGATCCCTCCCCGGACCGAACACTGCCGCCAGCGCACCCGCCTCGATCGGATCCCCCAGCGACGTCCCCGTCCCGTGCGCCTCCACCGCATCGATGTCCCCCGGCACCAGCCGCGCCGCCTGCAGCGCATCCCGGATCACCCGCTGCTGCGACGGACCGTTCGGCGCCGTCAGCCCCTGACTGCGCCCGTCCTGATTCACCGCCGACCCACGCACCACAGCCAGCACCCGGTCACCGTCCCGCTGCGCGGCCGACAACCGCTTCAGCACCAGCACACCCACACCCTCCGACCACCCCGCACCGTCCGCGGCAGCCGAGAACGACTTGCACCGGCCGTCCGCGGCCATGCCCTTGAGGCGGGAGAACTCCACGAAGAGGGACGGTGCGCTCATCACGGTGACGCCGCCGGCCAGGGCGAGTTCGCACTCGCCCTGGCGCAGCGCCTGGACGGCGAGGTGCAGGGCCACCAACGACGACGAGCAGGCGGTGTCGACCGTGATGGCCGGGCCCTGCAGGCCCAGCGTGTAGGCGACCCGTCCGGAGACGACACTGGACGCCTTGCCCGTGCTGACGTAGCCGTCCAGGGCGTCCAGGTTGCGGCCGAGGTCGCCGTAGTCGGTGCTCATGGTGCCGAGGTAGACGCCGGTGCGGCTCTCGCTCAGCGTCTCGGGCCGGATGCCGGCCCGCTCCAGCGCCTCCCACGACGCCTCCAGCACCAGCCGCTGCTGCGGATCCATCGACACCGCCTCACGCGGCGAGATACCGAAGAACCCGGCGTCGAAGTCCTCCACTTGCCCGTCCGCGAGGAAGCCGCCCTCGCGCGCGTAGCTCTTGCCGACGGCCTCCGGGTCAGGGTCGTACAGGTCGAGTCCACACCAGCGGTCGGGCAGAGCGCCCACCGCGTCGGCGCCGGACGCGAGCAGTTCCCAGTACGCCTCGGGGGTGTCGATACCGCCCGGCAGGCGGCACGCCATCGACACCACCGCGATCGGGTCGGTGAGCTGGGCCTCCAGATCGGCTGCCCGCTTCTGCAGTGCCCGGATGGCGGGCAGCGCGGCCTTCAGGTCCTGCTGTGTGTTCGACACGTCGAGCCTTTCTGCGCGATCAGCGCGACCCTCGCTGCCAGGCGCGTGACGCCGTCGTGTGCGACGGGGCCGGAAAGCGGCGGTACCCGGGACAGTTGTGGTGTCCGACCATCGAATCGGGGCGAGCTAGAGCACGAGTGGACGCACTCTGGACGTCGTCACCGCAAGATCACGGGCAGGGAGGCCAGCCCTCGGACCATGCCCAGCCGCCACCGGGTCTCCTCGGCCGGCACGGCGCGGCGTATGCCCGGGAAGCGGCGCATCAGGGAGCCGATGGCGATCTCGCCCTCCATGCGGGCCAGCCGCGCGCCGAGGCAGTAGTGGATGCCGTGTCCGAAGCCGAGGTGTCCGGTGGCGTCGCGGGTGAGGTCGAGCCGGTCGGCGTCCGTGAATCGGGCCGGGTCCCGGTTGGCGGCGGCGACGGACAGCAGGACCAGTGCGCCACGGGGGATGCGGACTCCGCCGAGGGTCACGTCCTGGGTCGCGTAGCGGGCGACGCCGGGGTTGGTGGGGCCGTCGTAGCGCAGCAGTTCGTCGACGGCGGTGCTGACCAGTTCGGGTCGTTGCCGCAGCATGGACAACTGCTCGGGATGGTCGAACAGGGCGTTCATGCCGTTGCCGATGAGCTGGACCGTCGTCTCGTGCCCGGCGAGGAGGAGGGTCAGCGCCATGGCCGCCAGTTCCTCGTCGTCGAGTCTGTCGTCGTCCTCCTCGTGCACCGCGATCAGGTCGCTGAGCAGGTCGTCACCGGGGTTGTCGTGCTTCAGCGCGATCAGGCGCTCGGTGTACGCGGTGAGCCAGGCGAAAGCCTGTGCCATGTCGTTGGCGGAGGCGTCGTCCTTGACGACCTGGAAGGCGGCGCTCGTCTTGGCGCGGAGGGCGTCGTGGTCCTCGGGGACGCCGAGCAGTTCGCAGATGACCCGGATGGGCAGGACGGACGCGTAGGCGCCGATGAGGTCGGTCTCGCCGTCGCCGGCGGCCATGGCGTCGAGGAGTGTGTCGGCGATCTGCTGCACGCGCGGGCGCAGTCCGTCGACGCGTTTGGCGCTGAACGCCCGGACGACCAGTTTGCGCAGGCGGGTGTGGTCCGGTGGGTCGAGGTTCACCAGCGAGCGCCGTGTGGCGTTGTTGGCGCTCGTGATGGCGTCCGTGGTGGGCAGGTTCTCGTCGTTGGCCATGTGGTCGTTGGCCGCGCTGCTCAGCCGTGGGTCCGCCAAGCCGGTGCGGACGTCCTCGTGCCGGGTGACGAACCACCATTCCACCCCGTCCGGCAGCCGGACGGGGCGGGCCGGCCCTGCCTGCTGGAGGGCGCGCAGGGTGGGGAAGGGGTCGGCGAAGAACGCGGGTTGAATCGCGAAGTCCGTATCCGTCATGGCGGCAGGATGCCCGGCGACCGGTCGAGCACGGCTTGAGCGGTGTCGGGCCCTTTTCGGTTCCGTGCCGGCGGGTCAGTCGAGGTCGAGCCCGGATGCCTCCAGCAGCGCGTCGAGTTCGGCGTTGATCTCGTCGACGGAGCGCTCCTCCTCCTGGGTCTCGGCCGGGTCGCTCCAGCTCGGCAGGGACGCCGGGTCGTGATCGGCCGCCGTGCCGGAGGCGGGGGCGGGGGTCGACGGCAGGTCCATGCGGGACAGGACCAGCCGGGTGATGTGCTCGGGGGTCGGGTGGTCGAAGGCGAGGGTCGCGGGCAGCGACAGGCCGGTCTGCGCGCAGAGGCGGCGGCGCAGTTCGACCGCCATCAGCGAGTCCAGGCCCAGGTCCTTGAGCACCTGCTGCGGGACGAGCGTCCCGGTACCGGGCAGGCCCAGCACCGTGGCGACCTCGCCCAGCACCATGTCCGTGACCAGTTCCGTGCGTTGTTCCCCGGGCGTCGCGAGCAGCCGTTCGCGCAGGCCACCACCGGCGCCGCCGGGGCCGTCACCGGGGCCGGAGCCGCCGACCGCGCGGCGCGGCCGGGCCCGTAGGAGTGCCCGGAACAGGGCGGGCACCTCGCCTGCCTGGTCGGCTTCCTTCTGCACGGCCCGCAGGTCGAGCAGCACGGGCACGAAGTCGCCGGCCGGGCGGGCGAGCACCGTGTCCAGCAGGGCCATGCCCTGGTCGCAGGGCATCGGGGCGATGCCCTGGCGGCGCATCCGTGCCAGTTCGGCCGTGCCCAGGTGGGAGGTCATGCCGATGCCGGCCTGGTGCCACAGGCCCCAGGCGAGACTGGTGGTGGGGCGGCCCTGCGCGCGGCGCCGGGCGGCGAACGCGTCGAGGTAGGCGTTGGCGGAGCCGTAGACGCTCTGGCCCGCGGTGCCGATGGTGCCGGCGGCGGAGGAGAACAGCACGAACGCCGCGAGGTCCAGGTCGCGGGTGAGTTCGTCCAGGTGGTGGACGCCCGTGACCTTGGGGGCCATCACGCGGGAGAGCCGCCGCGCGTCCTGGCCGAGGAGGGCACCGTCGTCCAGGACTCCCGCGAGGTGCAGGACCGCAGTCCACGGGCGGTCCTGCGCAGCCGCACCGAGCAACCGCGCCACGTCATCGCGCCGGGAGACATCGCAGGCCACCACGCGGACGCATCGGGCGCCTTCTTCCTCTAGTTCCCGGACCACTTCCGTGGCGCCGGGCGCGTCGGGCCCGCGCCGTGAGGTCAGCACCAGGTGCCGTACGCCGTGGTGGCGCACCAGGTGCCGGGCGGTCTCGCGGCCTAGTTCGCCGGTGCCGCCGGTGATCAGTACCACGCCCTCGGGGTCGAGGGCCCGGAGCGCGGCGGTGTCGTCGTCGGGTGCGGCCCGGACCAGGCGGGCGGCCCGCACCTCGCCGTCGCGGACGGCCAGTTCGGGCTCGCCGGTGACTGCGAGGGCGCGGACGAGCGCGTCGCGGTCGGTGTCGTCCGGGCCGAGGTCGACCAGGCGCAGCGTGCGCTCGGGGTGTTCGGCGCGCGCGGACCTGACCAGGCCCCACAGGGGCGCGTTGGGCAGTCCGTCGAGCGTGTCGCCGGGCGCGGCGGCCACGCTGCCGCGCGTCACCCACACCAGCTCGGTGTGCGTGAGCCGGTCGTCGGACAGCAGTTCCTGGAGCTGTGCCAGGGCGAACTCGGTGGCGCGGTAGGCGGCTTCGGGCTCGCTGTCGAACGGTGGTCTTCCGGTGGCGTCGACGACGATCCGGGTGGGTGCGTCCTGGTGTGCGGCGAGCCGCGCGGCGAGGGCCTCGCCGTCCGCGAGGGCCGGTACGCCCAGCAGTGCGGCGATCAGGCCCGTGCCCGTCAGTACGGCGTCCGCGACCGGGCCGCGTGCCTCGGGGGCCGCGACCGGCCGGAACTCCAGACGGTGCAGTGCGCCGGCGCCGCCGCGCGCGGAGCGCAGTTGCCCGGCCGTCGCCCGGCGCAGATGCAGCGCCCCGATCCGTATGACGGGCCCGCCGGCCGCGTCGCAGGCCCACACCCGGATGCGCCGGCCGCTCGCGGCGCCGCCAGAGACGTCGGAGACGTCGGAGACGTCGATGCGTACGCGCAGTTCGCCGCTGCCCGCCGCGTGCAGCGCGACGTCGCTCCACTCGAAGGGCAGCAGCGCGCCGGGGGCCTCCTCGCGGGCGACGCCCTTCATGACGTGCAGGGCGGTGTCCAGCAGCGCCGGGTGCAGCAGGAACCCGGCGGCGGCGTCCGTCTCGGGCAGGCGGACGAGGCCGTAGGCGGTGTCGCCCTTGCGCCACAGCTCGGTCAGGCCGCGGAAGAGGGGCCCGTAGTCGATGCCCTGCGCGGCGAACCGGTCGTAGAGACCGTCGAGTTCGACCCGTTCGGCTCCCGGCACCGGCCACTGCGCCAGTTCACCGGACACCGCGGTGTCCGGCTCGGCGGTGGCCTCGGTCAGCTCGCCGGACGCGTGCTGCGTCCATGCGGCGGGCGCGGTCTGCGGGCTGCTGTGGACGGCGATCGTCCGGCGGCCCGTGGCGTCCGGCGCGCCGACGGTGATCTGGATGCGTACGGCGTCGTCGATCACCAGCGGTTCGGCCAGTGTCAGCTGGGCGACCCCGGCCGCCCCGGCCTCGTGTGCCGCGGCGGTGGCCATCTCCAGCAGTCCGGTGCCGGGCACGATGACCGACCCGAAGACCGTGTGGTCCTTCAGCCACGGCTGCTCGGCGAGCGACAGCCTGCCGGTGATCAGGTGGCCTTCGCCGTCGGCGAGCGGTGTCACCGCGCCGAGCCAGGGGTGTGCGCAGGCGTCGAGACCGAGCGATCCGGCGTCCCCGTTCGTGCTGGGTGGGTCCGACCAGTAGCGCTCGCCCTGAAAGGCGTAGGTCGGCAGTGGCACGAGGGTGCCGGTGCCCAGCACCCGGTCCCAGTCGAGGGGGTGGCCCTGGACGTGGAGCAGGCCCAGGTTGTGCAGCAGCCGGGCCGTGCCGCCGGCCCGCCGGCTGAGGGAGCCGACGACGATGCCGCCGTGTTCGGCGCTGCCGTCGGTGAGGGGCATCGACAGCACGGGGTGGGCGGAGATCTCCACGAAGACGGTGTGGCCGTCGTCGAGGAGCTGGGTCAGGGCGCGGTCGAAGCGGACCGGCTCGCGCAGGTTGCGGCACCAGTATGTGCCGTCCAGCTCCGGCCCGGTGGCGACCTCACCAGTCACCGTCGAGTAGAGAGGGATCCGCGCCCGGTCGGGGGTGAGGTCCGCGAACTCGGTGGCCAGGCGCGGCAGGAGGGGGTCCATCTGGGCGTTGTGCGACGCGTAGTCGACGTTGATCCTGCGGGCGTAGACGTCCTGCGCGCCGAGCTCCGACACGATCCGGGCGATGGCGTCCGCCTCGCCGGAGATGATCGTCGAACCGGCGGTGTTGACCGCCGCGACGGACAGGGCCTCACCGTAAGGGGCGAGGAACTGCTCCACCTGCGCCACCGGCCGCTCGATCAGCGCCATGCCGCCCTGACCGGCACAGGCCAGCACCGCCCGGGAGCGGGCGGCGACGATCCGCGCGCCCTGCTCCAGCGACAGCGCCCCGCTGACCACCGCGGCGACGACCTCGCCCTGCGAATGACCCACCACCGCGGCAGGCTCCACACCCAGCGACCGCCACAACGCCGACAGGGCCACACCCATCGCGAACAGTGCCGGCTGGACCACGTCGACCCGGTCGAACGGCGGGTGATCGCCCTCCTCACCGGCCAGCACCTCCCGCA
>NZ_JAUQWJ010000042.1:0-12253 GCF_036857595.1 Streptomyces sp. AHA2
CACCCGTTCCAGCAGAATCGGTTCCCAGGCGTGACGCAGGCGGGTGCGCAGCGCGGTGGTGTCCTTGGCGGCGAGGGACTTCGGTGAGGTGGAGGACGGTGTCGCAGCGGGCGAGCCACAGGCCCCGGCAGGCAGGGGCGGGCGCCGTAGCCGGCGAGGGTGACGGCACGTACGGCGGCCGGTGAGCCGACGGCGGTGGCCAAGCTGGCGATGTCCTCCGCCGGGTCCCCAACCACGGCCCCGCCCCAGCCGTCCAGGGCGGGTGCTGATCGTCCTGGCGGGTGACCTGCCGGGAGAGGACGTCGCGGTCGACGTATGCGGTCGACGGCGGCGTCGCTGAAACGGGTGCCGGGGCCGCGGTTGCAGCACCCGGCCGTCTTCACGCTGCTGGAACAGTTCGGGGCTTCGGCCCAGATACGCAAGGCCGGCAGGCGTCGCCTGGTCACGCTGCTTCGACCGAAGGCACCGAGCCGTCCGCCGGGTTCCTCGCCGGCGTTCCAGTAGCGGAAGCTGACACGGGTGTAACCGTTGCGGGACTCCGTGCCGAGCGGCAGCCGGTCGACCGCTTCCGGTAGGGGCAGTGTCTCTGCGGCATGGGCGGGTGCGGTGATGGTGGCGGACTGGACGACGAGGCGGCGACCAGGCCGCGCAGCACAGTTTCGACCATGCACCCTGATAGTGGCCCGGTACTCGATGTTATCGGCAATTTGCTGGGTGCCCCCGTGTGAGTGCAAAGGCCATATCGGGCAGCCGTCGCCCTCGCCCCGGACATCGCCGGAGGCCGTCCTGGCGCATCGACCCCTCCGACGCAGAGCACAATCGGACCTAGCGCGAGGGGAGTTCTGTTCGGTGACGGAGGTATCCGTTGTTGGCGCCCGGGGCAATGAGGGCGGTGGTCGCACCCGGCTCGGACACACTGCATTCACGGACGTCGGCGTAGGGCGGTGCCGCTGTTCGTCGAGCCGATCAACGGCGCGTGCCCCGTCTGGGTTCCGCCGCCGCAAGATCTGGTCGCCGCCGCGGACTGAGACGATGTGGATCGGCCGGATGTGCAGGTGCGGTACAGCGCCGACTTCAGCGCGCTGAGTGTGGGCTGGCTGGGTATAGTGAGGTTGAACCCTTACTCAGGCACTGGGGCCTCGCCGATTGATCGGCGGGGCCCCAGTTTTGTGTCTCAGGCGACCTGCAGGGTGGGGCGTCCGTCTGCTGCGGGCGGGACGGCGGCGTAGGCGGGCAGTTTCAGGGTGGGCAGGGTGCCGGCTTTGATGCTAGTGATCGCGGTGCGGAAGGCGGCCTCCATGTCCTGCGAGCTGGCGTACTTCGCCGCCAGGGGGTGGAGGCGGTAGGAGTTGCCCTTGCCTCGGCTGCCGTCTTCGTTCTTGGGGCGGAGGACGATGTTCAGTTCGCACAGCGGCGCGATGAGGTTGCTGATGGCCTGGGGGGTGACGCGGTACTCGGCGGCCATGTCCTTTTGCCGTACCGGGAGCTGGCCTCCGAATTCGCTGCGGTAGAGGAGGTACTGTAGGAACTTGACGGTGGCCCCGGAGACGGGCAGGGCCCAGATGCGTTCGGACACGACGGGTGACATGACCTCAGCCATCGGTCTCCCTTTCTCGTTCGGGGCACTGGAGCGGTTGGTGGTCGGGTATCACCCGGTACGCCTTCCCGTCCCGTAGCGGCTGTCCTTGGGGAAGCTGAGGTCCAGTTCTTCTTGGTGGATGTCCGGGCCGATTCCGTGGGGGAAGGCGTCGGGGTCGCGCTCGTGCTGCACGGCTAGCTGTTCAAGGACGGTGTGCTGGGCGTTGCTGTTGCCGTGGAACCACAGGCGCACGTTGAGCTGGATCAAGCCGTTGCCGAGTTGTTCGATCCACTTGAATCCGACCAGCGCCCTGACGGCTCGGTTGACGGTCGAGCGGCTGATGGGCTTGCCGCCCTGATGGGCGATGAGTTCGTTCAGGCCGTCGGTGATTTGCTGCTGGGTGTACTGGGTGATTCCGGTTCCGCGCTGCTGTCCGCCGGCGACGTACAGAAACACGCACAGCTGTGACTTGGTGATGCGGTTGGCGACGGCGAGCTGGGCCAGGAGCTGGGTGAACCAGTTGGAGGCCAGGCTGTAGCCGGCGTCGCCGGCCATGTCGTGGACGGCCGTGCGGTCGGGCTCGTACTCGAAGGTGACGTTCTTGAGCTTCCGGCGGGTCCGCGGGTCGGCGCTCTGGGTTGCTTCGCCGAGCTGTTCTCCGAGGACCTGGAGGAGGTCGTCGAAGCCCCCGTCGCCTGACGTGGCGTCAGGAACGGCTCGCGGCCGTCGACGTGCTGGTGGATCGGCTGTCACAGGACCTCCCTTGATACTCAGGCGCTCCAGAGACTAGCCCAAAACTCAAGTGGTGCTTGTCTTTCGCTGTGGCGACGCGCCGAACGGTCACCGATCGGGAGCCTTGTGCGCCGTGGCGCCCGGAAAGTCAAGTGCAGCTTGACTCCCACGACGCTCCTGCAACGAGAGTCAAGCTCTGGTTGATTCTTTGTAGCGCCCTTGTGCCACATTGCATTCGGCCTGCAACGTTCTCCCGGACACGACCTGACGCTCGGCACGAGCGTCTGGCCTGCAGCTTTGCCGCCCATGTAGTGCCTGCTCAAAACTCAACCACAGGTTGAGTTCCTACGTGGAATGTGCCAGCCACGTTGACATTCCGCGCTGGCAAATGTGTCCCCCAGAGCACACCGTCCCCAAGAAAAGTGCAGGTCAACGACCCAATGTAGGTGCGCGCTTCTTTACAAAGAGGTGCACGCCGTGGACCCCGTGCAGTGAACACAATCGGGCAGCATGCCACGAGCCACCGACCACTAGTGGCAACGAGTCCCTGAATCCATGTCCCACCGCCGACGCTCCCGCACCACGGAACAGCAACCGCCGCGGCCCGGCAGAACTCCACCGGCGAACGGAGGCACCTGTACCACCCACTTCGCCCAGCCACGCTCATTTTGTGGATACGTCACGGTCGTCACCACCCGAGACTCGGCACCGATGCTGCTGTCCACTGTCCGCAGGGAGCAACGGCGCCGCACGCGAAGCGAGCTGAACCATCGACCCGTCTCATCACCGCGGACAAGAAGTCCTGTCCTCGGCTTCCCGACGGAGACGGCGCCTTCATGTCCTGATGCATCTGCGCCCCGAGCCAAGCTCGCGGCAAGCGTAGGGGTACGTCGAGCGTGCCATCGCACGCGCCGCGCAAACATTCAGTCCGTCAGCCGCGCTCCTCTGGGTCCCGCCCATCGTGGTCGCGGTGGAGCGGCAGCTCGACCTCGACGACATCGTCGAGGTGCGGGCGGAAGTCGGAGGTCACCACCTCCGGCGAGGCAAGCCCTCGGCTCGATGTCGGTGAAGTAGATCTCCTTCAGAGAGCCGATGTGGCGGCTGCCGTCTTCCCCGAAGCCGCTGTTCGGTGGCGCGGCCTCGTAGATAGGGGCGGCATAGGGCGGCGGACAAGGGGGCGGTTGGGTGCCGGATGAGCTCTTGGTCCGTCGATCCGATCGGGCGAGGCAGCCCGTGCGGGCTCGGGTCTCAATGACAATGCCGCTTGTGCTCTCCGAGCTCGCCCTCGTCTTGATCTCGTCACTGAGCTGCTGCTGCCATCACCCCTTCTGTTCGAGCTGTAGACGTGAGGCTTGGTGGGGGCTGGGCTTTTTGATCTGCCGACTCTCCTACCGGGCGGGGCCCGTCCAGTCAGCCGACTGTGATCTGAGCCTGCAGTGAGTCGAGTGGGTCAAGAATGAGCCACTAGGTGCCTATGCAGAAGGCTTGGAAGTCAAGGTGCCTCGCCCAAGATTCTGTGCAGGTAACAAGATGATGCTGCTCAGACCTGCCTTCACATCTAAGGTGATTTACGTCACTCAATGCAATTGAGGCTGCAATTTCACCTTCGCGCAAAGTGCCCGCAAAGGTGATCTTCGATGCGATGGCGCAGCTCATCACGGGGTGGCGAATCCTGGCGCACGATGGCGAACGGCAGCCATGAAGGAAAGCAAATTTTATGCCCACGCAGCCGCGCTGCCGAGAGCCCTTCTCGCGGAACTCACCCCTTGGTGAGGTTGTGCGCTCACGGGCTGCGATCGGGTTATCTGTTCCCCGGAGCAATGGGGCTCAGGGCGGACAGGCGCATCCGAAGCGGTGCACCGTGGTGTCGTCCAGGAGGGAGATGGATCACCGTGTGCCGTGAGGTCGCTGGCTGCCTGCCGATCATCGCCACCGTGGGGCCGCGTGCGCCCTTGCTGCGCCTCCTGGCCCGGCGGCACCGCGTCATCGCGACGTGTTCAACTTCCCAAGCGCGAGACGGGCTTGCGGCTGTGACCTGCAGCAGAGGAAAGCCCACGCCTGGACATCCGCATCCGTGTCCCACCTCCGTCGGCGCACAAGGTGGGACACGGACACGGAAACCAGAGGGTCAACCACGTGCCGGGGCTGCAGGAAAGTGCCTTGCAGGCGCGCGTGCTTTCGAGAAGGTCAAAAGGACAACGCTGCGGGAAAGCCCTTTCATCCGTTCGCTCGGCGGTATGTGGATGCTGCACCATCGCTCATCACGCAGGAAGGCCCGAGCTGAAACAGCCTTGCGCCGTCGGCCTGTTGACCGTGGTGCTTTGCCATCCCTGGAAGGGACAGAATGAACCCTCTGTGCGTGACAGTGCATCCGGCGCTGGGAGCGAAGGCGTTGCGGCTGATGCCGGACAGCCCGGTCATGGCTTCGCCGAAGGGCTATGAGCTGCCCACCGGCAGGCTTGGCGTGGGAGTGCTTGCAGTCAGCGGCCGGAGGCTGGGGCAGGTGCTCGGCCGCCGGCGTGAGCCACATCCCGCGGAGGTCTGACACGCTATGGGTCGCCGTGAGCAGCCGATCAGGCCGTGCAGCAAATCTCTGCGGGCCCTGGCAGCCTGGCTTCGGTCGGGCCGCGAGGAAGCAGGACTTACCTATGAGCAACTGGCCGCCAGCACACCGTTCAGTCCGGACACCCTCGCGCGCGCCGCGTCGGGGAGCAGTGTGCCCAGGAACCTCAAAGTGGTCGTCGCCTACGCCACCGCGTGCGGACTGTCGGAGGCAGAGGCGGAACGGCTGTGGAAGGTCGCCCGGCGGGATGAGGCGCGTGCCGCGGGAGTGCTGAACGGTCAGCGCAGCGGGTTGCACATCAGCATGGTCAAGGACTTCGCCGGCCTTCACTCGGCCATCGTCGAGCAGTACCAGAACGCCGGCAGTCCTCCCCTGCGCACTCTGGACGATCGGATAGGCGGCCACGGGCGGCTGCCGCACAGCACGGTGAGCCGGGTCCTCAACGGCCAGTCCCGGCCCAGCCGTCCGTTCGTCCTGGCGTTTGCCGAGGCGGTGAACATTCGGCCGTCGGAGGTCGCGGAGTGGGGTAAGGCATGGGACCGCGCGGACCGGGATCGGCGCGGCACGCGCAGCCGGCGGGATTCCCGCGTCCAGCCTGCCGTGCAGGACCGTCTGACCAGACACGACCCCGTTACGCCTCGCGATCTGCAGCTGCTCATGAGCGACCTCGAGGTCTTCACACGTCGGGAACAGGGCATCAAGCTCCTCGTCATCCCGGAGGCTGAGTACTCTCAGGCCAACGGGCCCGCCTCACGCATGACCCGAGAGCTCCTCGTCGACCAGGCGCAGCGCCAGGGCGACTTGTCCTGCCCCCGGTGTCACAGGCCTTCGTTCGGCTACGACGATGCCCAGGGTTGGCGTGCCGAGCTGTGTACCGACTGCACAACCCCTTCTGCGCCCTCCGCTGCCGTCCTGTCGGTGCCCGAGCCGCAAGGGAGTGACGCGCCGTCCGACCGGCCCCGCCTGCCGCAGCGGATGCCGGGCCGCTCCTGGCCTCCCCCAGGTTTCTCGGACTCCTTCGAGACGTTGGGTGCCGATGTGTTCGAAGCCGCCGGCCTTCCGCCGGAGGTGTGCTGTCGTCTCTGCCGGGGCTTCCACGGGGCGTACGACGGCTGCCAGCCCAGGGCGCGGAGCGGGGGGAGGAGTGCCTCAGGCCTTTCTCCTGCCGATCCTGCGGTCTCTGCGGCCGCCGGCTCGGAGGAGAAAGTGTCAGGGGCGGGGGCATTGGCCGCCTACCTCGATCTCGCCGTGGATGCCCCAAGCCGCGGCAGCCCGGCCATCCGGGCCCAGTCCGGTACGGCCCTGCCGAGGACTTCTTCGAAGAGTTCGGGCGCTTTGCCTGGGGTGTCGGCCGGCCAGGGGCAGCCTGCTACCGCGGCGCCGGGCGCTGCCTGCGTCTCCGTGAAGGACAGGCATGGCCGCGTCCCGGAACGGGACCCCGGTGCACGTAGCGGAGCAAGGAAGGTGATGGAGCTACAGCAGAGCCGAGGCCCGCGAGACGGACCCCGGCTCGGAAGGGACCATGTCTGAAGATCAGCTATCGAGCATGAGGTGCACAAGTTGCCTGCCGGTTCCGGTAACTGAGCTCGTCAGACCGGGCGTGCACTGCTGGTGTCGTGATCTTTCAAGGCTGCCGCCACATGGGCCTGAGCCTGGGCGACGTACTTCTCGCTGGCTGCACGGAACTCTGGGCTGGCCACCCGCTCGCGCACGTAGGCGTCCATGCCGGCCCTGATGACAGCGTTGGCAGTGGTGGACTCGACGGCGGCGATGGCTTGAATCCGGTCGAGTAGCTGCCCGGGGAAGCGGACAGAGACCACAACCTGCTTTTCCTTCTCGGTCTTCCTGGGTTCGCTGGGCACGCGGGGCTTCCCTTCGTCGGGGCATGGACGCCCCGTCCACGCCAGGATCGGGGCTGCCATCCCGGTGAGCACGGGTGTTGACAGACGAGTCGACGCACCATTTTCGGACTGCACTGAACGACCCATAGCGTAGGGCACTACAGCACTACACGGTGCGTTACGGGTCACATTCCATATGGACTTCTAACCTCTCATTTGCCGCAGCAGCATCCCGCATGTGTTCTACGACACTCCTGTACTTCAAAGAGTGTCGACACATAGATGTAGTTCCACATGGGATCCTCCATACGTACTACATGAAGTACATCTATGGTGTGCACTACGCTCCGCGAAGATACGAACACGCACCGCACGCTCGCGAGTGCGTGCACTACTCACGAAGGGAACCGCCTTGGACCACTCGCTGCCTTTCCACCTCGACGGCCGCACCGAACCGTTCGGCGCCGACGTCGTCACCGGGCTGGCCGCGCACGCCACCCTGCGCGCTCTGGACCTCGTCAGCCGAGAGATCACGAGCGGCCAGGACATGAACCAGAAACTGGAACCCGATCAGGCCCTCGCGAAGGTCCTCGCCCTGCAGGACGAGTGGTCGAGCTCTCCCCGGAACCGACCGCCCGCGGGGGTCCCGCGCCAGGAAGAGTGCTGGAACGAGAAAGCGGACGCCGTCATGGGCCGCGTCGTCAGCGACGTCGAGGCAGCACTGACCACGGGCGAGATCAGCAGATTCTGCGGACATCCCATCACCGTGTTCGGATCCCACGGCAACCTCACCGAACGCATGGACGCCTTCCGGACTTGGGTCAACGCCGGGCAGCCCGTCGTATCGGTCTCCGCCAGCGGCTGCATGCGCCGCTGGCTGACCACCAGGGACGCCACCGCCACCTCCCTGTCCATCATCACCTACATCCCCGGACACCCCCTCTTCGCGGCCACTGTCACCCCCACGACCGCACTGCTGTCCGACTGCTCCCGATCCTGGCGGCTCACCCTCGCCGACGGCTGGCAGGCCATGACCGGCGAACCCCTCGTCCCCGACCCCGCACCCGACTACGTCCTGCTCCCCCGCTCCCTGGAGCACCTCGCCTCCCGGATCCGCAAGCACTACAAGGAACCGCTCTTCCCTCACGACAGCAGCGCCGCCATCGTCCAAGCCGTTCTCAGCGGCGCCGTGCCCGTCGCCGTCCACTTCACCGAGCACGTCCTGGACTCCGCGATCCTGCCCGTCGCCATCGGCCACGGAATGATCGCCCGGCTCCAGAACAACGGCGACCTCCTGGAAAAGCCCTGGGAAGTCAGCAAGTACATGTACAAGGCCGTCACCGGCGAGGTCCCCTTCAGCGACAGCCTCGTCATCGCCCGCAACATCTGGGACGCCCGCCGCGTCAGCCGCATCCTCGCCCGGGAAACCGCCCTCCTCGAGCAGATCAACCCTCTCGACGCCTTCCTCGATGAAGAAGACGACCTGTTCCGCTTCGACGACGAAGACGTCTAGAACGCAACGGCATGACCGCATACCAGCCCTCTTCTGGACCCGGCCATCACGCGCCGACAGCCCCACCAAGGACAGCGCACGTGAACAACCTGACTCTCATGCCCGACACCTCCCAAGGCGACCAGCCCCAGACCAGCCCCGGATGGCGCTTCAGCGTGATTCCGCCCAAGGACGTCTGGGCCCGGTGGTACACCAACATCAAGGCTGCCCGCCGCCCTGCCGGCACCCTCGCCATCCCCGCGATAGCCACCACCGCCACCCTGCACTTCACCCACGTCATCCACGACGGCGACTCCCTCATGGCGCTGAGCCTCACCGCACTCACCGTCGGATACGACGCCGTCATCGCCATATGCCGCACCTGGCACAAGAACTCCGCCGTCACCAACGACGCATCGCGACGGGACGCCGCTCACCGCCGCAACGCAGCCTGACGACGCGGAAGGCCGCCCGCCGACAGCAACTGGCCCAACCTTGTCGACCGCGCCCCCATCGGAAACGCTGACCACCTGGCCTACCTCTACGGCGTTGCCTCCTTGCCGGAGGCGGCGCCGATCAGACCTCGAGGTAGGCGACGGCGACCACAGTGCGAAGCGGCGTCACCCAGTAAAAGACGTACGCGCTCGACTTGGTCGGCGTACACGCGCAGCTGAAGGCCGGCGATGTCGCCGGGAATCGGCTCGCCGATGCTGGGGTCGACGGAGATGACGACCAGGGCGCGGTCCAGGGCGTGCAGCTCGGCTTCGCTGGTGATGGTGCCGAGCGCATCCGGTGGACGTCGACCCGGGTGCAGCAAAGCTGGTGACCCCTCCGCCGGCCTAGCCAACACGTACGGGGCGAGGCATTTGCCCTGTTCCGAGCGGGAGCCAGGAACCAGTCATTGTCCCGGCCCCCGCTCGGAACAGGGCCAGCCACAGACACCAGGTCCCGATCGCATGAGCACGCCGCTAATCACCACGTTCGTGCGGAGCCCTTCCTTGTCGGAGAAGGCTCCATGGGCGGGCCCCGGACCATACAAGTCCGGGGCCCGCAGGCTGTTCCGGGTACGACTGCTACAGGTCGAACTCGAGATGCTCGATGTCCGTGAAGCGCACCTCCTCCAGGGAGCCGGCGCGGCGGCCGCCGTCCTGGAAGTACACCTCCTTGAGCGCTTCGGCGGCGATCTCCTGGAGTCGGACGTCGCTGGCGCCGGCCTCCTGGGCATCGAAGAGGCGCGCGGCGTAGATCGGGGGCAGGGCGACGGTGAGGTGTCGGATGCGGTCCTGGTCCGTCGACCCGATCGGTGCGGTGTAGCCGAGGCGGGCGCGGCTGTCGATGACGATGCCGCCGGTGGTGGCCGCCTTCTGCCGGGCCTTGGCCTGGATCTGTGGCTGCCACCGCTTCTTCACTTCGCGTTCCAGGCGGGCGGCGAGGTCGGGGCGGGGCTTTTTGATCTGGTTCTTCACGTACCGCTCGACGGTGCGCTGGGAGATGCGCAGCATCTGGGCGACGGCCTTCGTGCCTTTGAGCTGTCTGACCAGGTACCGCATCTGCGCGCCGGCCGATCTTGGCGCCGGGCGGGTGAACGCCTTCTGCACCGCGGCCTCCAGGCCGTCCCCGAACAGGCTCATGGTGGCCTACTCCTGCTCTCCGTTGTCGACGTCGGTGACGGTGCCGCCCTTGGGCCGGCGTACAGCCACGCTGGCCGACATCACCGGCCGCCGTACGACGGGCAGACGCATTGACGAGCTCGGTCTTCCGTCTCCCGAGCGTCCGCAGCCGCTATCGTGCAGGGCCGACGCCCTCAGGCGGCGGTACTCAGGTCCGCCGTGGTAACCGTCACCTCGGCGCGGGAGGCGGCCTTCAGGCGCATCCTTTCCTTGACCACGTCGGCGCTCTGGAAGCCCTCCCAGTACGGGTGGGTCGTAACCGTCTCGGAGAGTTCGAGGCACTCCTGGCGCAGCTGGGCAACGGCGGCCTTCTGCTCATCGGTCCATCCCGGGCTCGGTTCCCGGCCGCCGGTGACCTCGCCGGTATGAGGGTGTTCGGTACCGGGCCAACCCTCCAGGGGTTCCGCCGACCAGGGCAGGGACCGTAGCAGCGCCGAAAGCTCTGCGGTGACCTGGTGCAGGCGGGTCTGGGCGGCAAACAAGTCACCGGGGAAGGAGGTCTCGGCCATAGCCGGAATGATACGCGTGTTCGAGTCTGGTTTGTCTTCCGGCACCCCGGTGTCCGCCGGGTTCTGAGGAGCGCGCTCGACGTCTGTAGCGTGCGTGGGTTCGCTGACCGGCTGCGATGGCGGCCACGCATCCGGGGCAGGACGGGCCGCTGGCTCTACCACCGGCGGGTCGGTGGGTCGTGCCGCCTTGCCACAACGGGAAGCTCCGGCCTCGTACTTCCCGGGGCGTGGCTGGGGAGTACCCGGCGGCACACGCTGCGGCGTTCCTGGGAGCTCTGCCGCAGGTGGGTGCACGGGATGCTGTGGCCTGTCGACGGTGATGGAGAGCTGTGCGAGACCGCGTCGGGGCAGCGGTGCGCTGGGCGTCCGCGTTTCCTCTCCGAACCGGCAAGAGAGCTCTGCCTCCTCACCCGAGAAGTGGATCGCGTCGCCGGGTTCGACGACTCCCTCGGCTGGTGGCTCCTCGATCGGCCGGTACTCGGACCAAGTGGCCCGGTCGCGGGCAGGCACCCACATGTAGGTTCCGGCATGACGGTTTCGCTGTGACGGGATGAAGAGCGGCACCACGGTCCCGGTCGCCGCGCCGATCAGCGTCTGGCCGACGGTGACGCCGCGGGTGTTTCCGGTCCACCCGGTCCAGCCCGTACCTTCGTCGTCCAGCCGCCGAGGGGTGTCCCACTGCAGGTGTACCCGGCCGCAGCCGGTCTTCGCCAGCCCGTCAGGGCACGGTCGTTCGGCCGCCGCTGTGCAGGTCCACTCGACGAGGACGCGGTACCCGCCCATCAACGGAAGGTCGGTGGCGTTGCTGATCTGCCGCCACGTCGCAGGCCGGGTCAGCATCCAGTTCGCTCGGTCGACGAGGTGAAACTTGTCGTTGTCGGTGATCCAGTTGGCGGTGAGTCCAGCGCTGGCGTGCGCTCGAGACCGGCGAAGGACCGTCCCCGAGCTGGCGTTGTAGTACTGCGCCTCGCACCCCAGGTTCAGCCCTCCGTCACCGATGACGGTGACATCCGGCCGGGACGTCCGGAACTTGTTCGCCTTCTCTACGTCGTACCGGATGCCGGCTGCGTCACATGTCCGGGCCACGAACTCCTTCATGGCCTTGTGCCGGTCGCTCTCCTCCGGCGTCATCTCATGGGTGGTGGGCAGGTGCACCGCACGCAATCGCACCAGGCCATCGGGTCCGCGGTGCCTCCGGACGTACATGAAACGGCTCTGCACACCGTTCAGCTCCGCCTTGCACACGCGACCCGCCTGGCTCTCGACGCACTGCAGCAGCGTGCGGTCGCGTTCGGCGATCGGTCGGAGCAGCGCGTCGATCAGGTCGGGCAGGAGGTGTTGGCTGCCGTGCGGGAGATCGAGGTCGTCCTTATCGAGTGCGAGGACTCGCTGGAGCCCTTCGTGCCAGACACCGTTCGCCAACGTGCACCGCCTTCGCTTAGGAGGACTTTCCCTCGAAGGTAGAGGCAGCCACTGACAATCCGACAGATGCTGGGTGACTAGAGGAAACTCCGACAATCTCCTCGTATTGCTAGCGGTGTCAGTTTCCGCCCCGGTTAGCCCCGGATTAACGAGTCGGCGTCGAATACTAGGGTCGCTCCTCACCCGTACAGCCGGAAGACGCGGCGCGCAGCCTCTCCAAGTTCCGGTCGCTTCGGAAGCTGAGGGTCTTGCGCTGCAGGCGGGCTTAGCGGCTGTCGGCGCTGGAACGGCCGCCCGCCAGCGCTGCCCCGCCCGGCTTCGACGCCGAGACCTACAAGGAGCGGAACACCGTCGAGCGCTGCATCAACCGTCTTAGACGCCATCTCATTTGGCTGGCTCGGTAGTCTGTCGGTCATGGTGGGGATCGTCGAGCAGCTCGTGCCGG